>NZ_JARGOQ010000080.1 GCF_029233945.1 Sneathiella sp. | reverse complement strand
AATCATCTCTTATGCAAACTCAATAATTTGTCTCATGAATGCTGAACGGGAACAGATGGTTAGTCCGGTAAATACGTTCTTAGAGACATACCCGTTCTTTTCAGCCCATTTGAATAAGCCGTGGTATGCATTGAGATGTTTATTAATTGTTTTCACATGCATCCGCTCTACACCCACAACCGCGATAGCATCTTCAAACTTAAGCCCCCTAGTCTTCGGGTTCGAATTAATGTTCTTGGGCACCTGCTGCAAAGTGCTCTTCACCTTTTGGGCACCCTTGGAGTTAATAGAAGTACAGGCGATGTCAGTACCCAGAATGGCAAGCAGCAAATTATAGATTGCCTGATATTCCTTCTCCGACTTTTTTGTCCAATTGCCGCCCCTTACTCTCTCCTCCACAAACCGCCTGACAAGCTCACTGAGAGGGGTGTCCATACCTTCGCTTGAGGATGGTGGGCGGGAAGGCTCAGCAGAGCTTGAGAGGTCGTATTCTTCCATCGACTTGTCATAATCAAGAACATGTTGGCAATAAGCTTTGTAAGAGCTCCTGAACTCCGTTTCCATAGTTTGATAGGTATCGCTGCCTTGAGAGACGGGAAGCCCATACAGGGCGATCAGACGGTCCACAGGCGGCTTTTCGTCGTTAGCCGTAAGGTTGAATATTTCTGGTGCGGCGGATGTTAAAATACTCGACCTGAGGACGTTTAGCTCGAGCTCGCTCAGGCGTCCTTTATCAGCCATTGACGACTTCCGTTGCTCTAGCAGGCTGGCGAAATGCGACTTAAGCAGGGTTCTTATTTCGTGATATTTCATATTTTTATTGGCAACGCTACTCAGCAATTCATCAGCCCAGTATGATAACCACCGTGACAATTGCATGGCAAGGCGATTATCTCTCGTTTCCAGAGACACTCTTATATGCGTGCATTTATTGTAAGGATGGAGGGCCTTAGGAATAGGCCAACGGAAATAGAAGACGTTGTGTCTGGAAAGCATCAGGTAGGTAGATATATGCATGGATAATGGCTCACTTCAATGTGCCACCATCAAAACTAGGTATCTAATGCATTGATTTTAAAGATAATGGCGGAGGGTCGGGGAGAAACCGCCGCATTTTTCCGATGTAATTATATCAAGGGGTTAGAGCTAAACTGCCTCCTTGCATCGTTTAATCCTGTACCAGTTTTCTGTACCAGTCCAGTGGATTTGCACTTAAGTGAAAATTTACAATAGGTTGCCCCTTGATGAGCCTGAATGAAGCCATATTGATTGTTTTTCCTGAGCTTTGGCCACGCGGGCCGGCAACTATCAAGAGCTTTTCTAATAACATGAAACCATAACTAAGTTATCTTAATGTCAAAGCATTGACGACAATAGAGTCGCAATACCAAGGAAGGAAAAGAACCCTGCGATGTCAGTAACGGTTGTCAAAACGATTGATGAGGCGACTGCCGGGTCCTGACCCAATTTGGTCAAGACAATCGGGACAACAGCCCCGGCAAAACCCGCGGCGACCATTGCCAGAACCATGGATAGCATTATGACCAAAACCAGCCCCAATGACCCACTCCAGAAAAACACCCCAATTCCGCATGTAGCGGCCACTGCCAATCCATTTACTAAACCTACATTCAATTCCTTAAACATAACCCGCAATCCTTGGCTTGTAGAAATCTCACGTAACGCCAAGCCGCGCATGGTCACCGCCAGAGCTTGAGCGCCCGCGTTACCTGATTGACCGGCGACGACAGGAAGGAGAACCGCCAGTGCCGTGAATTGGGCGATAGTATTTTCAAACAATCCAACGACAGCTGCGGCCATAAAAGCCGTTAGCAGATTGATCTGCAACCAGGGTAACCGTCGGCGTACAGCAAAAAGCGGCTTCGATAGCGCTCGCTCATCCTTACTTGCACCAACCATTGTCTGGATGTCTGCGGTAGCGTCTTCTTGAATGGTATCAACCAGGGCTGTGTGTTGTATCACGCCTATCAAAACGCCGTTCAGATCGACGACGGGCAGATCGGCAAGACGATCACGCTCAAGTAACTCGACAACCTCATCCTGCGATGACAACGGATTGACGTAGGCGGTCACCGGCTTGGCCAAGTCTTGCAAGCGGTCGTCTGCGTCAGCGACGGCTATGTCTTGAATAGAGACCTTTTCGGTGAGACGGTTTTCCTCGTCGACCAAGAACAGGCTTCGGGAATTCTTCGTTCTACGCTGCCGCAATTGATTAATGGCCTCTGACGCCGTTGTCGTCATTCGAAAAGTCGCATCGACGGGGTTCATCAACCGCCCGGCGCTACCCTCTGGATAGCTCATTAGTTTTTTAATATCTTCAGCAATCCTGGTATCCATTTGCGACAAATACCGGCCGCTATCGGGTTCAGGCAGGGACGCGAGCAAGAGTGCGGCTTCATTGGGTAAAAGTTCGGACAACAGATCCGTCGCACGTTTGTCAGGAAGCTTGCTGAGTAATCGTGTGGCAATTGGTGTCATTAAACGCCGCCAAACCGGAACTAAAACTTCGACGCGCTGTCGCGTTAGAGCAATCGCGGCCTCGTCAGCTGGCAAGGCTTCAAGAAGACGTGCGGCATCCCAGGGATGGTCAAGTAGGAAGCGACGTTCCAGCGGCTCAATAGCGGCATCAATATTACCCGTCATGACTGGCCTCCAAATCTGTTATAGGTCCTTGAATACTTGCTGAGTTTAAAATCAAGCCGAGCAGTCCTACAAAAGCAACAAAACATCCACCGATGAGATGCGTCAGGATTGAATCTGACTTCACGCCGGGGGGGTGCCGTTGCGCGGCGACGATGCCCTGACGGGCTAGGCTATGCGACAACGTGCCAAGAAAATTACCTTTTCGGCCAACAACCGCGAGAGCAGCGTGGTCACCCCAAAGGGGAGAATCAATAATAGAGGCCAAAGTGGCCCGGTTGGACACGGTCGGCGCTCCGGTTTTAATCAGGTCCTTCAATACCGCCTTACCGTCATTTTGGACGAGCCGCGATATCCGAACTACGCCAACGAAACGATGTGCGTCATCAACGACGAATAATTCATCACCTTCAGGGCGCGTTTTCCGTTTCGCATATTTTAGGGCATCCGCAACCGTATGCGATTGCGGCAAGGGTGATATGCGCTGGTTCATCCAGGCACCCACGGAATCCAACGGATGCCTGAGCGATTTTTTGAAGTCTCTCGCCAGATCTTCCGGTAGGGCATTCAAAGCGGCGTTGCGATTTTCATCGTTCATTACCCGCAAAACACTTGCTGCGTCCAAAAACGACATGGTGCGCAAAATAAGAACGACCCGATCCGTTTCGAGTTGTATAACACATTGCGCTGCGGCAAAAGGCGTCATGCGCCCCAAGGCCAGAGCGCTTGCATAGCCTGGTAATACGTTAATCAGAGCAGTAGCATCATCTGTCGACAGATTTTCGAGGACCCGCGCGGCAGCGTTGGGATTGCGTTCGATAAACGCAATGCTTAAAGGGAGGGTGCTAGTCATCGACAATATCCTCCCCTTTAAGTGTAATTTTTTTATGGAAGTAAACTTCGCCTGGCACCGTCGACCGCCCCCCGGACGTTTCCAGGACAACTCCCGTCGCGGTGAATTCCAAAACTTCACCTTCTTCATCATCGATGGCAAGAACCTGACCGGGCGAATATTGTTGTTGCAGGTAACGGGCACCTATCAGATTGGCCGCCAGTGGGCGCGCGCCCAAGCCAAATGCAAGTGCTATTCCGCCCATTACGGCCGCCATAAAGATGGCAATAATGACGATCAGGAATGTCACGTCGATGCCAATCTGTTCGATGGCGATAATCCCTGCCGTCAGGAGGATGGCCCATTGCGCAAAAGCACCGATCAATTCGCCCTGATGGATTGCCATGGAGGATAAGGTCGTCGCGACAAGATCACGAACGGCGGCACCGAGCAGATAACCGACAATTACAATCAGCACTCCAACTAAAACTCGAGGTAAATATCCAAAGATCACTGACAGCCAGGAGGAAAAGGTATCAAAATTAGCAACATCAGCAGCAAGTGTGATGGTAAAGACGATGGTCAACCAATAGACCACATTTCCGATCATATGGGCTGACCTTGGAGATAAACGAAAACTGGCAAGACGGCCTGTCGGCATTACGGTTTCAAACAAGCGGTTCAATCCGTCACTCATACGTACCGCCGTCGCACGCAAAACCCGGGCGACTAACCAGCCCGCAGCCAGTATAACAATGGCGCCCAAAAGCCCGGGTAATGCGACGATAAAATCACTCAGCAACTCCATACTTGCAATCTTGACATTCGCAAGCCAATTTGACGCATCTTCCATATGCTTATCCTCCTTTAAGGGGCGGGGGGCTAGATTTGAGCTCACCTGTATTCGTGTCGGTAGTTTCCGGTAATTTCGCTTCCGAATTCAGATCGTTAGAATCCAACACCTCCGTCATCGTCTCAATTCGTATTTTTTCGACATGACGGTCTTTCATCGCCAATACAGTAAATTTAAACTCTCCGATATTGACGGTGTCTCCCTTGACGGGCAGGCGGGAAAGCTCGCTCATAATCAGGCCGGAGATCGTATTCACGGTCATCGGTTCTTCGACTTGAAAGCTTGTTTCCCGTTCAAGATCTGCGAGTGGTGCCAGACCGTGAGCTTCCCAGTATGTTTCTTTCCAAATAATGGGGTATACCGGTTCAATCTTGTCGGTCTCATCCGAAATCTCACCAACGATTTCTTCGAGCAGGTCCTCCAGTGTCACCACGCCTGAAAAGGCACCATATTCATCAATCACGCACGCCATGTGCGAGCGTGTCTCACGCATCATGTCAAACATTTCTGTAACCTTGAGGGATTCCGGAACGGCGAGCGGATCGCGACAATAAGCCTCTAGGTTCTGCCAAGGCGCTTGCGTTCCATCAATAATGGCGTTCATCAAATCGCGCACCAAGACAATGCCAACAAGATCGTCCAGTTCGCCGTTTAAAACAGGAAACCGGGAATATTGACTCTTTCTGATTACATTGAGATTCCGTTCGCCGAGTGCATCCAGTCGCAAAACCTGTGTTTCAAGTCGCGGAATCATCACACGCTCGACGGTACGTTCATCAAATTGGAACAAATTATGTAACATTGCTGCGCGTTCGGCCGCCACTTCGCCATGCTCGGCGGAGACATGGATTAACCCGCGCAATTCATCGCTTGTCAGAACATCAGCATGGCTTGCCTCACGAACATTCATTGATCGGAGTATTGCGCGTGACGACCAGTTTAGTAGCCAGCTCAAGGGAAAAATTACTCGGTAAAACCAGTGCAGCGGATACGCCAGTAGCATAGCGATGGATTCGGCTTTTCGAATTGCATATGTTTTTGGCACCTGCTCACCGACAACGATATGTAGTGACGAAAAGACTATAAATCCGACCACAAAGGCGATTGTATGCAGGGTTTCCGCGGACAAATCCAACGGAGAAAGAACGGGCGTTAAAAGAGCGGCAACGGCCGGTTCTCCCAGCCAACCCAAACCGAGTGAGGCCATCGTGATCCCGAGTTGGCAGGCTGATAAATACGCATCAATATCACCTTTGATGGAAAGCGTCAGTCGGGCCGTTTTGTTGCCCGCGCGCGCTTTTGGCTCAAGTCGAAAATTGCGAGCCGAGACCAGCGCAAATTCAGCCGCAACGAAAAAGGCATTGGCAGCGAGTAACGCAACAATGGCGGCTACTTGATAGGCAATGGAGCTCAATTGAAAATCCCTTATTATATAAAATATATACAATATAGATAAATTAATTTTACTTATAAGGAAAGAAAATTTTGCATTTTGTTATTTTATGATTATGCTAATAACAGAATTTGAGCAGGAAATTGATATGATTAGGAGAGGTAAAGTTGCCAGGTAGTTTAGATTATTCAAATGCGGATGTTGTCGATCGTCTAGTCTCACTTTATGACCACTCGTTCGGCGGAAAACCGCGGGGCCGCTATCGCATTTCCATGAAATTGATGTGCCGAATAGTAAACCAACGGCGATTATGGCCCGAGCAAATCGAAGCGATAAGACGCGGTCTGTATGAAACCGGGCATATTCTGATCGATCTCGGCACCTATTTTGTCGTCGTTAACCAGCGAACTTTTTTCAGCTATCGACGATTGAATGAAGCCAGCATAGCGACTCTTGAGGATGCGCTTGCGGGTGATATGGCCGGTGGAATTGAGAATGAACCATCGGACATATCCGATGATCCTGCTCAGGTCGCTTCGGATGACTAATGTGAAACCACGCAATGATAAAATGGTTATCGGATGGCGCGAGTGGGTCACTTTCCCCGGTCTGCTGGAAGAAGCTGTGAAAGCCAAGATAGATAGTGGGGCTAGGACATCGGCGGTTCATGCCGTTGATATTCAAACCTTCACAGAACGTGGCGCGCCCCATGTTTCCTTTATTCTTTATCCTGTGCAGAGACGTCGGGAACCGGCCGTCAAATGTATCGCGGAAATCCGTGACGAGCGTGAAATAATGAGCTCAACCGGCCATCGCCATCCGCGTTATGTCATTGAAATCGACGTAGGTTTGGGGGGCACGACCTGGCCTATTGAAGTGACGTTAGCCGACCGTGCACTTATGGGCTTTCGATTGCTGCTTGGGCGGCAGGCCTTAAAGGGCGGCTTCTTGATCGACCCAAGTCGTTCATTCATCGCTAGCCGCAGTTTTGCAGAAGTTTCAACCAAGTTCACTAACGAAAGGTGAGTTTTATGAAAATCGCTCTACTCTGTCGAAATGCAGAACTGTACTCACATGAACGCTTGATCGAAGCAGCTGAAGCGCGAGGCCATCAAATCGATGTTATTAATCATCTGCGTTGCTATATCGATATCGCGTCCGGTGATCCTGAAATTCATTACAAAGGTGAGTCTTTGAAAGGCTACGATGCGGTTATTCCTCGTATCGGGGCCTCAGTTACTTTTTTTGGCACTGCTGTTCTACGGCAGTTTGAGATGATGGATGTTTATCCGGTCAACGAGTCGGTTGGCATTTCGCGATCTCGCGATAAACTGCGGAGCATGCAGTTGCTGTCTCGCGAAGGTATCGGCCTGCCGGTTACCGTTTTCGCCCATCGCACCTCGGATGCTGCAGAGGTTCTAAAACTTGCCGGCGGCGCCCCCGTTATTATCAAGCTTTTGGAAGGAACCCAGGGTATTGGTGTTGTCTTGGGAGAAACGCCCAAATCAGCGGAAAGCATTATCCAAGCTTTCGGTGGCACTGATACCAATATCTTGGTCCAACAATTTGTGAAAGAGGCCAATGGCGAAGATTTGCGCTGTATCGTAGTTGGCGAAAAAGTTGTTGCGGCTATGATCCGTCGCGGAGCAGAAGGAGATTTCCGGTCGAATTTACACCGCGGAGGCTCCGCGGAGGCCGTCAAAATTACAGCGGAAGAGCGATCAACCGCCCTAAAATCGGCCAATGCAATGGGACTGAACGTCTGTGGTGTTGATATGCTGCGATCAAACGCTGGTCCGGTGGTGATGGAAGTGAATTCGTCACCAGGACTGGAAGGCATCGAGAAAGCCTCCGGCATTGATGTCGCCTCAAAGATTATCGAATTCATTGAAAAGAATGCTAAGGCTGGCCGCACCCGCACAAAAGGCAGCAAAGCCAAAAGGAGCCCAAAGCTTGCGTAAACCCTTTGAGCTGGCCAGCGAAACAATTCCCGCTGGTCAGCGAAAGATCGTTGATATCCCCCTTAGCATGATGTCTGACCACACGCCGGCAACATTGTCTGTTCAGGTCATTCATGGCAAGCGCGACGGGCCGACAATTTTTGTCAGTGCGGCAATTCACGGCGACGAAGTCCTTGGTGTTGAGATCATTCGCCGGCTTGGTCGGTTAGTCGCCTTGCGCCGGGTATCAGGTACCTTGTTGTTAGTGCCAATCGTCAATTCGTTCGGCTTTATCGGTCACAGCCGCTACCTGCCGGATCGTCGTGACCTCAACCGGTCGTTTCCGGGCAACGCCAAGGGGTCGCTGGCATCGCGCCTTGCTCATATTTTTCTGAATGATGTGGTTCAGCGATGTGATTGCGGCATTGATTTGCACACGGCGGCGATACACCGCAACAACCTGCCGCAGGTGCGCGTTGACCTGCGAAACAAGAAGGCGCGCAACTTGGCTGAAGCGTTTGAACCGCCCGTCATCCTGAACTCATCGCTGCGAGATGGTTCCTTGCGGGCCGCCGCCAGCCAACTCGGCGTTCCTGTCATGGTTTTCGAAGCAGGAGAGGCGCTACGATACAGCGATTTTGCTGTTCGTGTCGGCGTCGCCGGTGTCCTGAGAGTCATGCGACACATGGGCATGGTCGCAAAGAGCGCCGTTCAGACAAGTAATAGGAAGGTCAAGAAAACACCTGTGGCGACCCAGAGCGCGTGGTTGCGAGCGCCGGAAGGCGGCCTGTTGCGTGCGCGACACGACATTGGAGACTATATTCACGAAGGCGACATCCTCGGTTTGATTTCTGATCCCTTCGGGGAGCGGGAAACCGAAGTGCGGGCCACAAAAGATGGTTTGATCGTCGGCGCAGTGACAATACCTTTGGTGAACCAGGGGGACGCCCTGTTTCATATCGCCTTTTTGCCCAAGGCCGCCGCGTCTGGCGCCTCGATTGAGGCCATCGAAGGAGAAATCGAAAGCAATCCGATGTTTGATGATGACGAGCTGTGACCTGATCCGATTTTTTGTGCCCTTAATCCGGCATTTAAATACCAGAAGTCTTCGATACTAAAGTTCACCAAAATACAAATCGATACCAATTGCTGATAAACAACCATTCCTCCCTTAAAATTATGGACCTCTGATAAAATTATTTGGGGGACTAATTGGGGTATGATGCCACTAGTGTTTTTCTCAATATTTTGTTTTTGTTTATAAATTAAAGCAAATGGCGGAGGTTCGTTCCGCCTACAAATAATGCTTATAAAGCCTAATTCGTAAATTTAAATTTCTACCCATTTTTCTACCCACTTTATAAACAGCAGAAAGCATCAATTCATATTGCTCAGCATTCCAAATGTATATTTCATGCTTGACCAGAATAGCGGAGCAAAAACCAAAACGGCGACCAATGCCAAAATAATGCCCAGAGTATTTTTTAACAACCCCGGCGGCCTCTTGATCGCATACAATAGTACAACACAATAGAAGCAAAAAAGAATAAACAGGTGAATTGGAACTATTTGAAGAAAGGCTCCTATTCCTCCAGAAATCATCAAATGATCCACCTACAGCTACCTTCTTCCTAAAGCTCCTCTTATTACTAGCATAATATTAACCCATTTTCTCGTTTTGTGAATAGTTATGCTATCGTTGCTACTCTATTCGTCACTTATGTATGGCAAAGAAATAATGACATTTTCGACTTTGAGGCCAGCAAAAAAAACAGCCGAAAAAATGATAAAGGTCGATCATGCTGGAGAAAATGGCGCGGTTAATATCTACCGAGCCCAACGAACTGTTGCCCTTTTTCGATCCTGTTCCCGTTCAGCATTCATGAGACAAATTATTGAGTTTGCATAAGAGATG
>NZ_JARGOQ010000079.1 GCF_029233945.1 Sneathiella sp. | reverse complement strand
AACATCAGAAGGGCGATATCGAGATGACGAAGTGGGTATATTCTTTTGGCGATGGTACGGCGGATGGCACGGCGGAAATGCGCAATCTGCTGGGCGGCAAAGGCGCGAACCTGGCGGAGATGAGCAATCTCGGTCTGCCGGTGCCATCGGGCTTTACCATCACCACGGAAGTCTGCACGGAATTTCTTGAAAATAACGAGACATATCCCGATACGCTCGCCACGCAGGTCGATGCGGCAATCGCCGAGATCGAGGCCTCCGTTGGCGGTGGCTTCGGCAATGCGGAGAAGCCGCTGCTGGTGTCGGTGCGTTCCGGCGCGCGGGCCTCGATGCCCGGCATGATGGACACCGTTCTTAACCTTGGCCTCAATGACGAGACGGTCAAGGGACTGGAGGCACAGAGCGGCGACAAGCGTTTCGCCTATGACAGCTACCGCCGCTTTATCCAGATGTATTCCGATGTCGTCCTTGGCGTCGATCATTATCATTTCGAAGAACTGCTTGAGATATTGAAAGAGGAAAACGGCTATCATCTCGATACCGACCTCTCGGCGGACGACTGGGAACGCCTTGTCGGGCAGTATAAGGAAAAGGTCGAGGAAGAACTCGGCCGGCCCTTCCCGCAAACCGTACAGGATCAGCTCTGGGGCGCCATTGGCGCGGTGTTCAGCTCCTGGACGAATCAGCGCGCGATCACTTACCGCCGCCTTCATGATATCCCGGCAAGCTGGGGCACCGCCGTCAATGTCCAGGCCATGGTGTTTGGCAATATGGGCGATGACAGTGCAACCGGTGTTGCCTTCACCCGCGATCCCTCCACGGGCGAGAAGATTTTCTACGGCGAATTCCTCGTGAATGCGCAAGGGGAAGACGTGGTGGCCGGTATTCGCACGCCGCAGAACCTGACCAGGCAGTCCCGTCTCGATGCGGGCGCTGAGGCCCCTTCGATGGAGGAAGTCTTTCCTGAAGTCTTCGCCGAACTTGTCGATGTGTATAAAAAGCTCGAAGCGCATTATCACGACATGCAGGATATCGAATTTACGGTCCAGCAGGGCAAGCTCTGGATGCTGCAGACCCGCTCGGGCAAGCGCACAGCGAAGGCGGCGCTAAAAATCGCCATCGACATGGTGAACGAAGGGCTGATCGACAAGAACGAGGCGATCAAACGGATTGACCCGGCCTCCCTTGATCAATTGCTGCACCCGACGCTTGATCCCGCTGCGGAACGCAATGTCATTGCGCGTGGGCTTCCGGCGAGCCCCGGTGCCGCGTCGGGGCAGATCGTCTTTAACAGTGACGAGGCGGAAACCCTCGCGGGCGAGGGGAAAGCCGTTATCCTGGTCCGGATCGAAACGAGTCCCGAAGATATCCACGGCATGCATGCGGCGAAAGGTATCCTCACCAGCCGCGGCGGCATGACCAGTCATGCGGCGGTTGTCGCGCGCGGCATGGGCCGGGCCTGTGTGTCCGGCGCGGGGTCGCTCAATATCGATTATCAGAATGAAACGCTTAGCGTGCTTGGGGAAACTTATAACAAGGGTGATATCGTCACCATCGACGGCGGCAGCGGCGAGGTGATGCTGGGCGCGGTCGATATGATCATGCCGGAACTGTCCGGCGAATTTGGCGAGTTGATGTCCTGGGCCGATGAAATCCGCCGCATGAAGGTGCGTGCCAATGCGGAAACGCCATTGGATGCGGAAACCGCGCGGAAATTCGGCGCGGAAGGTGTGGGCCTCTGCCGGACCGAGCATATGTTCTTCGATGCGGAACGGATTGTTTCCGTCCGCCAGATGATTTTGGCCGAAACCAGCGAGGAACGGCGCGCGGCGTTGGACAAATTGCTCCCTTATCAGCGCGGAGACTTTATTGAGCTTTTCCGGATTATGGCGGGGCTCCCGGTCACCATCCGGCTTCTCGATCCGCCGCTGCATGAGTTCTTGCCCAAAACGGATGAGGAAATCGACGATCTGGCCAAGGCGCTTGGTGCGGAACCAGCGAAACTGCGCCACCGCGCCCTGCAACTGCATGAGTTTAATCCGATGCTCGGTCATCGGGGGTGCCGTCTCGGCATCTCCTTCCCGGAAATATACGAGATGCAGGCCCGCGCGATCCTTGAGGCCGCCGCCGAGGTCAGCAAGGAACTCGGCTCCACTGTGATCCCGGAAATCATGATCCCGCTCGTTGCGACGGAGCGGGAACTCGAAATCCTTAAAATAAAGATCAAGGCCGTTGCCGACGCCATCCATGACGAGACCGGCAAGGAGATCGAGTATCTCATCGGCACGATGATTGAACTCCCGCGCGCCGCGCTTCGGGCCGGGGATATCGCGAAGGAGGCGGAGTTTTTCTCCTTCGGCACCAACGATCTGACGCAAACAACCTATGGCATCAGCCGCGACGATAGTGGATCCTTCCTGGAGGATTATGTGGGACAGGGCATCTATGAAACCGATCCCTTCGTCTCCCTCGATCAGGAAGGCGTGGGCGAGCTGGTTCAGATTGCGGTCGATCGCGGGCGCGAGACGCGCGCCGATATCAAGCTTGGTATCTGCGGGGAGCATGGCGGCGACCCCTCCAGCATTGATTTCTGCGAACGGGTCGGCCTCGATTACGTCTCCTGTTCTCCCTACCGCGTGCCGATTGCCCGGTTGGCGGCAGCGCAGGCCGCGCTCGGTCTGCAGCGGGTCTCAGAAGCCTGATAAAAAGCCCGGAGCGATCCGGGCTTTTTTTATTATTCGATAACGATTTTGGGTCCTGATGAGGTCGCGAGCCCCTCCTCGATTTTCCCCTGCACCTTCGCCGCCAGATCGCGGTAGGTCTTGGCATGGGCGCTGTCCGGTTCCGTTGCGGTGATCGGCGTTCCGGCATCAGAGGTTTTTCGGATATCCATATGCAGCGGCACTTCGCCAAGGAAATCGACGCCGAGCTCGTTCGCTGTTTCATGGGCACCGCCATGCCCGAAAATGTCAGAACGCTCCCCGCAGGACGGGCAGAGGAAATAGCTCATATTCTCGATGATCCCGAACACCGGTACGTCAACTTTGCGGAACATATTCAGTCCCTTACGGGCATCAATTAAGGCGATATCCTGCGGAGTGGAAACGATTACCGCGCCGGCGAGCGGCACGCGCTGGGCCAATGTGAGTTGCGCATCCCCGGTGCCGGGGGGCATATCGACGACGAGGACATCGAGCTCGCCCCAGTCCACATCGAACACCATCTGCTGCAAGGCGCTCATGATCATGGGGCCGCGCCAGATCATCGGCGTGTCTTCCTCGACGAGGAAGCCCATGGACATGACCTTCAGGCCCCATTTCTCCATCGGGATGAGCTTTTTGCCATCTTTTGAATCCGGCTTGCCTTTCAGTCCCAGCATGCGTGGCAGCGACGGGCCGTAAACGTCCGCATCCAGCATTCCGACCTTGAGGCCGAGCGCCGCAAGCCCGAGCGCAAGATTGACGGCGCAGGTGGATTTGCCGACCCCACCCTTGCCGGAGGCGACGGCAACAATGGCGGCAACGCCCGGGACTTCCGGCTTTTGCGCCGGTTGCTGCTGTTGAGGTTGGGGGCGGGACGGCGCCGGTTGTGCGGCCTGTTCCGCTGTTAGTACCACGCTTACCGATTTGACGCCGGGCAGATTGAAGACCGCCTCCTCGCATTTCTTGCGCAGGAGTTCCATCTCACCTGCGTCTTTGGGGTTGATTTCAAGCGCAAAACCGACATTGCCCTCCTTGATCACCAGACCGGCAATCAGGCCGAGCGCGACCACGCTTTTGCCTGATTTTTCGTCGATGACCTGATCGAGGCATTTGAGAATGGTTTGCTCATTTATCGCTGACATGCTTGAAAACTCCGCTTCGGACACAAAATGGTAGGCATAGAATAAAAAACCTCTGCTGGAAGGCGGCTGAGAGAAATAAAGCGTTTCTCGCCCCGTGTTCCGTTGCAGAATGTTGCAGGGTGTCATATAACGCGACTACGTAAAGTTAGCAAACGCGCAAAATCAGCGCAGGAATGAAGGAGAGGCGATCATATGCCTTGGAACAATCAGGGTGGTAATGACGGAGGCTGGCAAGGCGGCGGTGGCAATCGCGGACCTTGGGGGTCAGGACCGAGTGGTCAACAACCCCCCAATCTCGAAGATATTATCAAGAAGGGCCAGGACCGGCTAAAAGATATCATCCCCGGCGGCGGTGGCGGCAAGATCGGCATCCTCATTCTGTTGCTGGTTATTCTCTGTGCTTGGCTGATCAGCGGTTTTTATAAGGTCGAGACGACCCAGCAGGGTGTCGTGCTGCGCTTCGGTAAATGGTCGGAAACGACCCAGCCAGGCCTGAACTATCACCTGCCTTATCCGATTGAAACCGTGTTGACGCCTGAAGTCACCAAGGTCAACAGTGTCGAAATCGGTTTCCGTCCGACGCGCGGCGGCGGCTCCACCCCGGTAGAGGCGGAAAGCCTGATGCTGACCGGGGATGAGAATATCGTCGATATCGGTTTCACGGTGTTGTGGCGGATCAGTGATGCGGGCAAGTATCTCTTTAATATTGATCAGCCGGACCTGACGATTAAGGCCGCGGCAGAAAGCGCCATGCGCGAGGTCATCGGTCGCACGGACCTGACCTCGGCCATTACCGAAGGTCGTTTGCTGGTCGAAACGGAAGTGTTGGAACGTCTTCAGCAAGTCCTCAATGACTATGGCGCAGGCGTTACCATTCTGCAGGTCCAGTTGAAGAATGCAGAACCGCCACCCCAGGTGATTGCGGCGTTCCGGGATGTTCAGGCGGCGGAAGCCGACAAGGAACGCGCCCAGAACGAGGCCTTATCCTACTCCAATGACGTTATTCCCCGGGCCCGTGGCCAGGCGGAAAAGATCCGTCAGGAGGCCGAGGGTTATAAGCAAAGGGTTATTGCCGAGGCCGAAGGTGAGGCGGCCCGTTTTATTTCCATCTATAACGAATATGCCAAGGCACCCTATGTGACGCGTCAGCGTATCTATCTTGAGACGTTGCAGGAAGTGTTCACGGGTAAGCAGAAAATGATCATTGATATTGGTAAGGACGGAGCGCAAGGCATCGTTCCCTACCTGCCACTCAATGAACTGCAGAAAGGGGCGACCAACAAATGAATAAAACATTCCTGACAGTTTTCGCCATTATTCTGGTGGCCGCCGGTGTCGTTGCATCCAGCTCGCTTTTCACCGTTTACCAGACAGAGCAGGCCATCGTCATGCAGTTTGGTAAGCCGCAGAAGGTCATCCAGGAACCTGGCCTGAACTTCAAGCTGCCCTTCGTGCAGGATGTTGTCTATGTGGACAAGCGTGTACTGTCCATCAGCACACAGCGCGAAGAAGTCGTGACACGGGATCAGAAGCGCCTGATGGTGGATAGTTTTGCACGGTTCCGTATCGCCAACCCGCTGCAGTATTACCAGTCCTATGGCAATATCCAAATCGCCTATACGCGACTGGAAACAATCCTGAACTCACAGCTCCGGCAGAATCTCGGTCGCCAGTCCCTGAACAATATTGTTTCGGGGGAGCGGTCCAACCTGATGAATCAGATTCGGGAACAGGTGAACACGGAAGCCAAGGCCTCCGGCATTGACGTGATTGATGTGCGGATCGTCCGGGCTGACCTGCCGAAGGAAAACAGTGAGAAGGTTTTTGATCGTATGCGGTCGCAGCGTGAGCAGGAAGCCAAGGAAATCCGGGCAACGGGTGCGGAAATCGCTCAGCGGATCACGGCCAATGCGGACAAGGAACGCACGGTCCTGATCGCCAATGCGCGAAAGGATTCTGAAATCCTCCGTGGTGAAGGCGACGGCGAAAAGAACCGTATCTTCGCCGAAGCGTTCGGTAAGGACGAGAACTTTTTCTCCTTCTACCGGTCTATGCAGGCCTATCGGGAATCCATGTCGGATACTGATACCTCCATGGTGCTGTCCCCGACATCGGAGTTTTTCCGCTTCTTTGACCAGCAGGATGTCGAACCGGCACCTTCCAAGTAAACATGGATTGAAGCGGCCCGTATATTACTTACGGGCCGTTTTCGTAAGAGGCGATAGTTGTGGTAACCGATTTCCTGCTGGCGGCG
The DNA here is from genome assembly GCF_029233945.1 of Sneathiella sp. Lineage (GTDB taxonomy): Bacteria > Pseudomonadota > Alphaproteobacteria > Sneathiellales > Sneathiellaceae > Sneathiella. The sequence continues at coordinate 3,808 of NZ_JARGOQ010000079.1, read as the reverse complement.
GCGCTGGTTTTGTTTTTTGAGGGCGCGCTTTATGCCTTGTTTCCCGACGGCATGAAGCGGATGATGGTTTCGGCACTCGGTATGCCAAGTCATATTTTACGCATAGTCGGCCTGGCGGCGGCAGTGATCGGTGTAATTTTTGTCTGGCTTATCCGGGGATAACGCGAAGTTGTACCTTGAAACCAAAGGAATTTTGCATTTAACCAACAAAAATTAAAAAACGGGTTTCATTTGCACATTTCTGCCTTAATTGATTTCTAGGTACATACAGCGCAATGCATCGGAAACTGAAGCCGGTGGATGAAACAAGAGGGGAATATATTGTCAGTTGATCCTCTGCTCGCGATCTTTGGACCCCGGCAGAGAATCGAATTATAGAAGGAAGATAGACTTGTATAACCGATACTCAGCACTCCCGAAATCAGCGGAGATTGTTGCCCGGCCGGTCGCGGATCCGGCGCCGGGTGCATATAAAATTAGCGCGATCGCTATATCAACCCTGACGGTTTTCACCCTGATGATGGTGTTTGCGGTGGGGGCGAAGGCGCGGGGTGCCCCGGACAGCTTTGCCGACCTTGTGGAAAAGCTGTCGCCGGCGGTTGTCAATATTTCGACAACCCAGACCGTCAAGGGCCCGAGCGGCGGGCTCCCGAAGCTTCCCGAAGGCCATCCGTTCGAGGATTTCTTCAAGGAATTCGGCAATAAGGACAAGAACGGGGAGCAGCGCGAACGCAAGGCCACCTCGCTCGGTTCCGGTTTCGTGATTGATGCCACGGATGGTTATGTCATCACCAACAACCATGTGATTGACGGTGCGGACGAGATCAAAGTCATCTTTCAGGACGGTGAGAAAGTACCGGCGACCCTCGTGGGGACAGACCCGAAAACTGATATCGCGGTTCTGAAAATCGACCCGAACGATCATCCGCTCATTGATGTTGGTTGGGGCGACAGCGACAAATCCCGCGTTGGTGATTGGGTGCTGGCCATTGGTAACCCTTACGGTCTTGGCGGTACGGTGACGGCGGGTATCGTCTCGGCGCGCGGACGTGATATCCGCTCCGGTCCGTATGACGACTATATCCAGACCGACGCCTCCATCAACAAGGGGAATTCCGGTGGTCCGCTGTTCAACATGGACGGCGAAGTCATCGGTATCAACACGGCGATCTTCTCGCAGTCCGGCGGTAGCATTGGCATCGGCTTTGCCGTTCCTTCCGAGCTTGCGGTACCGGTAGTTGAGCAGCTGATCGAGTTTGGCAAGACCAGCCGCGGCTGGCTCGGTGTGGTGATCCAGCCCGTGACCGAGGAAATTGCCGAAGGGCTTGACCTGATGGATACGGACGGCGTCCTCGTTGCCGGCGTGCCGGAAGATGGACCGGCGTTCAAGGCCGGGGTCAAGGCGGGCGATGTCATCCTGAAATTCAATGGCGAGGCGGTCAGCGAACCCCGTGAACTGTCCCGTCTGGTGGCGGAATCCAAGGTTGGCTCCAAAGTCACGGTGGAACTGTGGCGCGGTGGCAAGACCGAGACACTGAACGTGACGCTTGGCGAGCTTGAAAAAGCGGAGACCGCCATGGCGAGTGCGTCACCAACTCCGGGCAGCAGCGACAAGATCGACCTGCTGGGCATGGAACTGGCCACGATTGATGACGCCGCGCGCGAGCAGTTCAACATCAGCCCGGATTTAAACGGTGTCGTGGTCACGGATGTTGATCCGAACTCCGAAGCCGCCGAGAAGGGCATTCGTGCCGGGGATGTGGTTGCCGAAGCGCAGCTTGAGCCGGTCTCGAACCCGGAGCAGATGAAGGAGCGGATTGCGGAAATTCAGGCGACGGACAAGAAATCTGTCCTGCTGCTGCTGAAGCGTGGCGATAACTCCCGCTTCATCGCCCTGAAGCTGAACAAGGAAAGCTGATTTTTAGCTGATCCCGAAAGATGGTGCCCCTCGGATGAGGTGGCGCCATTTTTTATGTCTCGCCGAATTCGCTTTGCCGGTAGCCCTGATAATAGAGAAGGGTGGTGAGATCGCCAAAGCGGATGGTCGCATCCGCCGCCGCCGCCGCTTTCGCCTTAGCGTGAAAGGCCACGCCGAGGCCTGCCGCCTCGATCATCGGGATATCATTCGCCCCGTCACCGATTGCCGCCGTTTCCTCCCGCCGGAGGGAATATTCATGGCGCAGGGATTCCAGTGTGTTGAGCTTTGCGGCGGAATTCAGGATCGGCTCCGCTGCCACACCGGTGAGCGCGCCGTCCTCGAACAGAAGCTCGTTGCTCATATCCATATGAAAGCCAACCGTCTCGCGCACCCGGCTGGTAAAAAAGGTGAAGCCGCCGGAGACCAAGGCGGTATAGGTGCCAGTGCTGCGCATGGTTTGCACCAGAGTGCGAGCGCCGGGGGTGAGGGTGACCCGTTCGTCAAAGACCTGCTGCAGGATTTCTTCGCGCAGGCCCTTCAGCATGGCGACGCGGGCGCGAAAGGCCTCGTTGAAATCGAGCTCCCCATTCATTGCCCGCTCGGTAATCGCCGAGACTTCCGCGCGGAAGCCCGCGAAATCCGCAAGTTCGTCAATGCATTCGACCGTGATGATGGTGCTGTCCATATCGGCGAGGAAAAGCTTTTTGCGTCGGAACTCGGCGGGCTGCAGGCAAAAATCGATGGTTTCGAGCAGTCCCGCCTTGGCGAAGCCGTCTTGCGCCGCGTCTCTTGCCAGCCCGTCAAAGGCGATATCGACGGCGCGATCCTCGCTGAGCCAGTCCGGCTGGGCGCAATCGGCCCCGGCCTCGATCAGGGTTTCGCGCGCGGCGTCGGCGATATTGCGAATTGAACTCTGCGCTGTATGATCAGCAACAAGGGTAAGAACCGATTTCTGTGTCATCATAAAGGGCTACAATTCCTTGACGGATAATAATGCATCGCCGATCACGCGCCAGGCGGGGGTAGTCCTGTTGGCCGGGCCTACCGCCAGCGGCAAATCCGCGTTGGCCATTGCCATAGCAGAGGAATTTAACGGTGTCATCATCAATGCGGACAGTATGCAGGTTTATAGTGGCCTGCGCGTTCTGACCGCCCGCCCGAGCGTGGAGGAAGAGGCGAGTGCCCCTCATCGGCTGTATGGGGTGCTGGACCCGGCGGACTACTGCAACGCCGCGCGCTGGCGGGATATGGCGCTGAAAGAGATCGAGGAGGCGCGAAGCAATGGCAAGCTTCCCATCGTTGTTGGCGGGACGGGGCTTTATTTCGATATCCTGACCAAGGGCATCGCCGAGGTGCCAGGCATTTCTGACGAGGTGAGGGATCGTCTCCGTGATCTTCATAAGCGGGAGGGCAATGCCGTTATCCATAGAATGCTGGCCGAGAAGGACCCGGAGATGGCAGCGCGGCTGAATGAGGGCGACAGCCAACGCATCCTCCGGGCGCTGGAGGTAGTGGAGGAGACCGGCATCCCCCTCGGCGAGTGGCAAAAGCGAGCGCCGTCGGGCGACATATTGCAAGGGCCGCGGCTTTGGCTTGCGCTCACGCCGGATCGGGAATGGCTCTACGATCGCTGCAACCGCCGTCTTGACTGGATGGTGGAGGAGGGTGGTGCGCTGGACGAGGTGAAAACGCTGATGGAGCGTAAACTCGATCCTGCTTTACCTGCAATGAAGGCGCTCGGTGTGCCGGAGCTGATGGCGGTGCTGGATGGAACATTGGAGCGGGATGCCGCATTACAGCGGATAAAGACCCTCACCCGGCGCTATGCGAAACGGCAAATGACATGGGTTCGGAATAAGATGTGCGAAGCAAATCGCTCTTCTGCGCAAG
>NZ_JARGOQ010000078.1 GCF_029233945.1 Sneathiella sp. | reverse complement strand
CGTCGCGGCCCTTCTCGAACACCTGTCCTTTCGGACCGGCATGCTCGGTGAGGATCATCCCGCAATAAACGCCCACCGCATCATCGGTAAGCGCTTGCGGCGGCGGCACATGATCCGCATCGTTATCGCAGGCACCGAGAAGACCAAAGCATACCGCGGCGAGAGCAAATTTCCGGATCAAAGTCATGAGGATCTCCGCTGAAAAAGAACACATGAAGCGGCTAACGGAATTATGATCCAGATGCATAAAAGAGAGATAAGAACGGATGCAGACACCCCCTGATCTTCTCTCAGTCCGGCCATACCCGAGAGGAGCGCCGTTTCCGCGTTGGTCGACAGATTGAACATGCGATAGGCGTCTGACGGGCTTGCCAGCATGATCCATTTAACCGCATCGTCGCGAATAAGATCTGCGGCGCCGGACGAGAGAAACCCCAGCAGTGCCATATCGAACAGGACAACAAACAGAAGCCAGAGACCGATTGCCCCGGCGGCGGCTGTTCCGCGGTCGCGTGTCAATGCGCTCAACAGCAACCCAAGGGCAAGAAAGACGCCGCCGAGCAGGATCGACGAAAGGATGAGTTTCAGGAGAATGGGCCAGCCCTGCTCTGCGAGCGGGATGTCTCCGGTCAGCGCGATCGCGAGGGTGGCGCAGCCATACCCAACAATAATGGCGAAGGACAGGATGGATAATTGTCCCAGGAACTTGCCGAGCGCTATTGCCGGTTTGGAAATCGGATAGGCCAGCAGCAGGATAAGCGTCCCGCGTTCTTCTTCGCCAACAATGCCGTCGTAGGATAGCAGAAGCGCAATGAGCGGAATGAAGAAAATGCCGAGAGAGGAAAGGCTGACCACCGTCACCGCCATGGGGCTGATGTGGGTTGAGCCGACAGGGGCACTCCCCAGAAACGAGAGGATCAGGGCAAAGCCGGTCATGACAAGTGTCATTACCGCGATCCATTTATTCCGGTATCCGTCACGCACTTCCTTCGATGCCAGGACGAGAATATTATACATGGTTCCCTCCCGATGAAGCGGTGCTCGAATAGGCGTTAAAGACATGCTCCAGCGACGGGTCGGTCAATTCGATGTCCGTGATCGTCGCGTCCATCGCCATCACCTTTTTCAATATCTCCAGTTTCTGCTCCGGCAGGCATCTCAGAATGATTTCTTCCATGGAGGGACGCTCAACGGGTAATTCGGCCTCGAACATGGCCGCGATATTTCCGCAGCTTTCCGGATCGGCGGTGATTTTAAGAGAGGAGCGCATGCCGATATGATGGCGCAAAAACGGGATCGATCCGTGAGCGACCATCCGCCCTTCACTGAGAATAGCGACGCGATCGATCCGGTGATCCATTTCCGTCAGCACATGGGAAGAAATGAGGACGGCGGCGCCGCTTTTCTTCTCCTCGTCAATAATTCTGTAGATATTCTGCCGTGCAACAGGATCGAGGCCGGTGGTCGGCTCGTCCAGAACCAGCAACTTCGGTTGACCCAGCAGCGCTTGCGCGATCCCGAGCCGCTGACGCATGCCTTTTGAATAAGTGCCGACGCGCCTGTCTGCCGCAGCGCGCAAATCGACGCGATCAAAATAATCATCGAGGTTATTCGTTGGCAGCCCTTTTAACCGGGCATAGAAGGCAAGGGTCTCCCGACCCGTCAATGTCTTCTGGAAAAGTACTTGCTCCGGCAGGAAACCGATGCTGCACCGCAAGTTATTGAAATGCCGGCTTGCGGGATCCTGATGTAAAACCTTGACGGCCCCCTGGTTCGGCTTGAGCAGTCCGAGAATGATCTTTATGAGAGTTGTCTTGCCCGCGCCATTATGACCGACAAGTGCCAGGCATTGTCTGTTGGAAAGCGCCAGGGAAATATCCTGAAGTGCAATTTTATCGCGATACGATTGACTAATATCGATCAAGTCGATTGCCGGAAAATTTTCCATTTTCATGACTTGCTCCCATCGGTCAGGTTTTTCGGGATGGCCATCAACGGCGCGCTGTCGACAACGCCTCCGGGATGCAGAGCCGGAAAATTACTTTGCGCGTATTTCAGGATTTGCACGGCGGGGCTATTCAGGAGAAGCCGGGCGGAGGGATACTGCCAGATAATCCGATCGGTGAGATCATTGGGACGGTATATGCTGTCCGCCACACCATTGCGGTCAAGATCCATTGCCACCTGATCGGACCAGTAATTTCCGACGCCATCCCTGGACCATTCAAGCCATCTGGTACCGACATATTTCACCTGGTTCCGGTTGTTCACGAATGCGTTTCGCGTCAATGTATTTTTTTCGGACCCCGCTGTGAAATGGATGCCGATGGTGCAATCCGATAGCAGGTTTTCCTCAAAATAATTGTCATGCGAATTGTAGATAAAGATGCATTTCTCTGTTCCACCGCGAACAATATTCCGCGTCACGGCCACCCGGACAGCATAGTTGAACAATATCCCCCTATCCCGATCTTGCTCCGAAAGATTATCTTCGACAACCAGATCGGATGAGGACATGATCGCGTAACCAATATGGTTTCCATACGACCGGTTGCCAATGACCTCGCTGTTATTGGTGTACATGTAATGGATGGCGAACCGCAGATCGCGCATGCTGTTGCCCTTGAAAATATTCCGCTCGCTCGTCGTGACGAATATCCCGTCGCGGCCGTAGCGGATGTCATTGTTCTCAATGATCGCGCCCGGGGCATTCCATATCTGAATGCCGTTCCCCCGCTCGTTCATGCGCAAATCCTGACGGCCGGAGATCTGGTTGCCAATCACATGGGCATTTTCTGCGCCGGAAACGTAGATGCCGATCAGATTGTCCGTAACAACATTATTTGAGATAATGGCGCCGGTTGCTTCCTGATCGAGAAAGATACCGCTGTCCTGGGTTTCAAGGGAAAGACCCGAGCCCGTCACGATCAGTCCTTCAAGTCGTGCGTCGGGAGCCTTGACATGAATAACAGAGCCTGACGAGGTGCCGGTTATCTTCGCGTTACCATTGCCCAGAATAGTAAGCGGCTTCGTGATAACCAAAGATCCATCATAGGTCCCGGCGGCCAGGATAAGTGTATCTCCCGGGGCGGCAGCCTCGATGGCTTGCTGAAGATTTTCGGAAACGTCAACCTCGCGGGCCTCGGCATAGGGTAGGGGTAGGGAAGCGGTGGCAACGACGGCCACCGCACCCCAGATTTGCCAAAGAATGTTTCTTTGGAGGCGCATTGGCTATGCCGGCTCAACAAGCATGCGACCGCGCATTTCCATATGCAATGCGTGGCAGAACCACTGGCAATAGAACCAGTGAACGCCCGGCATGTCAGCCTTGAAAGTGACCGACGCCGTCTGCTGCGGACCGATTTCCATGGCAACGCCATAGTTGGAAATGGTAAAGCCATGGGTCAGGTCATCGACTTCATCGATATTGGTGACGATGACTGTGACTTCATTCCCCTGTTTCACAGTGAATTTTTCCAGCGAGAATATCGGCGCGGTGGAATGCATATAAACCCGAACCTTGTTGCCGTCCCGGATGACGTCTTCCGCATAGTCCAAGTCCTCGATCCCGTCGGCTTTTGCCTGCGCCTTGAGAGCATCAAACATGGGATCTTCACGATTGTAGGTCTGGTCTGGATTGACGATGGACCGCTGAACAATAATACAGTCATGCGGCTCCGCAAAAGTTGGACCATCATGAACAATTTTCATTTTTTTGCCCGAGATATCAATCAATTGATCATTCTCCGGCTTCAGCGGGCCAACGTTGATAAACCTGTCTTTGGAGAACTTGTTCAGGGAGACCAGCCATTTGCCGTCTGCCTGATTGGTTTCACCCATGGATGTATGATTATGGCCCGGCTGATACTGCACATCGAGCTTCTGGATAATCGGCTCGACTTTCTCTCCGGCAAATTTCCGGATAGCCTTGTCGACATCCCATTTGCAGATTTGGCTGTCGAGGAACAATGTCGTATAGGCATTGCCCTTGCCATCAAATGCTGTGTGAAGCGGGCCGAGGCCCAGTTCAGGCTCCGCGACAACCGCATCGCGGGGTTTTATTTTGTCGGCAAAAACGTCGGGCAGTTTCGCCATTTCGATGACAGATACTGTCGGCGAGAGCTTACCATTGATCATCATGTATTTGCCGTCCGGCGAAGCATTCACGCCATGGGGGCTGTTCGAAATCGGGATATAGCGGGTATATTTTGATCCCTTGCGACCATCCAGGACAGGCACATCGCCTTCATATTTCTTGAAGTCGCCGGCAGCAACACCTGCCTCAATCGCAGCGATATCGAACACGACTGCCCAGTCCTGCTCGTTCGCGGTCATCTCCGCGAGAGTGACGCCTTCTTCGGAGTTATAGCAACTCGAAATCGCGTATTTCCCCTGATAATCGGCATCCACGTTATCAAGATTGCCGTCGACGATGACCTGCCAGGCGACCTCCATCTTCTCGCCATCAATGGCCGTGAAGACGGCATGATAATTCTTGGGGTCATCAAGGACGGAGCCGTCATTCGGCAGCGGAACACGATGTTCCCCATTGGCGAAAATATATTTTGTCTTCGGAAATTTCTGTGGCCGCAAGCCATGGATATCGGCGGCGTTCGGAACAGAGATAATTTTATCGACCTTCATCAGATCGCAGCGAATGCGGGCGACGCGAGTGTTTGCTTTGTCATTTACCCAAATATAACGACCATCATAGCTACCGTCAGTAAAGGACATATGCGGATGATGGGTATCGCCATTGCTGGGAAATCCACCCTTGTCCTTCCAGAATTCTTTTTCCTTGGGCAGCATATTCTCGGTGAGAATTTTAATGCTTTCGTCTGTTTGCCCCCAGCCGGTTGCGCTGCACCGGTTGAAAACAGGAATACGCATCAGTTCGCGCATGGAGGGAACCCCCATGATCCGCACTTCGCCTGATTGTCCGCCACTCCAGAAGCCATAATATTCGTCAAGATCGCCGGGGGCGACTTCACTTTTCCCGGATGCGGCGCGCGCGGTTGATATAGGCATCATAGTTGCCCCACCCACGACGCCCAGTCCGGCGGCAGCAGCCGATCCTGTCAACAATGACCGGCGCGATACATCTGCAATTTTTTCCGAGTTATCCGTCATTTTCCTCTTCCTTCTTCAATTAATTTCTCTCATATCGGTGAATAGCCCATGCGCTTACTCATATGCTCTGGGTTGGTTAAGCCGCCGTCCCCTGCGATAGGCCGGATCTTGATCGGCAACTGAGGTCTTGGCGCTCGGGTCCATTTTGCGCGCCTTGGCAAGAGCATGGATCACCACAGGGCAAACATCCTCGTCGTAATAGTTCACCTGGCAATGCAGGCAGTAGAGGCACTCATTCGGATTGATATTGCCAAGCGGGTCGATGGCCTGAACCATGCACTCCTTGGCGCATGTCTGACAGGGATCGCCGCAGTTCCGGTACCGCTTCAGCCAATTGAACATCGCCAGCTTGCCGGGTATGGCAAGCGCTGCGCCGAGCGGGCAAAGATACCGGCAGAAGAAGCGCTCGATAAAAAGACCAGCGAACAATAGCGAGAAAACGAATAGCAGATAAGGCCAACCGCGCATGAACCGCAGGACAATGGAGGTGCGGAAGGGTTCAATCTCTGCAAAGGTTTCCGCGAGATGCAGGGAGTAGATGGAGAGACCCAGCAGCCCTAGGAAAATGATATATTTGATGGGCCATAGTCGTTCATGCAGCCACCAGGGGACCGTAAACTGCTTGATGCCGGCAAAACGGGCGACCTTATTGGTAAGTTCCTGTAAGGCCCCAAAGGGGCAAAGCCATCCGCAGAACGCGCCGCGCCCCCAGAAAATCAGGGAAACCGCGACGGAGCACCAGAGAATAAAAATCAATGGCTCCATCAGGAAGAACTGCCACTGGAAATCTGTCAGCAGGGCGTTGACGAAGACAAACACATTGACGACGGATAGCTGCGCCTGGGCGTAGAAACCGATCCCAAACAACGTGAATGTCAGGAAGCCGATGCGGAACCAATCGGTAAATTTCTTGCTGCGAACCACCTGATCCTGAACGAAGAATAGGATAGTCAAAATGACAATCGCGGAAATCAGGATAATGATTTCGGGCATCTTCTGTTTCCAGATACGCTGCCACAGGGCGTTTGCCGCTGCTGTATCCTCAGCCTCCATGGTTGCGGACTGTGTTACTGGCGGCGCAGCCGCGACAACGGGCGCAGCCTCTGTATGAACGTAAATACCCGGTAGTTGGTAGCTTAGCTCGAATGCCACAAATACCTTCTCAAGGGCACCGATAGCTCTTTGAACAAGGAGTTGAAGCTCCCAAGGTTCGGCGGGATCGAAAATGGCGCCGTCGGGGGTGCGGAAAAGGGCCACTTCCCTGAACTCAGGCGCGCCGTCCGCTTCGACACGTCCAAGGTTCTTGTATCCCCGATCCTTAAAACGAAACGCCTCCTCGCCCTGTACGACCTGGACGCGATCAAAGATACCTCCGCGGACATAGCCCGATCCTCGAAAGGAATAGCGTCCGCTCCCCATGACCAGAAATGCGTTTTGCCCGGGGTTCAGTTTTTTCTGGAGATTCTGGTATTCCCGGTCACCCAAAAGGCTGCGGGCAATCTCCGGTATGGCGAGCGACGCAATATAAAGATCGATAAAGGCCTCATCGTCATCGCCTGTTTCCGGGCGTTCAATTGCCTTCTCGTTACCTTGAGCGACGAAGGCATCGTTGACATCCGCCAGGCTCAACCGCATCCGCCGTACAGAGCCATTTCCGATAAGCGTCTGCCAATCGATAGATGCATCTCCGTCAACTATCAGCGATTTTTTTGGTGAAGCCGCAGCGGCGACGGTATTCGTCAAACCTCCAAGGCCGAGGGCAGCCGCCGCGCGGACCGCCGCTCTCTTGATACTATCATCAATTACCATAACGGTGACGGTCGCGCCGGAGACGATATCGACAGGCGGGGGCTCTCCGCCTTTTTCCCGCGCCAGCTCCAATATGTCATTACCTTTGTAGCCTGCGATAAAATCGATGATCTTCTGTTCGGGTATGCCGGAAAGTACAATCGGCTCGGCATGATGCATCAGGCGGCCCGCCGCAATGCGCCCTTCCGGTGTCATCGCAATCAGAACTTCAATAGGTTTCCCCGAATATCCGATCGCACTTACGAAGTCAGTATTGAGGAAAACATAACCGACGAGTTTGTCTCCGCTCATAACGGGAACGACCGGCGTATTGGCTATTTGATCCCCATATCGATCGGCCCCGTCAAATAGCTCGGACGGCACAATGCTTGAGAGGTAGGTTGAAAGTTCCCCCGGCTGCGTGGCCACCGCCGCGCAGGCACTCTGAAGAAATCCGAACAGGCCAATGACGACCAGTAGGAAAGACGCAAAAATATTCGGAAACTTTAAAGCTCTATTCTTCATGCCGTCGTCATGTCCTGCCGCAGAACTCTGCTATGAGCGTGATGGCTCGGTGGCTGAAATATTTCAGGTGCAGGACATGTTTAATTGAATGTCTGGAACGCTTATTTGATCTACTGCAAGCTTCTGGAAGGTTTTAACTTTTTTTCCTCAAAAAAAGCGGAGCGTAGAAAATGCTAAATCCTGTAAATGCGAGAAACCAGACCAGTGCCGAAAAAGGGAGAAGCAGGTTATACTGATCAATGTCGAACTCGGCAGCAAGTCGGGTAAAGGCCGCTAGAAAGATAAAGGCAAAGATAAATTTGGCGCTTCTACCCGCCCTCAACGGCTGCCCGGAGTGACCAAGTGTCGCGCGCAGCATAACGGAGAGGGTCATCGAGCCAATAGCGCCAGTCCCAAGCGCATGAATGCCGGCGAGGGGCGAAAAGAAGTCGGGAAAGAAGCCCGCCAGACCAAGAAGGGTGAAACCTATCGGAATAAAGAGGTAACTCAGATGCAAGACAAGAACCAATGGGTCTTTGAGGGCACGGTATCCGGCCCAACGGAACAGCCGTATAAAATGGAACGCTGCGGCCAGAAGCATCAAAAAACCTGAAACGGTTGCGAGATCGGTCACAATCCAGGATACAAAAGCTAGGGCCGCTATAACGATTGCCGCCACATCAAACCGGTTGAAAGGGACTGGTAGTCGCCCTGGATTGTTCCGCACCAGCCAGTTTCTTGTAAAGCTCGGGATAATGCGTCCGCCAATCAACATAATGAGCAAAATCACCGCGGCCATAGCCACTCGCCGACTAATATCACTCAGGCCGAAATAGTGGGCTTCCAGATGAAACCCCGCGTTTGCGGCAAGCAACAAGCCCAAAGGCATAAGTACTTTAAGGTTTTGCCAGTTTTTCCCTGCAATGATTTCATTTACCAAAACGACCAGAATGGTTGCTAAGAATATCAGGTCGACTATCATTGCAGGTAACCAGCCAATATAGCTTGAGAATGTCACGGCGGCCCGCCCTATGGCCCATAGAAGGACAAGGAGTAACAGGGGTGTCCCCTGGATCGGCATACGGCCTGTCCAGTTTGGTATGGCCGTGAATAGGAACCCTGTAACGACGGCGGCGAGGAAGCCGAAAAACATTTCATGAATATGCCAGTCGACAGGGGCGAACTGCGACGCAATCGATAGCTCTCCATAGAATAGGGGTAGCCACAGAAAGATGGAAATTCCGGCATATAGAGAACCAAATAAGAAAAACGGTCGATAGCCGTAGCTCAGAAGGGCAGGGCCCTGATAGTGTTTCAGCCTTGGAATCGCCATTGCTAAACCTTACAGATTGCGTAAAACTAACTCATTACAGGATATAGCCCCTGCGTAAATTTGGATTTGCGCTTCGACAAACTTAAAAAGGATTTTTATGTCTTTGCTGGACGCATCTCTCATTGCTGATGTCCCGCCTTTTCGCGGCATAGAACGCGAAAATCTAGTTGCACTGCTCTCCAATGCAAGATCGGAACGATATGAAATAGGCAGGACAATTTTTAGTCAGGGGGAGGCGGCACATTCCTTTTTTCTGCTACTTGACGGGCATATCCGTGTTGTCAAAGTGACGCCGGACGGTGAACAGGTGATCGCCCGTTATATTTCGAGCGGGGAACTCTTCGGAATCGCGCAGGCACTCGGCCTCGATTGTTATCCGGCCAATGCCGTGGCCGCCGTTGATTGCGTGGTGCTGTCCTGGCCCGGATCGCTATGGACGACGATCACTGAAAAATATCCGACGTTCGCAACCAACACATACAGAACAGTCGGCGCGCGTTTGCAGGATGCCCAGGACAGGATTGTCGAAATGGCAACGGAACGGGTTGAGCAACGTGTGGCCAATGCTGTCCTGAAACTGGCCAATCAGACGGGTCGAAAGACCGACGACGGCATCTTGATTGATTTCCCTATTTCACGTCAGGATATTTCGGAAATGACGGGTACGACGCTTCATACGGTCTCCCGATTGTTAAGCACCTGGGAAAATGAGGGCCTTGTGAAGAGTCAGCGGAAGAAAATTACGGTGACTGAAGGGCATAAACTGGCGGTAATAGCAGCCGGAAAAAGCGATAGCTAGCCGCTAACCTTTATTGGGATACCTTGTTCAAATCTTCTAAAAGCCTGTCTAGATCGATTTCATGTTCTCTTGCGGCGTCGACGATTGTGTGAAATGTCGCGAGTGGACAGCCGATACATTGCATACGGTTATTTATAAACACGGAAATGGATTGCGGCCAAATCCGCATGATTCCGTCGACCGGCATATCCAAATCGATTTTATCTTTTCGCCGCGCCAATGATTTTTCCCTATAACAAGTGTCCTTTTTTAGTGGAAAGACGAAATCAAGACGTTGTTGTTACGCAAATAGATGACAACACCTATCTTCGACCTGACGTAATGACAGTGGATATCGAACATACTTCAGGGCGGCCAGGCGAATGATCTCAGGTGAGTTTTAAAGCAGTGGAATGGATTTTTCATGTGCCGCCCGTAAATCCAGAGCGGTCACGGCTCAAGCCATTTTCTTTTGACAGTGCCGATGGAATCCTTAAAGCAGTTTTTTACGCCGTGCCTGTCCTTACAATGCTCTGACCAAGAATAGCCTTGATGGTATCGCG
>NZ_JARGOQ010000015.1:20525-70168 GCF_029233945.1 Sneathiella sp. | reverse complement strand
CATCCTTCTCGCCGCACTAGCCGTTACCGGAGGATGAAATGGCAATTTTTCTGCATCATGGCGACCTTCCCGACGATATCGACCTCGGTCCGTCCATCGCGGTGGACAGCGAGACGATGGGGCTTCTCCCGCATCGTGACCGGCTCTGCCTTGTGCAGCTCTCGTCCGGCGATGGAAATGCGCATCTCGTCAAGTTCGATGGCAAAAGCTATGACGCTCCAAACCTCGTCCGGCAGCTTGGCGATCCGGAGCGGCTCAAGATATTTCATTTCGGCCGGTTCGATATTGCTGTGATGGAACATTACCTCAATGTGACCTGCGCGCCTGTTTACTGCACGAAAATCGCGTCCCGCTTGGTCAGGACCTACACCGACCGCCACGGACTCAAGAACCTCTGTCAGGAGATTCTCGGCATTGATATTTCAAAGCAACAACAGTCCTCAGATTGGGGCGCCGAAGAACTCAGTGACGCACAAATGGAATATGCCGCGTCCGATGTTCTCTATCTGCATCAGTTGAAAGAAAACCTAGATGAAATGCTGATACGCGAAGGACGAATGGAACTCGCGGAGCAATGTTTCAAATTTCTGCCGACCCGCGCAAGGCTCGATCTTGCGGGATGGGCGGATACAGACATCTTCGCACATAGCTAGAGGTAGGGACGGCAAAGCGCTATTATCCTTGTTAAGAAGACGCAATTTTCTTATATATTGATGGACTTCAGTGATAGTGTGTCGGACCGGTTGTAACGGCGCCGGAAAGCGCAAACAGATGGCGGATCGGTTAATGGCATTTTCAAAGGACGTGGCGACAGCCCGAGTTGACGAGACAGCCGATCTCGTTGCCGCCCGGAAAGTGCTGAAAACTGAAGCGGATGCGCTTCTACAGCTTCTGGACGATCTCGACGGAGAGTTTATCAAAGCCCTTGATTTTATCTTCAAGGCGCGCGGTCGCGTCATTGTCAGCGGCATGGGCAAAAGCGGGCATATCGGCAACAAGATTGCGGCGACACTCGCATCCACTGGCACCCCTGCGCAATTCGTTCACCCGGCCGAGGCGAGCCACGGGGACCTTGGCATGATCACAAAGAATGATGTGGTGCTGTGCCTCTCCAATTCCGGCGGCACAAAAGAACTGAGCGATATCATTGCCTACACCCGGCGGTTCCATATCCCTCTCATCGCGATTGTCGGCAAAGCCGACAGCACGCTTGGTCGCCGCGCCGATGCGCTGTTACTCCTACCCGACGCACCGGAAGCCTGCCCGATGGGTCTCGCGCCAACAACATCGACAACGGCAGCGCTGGCGATGGGAGATGCCCTTGCGGTTGCCCTGCTTTCGCGCCGCGGCTTCGATGCCGAACAGTTCCGCGTTTTTCACCCAGGTGGCAAGCTGGGTGGCTCCCTTATCAAAGTCGCGGACCTGATGCACACCGGAGATGCCATGCCACTCGCCCGCGAAGGCACGTTAATGAGCGAAGCGCTTATCGAGATTTCCGCAAAAAGTTTCGGTTGCGTCGGCGTTCTGGACGAGAAAAATGCCCTTGTCGGGATAATTACCGATGGAGATTTGCGCCGGCATATGGGGGCAGACCTTCTCGGTAAACCTGTAAATGAGGTGATGACCCGTAATCCGCAGACGATTTCCGCAAGGGCGCTGGCCGGAGAAGCTCTCGCGCAGATGAATTCTACAGGGTTTAATGGTATTACCTGCCTGTTTGTGGTCGATGAAGGGCAAACGATCGGCATCATCAGTGTGCATGACTGCCTGCGCAGCGGAGTCATGTAACAAATGAAACGCGTGGATGCCATACCAACAAAGGACGAAATCTCGAACGAGACGCTTGCCGGCACGACTGACTTCATTGGCACGCCGGGGCTGGTGGAAATGAAGTTCAACGCCCGCTACAGCCATTTTGTTACGATTATTAAGTTCATATTGTTGGGACTTGCTATCCTGCTTGTCGGGCTTGCCTTTATCCTTCCTAATCTTGATAAGCCGGAGGGGTTCAAGCTCGATTACGCGGACGTCACGGTATCCGATGACGGGCTGACGATGAAGAACCCGCAATATGTCGCAAGCGATATTAACGAGCGGCAGTATGTCGTGACGGCGGATACAGCAACGCAGAAGACAGCAACGGCGTCCCTTGTCTCGCTCAAAAATATTCAGGCGGATATCACCCTTCCCAGTCAGGACTGGATTTCCATCACGGCACCGGCGGGAGAACTGGATACGGAAACCGGCGTTTTGGACCTTTATGGCGAGATTGATATTTTCAGCGACAGCGGCAATCAGTTTTCCGCCAACTCGGCCCAAGTCAACCTGAAGAAGCGGACGATCACAAGTAAAAATCCGTTGAAAGGCCATGGTCCGCTCGGCGCCATTGAAGCGGATAGCCTTGCCGCCGACCAGATTACTGGTAACATACGATTTGACGGCAATGTCAAAATGACTATCAATCCTTAAAAAGAATCTTGGACATCCCCAAATGCGCAGGCTGACAAAAAAACTAATAATACTGATCCTTGCCATTGGCCTGTTTGCTGCAGGGTCTCCCGAGAGCGCCATGGCGCAATCCGCCCTCACCGGGGGCAGTTTCGATACCAATCAGCCGATCGAGATCACCGCGGACTCGCTTGAGGTGCAACAGGCCAACCAGCTCGCCATCTTCGAAGGAAATGTTCAGGTTGTGCAGGGCGAGATCAGGATGCGGGCCGCCAAGCTGATGGTGCATTACGCCGACAAGAACCAGTCTGAGAATGGGGAGCCTGCCAACATCCGCCAGATCGATGCTTTGGGAAATGTATTCCTTTCCAGCCCGCGAGAAACGGCGCAGGGAGACAAGGGCGTTTATGATGTCATAAATAAGCAGATTGAATTGCAGGGAAATGTGGTATTAACGCAAGGAAAGAACGTTCTACGTGGTAACACGCTGACCCTTG
This sequence comes from Sneathiella sp., assembly GCF_029233945.1. Lineage (GTDB taxonomy): Bacteria > Pseudomonadota > Alphaproteobacteria > Sneathiellales > Sneathiellaceae > Sneathiella. The sequence continues at coordinate 67,223 of NZ_JARGOQ010000015.1, read as the reverse complement.
ACCTGATTACCGGCAAAAGCCGGGTCGAAGGCGGCGGCGCGACAGGCGGAAACACGGGCCGTGTGAAAGGGATTTTTGTTCCTGAGAAAAAAACCGGCGAGTAGAGTATGAGACGGATATGACAACAGGAACAGAGGAAGTGGAGCGGGGCCCGCGGCTGGTAGCCGAAAACTCCGGCTTGAGAGCGCAAAACATCGGCAAGGCCTTCAAAAAGAGACCGATCCTTCGCGGCGTCGACATAACCGTCAGCCGCGGTGAGGCCGTTGGCCTCCTCGGGCCCAACGGTGCCGGCAAGACGACCAGCTTCTATATCATTTCAGGCTTGTTGCGACCCGACTATGGCACAATTTATCTTGATGGCCGGGATGTCACGGAACTCCCGATGTATCGGCGTGCCCGTCTGGGTATCGGTTATCTGCCGCAGGAAGCATCAATTTTCCGTGGCATGAATGTGGAGCAGAATATCCGCTCCGTTCTGGAACTTATCGAGCCTGTCCGGGAAAAGCGCGAGAACCAGTTGGAGAGTCTGCTCGCGGAGTTTTCCATCTCTCACCTTCGCCGCACGCCATCGATTGCCCTGTCAGGTGGGGAGCGCCGCCGTGTTGAGATAGCCCGCGCGCTCGCGGGCCAGCCTAACTACATTATGCTCGACGAGCCATTGGCGGGCATTGACCCAATCGCGGTTGGCGATATACGCGATCTGGTTTCTCACCTCAAAGACCGTGGGATAGGTGTTCTGATTACCGAACACAATGTGCGTGAAACGCTTGATATCATTGACCGTGCATATATTCTTAACGAAGGTCGTGTCATAAAGGAAGGAAACCCGTCGGAGATCGTATCCGATGAAGGAGTGAGACGCGTATATTTGGGGGATCGCTTCAATCTCTAGACAGCTTGAGATTGACAGAGATCAGGAGAGACAATGGCGCTAACGCCCAGACTTGATCTAAGGCAAAGCCAGCAACTTGTGATGACGCCACAGTTGCAGCAAGCAATTAAGCTGTTGCAATTGTCCAATCTGGACCTAGCTGCCTATGTGGAACAGGAGCTGGAGAAAAACCCCCTTCTTGAACGCGACGAGACGCAACCCGGCGAAGATGAATATCCTGCCACGGATGGTGACGCAGACATCGAAATTGACGGAGACCCCACATCACTTGAGGAAATAAATATTTCTGAAGAAGTGCCCCTCTCCGCCGCCGAAAATACCGCCATCGATACCGATTACGACAATATCTATACAAGTGACTCCCCTCTTGATGCTCCGTCAGATGCGATTGGCGCGGATGCCGCCAATACCGGTGTTCTAGGCGCAAGCTCTGGGGGCAGCAATTCCTTTTCCGGGGCTGATCTTAATCTAGAGAATACCTTAAGTGAGGATCTATCCCTTCACGACCATCTCAGCCAGCAGCTAAATCTCCTGTCTCTTTCGCCTGCAGACAAACTGATCGCGTCATACCTTATTGATATGGTGAGCGATACGGGATACCTAGTTGGCGATCTGATCGAGGCAGCAGAAAGCCTAGGCTGCACTGCGGAGCGGATAAAGTCTGTCCTCGAAATCCTGCGAGGTATGGAGCCTACAGGCGTTTTTGCAGCCGATCTCACCGAATGTCTTGCATTGCAGCTAAAGGAAAAGGACCGCTACGATCCGGCGATCGCGGCACTTCTTCAAAACCTGCAGATGCTGGCCGAGGGTAATCTCAAAGGTTTGCTGGAGGTCTGCGGCGTCGATCAGGAAGATCTCGCCGACATGATTTCTGAGATCAAGGCGCTGGACCCGAAACCCGGTTTGCAGTTCGGGGGAGAGGTGGCACAGACCGTCGTACCCGATGTCTTTGTTCACCGGCGACCCGACGGTGGATGGCAAATCGAGCTGAACAGCGAAACCCTACCCAAGGTGCTTGTCAATAACCGCTACTATTCGGTTATCAGCAACAAGTCGCGGCGTAAGGAGGAAAAGGAGTATCTGTCCGAATGCCTGAACTCGGCCAACTGGCTGGTGAAATCTCTGGATCAACGTGCCCATACTATCCTGAAGGTTGCCACCGCACTGGTTGAGGAGCAGGAAATGTTCTTCACCCAGGGGATTGAATTTCTCCGTCCGCTTAACCTGAAAACCATTGCCGAGGCGATTTCGATGCATGAAAGCACGGTGAGCCGGGTTACCTCTAATAAATATCTGGCCACTTCCCGCGGGGTGTTCGAGCTGAAATATTTTTTCACCTCCGCCATCAATTCAACATCCGGAGGCGATTCCCACTCGGCGGCGTCCGTCCGACATAAATTAAAACAGCTTATTAATGACGAAGCCCCAAATCGCATTCTTTCTGACGACAAAATCGTCGAATTGATGAAACTTCAGGGGATAGATATTGCACGGCGTACTGTTGCAAAGTATCGTGATGCTATGAATATACCGTCGTCCGTGGAACGGCGGAGAATGAAGAAGCAACTGATTGCTTCATAAATGGGATGCAACAAATGGTGCCTCTGGCACGGCATTTTTCCGTTTCAAATAGCGCGTGTTGACATTGCCACGCGCAAAAACTATGGTCCCGCCCTCAAATGGAATTTAGCGCTATTTTTTGGCGGATATTGGTCTCACTTCTTAAGATTGGATCATTGTGATGCATGTGATTGTAAAAGGTAAGCAGATTGATGTCGGCGACGCCCTTCGCGAACATATTGAAGGGAGTCTGGAAATCGGCGTTTCCAAATATTTTGATAACGCAATTGATGCGCAGGTGACATTGAGCCGAAACAGTCATAACTTTCACACGGAATGCAATGTCCATATCGGCTCTGGCATTGATGTCGCTGCTTCGGCCGACCACACCGATGCGTATAGCAGTTTCGACTCCGCGTTGGAACGTGTTGAGAAGCAACTCCGTCGATATAAACGCCGCCTCAAAAGCCATCATGGTAAGGAGCGGTATCAGGCGAAAATGGCCTTTGCCGCCCAAAGCTATATTCTGGCGCCAGAGCCGGAGGAAGAACCGTCGGACACGGAAACCCAGGACGATTGGCAACCCATGATCATTGCAGAAAGCAGTGCAAATATCCCCGATTGCTCGGTTGGCGAAGCAGTTATGCGGATGGATCTTGCGAATCTGCCTGCGATGATGTTCCAGAATTCCTCAACGCAGGAGCTGAACGTGGTTTACCGACGGCCTGACGGCAATATTGGTTGGATCGACCCCAAGGTCGAAAAATCCGCATAAATTTTATTTTGCCGTCTTAATGAGCAACCAGATCAGGTATCATGGAAATCAGTGATCTTATTCAGCCGCAGACAGTTTTTGCGGATCTGAAAGCAACAAGCAAAAAGCAAGCCTTGCAGGAGTTGGCACGCCGTGCCGCCGTTGCTACCGGCTGCGCCGAGCGGGATATTCTGGACGTTCTGATTGAACGCGAACGTCTCGGCACCACGGGTATCGGCAAGGGTATTGCCATCCCTCATGGTAAACTGCCTGGAATTGACAAGGTATATGGGGTGTTCGCAAAACTGAACACTGGCATTGATTTCGATTCGATGGATAACCTTCCGGTCGATCTTCTGTTCCTGTTGCTTGCGCCGGAATCATCCGGCGCCGATCACCTCAAGGCGCTGGCCCGGGTATCCCGCACGCTTCGGGACAAGGGGCGGTGTGAAAAGCTGAGAGGCAGTCAGGATGCGGATGCCCTGTACGCCATCTTGACAGAAGAAGGCGCACAGTCCGCAGCCTAGTCTTAATCTAAGGGAAAAAAATCCGCTTCCGTGCCTAGTTGACGAGAAACGCCTCGAAATCATTCTGGCGGGCGACAACCATAGCAGCATCGGCCGACTTCTCTTCTCCAAGTTGCTGGCCGTTGGCGGCAAAAATGCGAAAGACAATGCCTCCGTCTTCTTCAGCGGCACGGATATAAGCCATATCCATTGAGCCCAACATGCCGAAAGCGGCGGGACTTAAATGGCGGAGAGTAGCTTCCTGATATTGCATTTTTAAAACTCCTTAACGCGACCCCAATAAATTATCAGTCAATAAATTCCGACGAATTGACGGGCTTCATTTCTTTTTTAGAACTTTTTTTTCTGATCTTGATTTGGTGACTTTCCATTTTCGGCGTCGGCAGCTGCAATTCAATATGTAGAAGCCCGTTTTCCATATCAGCGCCGGTAACTTTCAACCCCTCCGCAAGAACAAATTTACGCTGGAACTGACGAGCTGCGATTCCACGGTGAAGGAAAACACGCTCCGACTCGTCCCTTTGCTTACCATGAATGATAAGTTGGTTTTGTTCCAGTGTTATCTGGAGATCATCCTCGGTAAAACCGGCGACAGCAAGCGTAATTCGCAATGCGTTATCGCTCATCTGCTCAATATTATAGGGCGGATAACCTTCCTTTGAAGATTTCGAAAGCTGGTCGAGAATCTGGTCAAACCGATCAAACCCCAGCATGAGCGGGTGATTAAATGATGATGCGCGCGGCATACATATTCTCCTCCAAATGAGCGAGCCTGCTGCCGGTTAGCCATTAACCGCAGCCCTGAATAGCCCAAAAAGGCACTATTGCTTATTTATGTAAGGACTAGGTGCCGTGGCATCAAGGTAGGGTTTTACAAATTTCCTGCGCACGGTATAAGTCACATCAACTTTCGACAAGAACAATAATGGAAAAGCAAATGAGCATCGATCCGCAAAAGCGGGATTTAAAGATAGGTATCGTCGGCGCTGGCGCAATGGGCAGGGGCATCGCACAGGTATCCGCAACCGGCGGCATGTTGGTTTATATTTACGACGCCGCCGACGGTGCGGCAGCCGCGGCAAAAGATTTTATCACCTCCATGATTAGTCGGTCCGTTGAAAAGGGCCGGTTGGAGAAGAGTGAAGGCGACGAAGCGATTGAGCGCCTCCATGTCGCGGACGGCATCGAAGGGCTTTCTGAATGCGATCTGGTCGTTGAGGCGATTATTGAAAATATCGATATCAAACAGAAGGTCTTCCAGCAGTTGGAAAACGTTGTCCAGCCGGACACCATTATTGCCTCCAACACGTCCAGCATCCGCATTTCCTCCATCGCCTCCGCCTGCACCCATCGCGGTCGGATTGCGGGTCTGCATTTCTTCAACCCGGTTCCCCTGATGAAACTGGTCGAGGTCATTAATGGCACCGACACCAGCGAGGATGTCACCAAGGCGCTGGAAGTCATCGGAAAGCGAATGGGCCGCGTTCCCGTAGTCGTCAAGGATGCGCCCGGTTTCCTTGTCAATCTTGGCGGTCGTGCTTATACCACGGAGGCCCTTCGGATCGTATCTGAAGGCGTGGCAACGCCGTTTCAGGTAGACGCCATCATGCGGGAGGCCTGCGGTTTCCGCATGGGTCCGTTCGAGCTTATCGACCTGACCGGTATTGACGTTAATTTTCCGGTTAGCCAGATCATTTACAACGGCTATTTCCAAGACAAGCGCCTCTCCACCTATCCCCTGCATGAAAGCATGATGGAGGCGGGCCGCCTTGGCAAAAAGACGAAGGCCGGATTCTATGAATACACCGAAGATGGCACCATCATCCGGCCGGATGTAGCAGAAGAAATCTCCGCAAGTCCGGCGCGCCGCGTTATCCTTGCCGAACCTTCCGCTGCGCTGGATGGTCTATTACGGGATCTTGGCGTGAGTGTTCTCTCTGAGGACGACGGCGCGTCGCCTATTCTTGCCGATCCGATCGGGGAAGACTGTACGGCGCTATGCGCCCGTCTCGACCTTGATCCGAAGCGCCTTGTCGCCATCGATACCCATACAGGCGTTTTCTCCCGCGCGACCGTGATGGCCGCTCCCGGTGTCAACGAAGAAATCGTTCAATCCGTTATGGCAATGTTGAGCGAGGTTTCCGGCGGTGTCACGCGCATCAAGGATAACCCGGGTTTTGTCGCCCAACGCATCCGAGCCATGATCGCGAATCTCGGCTGCGAAATGGCTCAAATTGGAGTCGCAACACCGGAGGATATCGACAAGGGGATGAAGCTGGGGCTCAATTATCCGTTGGGATCGGTTGAACTCGCCGAAAATATGGGCACCCGGAACTGCCTCAAGATTATGAAGACACTGCAGGAAATTACCGGGGAAGACCGTTATCGGCCGAGCCAGTGGCTCCGTCGCCGTGCACTTCTGGATCTGCCGATCCATACATTGGATTAATGCTGAAACGCCCGTCTACTGGACGGGCGTTTCGTCTTCGCGTTCCGCCGCCATCTGCGCCATTTCCTGAAGAGCGCCCGCGGCATTCCCACCCAGGCTCGTTTCCACCGCTTGCATCATGGTAGCAATCACGGCCGCTGTGAAATGTTCGCGCTCAAGCCCGGCGGACACGCAATCCTGCAAGGCTTTGTCGAGATGGCCCGTGATTATCTCCGCAGCTTTGTCGAGCTTGTCCTTAATTTCGGGATCGGGCGATGGCGGTGAAAAATTATCAGACACGGGCTTTCCAGTATTCTAGTTTGATTTGACCAGAGACATAAGTCTTTGGAGCGCGATACGCAAATCTATTTCGGCGATTTGCGAATTTCAATCGGTTGGCCATGTGGCGTATGTTCCGACGCCTCCCGCCATTCCGCCTTGCGCACCGACAACTGTTCTGGCGTGAGCAATGCTTTTAGAGCGACGATTTTTTCTAGTGCCGAGAGCCAGCAATGGTAATAGGCGGTATTGCCGACCCCTTGCCCTGACTCTGTATCCGCCGCGATTTCGGCACCAAAGACTTCCGCCCATTCACTCCAACTGAACTGCCCCGCCTCATTCAGCTTGACCGTCAGAGCAAAAGCCTGCGCCTGCCAGGGTTCATCGAACACAGGACCCTCTTCATCCTGCGGGATGCTGATAGACTGCAGAGTGGGATCAAGCGCCATCGCTTGCCGCCTCCAGATAATCGTCCCACAGATCAATATAAATATAGTCACCTTCGGTGCCGTCCGGGCCCCAAAGTTCGGTGGAGGCGAACTTGACGCTGTAAAGCGGCTGCGGATCGCTCCTGCCCGCAGCACTTGCATCCGGGAAAACATGCGGGCCGTAATCGGCAACGATCTCACCAATATGCCCCCTTGCGTAACGAGGGAGTCGCGTATGCCCCACCGGATGTATGTTTCTTGCGCGCACCTTATCCCCCACCCTGAAACGGGCTGGCTTTCCCGCGTCCGCAATATAGTTTCCACCTTTGCTCATAACCGCGTCGACATCTTCGGCTTTCAAGGCTGGCCTTGGTGTTGATACTGGCTTCGGCGCAACACCGCCGGTCAGCTCTTCTTCCGAAATAATGCCTTTCTCACTCAGGATACGAATGAGACCATCAAGCCAGATTTCGTAATAGCTGCTTGAAAGATAGGTGCCGGGGTTCATGCGTTCGCGCGCATGGCGGGATTCGTCTATACTACGTATCCCGGCAGGCATTGCATTATTCATGGCGAACATTCGCTTTTCCCAGTTCGCATGGAAAACCGGTTCATTCTCCTCGGGCTCTATCGGGCCCATGCCATGCATGCCGCCCATATCATGAATGCCATCCATGTCAGGCTCCTTCCGCCATGGTCGGGCTATCCGCTTCCCGCGTGCCGATCATGCTGTCACGATTGACAAGTTCTGCAAGAGCGTCTTCATCCATTTCTTCCGTCCCTTCGGGCCGTTTCGGGATAACAAGATAACGGGTTTCCGCCGTGCTGTCCCACACCCGGACTTCCGTGCCCTCGGGAAGCCGGGTTCCAAACTCTTCCAGCACTTTTCGAGGTTCACGAACCACGCGCGCACGATATGGAGCGGATTTATACCAGACGGGTGGCAAGCCCAGCACCGGCCATGGGTAACAGGAGCAAAGCGTACAAACGACAACATTATGAACCTTGTCCGTATTCTCCAGCGCCACCAGTTCTTCTCCCTGTGCGCCGGTAAATCCGAATTCCGCCACCGCCGAAGTCGCGTCCTTCAGCAGTCGCTCGCGATAAGCGTCATCCACCCAGGCCCGGGCAACAACCTTCGCGCCATTCTTAGGACCCACCTTGTTTTCATACCGATCAACCAGCGCATCGAGTGCCTCCGCCTCGACAAGTCCCTTTTCAATAAGCAGGGATTCAAGGCTTTTAACCCGAAGAACTGTTTCCGGCAACGGATCTCCATGCTTGTGATTGGCCCCCATTTCATCCTCCCTCGGCGGTAAATTATTCTCTTAACAGTTCGTTAAGGCCCTATCAGCGAATATAGGCTGCATTTTTACGGAGTACAAAAGCATTTGCGAAAAATAGGCAGTATCCTTGCCATTTGGCTTAACCCTGTACTATTCACCCACAGCGCTATTGCAAGGGGAGTAAAATGACCTGGATCAGAACAATCCCGATGGAACATGCGGACGGCCCCCTTAAAAGCCTTTATGAGCGCATCAGGGGTGAGGACGGTGAACTTGACACCATCATGGTCGCCCACTCTCTCCGACCGCATATGATGGAAGGGCATATAGCCCTGTCCCAGAACGTTCTCAATAACAGTGCCAATGCGCTTGAGCAGTGGAAAATTGCCGCAATCGGAGTCTATGTCAGTCAACTGAATGGCTGTGACTACTGTGCAGATTTCTACTTCAAGGGACTCTCCGAGCTTTTGGATGATGAGGATTATTTGAACAGGCTCTGGACCGCATTTGAGGCAGACCAGCCCGATCACATTCTCGCCGGGCCAGATCTCGCGATGATGCTCTATGCCAACCTGTTGACGACACGACCAAACCAGATTTCCGTCAGCATGATTGATGAACTTCGTAATTCCGGCCTTTCGGATGGCGAAATTCTCGAGATCAATCAGGCCGTTTCCTACTTTTCATATGTCAACCGTACCGTGCTTGGTCTTGGTGTGTACGAAAAGAATGACGAGAACGTCGCCGGGGCGGCGCACACTTAAACTCCTCCGCAACCAATCAAAGCTCGATATTGAAGACCAAAGCCTTGCGCTTTGAGGTCAAACTTCATACCCTCCCGCTCTGATTGCGCGAGAGGGACCCCCATGGAGAGTACAGCTGTCATCACCGCCACCCATCTTGTCAAGCGATACGGCAAGCTGGAAGTGGTTAAGGGAATTAATTTTTCCGTTCCGGCAGGACAATGTTTCGGCCTGCTTGGACCCAATGGAGCGGGAAAATCAACGACCATGCGGATGATCATGGGGTTATCCGAGGTAACTGGCGGAGAGCTGAAGGTATTCGGGGAACCCGCCAGCGACATGCGGCGGGAAATAAAGGCGAAAATCGGTCTGGTTCCGCAAGAAAGCAATCTCGACCCAGACATCTCGGTTCTTGAAAATCTTGTCGCATTCGGCCGATATTTTGCCCTTTCCAAATCCGCAATCGATCAGCGAAGCAATAAGCTGTTGGAATTCATGCAGCTTAACGACAAGAAATTCGCACCGGTGAACGCTCTTTCCGGCGGCATGAAACGGCGGCTGACCATTGCGCGCGCCCTTATCGGCGATCCGGAAATGGTGATCCTGGATGAACCAACGACCGGCCTTGATCCCCAGGCTCGTGTACTCATCTGGAAACAGCTGACGGAACTTAAAAAGGAGGGGCGCACGCTCCTTCTGACCACCCATTATATGGATGAAGCGCAGCGGCTTTGTGACCAGATTGTCGTCATTGATAACGGTATAATCCTCGATCAGGGTACGCCGGAGGAGCTCATTGCCCGCCATGTAAAAGGGTATGTGTTTGAGGTTCAAAAACCCAACCTCGCCATCTCCCCCGAAAATCGCTGGGATCAGGAGGATATCGGCGATTCTGTGCTTTATTTTGTCGATGATACAGCAGAGTTCATAACCGATTTGCCCGAAGATGCCATCTATCTGCATCGCCCCGCCAACCTTGAGGATGTTTTCCTGCGCCTGACCGGGCGAATTCTGAGGGAGAATTAAGCCCATGAAAATGCCGGAATCCGTTTATGTGATGGCCGTCTATGACCGCCAATACAGGGTGTTTAGAAAGCTTCTTGGTTCTTCCCTTGTCGCGAACGTTGCCAACCCCATTCTGTTCCTGTTCGCCTTCGGCTTTGGCATGGGATCCTTCATCGACACAATGTCGGGGATGAGCTACCTGACGTTCGTGGTCGCCGGCATGATCGGTTATTCAGCCGCCTTCGCTGCGAGTTTCGAAACATCTATCGGCGCCTTCACCCGCTATTTTCTGCAAAAAAACTGGGACGCCATTCTCTCAACCCCGGTTACGTTAGCGGAACTGATGATGGGGGAAATTCTCTGGGCGTCGGTGAAGGCCCTGTTTTCTGCCATCTGTGTCCTGATTGTTGGCTGGCTATGGGGCGGCGTGCCGACTTCCTTTGAGCCGCTTCTCACCCTGCCAATTGTGTTTCTGGGATCAATCTGTTTTGCCTGTGCCGGTTTGATCGCGACTGCCTACGCCAAGGGATATGAGTTTTTCAGCTATTTCTTCACCTTCTGGGTGACGCCCATGTTTATATTTTGCGGCGTGTTCTTCGACATTGACCGCTTTCCAGACTTTATCCAGTATTTCGCCTGGTTATTCCCCATGACGCATCTGGTCGCGGCCATTCGTCCGCTTACTGCGGGCACGGAGTTGGATATCGCCGCCATCTTCTTGCATACCGGCTACATCACCGTCTTTAGTGCGGCTGCATTTTGGATTGCCCATCGCAAGTTGCGCCAGAGGCTTTATGACTGAGACGTGATGCGCGCTACTGGCTGGCCTCATGCGCGGCAAGCGCCGCCATATTGACCAGATCGGAAACAGTTGCCCCGATCGGGACAATCTGCACTGGCTTTGACAACCCGACAAGCAACGGGCCGATCACCTTGCTCTCACCCAGCACTGGCAGCAGTTTCGCTGCAATATTGGCGGAATGCAGCCCGGGCATGACCAAAACATTAGCCGGGCCGGACAATCTGCAAAACGGGTAGAAGCTGGCCATCAAATCCGGATCCAGTGCGACATCTGCGGAAATATCACCCTCATATTCAAAATCGAGCTCTTCGCGATCCATCATCTCAACTGCCTCGCGAACGCTGTCGGCAGTATAATGTTTCGGGTTTCCAAAATTGGAATAGGACAGAAGCGCGACGCGTGGCTCATGTCCCAAACGCCTTGCAACTTCCGCTGTTTCCTTGGAAATCGCGACAAGCTCTTCCGCCGTTGGCAAAGTGGTAACAGTTGTGTCGGCCATGAAAACCGTGCGGTCGCGACCGACAATGACGGAAACCCCGATCACGCGCTGATCAGGCTTTGGATCGATCACTTTCTGGATTTCCTTGAAGGCAACGGAGAAACGGCGGGTAACACCGGTAAGAACCGCATCCGCATCCCCCATCGCAACCATACAGGCAGCGAAGATATTACGATCCCGGTTTACGAGTCTCGCGCAGTCCCGAAGCAGATATCCTTTTCGCTGCAGCCGTTCATAGAGAAAATTATAGTATTTCTCCCGATTTTCCATCTCGCGGGCATTGTAAATCTCGATATTCTCGGAACCTTCAATACCGATTCCGGTCATGATTTTTTTAACTTCGTCCTCACGCCCGATAAGGACCGGAATACCGTACCCGGCTTTCTGGAATTCGACGGCTGCACGGATGACTTTTTCTTCCTCACCTTCCGCGAAAACAACCCGGCGCGGCGCGGCGCGCACTTCATCGAGGATGAGCTGCAAGGACCCTGCTGTCGGGTCGAGACGCGCCCGAAGCTCATTGCGATAGGCCAGTTCATCTATGATAGGGCGGCGGGCAACGCCACTATCCATGGCCGCTTTCGCGACCGCCGTCGGCACATGACTAATCAGCCGCGGATCGAACGGTACCGGAATGATATATTCAGGGCCGTAGATCGGGCGTTTTCCCTTGTAGGCAGCAGCAACTTCATCGGGGACATCCTCCCGCGCCAGTTCGGCCAGCGCTTCGGCGGCGGCGATCTTCATTTCCTCATTAATCGTCGTCGCCCGCACGTCGAGCGCCCCGCGGAATATATAGGGAAAGCCGAGAACGTTATTCACCTGATTCGGAAAGTCGGAACGTCCCGTCGCGACAATCGCATCTTTTCGCACCTCGGCGATTTCCTCCGGGCGTATCTCCGGGTCCGGGTTAGCCATGGCAAAAATGATCGGCTTGTCCGCCATGGTCGTGACCATTTCCTTGCTGACGGCATCCTTTACGGATAGTCCAAGGAATATATCCGCGCCCACCATGGCTTCTTCCAGCGTGCGGGAATCCGTCGTGACCGCATGGGCAGATTTCCACTGGTTCATCCCGTCTTCACGGCCCTGATAGATAACGCCCTTCGTGTCACAAAGAATGGCATTGTCATGCGGCAGCCCCATTGCCTTGATCAACTCAAGGCAGGCGATAGCGGCAGCTCCCGCGCCATTTACCACAACTTTACAATTCTTGAGCGACCGTCCCGTCAGGTCCAGCGCATTGATGATTCCAGCGGCGCAGATAATCGCCGTGCCATGCTGGTCATCGTGAAAGACGGGAATATCCATAAGTTCGCGCAGGCGCTGCTCGATAATAAAGCATTCCGGTGCCTTGATGTCCTCAAGGTTAATCCCGCCAAAGCTCGGTCCCATCAGACGGACCGAATTGACAAATTCATCCACATCCTCGGTATCAAGCTCAAGATCAAAACAATCGATATCGGCAAAGCGCTTGAAAAGAACTGCCTTCCCTTCCATTACCGGCTTGGAACCGAGAGCACCCAGATTGCCAAGACCAAGGACAGCCGTGCCATTGGAAATAACGGCGACGCGATTTCCTTTCGTGGTGTAGTCATACACTCGCTCGGGATCGTCAGCGATCGCAAGGCACGGCCCCGCAACACCTGGTGAATAGGCAAGGGAAAGATCCTGTTGAGTAGCCACGGCCTTGGTCGCCACAATTTCAAGTTTCCCGGGCTTACCCTGCGCATGGTAACGCAATGCCTCTTCATACTGGCTGAAATCCGGTTTATCGCTCATCGACCCCTGTCCCCAAAAAACTCTTGTATTTTTTCATGTTTAAAAATTACGATTAAGCAGTTGGCAAAATGGCCTGCTATGGTAGTTTTCCCCCATGCCTACCCTAGTCAAAACCAAGTCGCAACCGAATAAAGCAGTAACGCCCATGATGGCGCAATATCTCGCTATCAAGGAGGCACATCCTGATAGCCTGCTGTTCTATCGGATGGGCGATTTTTACGAGTTGTTTTTTGACGACGCCGAAGTCGCGTCGAAAGCGCTGGATATTGCGCTGACGAAACGCGGCAAGCACGAAGGGGGCGACATACCCATGTGCGGCGTTCCCGTTCATGCGGCGGACAACTATTTGCAAAAGCTTATCCGGAAAGGACATCGCGTCGCAGTTGCTGAACAGACGGAAAGCCCGGCGGAGGCGAAGAAACGCGGCTATAAGGCCGTGGTTGCGCGCGAAGTTGTCCGTCTGGTCACACCCGGTACCATTACCGAAGACAGCCTTCTTGACGCCAGAAGCCATAATTTCCTGCTCGCGCTCGCGCGTGCCGGGAAAGACTATGCAATGGCGTGGCTTGATATTTCGACCGGCGAATTTTTCGCGGCCGGGACCGAGCCGGAGGAACTGTCTGCGCAGATTGCGCGCCTGCAACCCGGCGAAATTCTTATTTCGGACAAGTGGCTGGATGAAGAGAATTTTTCAGAGCTAGTAAGCGACTGGGGAAAAGCGCTGACTCCACTGCCGTCTGTCCGCTTTGACAGCCAGAATGGTGAAAACCGCCTTAAATCCCTCTTCGATGTGGCAACCCTCGATGCGTTTGGGGCTTTCAACCGAGCGGAGCTGGCTGCGGCCGGGGCGCTGGTGGATTATGTGGAACTGACGCAGAAGGGAAAGTTCCCCCTGATCAAAACACCGGTGAAGCTCGCGGCAAATGATGTCATGTCCATTGATGCGGCCACCCGCCGTAATCTTGAACTGATCCGCACAATGAGCGGAGAACGGAACGGAAGCCTGCTTTCCACAATCGACCGGACGGTCACCGGCGGTGGCGGCCGACGCCTCGCCGCCGATCTGTCGAGCCCTTTGACCGATCCCGCGAAAATCGCAAAGCGGCTCGATATGGTGAGCTTTTTTACGAGCGACCGTGGCCGACGAGAGCAGCTTCGCGACATCCTGCGGCGCTGCCCCGATACAGAGCGGGCGCTGTCGCGTCTGATGCTGGGCCGTGGCGGACCACGCGACCTTGCGGTTATTCGAGATGGCCTCGCGGAGACTGCCAATATCCGGGCAGGCATGGCAACAGGCGAGCTTGATTCCCTGCCCGCTGGCTTAATAGAGGCAAGCGAACAGCTTGGGTACCATGCGGAGCTTGTTGACCTTTTTCGCGCGGCCCTTGCACCGGATGTTCCTTTGCTCGCCCGGGATGGCGGCTTTATCGCTCGCGGTTTTCGTGCCGATCTGGATGAATTCCGCACGCTCCGCGACGAAAGCCGCCGCCATATCGCTAATTTGCAGGCGGCTTACGCGAAAGAGGTCGATATCCCGTCGCTCAAGATCAAGCATAATAATGTGCTAGGTTATTTTATCGAGATCACCCCAAGATTCGTCGACAAAATGACGGAGAATTTCATCCATCGCCAGACCATGGCAAATGCAGTGCGCTATTCAACGATCGAGCTCGGGGAATTGGAAGGTAAAATCTCCCGCGCGGCGGACCGGGCACTTGCGATGGAAATAACTTTATTTGATGAACTGGTCGATAAGGTGAAGAAAGCGGGTCCGGCCATTTTGTCCGCTGCGGAAGCCATTGCCCGCATAGACGTCGCCGCCAGCCATGCGGAACTGGCGATTGAGCAATCCTATTGCCGTCCTATCGTAGATAACAGTCTCAGCTTTGAAATTACCGGAGGACGTCACCCGGTTGTTGAAGCCGCGCTTAAAACGAGCGCCGAAGCAGATTTCGTTGCCAATGACTGCTGCCTCAACGAAACCCAACGCCTCTGGCTTCTGACCGGCCCGAATATGGCGGGTAAAAGTACTTTTTTAAGGCAAAACGCCCTCATTACCATCCTGGCACAAATGGGCGCCTTTGTGCCCGCGAACGCCGCCCATATAGGCATCGTCGATCGCTTGTTCAGCCGGGTGGGCGCCGCCGATGATTTAGCCCGGGGTCGGTCAACCTTTATGGTCGAGATGGTGGAGACTGCCTCCATCCTCAATCAGGCGGGACCGCGCGCGTTGGTGATCCTTGATGAGATCGGGCGAGGAACTGCCACCTATGACGGATTGTCCATCGCTTGGGCAACCGTTGAAAATCTGCATGATATCAATCAATGCCGAGCCCTGTTCGCGACCCATTACCACGAACTGACGGCGCTTGCCTCCAAGCTTGACGCACTCCAGAACCACAGCATGCGCGTCCGGGAATGGAAAGGCGACGTCATCTTCCTCCATGAAGTTGGAGACGGATCGGCAGACCGGTCTTATGGCATTCAGGTCGCCAAGCTGGCCGGTCTTCCAAAAGCCGTGATCAAGCGGGCGGAAGCTGTTCTGACCGCGCTGGAGGAAAAAGACCAGGGATCGGCGGCGACGCGGCTCGCCAATGACCTGCCCCTTTTCTCTGCGGTAATTGAGGAAACAGCGGCACAGGAAAAAAGGAAAACACCATCCGAGCTTGAAGAACGGTTCAAGTCCGTCAATGTTGACGACCTATCCCCTCGTGACGCGCTCAACCTGCTTTATGAGCTTAAGAAACTGGGCCGCGATTGACCAACTTGTTAATGACAAGACTGTCACAACTCATTAGGTTTCAACTCAGCAAAAACCACAAAAAAACAATAAGGGAGACATTATATGTTTGATCTGTCCGGAAAAAATATTGTCATTACCGGCTCCAGCAAGGGCATCGGCAAGGCAATTGCCCATCAGATGGCGCTGGCGGGCGCAAAAGTCACGATCTCAAGCCGGAAAGCCGATGTTTGTGAAGAGGTTGCCAAGGAAATCAATGACAGTCTGCCAGAGGGAAGCAGCGGCAAGGCAATTGTCATCCCCTGCAACATCAATTCCAAGGAGTCGCTGCAAAATCTGGTGGATGAGGCGCATAAAGAGTTGGGCGATATCCATGCCTTGGTTTGTAATGCAGCCCTCAACCCCTTCTTCGGTCCGTCCACAGATATTCCCGATGACGCGTTTGACAAGATCATGTCCGCCAATATCAAGTCCAACCACTGGCTCTGCAACATGGTCCTCCCGGAGATGAAGGCCCGCAAGGATGGCGCAATCATTATTGTCTCCTCGATCGGCGGCATTCGTGGCTCTGCTGTTTTGGGCGCCTATAGTATTTCCAAGGCGGCCGATATGCAGCTCGTCCGCAACCTCGCCGTGGAACATGGCGCGGATAATATTCGCGTGAATGCAATTGCGCCCGGGTTGATTCAGACAAATTTCGCCCGCGCGCTCTGGGAAGATCCTGAGATCCTGAAACGCGCGACATCACGCGCACCGCTTCAACGGATCGGACAGCCTGAAGAAATTGCCGGCGCCGCCATACTGATGGCGTCCGATGCCGGTACGTTCCTGACCGGCCAGACGATTGTGATTGATGGCGGCCAGACGATCACCTGATTCAGCCCTTAATCTATTGCGGTCAGCTGCTCATGGATCAGGCTGGCCGCAATAAAGAACATCATCGCGGCAACAATCACATCAAGACTACGGGCACCCGTCGGGTTTTGCATCAACGGCGCAAGCACGCGGGCGCCATATCCAATAGCGAAAAACCAGGCGAAGGAGGCGATAACTGCCCCGATGACAAAGTAGATTCGCGCATGCATCGCATATCCGGCCGCAATCCCGCCCAACAGGATTACCGTATCCAGATAGACATGCGGGTTTAAAAATCCGAACGCAAGCGTCAGCAGAACCGCTTTTCGCCGTGAAGTGGTGGTCGGTGTATCTTCGCCTGTTTGCAGGGGCTCCGGCCAGATCGCCCGCCGACAGGAAAGAACCCCGAAAACGATCAGGAAAAGCGCGCCGCCCCAACTCGCCCAGGGGACCAGAGAGGGAAAGGCTGCTATGATGGAACCGAGTCCCATCGCGCCCAACAAGATCAACGATGCGTCTATCAAGGAAGACAGCAGGCAGATGATAAATATCTGATCCCGCCGCGCGCCCTGCCGCAGAACAAACAGGTTCTGTGCGCCGATGGCGATAATCAGGGCGGCACCCAGCACCGCGCCATCAGCAAATGCCAGAAAATTCATAAAGTCAGCTCTTAGTGGCGGAGGATTTTCGCCGATGATAGGTCAGCGCCGCGGTAATAAACTCACGAAGCTCCGGCTTTATAAGTTTATCATCAGGCGCAAAAAGAAGGGCACGCGTGCCGCTGTATTGAAACGCCTGCGGATATTTATCCCTGAATTCATCGACAAGGCTGGTCTGGCAATGCACGAAAAGGCCGCACACCCCCTTTTCCTTGGATGGCGCAAGCCGGATTGGCGTTCCCGCCTTGCTGCTTGCATTGTAGCTCGGCTCCCCCCATTTCAGGGTCTCAGTGAGCGTCACATTGCCAATAGTATCAGCCGTCTCGAAAATGAGCTGCCGCAGCGCCAACAGTTTGTTCCTTTGTTTTTCGGGATAGGATTTATACGCCGCAGCAACCGATAAATCTTCTATATCGAACTGTTTCATGATGCTGAGCCTGTTGATAGAATGCCGCGCTACATAGTCGGGCTGAGCATATATTTCGGGCTTTTGATCCCGATATTTGCTAAACAGCCTTTCAATAAAGTTTAAAAGGCCGTCTGCCATATGGCAAGCTTGGCAGACCAATTGGATCAGAAATGGAAAAAATTCCAAACCGTAAAGAGATTATCGACCGACGCGCATTAGTTCAGTCGATTGCCAAAGCAGCAGACAAATTCGCGCCGGACAGTTTTGAGTTCAGGCAGGAAGTCCTGCGTCAATTCAAGAAAAGTCTCGATCACGGCAGCAAGGCGGTGGAGCAACGCTTTATGCAGTCGAACAAGGGCCGGGCGATGATGTATGCCCAATGCTTCCTGGTCGATCAGCTAATTCGCGGTATTTTCGATGTCGCAACCCAGTATGTCTATCAATTGAGCAACCCCACACCGGAAGAAAAGCTGTCACTTGTTGCTGTCGGGGGATATGGCCGGGGGGAACTGGCGCCCTTCTCCGATGTCGACCTGCTCTTTCTCTTTCCCTACAAACAGACCTCCTGGTGTGAACAGGTGATTGAATTCGTTCTGTATATGCTCTGGGATCTCGGCCTGAAAGTCGGGCATTCCACCCGCACTGTGGATGAATGCATCCGTCTCTCCAAAAAAGATACAACGATCCAGACTGCGCTGCTGGAGGCGCGCTATGTCTGGGGCGATCAGGATATGTTCAAGGAGATGTATCGCAAATATATGAAGGATGTTGTTTCCGGGCACAGCCGCGAATTTATCGAGGCCAAGCTGCAGGAAAGAAAAGAACGCCATGACCGGTTTGGCAATTCCCGGTACGTTGTCGAACCAAATATCAAAGAGGGAAAAGGCGGCCTTCGAGATTTGCAGACCCTGTTCTGGATAGCGAAATTTTTGCACGGGACTACAGATATTTCAAAGCTTGTGAAGCTTGGCGTTTTCACCGAGAAGGAGCGCCGCAGATTTACCAAGGCATCGAATTTCCTCCGTTCCGTGCGATGCCATCTTCACTATCTGACCGGACGACCGGAAGAGCGCATTACATTTGACGTTCAGACAGAGCTCACCAAACGGCTGCAATATAAGGATCACGCCGGCACCAGCGGAATTGAGCGGTTCATGAAGCATTATTTCCTCGTTGCGAAAGATGTCGGTGACCTGACGCGTATTTTCTGTGCCAATCTGGAGGCCGAACAGCAGAAGAAAAACCGCCTGCCAATCCCGCGGTTCGGACTCGCCAAACGAAAGCTGAAAGGCTATGTCGTCGAAAGCGGGCGCATTGACGTGACACAAGATGATGATTTTCAGAAAGACCCCGTCCGGATGCTGGAATTGTTCCATCTAGCCCAGGAAAAAGGCTTGGATGTCCACCCGAATGCGCTCCGTCTGATCCGTCAGGACCTCAAGCTGATCAATCGCAATATCCGCAGCGACGAACGCGCCAATCAGCTCTTTCTTGAAATGATGACCAGCCGCAAGGACCCGGAAACGACCCTGCGGCGCCTGAATGAGGCGGGTGTCTTCGGTCGCTTTATTCCGGATTTCGGGCGCGTCGTCGCGCAGATGCAACATGATATGTATCATGTCTATACAGTGGATGAGCATACGATCCGCGCGATCGGCATCATCTCGCAGATTGAAGACGGGGTGTTGAAAGAGGATCACCCGCTTTCCCACAACATCATGCCAAAGATTGTCTCGCGGAACGTCCTCTACTGCGCCGTTCTGATCCATGATATCGCCAAAGGACGCGGCGGGGATCACTCCATCCTCGGGGCCGAGGTGGCGGAGAAACTCTGCCCCCGGCTTGGGCTGTCTCCATCGGAAACGGAGACGGTTGCCTGGCTCGTGCGATATCATCTGGTGTTTAGCGGTTTCGCGTTCAAGCGGGACATCTCGGATCCAAAAACTATCGAGGATTTCGTCAAAATCATTCAAAGCCCGGAGCGGCTGAGGCTATTGCTTGTCCTGACGGTCGCGGACATTCGCGCGGTCGGGCCGAACGTCTGGAACGGTTGGAAAGGCCAGCTTCTACGCGAGCTATATTACGCGGCCGAAAACGCCCTTACTGGCGGCCATATCTCTGAAGGTCGGGCAGAGCGGGCCACGCATTATCAGGAAGAGCTGCGTGAGCTTCTGAAATCTTGGAAAAAAGGGGAAATCGATGCCCATATCAGGCGTTTCTATCAATCCTACTGGATCGGAACCAGCAGTGAAGACCGCGTCACCCAAGCGGAACTGATGCGAAAGGCGGACAAGGAAAAAGCCCTTTTTACTATCGAGTCAAAAAGCGACCCCTTCCGTTCGATTACGGAAGTTATTGTTTATACGGCCGACCATCCGGGCCTCTTTTCCCGGATTACCGGGGCGATGTCTGTCAGCGGCGCCAATATCGTGGACGCGAAAATTCATACGACGACGGACGGCATGGCGCTCGACACCTTCTTTATTCAGGATTCAGAAGGCAAGGTTTACGATCAGCGAGGGCGCATGAAAAAATTGCGTCAAACGATTGAAGACACCCTGCAGGGGACGCGCAAACCGCATCTGGAGATTGTCGACCGACGGGAGTCGAGCCTGCCGAGCCGGACAGAGATTTTTACAGTCCAGCCGGCTGTCATTCTCGATAACAAGGCCTCCAACACCCATACAGTGATCGAGGTGCGAGGCCGTGATCGCCCTGGCCTCCTCGCGAACCTCGCGCGGACCTTATTCACGTTATCCCTGTCGATTTCTTCAGCGCATATTGCCACCTATGGCGAACGGGCTGTTGACGTCTTCTATGTGAAGGACAGTTTCGGTCTGAAAATCACCAACAAGGTCAAACTTGCCAATATCGAGAAGAAACTGCTTCTCGCTCTTACCGAGGATATGGAACCGAAACGAAAAACAACCCGGACAAAAAAAGCGGCGAGTAGCGGAAGCTGATGGGCAGTTCTAGCGCGCCTGTGCTATAGGGGATGCATGAGTTTGATTAAGTCCGTGGCCACAGTCGGTGGCTTTACCATGATCAGTCGCGTCCTCGGGTTTCTACGCGACATTCTGATGGCGTCGGTCTTGGGCGCCGGACCGGTAGCGGACGCATTTTTCATCGCCTTTCGCATTCCGAACATGTTTCGCCGACTAGTGGCAGAGGGCGCATTTTCCGCTGCCTTTATTCCGCTTTTCGCCCGCAAACTGGAGGCAGAGGGCAAAGAAATCGCGTTGGAGTTCGCTGGCCATGCGCTCAGCATTCTGGTTGGCTTTCTTCTTATCTTCTCCGCCCTGTTCATGATCTTCATGCCGGTGATGATGCTTATGCTCGCGCCCGGATTTACGCCCGATGGTTTGCGCTTTGACTTGGCAGTTGAATTTACCCGCATCACCTTTCCCTACCTTACCGCGATGGCGATTGTCGCCCTTCTGGGCGGCATCCTGAATGCCTTCTATAAATTCGCAGCGATGGCCGCGGCGCCAATCCTGCTCAATATTATCCTGATTGCCTGCCTGCTGATCGGGATCGGCCAGACGGAGGCCCACGTCGGCATGCTACTCGCCATCGGGGTTGCCCTTGCTGGACTGGCGCAGGTTATATTTCTTGCCGTCGCGTGCAAACGCGCGGAAATCGCAATAAAGTTTCGTCGGCCCGTCTTCAACGCGGATATCAAACGTCTCTTCCGCCTGATGCTCCCCGGCGCGCTCGGTGCTGGCGTAATGCAAATCAATATACTTGTTGGCACGATTATCGCGTCATTTTTGGCGACCGGCTCCATTTCCTATCTGTATTACGCTGACCGGGTGTATCAGCTGCCGCTCGGGGTGATCGGCATTGCGGTCGGCACGGCGTTGCTGCCGATGCTTTCACGTCAACTCCGTTCAGGCGAAGATAAAACCGCGATGAACAGTATGAACCGCGCGATGGAGCTTTCCATGCTGCTGACGTTACCTGCGGCGGCGGCGTTGATTGTTATCCCGGAAGAAATTACCTCTGTCCTGTTTCAGCATGGGGAATTCACTCCAGAGGCAAGCCGCGCAACAGCGGCGGCCCTCCTTGCCTTCGCGACAGGCCTTCCGGCCTATGTTCTTGTGAAAATCCTCGCGCCCGGATTTTTCGCGCGGGAGGATACGACCACGCCCGTGATTGTCGGCGTTCTCGCCATGATACTGAATGTGGTGCTGAGCCTCATTCTGATCCGCTATCTGGATCATGTGGGGATTGCGCTCGCAACATCCCTCTCCTCCTGGTTTAATGTGGTCCTTCTGTTCGTGATTCTACATCGCCGCGGACACTATGCTGCGGACGCGCGGCTCTTGCGGCGGCTTGTCGGGATGATCGTCGCGTCCGCCATCATGGCCGCCGGGCTCTATTTCGCGCGGGAGTATCTGGCCAGTGCCTTCACAGGAGACCTGGCGGAAAGAGTGGGCGCACTGATCGCACTTGTGGCGGGTGGCGGCGCGCTTTACGCGATCAGCAGTCTTCTTACCGGCACGGCCCATCTTCACGAAATAAAATCCATGCTGAAACGCCGGTCGGGCGCGTAAATCTGTTGACGTTCCTCAAGGCGCCTGCAATAAGGCCGGGATCAATTCCCGGGCAGTTGCCCATCCCGGTCCCGGCGGCCTGATCGTCAGTTCGTCAATTTGGGGCCCGTGTCCAAAGCGTGAGGAGCTTTAAGTTATGTCTCGTATTTTCTCCGGCGTTCAGCCAACCGGAAATCTTCATCTCGGTAACTATCTCGGCGCAATCCGCAATTTCGTCGGACTGCAGGATGACTATGAATGCATTTATTGCGCCGTCGATATGCATGCCATCACGGTCTGGCAGGACCCGGCCGATTTGCGCAGCAATACCCGCGAAGTGGCCGCCGCTTATCTGGCGGCGGGGGTAGATTCCAAGCGCTCGATAATTTTTGCGCAAAGCACTGTTGCGGCTCATGCGGAGCTTGCCTGGATATTTAATTGCGTTGCGCGTCTCGGCTGGCTGAATCGCATGACCCAGTTCAAGGAAAAAGCTGGCAAAAACCGCGAGAATGCCTCTCTCGGCCTCTATGCCTATCCTAGCCTGATGGCAGCCGACATCCTCGCCTATAAGGCAACCCATGTTCCGGTTGGCGAAGATCAGAAGCAGCATTTGGAGTTAACTCGCGATATCGCGCAGAAGTTCAATAATGACTACGAAACCGAAACTTTCCCGCTGGTGGAACCTTTAATCTTCGGCGAGGCAACGCGGGTCATGTCTTTGCGCGATGGGTCGAAGAAAATGTCGAAGTCCGATCCGAGTGATTATTCGCGCATCACCTTCACCGATGATCGCGACAGCATTGCGAAGAAACTCCGCAAGGCGCGGACGGATGCAGATCCGCTCCCTGAAAAGGAAGAGGGGCTGGAAGGCCGCCCGGAAGCCGCCAATCTTGTTGGTATCTATGCCGCGCTTGCCGACCTTAACAAACAGGCCGTTCTCGATGAATTCGCCGGAGCCGCGTTTTCGACCTTCAAACCTGCGCTTACCGATCTGGCCGTCGAGAAATTCGGTCCTATAGGCGAGGAGATGAAGCGGCTAATGGCGGATCCAGCGCATGTGGATGCCATCCTGAAAGAAGGGGCGGAACGTGCCGCTGCCCTCGCGGCGCCGGTCATGGCGGAGGTGAAGGAAGTTGTCGGATTTATTCGCCCTTGAGTAAGGCTGCTTGTAAGTCTGATCGAAACAACATACATCTTTCATTAAAGCCAGATGAACGGATCACGCGGTGACGGGACAGGTTAGATGAGCGAAATCGGCAGTAGCGGGACGGAAACCAAACGGATCGGTCGGCGTGCCGCAGCAGTTCGGGAGAGCGCAAAGCGAAGCTGGAAAGTCTTTGCCTTGCTTATTCTGCTCTTCCTGCTTCTCTATTATCCCGTCGGGATGATCATGATCCATAATATCGAGGATGATACGGAATTCGTGCCCACCGGGACAAATGTCGTTGCCGGGGGTAGCCATGCGGTAGATATGATGGCCGGGCTTATTGACCGGGAAATCAATGTCAATCGCTGGACGGCGAATGACCCTTTCTTCATGCCCTCCGCCGCTCTCGACAATATGCCGAATTACCAGCAGGGGATTATCTCCGCGCTTGCCCGGTTCGGGTTTGAATTGACCGATCAGATCGGCCGGACACGCGGGTCCAGCCAGACAGACCCCGATTTGCAGGAAGCCGCTGGTTTGCTGCAATATTCGGGCACAAAATGGGCCTGGGATCCGTCGGTCTCATTGCTGCCGACGGCTGCCTCTGAGGAGCAGTACGAGAAGGCACGCACTTCCCTGATCAGCTATAACAAGCGGCTGGCCGAAGGTAAGGCCGTGTTCGAGAAGCGCGCCGATAACCTGCTGGCAACGCTTGACCGGATTGCCCTTGATATCGGGTCATCCACGGCGACAATCGACAAGCATATCGATGAAAATTCCGGCGATCTCATTGATTTCAAGGCAGATGATATTTTCTATGGCGTCAAAGGGCAGGCCTATGGCTACTACCTTCTGCTCAAGGCGCTGTCGCAGGATTATGAAAGCCTGATCAAGGAGCGGGGCCTCACCAATGCCTGGGCGCAGATGCTGGCAAGCTTCAAATCCGTGATTGACCTTGATCCCTTTATCGTCGTCAATGCCGCACCGGATTCCCAGTTCCTCCCCAATCACCTGACCGCGCAGGGCTTCTATGTATTGCGCGCCCGGACACAGCTGCAAGAGATCAGCAACATTCTCTTGAAATAACCGTGCCGATAGTGGCAGGATAATTTTCCCAAAACAACTGACGGAGTCTTTATGTCAGAGGAGACCCAAAGCAGCGTGCGCAACAAATTTCTTGTCGTTGTCGACGAAACGCCGGAATGCAAGTCGGCAATACGCTTCGCCAGCCGCCGGGCCTGGCACGTCGGGGGCGGCGTGATCCTGCTTTATGTTATTGAACCACCCGAGTTCCAGCACTGGATGGGAGTGGAGCAGGCGATGCGGGAAGAGGCCCGTGAAGCAGCGGAAGAACTTCTCCAGAATCTCGCCGAAGAGATTCAGAAGGAAACAACGATAGTCCCGGAATTTGTCATCCGCGACGGCCATATGAAAGAAGAAGTCCTGGCCTTGATCGAGGAAGACTCTGATATCCGCGTCCTTGTTCTCGCCGCATCGCCCGATACGGGTGGGCCAGGTCCTCTGATCAAGAGCCTTGTCGGGGAAATGTCCGGCACCTTCGCCATCCCGATTACCGTTGTTCCGGGAAATCTGACAACCCGGCAGCTGGATGCGGTGACTTGATCTCGCCAGTTCTCGTTACCGTTTGCATCAACCTCTCGATTCGCGATTCAGCCCAATTTAATTTGGGCCGAATTTGCAAAAAATTGACGGCAATTTTATAACCAGTTGAATCGATTGCTAAAATGGGATCAAAAAAATCTGCTCTTGATATCCTGGTGAGAGACCCACATATTCCATCCTCGGCTCAAAGTGGCATAAAATGCATTTTGGGCCTATATATTGTGTAGAAAATCGATAGTACCACCTATATATTGTGCTTTACACTATGTGATGCATTTTGATTGCTAGGGACACAACGCAAACTTAATCATGCAGCTATTTAAATCTGGTATTAAATCAAACAAGATCGCGACGTTAGCAGGACTTGTTCTGGCGGCGGCATATCTGGTGCCTGAGCTCGTTGAAAGCACTTATGATGTCCGCACTGCGTCCAACGGTGAAGCCCGAGTATTCTCCGCCAAGAACGGGGCATTTCCTGTTGGCAGACCGGGGCGCATGTCCAAGTCGGATCAATTCGACATGGCCTCGCTGGATACCGCCCTTGATCAGGTTGACTACCAACTGCAAGACATTCGGAATGGGCAACCTGTGCCACGCT
Source organism: Sneathiella sp. (assembly GCF_029233945.1). Classification (GTDB taxonomy): domain Bacteria; phylum Pseudomonadota; class Alphaproteobacteria; order Sneathiellales; family Sneathiellaceae; genus Sneathiella. The sequence continues at coordinate 41,672 of NZ_JARGOQ010000015.1, read as the reverse complement.
TCTATGTTCCTCAGATTCCGGTTGATATTGCCGATATTACGGACGTAGACCAGCGCAAAAAGGCCTTTATCAAGATTGTTTTACCCCTCATTCTGAGCACCAATGAGAAAATCTTGGAACGACGGGAACGTCTTTCGGTCCTTCTTCAAGATAAGTCCCGGAATGATAACCTCCCCCCTGCAGACCAAAAATGGCTTGATGAGATAGCCATCCAATACCGTGAGGAAGCGACCGATCCGGAACAGCTTTTGTTAAAGGTCGATAAGATTCCTGTATCACTGGCACTTGCTCAGGCCGTGGAAGAGTCCGGATGGGGCACGTCACGCTTCGCGCGGGAGGGAAATGCCCTCTTCGGTCAGCGGATCTGGTCGACCGGCAAGGGGATTGTGCCCGAAGGCAGGGCTGAGGACAAATCCCACGAGGTAAAGGCGTTCAGGTCAATTGGCGACTCGATCGCAGCCTATATCCATAATCTCAATTCCCATTCAGCCTATGCTGAATTCCGGGAAATTCGCGCGCGTCGTCATTCGGGCATGCAAATCACACATGATACCTCCCCTCTCCTTGATACGCTGCATGTCTATTCCGAAAAGGGACCGGAATATGTGGATAATCTGCGGTCGTTGATTGAAACAAACCAGTTCGATGATTTCGAAGATGCGGCCCTTTCTCCTGAGCAACTAGCGGACAGCCGACCGTAACCCCTTTTGTCTTTCTGTTTCTCCGTTTTAGTGCGATGACTTTCCATCTCGCATATTGCCGAAGTATGTGGAAAGATAGGCGAGCGCAAAGCTGAAAAAAGGCGGTGCTTCATCCAGAGCACGCCATAAGAAAAATAAAGGGGGAAACATGGATAGACTAGCAAACAAGGTCGCGCTGATAACCGGGGCTGCAACCGGTATCGGGCTTGCAACCACCCGGCGGTTTGTCGAGGAAGGGGCTTATGTCCTGATGACCGACAAAAATACAGAGGCAGGGGAAGCCTCCGTGAAGGAGTTTGGTAAAAATGCCCGGTTCATCGCTCAGGACGTCTCAAAAGAAGAAGACTGGCAGCAAGTAATGGCAACGATCACTTCTGATACCAAGGGGCTCGATATTCTCGTAAACAACGCCGGCATTCTCTCAATCGGCGATCATCAAACCATTGAGGATACGGATCTCGCCCATTGGCAGGCTATTCAGAAGGTCAATGTCGAAGGCGTTTTTCTGGGGTGCCAGGCAGCCGTCAAGGCGATGAAGGGCAGGGGCGGCTCCATCGTCAATATATCCTCCGTTGCTGCCATTATCGGCACGCCGACCCTCGCGGCCTATGGCGCGTCGAAGGCAGCGGTGCGGCAACTGACCAAAACGGTCGCCATTCACTGCGCAAACAATGAATATGGTATCCGCTGTAACTCCGTACATCCCGATCCGGTCCGCACCAATATGGGAGACGAACTGATGGAGATGTATGGCGGGAATATCGATAAAGGCTGGGACGCCATCCCCGGACGTGTGCCATTGAAAGCCGCTGCGGAACCCGTTGACATAGCCAATTGCATCCTCTTTCTCGCCTCCAGTGAGGCGCGCCATGTCACGGGGTCAGAGCTTGTAGTCGATGGTGGCATGACAGCGATATAAAATAATAACAATTAGCGGGAGAAACCGATCTATGCGTATTGAGCATGACGTCCTACAGGCCTTTGTCGAGAATATTTTTAAAGCCGCCGGGAGCGAGCCCATAGAGGCGGCCATCATTGCCGATCATCTCGTCCTCGCTAATCTTTCCGGTCATGACAGCCATGGCGTCGGGATGATCCCCCGCTATATCGACAACATCAAGGCCGGCTCGCTTCATCCCAATGAGCATGTGGAGCAGGTCAAGAAGGACGGTTCAATCCTGGTTTTTGATGGCAGGGCCGGTTTTGGCCAAGTCGTCGCCCGCGAAGCAATGGCCGCGGCCATCTCGGTCGCCAAGGAAACCGGCCTCGCGCTCTCCGCGCTTCGAAATGCCCATCATATCGGCCGCGTCGGCACCTATGGGGAACAATGCGCTGATGCAGGCCTTGTTTCTATCCACTTTGTCAATGTCACGGGCCACCGGGGGCTTGTCGCGCCACATCGTGGCGCGGATGCCCGCTACGGCACCAACCCGATCTGTATCTCTCTCCCCGATACCGCGGAAGAGCCCCGCATCATCCTCGATTTCGCAACAAGCAAGGTCGCGCTTGGAAAGATCCGGGTTGCCCACAACAGTGGCAAGAAACTGGAAGAGGGCCTGCTCATCGACAAGGATGGCAACGCCTCCACCGATCCCGGTGTCATGTTCGCAGATGAAGTAGGCTCTCTCCTTCCGCTGGCGGAGCATAAGGGATATGGCCTCGCGCTGATGTGCGAGTTACTAACCGGCGCCATCGGCGGCGGCGGAACAATCCAGCCTAAGAATGTCCGTGATACCCGCATCATCAACAACATGCTCTCGATCGTCATCGATCCGGCCCGCCTGACGGAGGCGGACTATATCGCAAGCGAGATGAAAGCCATGTGCGATTATGTGCGCGATTCTCCGCCCCGCGCAGGGTATGACAACGTCATTGTGCCGGGGGATCCAGAGCGGGAGCAGCGGGAGAAACGTCGCGCCGATGGCATCGAGATTGACGAGGAAACCTGGCGTCAGATCACCGAAGCCGCCGCGAGTCATAATGTGACATTATAATCGGTTCTGCTGTCTGAGAACATCTACCCTTAGACGGCAGAGCTATTTCTTGATGTTCTTCAGTAACTCATCCGCTGCGCTTGATACAAGGCCAGTATCCCCGGCGCAAAGCAGAAAATCGAACCCTTGTGCAAACAGGTCATTGGTCTGTTTTATGCCTTTCGAAATACACCCCAGAAAGGCTGGGCTCGCCTTTATGCAGTCCCTCGCTTCTTCAAAGAGGGCCTTGACTTCAGGATCATCAAATTCACCGAGTTTATTAATGCTGCCGGAGAGATCGTTGGGACCGATAAACAGCATGTCCACGCCATCAACGGCCGCAATGCTGTCGATATTACCGACGGCTTCCTTTGTTTCGATCTGACAGATAATCATCAGATCCTTGTCCAGATTGTCGCGATATGCCTGTGCCGAGCGACCATATCCGCCTGCGCGCGCCGCGCCAAACCCTGCACTTCTTATTCCCGTAGGCGGGTAGCGACAGGCGGCAACGGCCGCTTTTGCTTCCTCTGCGGTATTGACAGATGGTACCATGATGCCATCCATTCCGCTATCCAGTGCCCGCTTGATCAGCACAGTATCATTCCAGGGAACCCGCATCAGAACGATCACGTCACTGACTGATCGGACTGCCCGATGTTGATCAATTGCGGTCTCTAAACTGCCGGAACCATGCTCATGATCGATCATAAGCGCATCGAACCCGGCGCCCGCCACAATCTCCGCCATGTCCGAGGAATTTGAGAAGAGCCAGCAGGCCGCCGCTTTTTCACCTGCTTTTAGTTTTTCTTTTAGGGTGTTCGGACGCGACATCGGCATTCCTCGTTTTCGTTAATATTATTTCGGGATGTAAAACAGCGAACCGAACCAGCGCCAACGGCGATCCGGCCCGAGAAGCGTACAATTTATGCGGCCGCGTCCGGGCTTAAATTCTGATGCCAGCCGTATTTCAATGCGGGCATTGCCGATTTTCTCAATCGGCACCGCACCCCCGGTCTGGTTGGAGGAGAAACAGGAAAGACCGTTAAGACCGCCATAATCCTCGGCAATGGTGAAACCGAAATTGGGCGGATTGCGCTTCAATACATTATCCGACGGCGTCACATCCGTTACCCGCAACGGCAACGCATTGGCCGCCAGACGAAAGCGCCCGATGCCGCCATAATTCTCACTCATCGCAAAGCGCGGCAGCTCAAGCCGGTCATGTCCGGAATAAGAGACGCCAGACTGCTGGCCGAAGGCGGCCTTGAAACCGATTTTACGAATAGCCGCCTTCACATCATTGCCATATTCACCGTAGGGATAGGCGAATATGGCGGGAACGAAGCCCAGTTCCGCCTCATACCGTTCGCTCGCCAGATTGATATCGGCTTCAATTTCTTCCGGGCTCAGGAGCGGTAGATGGGTATGTGAATAGGTATGATGGCCGATATGAACGCCTGCATCACGAAGTTCCCTGACCTGATCCCAGTTCATATAGTCCGCAAACTGTTTGTCGACCCCTTCGACAGCGACAAAAACCGTAAACGGCAGTTTTGCCTCCCTCAGCAAAGGCCAGGCAACATCATAAACAGAGGCGTAGGCGTCATCAATGGTAAGGGCAACGGTACGATCGGGCAGCTCTTCTCCTTTTTCCAGACGATCTACGATTTCGTTAAGCGGGAGAACAGTATATTGGCCGTTCTGAAGTTCCGCGATATGTTCTTTAAACTGTTCAACGCGAATATTTGTCGAGCTGTACTGGTCCTCGCCGAAGCGGTGATACATGATCACGCTCGCCCAGTCCGCCGCCTGCGCAAGGCCACTCATGCCCAGAATTGCGGCGGCAGTTAAAACGGCCTGTAAGATGCGTGTTGTTGCTTTTCTTGTCTGTCTCATGTCTCTCTAATCCGCCCCTGAATGGCCGGTTCTCTCCATCATCCGGCTGCCGGCTGCCTTGTCCGAAAGAGTAGGATATCGGCGGGGTCTAAACAATTGGTAATGCCACCATTCATTTCGATAAAAATCCCAGCCCGCCGCTGTCATCACACCGAGCAATATGGCCCGGTTTCGCTGCGCTTCGGCCGATATATCGCGCGCGCCATGATAAGACGTAGGTGTCATCGCATCGAATTCGGTTCCCATCTCCAGCTCCTGCCCGGCACTATCGATCAGGGTAAGGTCGATTGCCGCCCCTCTTGAATGCGGTGAGCCACTGCCCGGCGCGGAAAGAAAATCCGGGTTCGGTGTATGATCCCAGAGCGCCTGCACCGCCTCGGTTGGGCGAAAACCGTCAAATAGCCTGAACCGCAAACCGATATCCGCCGCCAAGTCGACAGCAAGCCGCAAATTCTCCGCCGCCTCCTGATTCAGGAAACAGGCGCCCCGGCTATATATCGCCTTATCGGTGAAATTATTCGTTGTTGCATAACGCAGATCAAGGTCGACTTTGAAATTTTCAGCGGTTATTTCGACTAACGACTCATTTAAGGGCATCTTGAACCTGTTGACTTGAAATCACGCGGCATTGAGCGTAACACTCTCGCCTCACGGTGACCCTACATGGCTGGATTACGGAAGGCAATATAATGAAGATACTGGCATTTGATACGGCCCTGAATGCCTGTTCCGTTACCATTGCCGACAGGACCAATATTCTTGCCCATGTGCATGAGAAACGTCGCCGGGGACATGCGGAAACCCTTTTGCCTATGATCGAAGCCGAGATGAAGAAAGCCGGTCTGGCATATAAGGATCTTGATCTGATTGCCGTCACTGTCGGCCCGGGCACTTTTACAGGGCTTCGGATCGGGCTCGCCGCTGCGCGCGGGATTGCCATTGCCGCCAGAAAGCCAATCATCGGCCTCACCACGCTTGAGACGCTTACCGCCGCTGTGCCTGTTGCCCTTACGGAGGGTCGCCCGGTGATTGCAGCCGTCGACGCCCGGCGCGGGGAAGTTTATGTGCAGGCATTCAAGCGTCTGGATCAGGGCGAGATCATTCTCCCTCTCACAACCCCCACCGCGATCAGGACGGAGCTGGTATTGGTCTCACTTGATATTGAAACGGCAGTTGTTGTCGGCTCGGGCGCGCGTCTGTTGGAAAGCATGCCCGATTTTGACGCCGAGAAATATAAAATCCTGGATTTTCTTGACGATCCTGATGCGGTTAATCTTGTCCATCTCGCGGCTGTGCGCGGTTTGCCGGCGGCAGGGGCACCGTCACCCGCCCCGCTCTATCTTCGCGCCCCAGACGCGAAACTACCGGGCGGGAAAGATCCGCTGGCGGGCTGATCGAGGCGATCCATGCAGGAAGATAATATATCCATCGACTTCTTCACCGATGAATCTGCTGTAACTCTCGCGGCGGAGATGCACGCCCGTTGTTTCGCAGCAGGCTGGAGTGAAGCTGAGTTTACCTCCGCGCTTGGCATTCAGGGGACCCTGTTGCAGATACTAAGCCGCGACGGAGAGCCTGCCGCCTTTTCGCTTTACCGGATTGTATCGGATGAAGCGGAGATTCTTACGCTCGGGACCCTGCCAGAATTTCGCAATCAGGGAATTGCCACGCAACTTCTGGACGTGGGCATAAAAAAACTAAAGACAGCCGGCGTGCGGTTTCTACATCTAGAAGTTGGGTCGCAAAATTTCACTGCGAACCGTCTTTACGTTACAGAAGGATTTCAAAAAATCGGTCTTCGGAGAAATTATTACAACCATGGCGGGAAGCGGGAAGACGCGATCATGATGAAGAAAATCCTTTAACCTGTATAAGGTTACAAATTATAACATTAGAATAATGTTAGATTATAATATTTTTTTTATTTATTCTATTTTATATTTCATTGTTTGGATTATATTGACTATACACTTTAAGTCATTCGATATTGAGGAAGGTTATTACAATGTCCGAGAAAATAGAAAAGCTGGAGCTTCTCGCTTTGACGACGGATATCGTTACCTCACATCTGTCTCGCAACTCTGTCAGCACCGGGGAAATTTCGGCACTGATTAATGATGTATATAAGACTCTTTCAACCATTGGTGAAGCAGTCGAGGAAGAAGACAAACCGGAGCCGGTCGTTGCCATCCGCAAATCCGTGCATCCGGATTACATCATCTGTCTGGAAGACGGTAAAAAGCTGAAAATGCTTAAACGGCATCTCAAGACTTCTTATGACATGACGCCGGATGAATATCGGGAACGTTGGGGTCTGCCGGTCGATTACCCGATGGTGGCTCCCAATTATGCTGAACAGCGCCGCACTCTCGCGAAGAAAATTGGCCTTGGCACCCGCCGCAGAAAAGCGAAGAGCAAGTAATATCTACTTTCGCTGGCCCTAAAAAATAATTTGTATAAAATCAGGGACGCTGACAGCAAGTTCAGCGTTCGTTGAATGTAACAGAGGTTCATATGCCTACTCGTCTGGAACAAATCTGCCTTGACAAGGGCCTGCGCATGACAGAGCAGCGCCGCGTAATTGCGCGCGTCCTTTCGGAGTCGCAGGACCATCCTGATGTTGAGCTGGTTTATAAGCGGGCCTCGGAGCTTGACGATACCATCAGTATTTCCACGGTATATCGAACCGTTCGCATGTTCGAAGAAAACGGCATTCTGGAGAGGCATGACTTCGGCGACGGTCGGGCTCGCTACGAGGAAGCCTCCGAAAATCATCATGATCACCTGATCAATGTGCAAACGGGCCAGGTGATTGAATTTACCAGCGATCAGATCGAAGAATTGCAGAAGAAGATTGCCGAAGAACTTGGTTTTGAATTGATCGACCACCGGCTTGAACTTTATGGAAAGCCACTGTCAAAATCGAAGATGACGAAAGTGTCTCCCGAGGAATCCGTCGTCAATATCAAGCAGACAATCCACAGCAAGAAATTCGATTAATGGTTCCGCGCGTCTCCATTTATGAGTAACATCCGTCCAATTCTTACCGTGCTGGCCGTCCTTTTGTGGGCGGCGATTCTGGTGCCTTTTCAGTTGATCTCTCTTCTGTTCTTTAAACGGCACCGGTATCGCATTCCTCAGCTTTTCCATACGGGGCTTTGCTGGCTGCTGCGGGTTAAGGTTGTTGTTTCGGGCAAGATTGAGCATGGCAACCCGACCCTGTTCGTGATCAACCATATTTCATGGCTCGATATTCCGGTAGTCGGAAAGGTTCTTCCGGGCAGCTTTGTCGCCAAGAAAGAGGTGGAGCGATATCCTCTCGTCGGGGCGATCTCCAAGCTGCAACAGACAATCTTTATCGAACGCACCCGCCCTGCCATCAAAGGCCATAAAGGTGAGATGCAGGAACATCTTGAAAATGGCGATAACCTGTTCCTGTTCCCCGAGGGCACCTCGTCAAACGGGATTATTATCCAGAATTTCAAGAGCGCCTATTTCGGGCTGGCGGAGCGGGAAATTAACGATCGCCATCTTCTTGTACAGCCTGTCACCGTCGCCTATAGCCGATTGAACGGAATTCCATTGACCCGCGGCACCATGCGGATTGTCGCCTGGGTCGGGGATGAAGAATTGCTCAGCCATATCTGGGAGTTTCTGAAACGAGGCACAATCACGGCGGAGCTGCGCTTCCACCCGCCAGTGACGATTGATGACTATGATTCTCGAAAAACAATGGCGAGTGACTGTCAATTGACCATTGCGAAAAGCCTTAGCCGGGCATTAACAGGCCGAGAAGAGCCTTAACGCCCTGCAATTTAGGGGAAAATGCGCATTTGGCAATTTTTCCCGTGAATTCCAGACCGTGCTTCTCTATTTGTCATATAACTGCTAATTTACCGATGATAAAATGATTGTCTGGATTGATGGACAAGACCCTCGAAACCGGTGAGGTTGACTAGGACGCGTGAACAAGAAACTCTATATCTCGACATATGGCTGCCAGATGAATGTCTATGATTCAGCCCGCATGGCAGACTTGATGGCCCCACTCGGCTACACCCTGACAGATAAACCCGCAGATGCGGATATGGCAATTCTCAACACTTGCCACATTCGCGAAAAAGCATCGGAGAAGACATTCTCTGAACTGGGTCGTTTGCGCAATATGCGGGAGGGCAAGAAATCCCGTGAGGAAGGTGACATGATTATCGCCGTTGCCGGATGCGTCGCGCAGGCCGAGGGCGCAGAGATCATGAAACGGGCGCCCTATGTGGATATGGTGTTCGGGCCACAGTCCTATCACCAGCTTCCCGAAATGGTGGCGCAGGCCACCCGCGGTGTCGGCCATATTCTGGAGACTGAGTTCCCGGTCGAGCCCAAGTTTGACTATCTGCCGGAAGAGGCAATCGACAAGAATCTGAGCGCTTTCCTCACCGTGCAGGAGGGCTGTGACAAATTCTGCGCCTTCTGTGTCGTGCCCTATACGCGCGGCGCGGAATTCTCCCGCCCGGTCGCCGCGATTCTGGATGAGGCAAAACGCATGGTCGCTGGCGGAACCCGGGAAATCACCCTGCTCGGACAGAATGTGAACGCCTATCACGGTGAGGGAGCGGACGGAAATCCGGCAAGCCTTGCGCGCCTGATCAACGAACTGGCAGAGATTGAGGGGATTGACCGGCTGCGTTACACGACATCGCATCCTTTGGAGATGACCGAAGACCTCTGCCAAGCCCACCGGGATGTAGATGTCCTGATGCCCTACCTTCACTTGCCCGTTCAGGCTGGCTCTGACCGTATCCTCGCCGCGATGAACCGTCGCCATACAGCCGACGAATACCGACGTATTATTGACAAGCTCCGTCATCACCGGCCGGACCTCGCACTGTCGGGAGACTTTATCGTCGGTTTCCCCGGCGAGACGGATCAGGAGTTCGAAGATACCCTTCAACTGGTGCGCGATGTTGAATATGCGCAGGCCTATAGTTTCAAATACAGCCCGCGCCCGGGAACACCCGCAGCCGCGTTGGACGGCGACATGATTGACGAGGCGGTGAAATCAGAGCGATTGGCACGGCTACAGGCCCTGCTGAACGAACAACAGCTTGCCTATAACCAGGCTTTTGTCGGCAAGGAAATCGATGTCCTGCTGGAGCGGGAAGGAAAGCGCGAAGGGCAACTCGTCGGTCGCAGCCCCTATATGCAATCCGTCTTTGTTCCCTCTCCCTCCCATCGAATTGGGCGCATCGCAACTGTCATCGTACAAGAGGGAAATGCAAACTCTCTACGTGGCGAATTGAAACCCGGTAGTGTCGCAGACGCGGCATAGGAACAAACGTGGCAAAAAATCAAACCAGCACCAAACCTTCGAAATCCAGCCCCGACAAGAACAACGCAACCATTCTTGAATTTGATGACAATCATCTGCTCGCCCAGCTCGTCGGAGAGCATGATCGATATCTTGCACGGATTGAGCAGGGACTTGATGTTTCTGTTGTATCTCGCGGCAACAAAATGGCAGTGTCCGGTAGTAACACGGCGAAGGCCGCCGCAAGAACCGTTCTGCTCGATCTTTACGAGCGATTGAAAAAAGGGATGGATGTCACCGAAGGTGAGGTCGATGGCGCCATCCGCATGGCCAATGACGCGCCGGCGGAAGACGGCAGTCGCGGCTCCGTTTCCGGCGAAAATGGCTTGATTGTCACCAAGCGTCGGCGGATCACGCCCCGCTCCACCAATCAAGGCGTTTACGTCAATTCCTTGCGTACCCATGAACTGGTATTCGGTCTTGGGCCGGCAGGTACGGGTAAAACCTATCTAGCCGTGGCGAATGCCGTCGCCATGCTGATCGAGAATAAAGTCGACCGGCTGATCCTGGCGCGGCCCGCCGTGGAAGCCGGAGAGAAGCTCGGCTTTCTGCCCGGTGATATGCGCGATAAAATCGATCCTTACCTCAGGCCGCTTTATGACGCGCTCTATGACATGCTACCCGCTGAAGAAGTCGTCAAACGCCTTGAAAACGGGGAAATTGAGGTGGCCGCGCTTGCCTTCATGCGAGGGCGGACGCTTTCCAACGCGGCAATTATCCTCGATGAGGCACAGAACACAACACCGGTACAGATGAAAATGCTGCTCACCCGGATGGGTGAAAATTCCCGCATGGCCGTGACTGGCGACTTGAGCCAGATCGACCTGCCACTCGGGATGCGCTCCGGTTTGCATGAGGCGGTTGAAATTTTAAAGGGCGTCAAAGGTGTCGATTTTATCAATTTTGGTGAATCTGACGTTGTCCGCCATCCGCTGGTCACCCGCATTGTCCGCGCCTATGGGGAACATGACCGGGAAAAACAGTTGGCATTGAAGTCGCGGAAATCCTGATGCCCTGATGGACGACCTCCCCTTTACCATTGATCTAGCCATATCCATCAACGACGACGCGTGGCGGAAAAATGTTTCAGACATCGACAGCCTGACGACGGAAGCCATCCAGACAACTCTTGGCGCTGTCAGCAAGGAGTTTAATCTTGCGCCTCTTGCCGACGCCCAAAAGCCAGCGGTAGAGATCAGCCTTGTGTTCACGGATGATGCGGAAGTTCAAATCCTGAACCGGGATCACCGTAACAAGGATGCGCCTACAAACGTTCTTTCTTTTCCGAACACACCGCTTGATCAGACGGAACTTGCAGATGCTATGTGGATGAAAGAGCCACTGATGCTTGGTGATGTTGTCATGGCGCGGGAAACATTGATCCGCGAAGCTGCCGAGCAGAACAAGAGCATCCGCGATCATTTGACACATTTGCTGGTCCACGGCGTTTTACACCTTGCCGGTTTTGATCATATGGAAGAAAATGAAGCTGAAAAGATGGAAAATCTTGAAATCATGATCTTGCAAAGCTTACATATTTCCAGTCCTTACGAGCTTTCTGAACAACCGCGACAGGAGACCCCTGACCAAAAATGACCGAGAATGTGTCGAGCGAGAGCCTTCCCGAAACGCCGGAAGGCCCGACATCACCAAAATCCTCAAATGGTGTCCTACGTATGCTCAAGCGGGTTCTGGGGATCGGCCAGCAAACGGACAGGAGCGTTCGCTCTACGCTGGAAGAACTGATCGAGGAACATGACGACCCGGAACAATCCATAAACGCCACTGAGAAACTGATGTTGACCAACATCCTGAGTTTCAGTGAGCTCAGCATCAGCGACGTATTGGTTCCTCGCGCGGATATTGAGGCGATCGACGCGAACTCGGCTCTGCATGAGGTGGTGGAGCGGTTCAAAGAAACGAGCCATTCGCGCATGCCGGTTTACAGCGAGACGCTGGATAATGTAACCGGCATGTTCCATATCAAGGACCTTATTAATTTCTGGAACGAGAAAGACGGCGGCGACTGGCTCAATTTCCGGCGGGAAATCCTGTTTGTTCCGCCATCGATGACCGTGCCCGACCTTCTCCTTAAAATGCGGGCAACCCATATCCATATGGCCGCCGTTGTCGATGAATATGGCGGTATCGACGGTCTCGTCACGATCGAAGATCTGGTTGAGGAAATTGTCGGAGATATCGAGGATGAACATGACGAGCAGGAGGGCCCCCTGATCGTTATCGGCGCGAATGGAATGCTGGAGGCCGACGCGCGCGCCTCGATCGAGGAACTTGAATCGCTGGTGGATATGGATCTGCTTCCCGAAGAGGAAGACGATGAAGTGGACACCGTTGGCGGCCTTGTTTTTCAGCTCGCCGGTCAGATTCCTGCGCGGGGGGAAATTATCTCCCACTCCGGCGGGTTGGATTTCGAAATTATCGACGCGGATCCCAGAAAAGTCAAAAAGGTTAGAATTCGGCGTCGCGCACCGGATGCGGAACTGGCTGAATGACAGCCCTGAACGCCTGGGTTTCTAGCCTGCCCCGGCTTAAAAAATATCTTCTCGCTTTTGTTTTGGGCATGCTTATCGCGGCCGCGTTGCCACCGCTCAACCTCATCTTTCTACTGCCAGTCAGTTTCACGGGGCTTCTCTGGATTCTGAGCGTTGCAAAGACGCGTTGGCAAGCCTTCCTCGCGGGATGGTGGTTCGGTTGGGGTCAGTTTATTGCTGGCCTATACTGGATCGGCGTCGCCTTCACGGTGGATGCAAAAACGCATGCCCTATTGATGCCCCTGCCCGTTCTTGTATTGCCTGCGTTTCTTGCCATTGTCTCAGGCTGCGCGACACTTGTAACCCATATGTCCGGCGCGAAATCGCTTGCGAGAGTATTTTTATTCAGCGGGGCCTGGATCGCATTTGAATATGTCCGCGGCGTGATTTTCACCGGATTCGCCTGGAACACTATTGGCTATAGCTGGAGCGGTATTCTCCCGGTATTGCAATCAACCGCCTTTATCGGGGTGTATGGCCTGACCCTGTTGACTGTTTTCCTAAGCTCCCTGCCCGCGCTTTTGGGAGAAGCTGGGACGCCGCGAAGAACGGCGCTTGTTTCGCTCACTATTACCTTGGGGCTCTTTGTTGCGCTCTATGGCGTCGGGGTTTTGCGGGTTCCGGACAGCCCCGTGCAGTCCTTCGAAAATTCAACGATGCGCATTGTTCAGCCGAACATTTCACAAAGAGACAAATGGAAACATGATCTCCTTCTTGATCATTTGCGGAAGATTGTGGCACTCAGCCTGACCGATGACGGCAATTCCCCTCGCTATTTTATCTGGCCGGAAACGGCAGTACCTTATTACCTGACAACGACGAAACCGTTGCAAAAAGAACTGGCGCAAATTATCCCGTCTGGCGGCGCCATCGTTACCGGCGCGCCGCGCCGCGATCCGGTTGTCCGGCAATCATGGAACAGCCTGCAGGTTCTGGGCGAAACCGGTGAGATACTGGATATCTATGACAAACAGCATCTGGTGCCTTACGGCGAGTATATGCCGCTCCGCTCATTTATGGCGGCAACGGGCCTCTCTAAAATCATTCCCGCACTCGATCAGATGTCGGATTTTGCCACGCCGGATAGTTCCGCGAAAAAGGTAATCTCCATTCCCGGCCTGCCGCCCGCCCGCGCCCTGATTTGTTACGAAATTGTCTTTCCGTGGGAGGTCGACCCCGACACCGCCTTCTCCTGGATCCTCAATATCACCAACGATGGATGGTTTGGCACGACATCGGGGCCCTATCAGCATTTTGCCATGACCCGCACCCGCGCCATTGAGCAGGGCGTCGCGGTCGTGCGGGCCGCGAATACGGGCATATCGGCAATCATTGATCCCTATGGCCGCGCCGGAGAAGAACTCGCGTTGAATGAAACCGGCTTTATCGACGGAGAATTGCCTCTACCGATACCGGAGCGGACCCTGTATGCACAATATGGCGAAGCAATCCCGGTTGCCCTGGTGATCGCCTTTATCGGAATTGGGGTCGGTCTTCGCCGTCGACCGCCGAAAAACACGCGCCTGTCTTCTTGACTAGGAATTTCTTTGGCGATACTGATAAAAAACAACTTGAAGGTTTAGAAGTGCAAACTGTTAGCACGTATGGTTTCTTTTCGAACCATCAGATAGTACGAGGAATATCGATGCCAAATCATCCGGTAGATGCGCATGTAGGGAGCCGACTCCGGATGCGCCGGACATTACTCGGTCTTAGCCAGCAAAAGCTGGGAGAAAAGCTGAGCCTGACGTTCCAGCAAATCCAGAAATATGAGCGCGGCGCCAATCGCATCGGTGCGAGCCGCCTGTTCGAGCTCAGCCGTATTCTGGATGTAAAGCCCTCCTTCTTCTTTGATGAGATGCCAACGGGGGGCACCTCACAAACCCCCGGCATTCAAGAACCAACGGACGAATTCGAGCATGAGTTTCTCGGAAAGCGCGAAACGCTGGAGCTTGTCCGCGCCTACTACAAAATTGATAATCTGGATGTTCGCAAGCGGGTGTTCGATGTCATCAAGGCATTGGCCTCTGATGAGACGGATAAAGACACGTCTGCTTCGGCGAAATAGACCGGGACGCAGATTTTCTTGACCGTAACTTCGATTTTGATAGAGTGCGGCAGACTTTCAAATTGGGTGGTCGGCGCCGTCCCCTTTGGCTTCCATAAAGCGCCATCGACTAAAACAAAAGGATGTTCGCGTGCCTAGCAAAAATTTTCTTTTCACAAGTGAATCGGTATCGGAAGGGCATCCTGACAAGGTTTGTGACCGGATTTCAGATAGTATCGTCGATTTATATCTTTCGCAGGACCCCTTTTCCCGCGTTGCCTGCGAAACTCTGACCACAACGAATAAAATTGTGCTTGCCGGCGAAGTTCGCGGGCCCGCCGAGATCACGAAATCCCTGATAGAAGAAACCGCCCGCGCCGCCGTCAAGGACATCGGCTATGAACAGGATGGCTTTCACTGGAAGAATGCGTCCGTCGATGTGTATCTGCATGCGCAGTCCGTGGACATCGCGCAAGGAGTTGATGCCGCCGGCAATAAGGATGAAGGCGCCGGCGATCAGGGTATTATGTTTGGTTACGCGGTGAACGAGACGGATGTCTTGATGCCCGCACCGATTTATTATTCCCACAACATCCTGAAAGCGCTAGCGGACGCGCGTCACAGCGGCGCGGAAAAAGGCTTGGGACCGGATTCGAAAAGCCAGGTCACTCTCGCTTATGAAGATGGCAAACCTGTGCGCACAACCTCAATTGTTGTCTCCACCCAGCATGATGACGGCCTTGACACCGATACCGTGCGGGAGATTGTTCGCAAATATGTCGTCGATGTATTGCCGGACGGCTGGATGTGCCCGGAGGATGAATTCTACGTCAACCCGACCGGAAAATTTGTTATCGGTGGCCCGGACGGTGACGCTGGACTGACCGGTCGCAAGATCATTGTGGATACCTATGGTGGTGCCGCACCTCATGGTGGCGGCGCCTTTTCCGGTAAAGACCCGACCAAGGTTGACCGTTCTGCCGCCTACGCCTCCCGCTATCTCGCGAAAAATGTCGTTGCCGCCGGCCTTGCCGATCGGTGCTGCATACAGGTCTCCTACGCAATCGGTGTTTCCAAGCCGTTATCGCTATATGTCGATCTTTATGGCACTGGCCAGGTTGACGAGGATAAACTCGCTAAAGCCTTGATGGAAGTTATGGATCTGACGCCGCGCGGCATACGGGAGCATCTTGGCCTGAACAAGCCGATATATGCCCGGACCGCCGCCTATGGCCATTTCGGCAGAGCGCCCGAAGCGGATGGCGGTTTCTCCTGGGAAAAAACCGATCTTGTGGAGAGCCTGAAATCCGCGCTCTCCTGACGGCGTAGCAATGTCTGACAGACAGGCGAAGGGCACGCGTATTCTTTATGGCCGCCGCCGGGGGAAGCCCCTCCGCAAGGGGCAGCAGCGCCTGATTGATTCCCGCCTTCCGGCGCTTACCATTCCATTGGATGCAGACATGCTGGATCTTCCCGGCCTTTTTGACGCGCCTTGCCGCACCTTCTGGCTGGAAATTGGCTTTGGCAGCGGGGAGCATCTGGCGTGGCAGGCGAATGCCAATCCTGATATCGGCTTTATCGGATGCGAGCCTTATATTAACGGTGTCGCGACCCTTCTTGGCAAGCTGGAAGAAAATGATGCGGAAAATGTGCGTCTCCATAACGACGCGGCGGAGTTGCTGATCGAAAAACTGCCCGATGCAAGCATTGAACGGTCCTTTATTCTCTTCCCCGATCCCTGGCCAAAAAGTGGACATAAAAAGCGGCGATTCGTCTCAAAGGAAAATATTGATACTCTCGCCCGGGTGATAAAACCTGGTGGAGAACTTCGAATCGGTACTGACCATGAGGATTACGGAGCCTGGATCCTCTGGCACATGCTGCAATCCGATAAGTTCATATGGATATCCGAAAAACCGGAGGATTGGCGGGAGCGTGGGAGCGACTGGCCTCCAACGCGCTATGAGATGAAGGCGGTCGAAAAAGGGTTGCGGCCCGTCTACTATCGATTTCGCCGCCAATAGACCGGTTCCTGCGGGGCCAAGGTAAATAAAAAGCTTGGCTTTGCTGGTATCTCAGCTATTATAGCTATACACATACTGTTCGCTCACCGTCAGGATGAGCATTTGAGCGGTGGGCCTCTGGTCCGCTGTTTTTTTATGGTTTGTCACAACTGCGAGAAGTACCCTGAACGCGATCGAGAAAATAGAGGATCTGATCACCCCGTCCCTGAATGATATGGGCTATGACGTCGTGCGGGTACGCCTGACGGGAAGCGAAAGCAAAGTGCTTCAGATTATGGCGGAGAAGCCGGACGGGACAATGACCATTGAGGGTTGCGCGGAAGTAAGCCAGATGGTATCGGCGCTGTTAGATGTGGAAGATCCCATTTCGGGTGCCTATAATCTTGAAGTCTCCTCTCCTGGAATTGACCGGCCGCTGACACGTCCCAAGGATTTTCAGCGCTGGTCCGGGTTCGAGGCAAAAGTGGAATTGGAGCAGGCTGTTGACGGCCAGCGCCGATATCGCGGAAAGCTGTTGGGCCTCGAAAATGATATGGTCGTCATGCAGCTGGATGATGGCAACCGACTGGAACTGCCTTTTTCGGAAGTGAGAAAGGCAAAATTGATTTTGACAGACGAACTGATCGCAGCGAGTACGCAACGCGGTTAAATCGTAAACATGTTTTTTGGACGGACATTTGGTCATGGAAAACGCAGCTAGTTTAAACCGCCTGGAATTGTTGCAAGTCGCTGATGCGGTTGCGCGGGAAAAGGTCATTGATCGGGATATCGTTCTGGAGGCAATGGAAGAGGCCATCCAGAAAGCGGCGCGCGCCAAATATGGGCATGAGAACGACATTCGCGCCAATATCGACCGGGGAACGGGTGAAATTCGTCTCGCCCGCATCCGGGAGGTTGCCGAGGAAGTTGAGAACGAGGCCACCCAGATTTCGGTTGCCGACGCCCAGCCGGAAAAAGAAGGCGCCGTCGTTGGCGATCTGCTGGTTGATCCGCTGCCGCCGATCGATTTTGGCCGCATCGCCGCCCAGACAGCCAAACAGGTTATTGTCCAGAAAGTCCGTGAAGCGGAACGGGAGCGTCAGTATCAGGAATATAAGGATCGCGTTGGCGAAGTTGTCAACGGCATCGTTAAGCGTGTCGAATATGGCAATGTGACGGTTGATCTTGGTAAAGCCGACGCCGTTGTCCGCCGCGACGAAATGCTGCCACGGGAAACATTCCGGCAAGGCGACCGTATTCGCGCCTATATTTACGACGTCCGGCAGGAACCGCGCGGACCGCAGATTTTCCTCTCCCGCAGCCATCCGCAGTTTATGTCGAAGCTGTTCGGTCAGGAAGTGCCGGAAATTTATGACGGCATTATCGAGGTGAAGGCGGTCGCTCGCGATCCGGGAAGCCGGGCGAAGATTGCCGTTCTCTCCAGCGACCCGAGTATCGATCCGGTTGGCGCTTGCGTGGGTATGCGCGGGTCTCGCGTGCAGGCTGTTGTCAATGAGTTACAGGGCGAGAAAATCGATATTATTCAATGGTCCCCGGATCAGGCGAGCTTTATCGTTAATGCGCTGGCCCCGGCGGAAGTCGCAAAAGTCGTGCTGGACGAAGATGCCAACCGCATTGAAGTAGTGGTTCCCGATGATCAGCTTTCTCTCGCTATTGGCCGGCGCGGACAGAATGTTCGGCTTGCCTCGCAGCTTTCCGGCTGGGATATCGATATCCTGACGGAGGAAGAGGAAAGCAACCGGCGTCAGGCTGAATTCACTGAACGCACACAAAACTTCATGACGGCTCTTGATGTGGACGAGACGATTGCCCAACTATTGGCCTCGGAAGGGTTCACCTCTGTTGAAGACGTCATGTATGTGGATGTCAGCGAAATTGCCGAAATCGAAGGCTTCGATGAAGAAATCGCAGCTGAGCTGAGCAATCGTGCGCGGGAATATGTCGAACAGACTAATTCCGAGCTGGAAGAAAAGCGGCAGGAAATGGGTGTCAGTGATGACATCGTGAATTTGCAGCTCCTGACCCCTGCCATGATTGTCGCTCTGGGCGAAGCCGGTGTTAAGGAACTAGACGATCTCGCGGATCTGTCCGGCGACGAACTTGTCAGCCCGGAAGACGGAATTTTACGCGAATTCGGTTTGACAGCAGATGAAGCCAACCAGGTCGTAATGGCAGCACGCGCGCATTGGTTCGAAGACGAGGATGCCGCCGCAGAAGAAGAAACAGAGGAAGAAATTTCAGCCGATTGAGACAACGGGCGGAGAAGTAGACTTGAGTGATCCGCAGCGCCGGTGTATAGCCACTGGACAAATACAGGAAAAGGACGCACTACTTCGCTTTGCGATCTCACCTGATGGTCAGTTGGTTCATGATATTGGCTTTAACTTGCCTGGACGCGGAATCTGGGTAAGCTGCGATGCAAACGCCGTTGAACTCGCTGTAAAAAAGCGGTTGTTCGCCAAGTCTGCGAAGCAGGCGGTGACTGTGCCGGACGATCTGGCGACGATGATTGACCGGTCCCTGGCGCAACGGTGTCTGTCCCTGATTGGGCTTGGACGTAAAGGCGCGCTGGTGACCGTCGGGTTTGCCAAGGTCGAGAAGGCGCTGAAATCGGGGAAAGCAACCTTGTTGATTGCCGCCGACGATGGTGCCGAAGACGGACGACAGAAGCTCAAGCGGATCGCTGGACCGCTGCCAGTGATAGAAATATTCAGCGGCGCCGAATTAAGTCAGGCGTTGGGTTTGGAAAATGCGATCCATGCCTGCCTGACAAACAGCGCCCTGACGAAAAAGATTTTGACGGCGGCCTCCCGACTGAAAATGTTCAGGGGCCAACGCAACTTAAATACCGAAGTGTCGGAGTAAGAATGACTGAGACAAATGACAAGGATGGGCGTAAGTCGCTTAGCCTGAATAAACCGTTAGAAGCGAAAAAATCCGCTGGCGGCAATAGTCAGGTCCGTCAAAGCTTTACCCATGGCCGCTCCAAAACGGTACAGGTGGAAGTGCGGAAAAAGCGCAGTACCCTCGGCCTTGGCGGTCAGAAGCCCGCTACAGCGAGCCCCGCTGCACCGGCGGCAAAGAAGACTCTCCATGTCGCGCAGCCTGCGGCAGGCAAGAAAAAATCAACGGAAACGTCAAAATCCAGCGGCTCCAAAGACGCAGCTGTTATTCTGACTAATGACGAGAAGGCGGCGCGGGCAGCGGCGCTAGGTCTCGCCCGCGAACAATCCTTGCGTGATGCCGCGGAGCAAAAAGCCCGCGAAGAAGCTCAAGCCGCAGAGGACGCCCGCAAAGCGGCAGAAGAACCAAAAGCTGCCGATGACGCCGCAAAAGAGGCGGAAGCCGCAGCGGAACCCGCGAAAGCGCCGAAGCGTCGCTCTCCTGAAGAAAGACGCCGTGCAGAAGAGGAAGAGGCGCGTCGCCTTTCAGAAGAAGCGAATGCGACCAAAAATGCGCAAGTTGCCGTCCATCGTGAGAAGGTTAAGTCAACTGCGAAAGATGAGGAACTTCGGCGCGAAGCGAAAGCGCCACCGCCACGCAATCTGCGAACCGTTGAAGGCGACGACACGGCAGGTAATGATCTCGCTGGTGGCCGCAAGAAACCAACGAAAAACACACGCGGGGGTGAAGAACGTCCCACGCCTACTCGCAAACCGAATGAGCAACGCCGCCGCTCAGGCCGCCTGACCATTGGGGAAGCGCTTGATGACCGCGGGCCGAAACAGCGGTCCCTCGCCTCTATTCGGCGCGCCCGCAAAAAGCAGCAGCAAGATGCAGAACCGCCACAGAAGATTTTCCGCGAAGTTACCATTCCGGAAGTTATCTCCGTGCAGGAACTTGCCAATCGCATGACTGAACGCTCTGTTGATGTGATCAAGGCGCTGATGAAACTCGGGATCATGGCGACAGCCAACCAGACCATCGATGCGGACACGGCGGAGCTGGTTGTTGAAGAACTTGGCCATAAAGCACGCCGAATTGCCGCGTCCGACGTGGAAATCGGCCTGGGCGGTGAAGAGGAGGATTCAGTTGAAAACCTCCTGCCCCGTGCGCCGGTTGTTGCCGTCATGGGCCATGTCGATCACGGTAAAACATCGCTGCTGGACGCCCTTCGCAAGTCGGACGTTGTCTCCGGCGAGGCGGGCGGTATTACTCAGCACATTGGTGCATATCAGGTAACCCTTGCCTCCGGTGAGATCATTACCTTCCTGGACACTCCGGGCCATGAAGCCTTTACGGCAATGCGCATGCGCGGCGCGCAGGTCACTGATATCGTTATTCTGGTTGTTGCCGCAGATGACAGCGTGATGCCCCAGACGATTGAGGCGATCAAACATGCGAAGGCGGCAGAAGTGCCAATTATTGTCGCCATCAACAAATGTGACAAACCTGCCGCCGATCCGAACAAGGTACGGCAGGAATTGCTCCAGCATGAAATCTTTGTTGAAGATATGGGCGGTGACGTTCTAGACGTGGAAGTTTCCGCGAAAACCGGTGCCGGTCTCGACAAGTTGCAAGAGGCAATTCTCCTGCAGGCAGAAGTGCTGGAACTCAAAGCAAATCCCGATCGATCCGCGCATGGT
>NZ_JARGOQ010000015.1:0-20425 GCF_029233945.1 Sneathiella sp. | reverse complement strand
CGGAAAGTAAGGCGAAGGAAATTGCCACTTATCGTCAACGTCTGGACAAGGATAAAAAGGTCACAGCAACGGCTCGCGGGACGATTGAGCAGATGTTCAGCGCCATTCAGGAAGGTACTGCGGATGAGCTGCCGGTCGTGATCAAGGCGGACGTTCAGGGGTCGGCGGAAGCGATTACCACAGCCCTTGAAAATCTTGGCACCGATGAAGTCGCGGTAAAGATCCTTCTCTCCGGGGTTGGCGGTATTACCGAATCCGATGTTGCCTTGGCGGCCGCGTCGCGGGCGATCATTATTGCCTTTAACACCCGCGCCAACAAGCAGGCGAGGGATGAAGCGGAAAGTCAGGGCATCGATATTCAGTATTACTCGGTCATTTACAACGTGATCGACGATATGCGGGCGATGCTTTCCGGCATGCTGGCCCCGACCCTGCGGGAAAACTTCCTCGGTTATGCGGAAATTCGCGAAGTCTTCAATATTTCGAAGGTCGGAAAAATCGGCGGTTGCATGGTTACCGAAGGCAACGTCAAGCGCGGCGCGAAAGTGCGATTGCTGCGTGATGATGTGGTCATTCATGAAGGAACACTTTCAACTCTCAAGCGCTTCAAGGATGAAGTCAAAGAGGTGAAATCCGGCATGGAATGCGGAATGGCGTTCGAGAATTACCATGATCTGAAGGTCGGCGATTTCATCGAATGCTTTGAGGTCGAAGAGGTGGCACGGGAGCTTTAGGGCTCCCCTGCACAACATCGCGTAGATTCGCGGGAGAATTCTCATGGCACATACGAAACGAGGTCCAAGGACCGCGAGCAAGCGGCAGTTACGCGTGGGCGAAGAACTCCGTCATGTCATTGCGGACATTCTCTCAAGAGACCTGATTCACGATCCGGATGTTGCGGGATCGTCCGTCACAATCTCGGAAGTGAAACCGAGCCCTGACATGCGGAACGCCACCGTCTATGTCACCTCTCTTGGCGGTGTAAACGAAGAGGCCGTCATTGCCGGTCTTAACCGGACGGCAGGCGTCATTCAGGGAGAGATGGGGCGTCATCTCACCATGAAGTTCACGCCGCGACTGGTTTTCAAGAAGGACGAGTCCTTTGCCTATGGCAGCCATATCGACGATCTCATTCGCAAAAACCGGCTACCGGAAGATTCCAAATAGCATCCTATGGCACGAAAGCGGCGCGGTATCCCCATCCATGGATGGCTCAACATTGACAAGGATGCTGGTCTGAGCTCTGCGCAGGTGGTGGGTCGTGTCAAACGGATCATGAATGCGGCGAAGGCGGGCCATGCAGGCACGCTTGATCCCTTTGCGACCGGAATTCTCCCCATCGCACTTGGCGAGGCGACGAAAACGGTCAGCTATATTACCGATGACAGTAAGGAATACCGCTTCACCGCCCGCTGGGGGGAGAAACGCAATACGGATGATATCGAAGGCGAAATCGAGACCACATCCGACATCCGCCCCACCCGAGAAGATATTTTAAAAATCCTGCCCGCTTTTACCGGTGCGATCCGACAGCGCCCGCCCGCCTTTTCCGCCATTAAAATAAACGGGGAGCGTGCTTACAAACTGGCCCGTGCCGGGCAAGACATTGATATGCCGGAACGCGAGGTCCATATAGAAAGCTTAAGCCTGATCGAGATCATTGATACCGATCACGCCATCTTTGAGGTGACCTGCGGAAAAGGCACATATATCCGCTCTCTCGCCCGCGATATGGCGGTGAAGCTGGGAACTGTTGCCCATTTGTCAGCCCTTCGCCGTATCCGGGTTGGGCCTTTTTTGGAGATGGATGCGATTTCACTGGATAAGTTGGCAAAGCTGTGGCAGTGTCCCGCAGAATTTGAGGGCTTGCTCCCAATTACGACCGCGCTGGACGACATCCCGGCCCTGGCCGTAACGGAACCGCAAGCAGAGCGTTTGCGGCACGGCAATGACGTGGCAGTCCCAAATCAAGCAGACGGTTTTGTCTGTGCCATGGACGGAAACATCCCGATCGGTATCGCGAAAATCGAGGCTGACCGGTTGCACCCTGTCCGGATTTTTAATTTATAAACCTAGGAGAACCCGATGTCGATCACTGCAGAACGTAAAGCAGAACTGATCACGGAATATGCGACAAAAGAAGGGGACACCGGCTCCCCTGAAGTACAGATTGCCATTTTGACCGAACGGATCGGCAATCTTACGGATCATTTCAAAGAACATAAAGGCGATGTGCATTCACGCCGCGGACTGTTGAAAATGGTCAGCCGCCGTCGTCGTCTGCTCGACTATCTACGGAAAGTCGAAGAAACACGCTACCAGGATACGATTAAGCGCCTTGGTATTCGTAAGTAAAGTTAAGATGCGCGGATCTGTCATACGGACCGCTCTCCCAACAAACGCCGGTGTCTGCCTTGGGCTCGCCCATTGCACATCGGCGTTTGCCGCATTTAGGAAGGCTTGCTCTTCATAAATGCAAAGTTTGAAGTTAAGTAAAATAGAAATAAGGACTGAGGCATAGGGTCTCAGATTTGGCAGGACGGCATGGGGCTGTTCCTGCGTTGGAAGGAAAAAAAATGTTTGAAGTACATCGCAAGGAAGTGATGTGGGGCGGACGTCCGCTCGTATTGGAAACTGGAAAAGTTGCCCGTCAGGCTGACGGCGCAGTTATGATTACTTATGGTGGCACGCAGGTACTTTGTACGGCGGTTGCCCAGAGGACAAGAAAGCCGGGATTGGATTTCTTCCCGCTTACTGTCAACTATCAGGAAAAAGCGTTTGCCGCCGGTAAGATTCCGGGCGGCTTTTTCAAACGCGAAGGTCGTCCGAGTGAAAAAGAAACGCTCACCTCTCGCCTGATCGACCGGCCGCTGCGCCCGTCTTTCGTAAGCGGTTTTAAAAATGAAACGCAGGTTATTTGCACGGTTCTCGCGCATGACATGGAAAATGACCCGGATGTCGTTGCCCTCGTTGGCGCGTCCGCAGCATTGACTATCTCCGGCATTCCATTCCTCGGCCCGGTTGGCGCAGCGCGCGTTGGCTTTATCGACGGAGAGTATGTACTGAACCCGGTCGCCGCACAAATGGAAGACACAAAACTCGACCTTGTGATTGCGGGCACCGAAGAAGCCGTTTTGATGATCGAATCAGAGGCGCATGAGCTCAGCGAAGAGGAAATGCTGGGCGCGGTCATGTATGGCCATCGCGAAATGCAGACTGTCCTTGATGCAATTATCGAGCTTGCAGAGGCTTGCGCAAAAGAACCCTGGGATTTCACGCCCGAGGAAACAGACAAGGATCTGGAAGCCAAGGTAATAGCTGCGGCTGAATCAGCGCTTGCCGATGCTTATAAAGAACAGGTCAAGCAAACCCGGACAGACAAAGTGTCTGCCGCAAAGGAAGCTGCAATTGCCTCGCTTGATGAAGATGAGCGTGAAGATGCTGGCGGGATCCTGAAAAAGATCGAGAAGAAAATTGTCCGTGGCAACATCATTGCAACGGGTAGCCGCATCGATGGCCGGGATACCAAAACGGTTCGCCCGATCGTCGCTGAAATCGGCTCCCTGCCGCGTAGTCATGGCTCTGCTCTTTTCACCCGTGGTGAAACACAGGCTCTGGTCGTTGCCACGCTTGGCACCGGACAGGACGAGCAGATCGTGGATGCGCTTGCGGGCGAATATCGCGAGAACTTCATGCTTCACTATAACTTCCCGCCCTATTCGGTCGGTGAAGTCGGTCGTATCGGTTTTACCGGTCGCCGGGAAGTCGGGCATGGCAAGTTGGCATGGCGGGCAATCCACCCACTACTGCCAGCGAAAGACAAATTCCCATATACTTTGCGGATTGTCTCGGAAGTGACCGAATCCAACGGCTCCTCCTCCATGGCGACTGTCTGCGGTACATCACTTGCGTTGATGGATGCGGGTGTTCCGCTTGATCGCCCCGTAGCTGGTATTGCCATGGGCCTCATTCTGGAAGAAGACGGCCAGTTTGCCGTTCTTTCTGATATTCTGGGAGATGAGGACCATCTCGGTGATATGGATTTCAAGGTTGCGGGTACCGATAAAGGGATCACCTCGCTCCAGATGGATATCAAGATTTCCGGCATTACAGAGGAAATCATGCGCATCGCGCTTGCACAGGCCACCGAAGGCCGGCTGCATATCCTGAAAGAAATGGGCAAGGCAATCGACAGCGCCCGTGACGGCGTTCGTGATGGTGCCCCGCGAATTACGCAGTTGCAGGTCCATAAGGACAAAATCCGCGATATTATCGGAACAGGCGGCAAGGTTATTCGTGAAATCTGCGAAGTAACCGGCGCCAAAATCGATATCGAGGATGACGGCACCGTCAAGGTTGCCGCAACCACGACAGAAAGTGCGGATGCCGCCATCAACTGGATCAAATCCATCGTGGATGATCCTGAAGTTGGCGTGACCTACACAGGTAAAGTCGTGAAAGTCGTTGATTTTGGTGCTTTCGTGAATTTCTTCGGAAACCGCGATGGCCTCGTTCATATTTCCGAACTGGCGCCACAGCGCGTTGGCAAGGTAACTGACGTTGTCAACGAAGGCGATGAAGTCCGCGTGAAAGTTCTTGAGATTGACGGTCGCGGCAAAGTACGGCTTTCCATGAAGGCCGTTCTGGCAGACGACGAAAAGGCTGCGGCGCAGGAATAAGGCTCCAACGCCAGCTATATTCGAGATCAAGGGCGGTGTGGACGTAATTGTCCCGCCGCCCTCATTTTTAGATGTCTCTTGATGCTTGGGTTACCATGCTCTAAATGTTAGGTTAGTGCTTAGGTATGCAGCCATAGGAATTATCTCGTGAAACCGTTGAATTCGATTATGTTGTCGGGCAAGGAAGTCCTGCCCCTGATTGAGGGTGGCAAAGGCATTGCCGTCTCATCCGGGCAAAGCTCAGGCGCCTGGGCTGCCGCTGGCGGTATCGCGACTTTCTCTGGCGTCAATGCCGACAGTTTCGATGATGACGGAAATATTATTCCGCAAATTTATCACGGACGCACGCGCCGGGACCGTCACGATGAGCTGGTTGCCTATGGCATTCAGGGCGGAATTGCCCAGGCAAAGATCGCCCACGACCTTGCGGGCGGAAACGGTCGCATCCACATGAACGTTCTGTGGGAAATGGGCGGCGCGGAACGTATCCTGCACGGCGTTCTTGAGGGAACCAAAGGTCTGATTCACGGAATAACCTGCGGCGCAGGCATGCCCTATCGGATCGCTCAGATTGCGGCTGATTATAAAGTCCATTATTACCCGATTATATCCTCCGCGCGCGCCTTTCGGGCGTTGTGGAAGCGCGCATATCACAAATTTTCCGATTGGCTTGGGGGTGTCGTATATGAAGACCCCTGGCTTGCCGGCGGGCATAACGGCCTGAGCAACGTTGAAGATCCACTGAAGCCTGAAGATCCCTATCCACGGGTCGCGGAATTACGCAAGCTGATGAACGAGATTGGCCTCAATAACGTACCGATCATCATGGCCGGCGGTGTCTGGCATGTTGAGGATTGGGAACATTGGCTGGACAATCCGGAAATTGGCCCGATCGCGTTCCAGTTCGGCACTCGGCCTTTGCTCACGAAAGAAAGCCCCATTTCCGATGCTTGGAAGAAAAAACTCGGCACCCTGAAGAAAGGCGATGTCTTTCTCAACAAATTCAGCCCGACTGGGTTCTGGTCGTCCGCAGTGCGCAACGATTTCCTGGACGAGTTGAAGGCCCGCTCCGAACGCCAGGTCGCCTTCTCTAATGAACCTATCGGGGCGCATGATACGTCCTTTGGCATCGGTGCCCGCAAACGGGAGGTATATCTGACGGCAGAAGACAAGGGCCGGGCGGAAGGCTGGGTTGCGGAAGGATTTACTGAAACACTCAAAACCCCTGACTCGACGCTTATTTTCGTCACGCCCGAGAAAATGGCGGAAATCCGGAAAGACCAGATTGACTGCATGGGTTGTCTTTCCCAGTGCAAATTCTCTAACTGGGCGGAAGGCGAAAAGGGCAATACCGGCCGCAAAGCCGATCCGAGAAGCTTTTGCATCCAGAAAACCCTGCAGGATGTGATACATTCCGATGCGAATATCGAGAATAATCTCATGTTTGCCGGGCATGGCGCCTACCGTTTCGCCAGCGATCCGTTCTATGCAAATGGCTTCATTCCGACCGTAAAACAGCTTATCGAGCGGATAATGACAGGAAAATAGCCCAAAAAGCCGGAATCTTTCTGTTGCAGATTTGAATTATTAAAATAAATTCTATATACTTATGGTAATGCTCTCCACTGGGGGAGAGCGTGGACATATAGAGTATAGCCAATGGTGCAATCTGAGTTAGCGGATTTAGAGAAAAAACTGAGGGATGCTCAGTTAAGGCCAACCAAGCAGCGCTTGGCGTTGGCGCAGTTGCTATTTTCCGATGGTAATCGTCATATCACGGCCGAGCGCTTGCATAGTGATGCCATGGGAGCAAATGTTGCGATTTCGCTCGCCACTATCTACAACAACCTGCATCAGTTTACCGCCGCTGGTCTCTTGCGGGAAGTTGTCGTGGATTCAAGCCGTTCTTATTTTGATACGAACGTTATGCCGCATCACCATTTCTTTCATGAACAGTCCGGCACTTTGGAAGATATTGAGAAGAACGATCTCAAGGTCGATAATATCCCTCCGCTCCCCGAAGGAACGGAGATTAGCAGTGTCGATGTGATTGTGCGCGTTAGTTCCACCCGCAGGTAGCATCTTCCGCCTTTTCCATAAATTTCTTGTTTAGAAGAATTCTAATTTATTGACAGTGGTTTTTTCGGGACCTATATTATTTGGGTAATCCTGTTCTGCCTTGAACAGACCTAATCCAAATTTTCATTCCAGGAGGACTTCATGTCTCTAGCGGGAAGCAAAACCGAACAAAATCTGAAAGATGCCTTTGCAGGTGAATCACAGGCAAACCGACGTTACCTTTACTTCGCTCAGAAAGCGGACGTCGAAGGATACAACGATGTTGCAACGGTTTTCCGCTCCACTGCGGAAGGTGAAACCGGCCACGCACACGGTCATCTGGAATATCTTGAAGAAGTAGGCGATCCGGCAACCGGTCTGCCAATCGGCGGAACGTCCGATAACCTCAAAGCAGCTGTTGCTGGCGAAACGCACGAATATACTGATATGTATCCGGGTATGGCCAAAACTGCGCGTGAAGAAGGTCATGACGAGATTGCCGACTGGTTCGAAACCCTTGCAAAGGCGGAAAAAAGCCATGCGGGCCGTTTCCAGAAAGCGCTCAATACCCTAGACGACTAATCCGGCTTTCGGGTTCATTTTCCGGGATAGCGGGTTTTAAATTCGCTATCCCTTCTTCACCCAGTTACATTCAGAGGAATATTATGCGCGAAGGAAGTCTGGACGCGCCGACACGGCACATTATTGACTGGAATAATCCCGAATTCTATGACGAGCAGAAGCTGGATGACGAGCTGCGCCGCGTGTTCGATATTTGTCATGGCTGCCGCCGTTGCTTTAATTTATGCGATTCCTTTCCACGCCTGTTTGACCTGATCGACGCCTCTGAAACAGAAGAGCTCGATTCCGTCGCCTCTGAGGATTTCAAGCCTGTCGTCGATGCCTGCACGCTTTGTGATATGTGCTTCATGACCAAATGTCCCTATGTCCCGCCACATGAGTTCAACCTCGATTTTCCGCATCTGATGCTGCGATACCGCGCCGTGGAAAAGAAAAACGGGAAAGATAAATTTGTAAGTCGGGAACTTTCAAAAACAGATCGAAACGGCAAGCTGGCGGCCCCGATTGCCCCAATTGCCAATTGGGCAACGAAAACGTCAAACGGGATGACCCGTGGTATTATGGAGGCGACGCTCGGCATCGATAAACACGCAGCACTTCCGAAATATCAGTCGAAATCGTTCGAGCAACAGGCAAAAGAAAATCCGCTGGAGATCAATAAGAACGCTCCGGCCTATGGCCGCAAGGCCGTAATCTATGCGACTTGCTTCGGCAATTACAACAACCCGAACATTGGCGAGGCAACCCGCAAGGTACTTGCCAAAAATGGTGTGGCGACGGAAGTGGTTTACCCCGGCTGCTGTGGCATGCCGCTGATGGAGCAGGGGGATCTTGCGGGTGTCGCTGACAATGCGAAGAAGGTGTCGAAAGAACTCGGCATCTGGATCGACAAGGGGTATGACGTCATTGCTCTCGTCTCTTCCTGTGCCCTGATGCTCAAATTTGAATGGCCATTGTTGGCGCCAGACGATGCGTCCGTTGCAAAGCTTTCGAAAGCGACCTTTGATGTGGCGGAATATGTGATGGAGTTCGCCAAAAAAGAAGGTGTCGCAGACGGCATGCAGCCCATTGGTGAGAGCATGGCCATGCATCTTGCCTGTCATGCACGCGCCCAGAATATGGGGGCAAAAGGTGCGGAAGTGCTCCGCCTTATACCCGATGCGAAGGTCGCGGTGGTGGAGCGTTGCTCCGGCCACGGGGGCTCTTGGGGAATCATGAAAGGCAATTATGAGATAGCTCTCAAGGTTGGCAAGCCGGCGGCCCGTACGGCCCTTAAGTCCAATGCAAAATATATTGCCTCCGAATGCCCGCTGGCAGCGGAGCATCTGATGCAGGAAATTGAAGGCCTCGACGGTGAAAGCGCAGGAACGAAAACCGCCTTACACCCTATTGAACTATTGGCCAAAGCCTATGGCCTTTAAAAGGAACAATTGTTATGACTGCCGTTCAAAAACGTGAAATTACGCCGGAAGATATTCTGCCCCTCGCCGAGTATCAGAAAATCCGGAAGGACCATAAGAAGAAACTGATCCCGATCAAGAAAAACCGCCGGGTGGAAATCGGCCCCTTCGCGACTTTCTATTTCGAGAATTACGACACCATGTGGTCACAAATTCAGGAAATGCTGTATATCGAACAAGGCGGCGATGAGCAGCTACAGGACGAGCTTGCCGCCTATAATCCGCTCATCCCGAATGGGTCGGAACTCGTGGCGACGCTCATGATTGAGATCGATGATCCGGTTCGCCGGGACTTCATGCTGCGTCAACTCGGCCATATCGAGAAGACGATCTATCTTTCCGTTGGCGGCGAGAAAATCTACGCCGTGCCGGAGCAGGAAGTGGAACGCACGACAGATGACGGCAAAGCCTCCTCCATTCATTTTTTGCATTTTCCCCTGACCGAGACGCAGAAGGCCACCTTCAAAGACCCCGCAACGGACGTTCAGCTCGGTATCGAGCATGAAAACTACGGGCATATCACCTTGATCAAGGGCGACACGCGGACGGCGTTGGCCAAAGATCTCGCCAGCTAACGGGCGGGTTAGCGGATTTTCTCGTTCTCATACACCCCATAGAACTGATTGGCCATGAGCCAGCCAGTGAGGCCGGCAATCTCGATTTCGCACCAGCGCCCGTCGCATTCTTCCAGCTTGCCGACAACGCCGGGCTCGGCCAGCAGGACGACAGGGCTGCTCTCATCAGGGTCTTCATAGACCGCCCGCACCTCACCCGTGATGATCAAGGTCCGGCGACTGCTGATCAGATTGCGATGTACCCAGCCGATCGACCCATCCGTATCGCGAATTTGACGCCAGAGTTCATATTCTTCGATCACCTCAACCGGCCAGCCACGGCGAACATAGACCCATTTGATGGGATAACGGGTTCCCGGCCCTGCCCGGACGTTGACCTTATCCGACGACAAGGAGACAAAGCGCGGCAACGGCAAACCAGTCTCCGACCCCGTTGGGCCAGCATTGGACGGGGGGGCGATCAGGATCAGGGTAAAAAAGCCAAGAAGAACGAGACAGCGTTTCAAGATGCCAGTACCTTTATATACAACAGGCGAACGTTCATCTTATGCCGTGCGACAGGGCCCCGGGTCAAGGGCGCAAAAAAACTCAGGCCACTAACCCAAGGTCGCAATTGTATCCGCCAACATGATCTGCTAGATAAAGTCTATTGGTCTTGCCAAAAATCCAGGAACAAGAGAGTCATCACATGCCGCAGAAGAAACCCGTCGTTGTCGTAACAAGAAGGCTTCCGGACGTTATCGAAACCCGCATGATGGAGCTGTTCGATACGCGACTGAACCATGACGACACGCCGATGACCCAAAGCCAGTTGATCGAGGCGGTAAAGACGGCGGATGTTCTGGTGCCAACCGTGACGGATAAAATTGATCTCGGCGTCCTCAGCCAGACGAACCCCAATCTCAAACTGATCGCAAGCTTCGGCACGGGCGTTGATCATATTGATCTGGCCACAGCCCGCCAGCGCAGTATTACTGTGACGAATACACCGGGTGTCCTGACCGAAGATACCGCCGATATGACCATGGCCCTGATCATGGCCGTTCCGCGCCGCCTGACAGAAGGGGAACGTATGATGCGGTCCGGCAACTGGAAGGGCTGGTCGCCGACCAGCATGCTCGGCCATCGGATCTGGGGCAAACGCCTTGGTATTATTGGCATGGGCCGGATCGGGCAGGCCGTCGCCCGCCGCGCGCGCGCCTTCGGTCTTTCCATCCATTACCATAACCGCAACCGCCTGCCGGAATATGTTGAAAACGAGCTGGAAGCGACTTATTGGGAGAGCCTTGATCAGATGCTGGCGCGGATGGATATCGTGTCCGTCAATTGCCCGCATACACC
This sequence comes from Sneathiella sp., assembly GCF_029233945.1. Taxonomy (GTDB): domain Bacteria; phylum Pseudomonadota; class Alphaproteobacteria; order Sneathiellales; family Sneathiellaceae; genus Sneathiella. The sequence goes on along the minus strand of NZ_JARGOQ010000015.1, from coordinate 9,730 downwards.
GGCAACATTCCATCTTCTGAATGCCCGTCGGTTGGCGCTGCTCCAGCCAAGCTGCTATGTGGTCAATACCTCCCGCGGGGAGGTTGTCGACGAGAATGCCCTGACCCGACTGCTCCGGAATGGTAAGGTTGCCGGCGCGGGCCTTGATGTGTTCGAGCATGAGCCCGCCGTCAACCCCCGCCTGATGGAGCTGGACAACGTCATCCTGCTACCGCATATGGGTTCCGCAACGATCGAGGGACGTATCGATATGGGGGAAAAGGTCCTGATCAACATAAAAACCTTTATTGATGGGCACACACCGCCCGACCGGGTTTTACAGGCAATGCTGTAACGCCGGAGTTTTGGCGCTTTCCATCGTTCTGGCGGATCATGCGCCTTTCACAGGGAGGGCGTCATGTTTACAGACTTCGTTACCATTCTTGATCTTGTCGGCGTTGCGGTTTTTGCGGCAACGGGCTGCCTTGTCGCAAGCCGCAAGGAAATGGACCTGATCGGCTTCGGCATGATGGCCACTTTTACCGGCATCGGGGGCGGCACGGTGCGGGATATAATCCTCGACCGACCCGTTTTCTGGATTGCAGACCATCGTTATCTGCTGGTTTGCCTCGGCATCGCGCTTCTCCTTTATTTCTTTGCATCCCACGTTCAGCGGCGCTACATCGTCCTACTCTGGAGCGACGCCATCGGGCTGGCGGCCTTCGCGGTCCTTGGCGCCGAGATTGCCAGGGAGAGCGATACGGGCCCCCTAATTGCTGTCGTGCTTGGGATAATAACGGCAACATTTGGCGGACTTGTACGGGATCTTGTTGCGGGCGAAACGCCCCTACTCTTGAAGCAGGAGGTCTATGCAACGGCTGCCCTTGTCAGCGCAACCGCCTATGTTGTCGCCGTGGACATGATCGGCATTGCGCCCGTTGTCGCCGCTTGTATCGCAATTGTGGTGGGCTTTGCGGTGCGTGCTTGCGCCATCCTGTTTGGCTGGTCCCTTCCCCGTTACAAGCAGCGGGCCGGACGGGATTATGAATAGGGAATAAAAAACGGCGGCCCAAAAGCCACCGTTTCAAAGAGGAGTATCTTGTCTAAGAGTGGGTCAAGCTGTCAATGCTGCGGATTTACGACGCTTGCGCCAGCCAAAAAACCCGAGAACGGCAAGCCCAGCGCCATAGAGCGGCAGTGCGGCCGGAAGCGGCACAGCAGAGACCGTCAGATTTGCATACTCAAATGCATTGCTGTCCGATGTGAAGCGGATTTCATCAAAAACGCCCGTCGCCATGATCGAGGCAACAATAAAGCCGAGACCATTGCTAACGCTGCTAAGCTGCGCATCATCACCATGAAGGGCATCTACCCAATTGCCCTGATAGTAAAACTCCAGGCCATTATAACCATCGACGGAACCCCACATGAAATCGACAGCATAGTATCCCATGTCAAACGCATAAGAAGCGTATGAATCTTTCTGTACTGAGGTATAGGTGCCAATCCCATCCAGAGCGGTGCCTTGCCAGGGAGAACGGTATTCATTCGGCACGGAGGCCGTCAGGTTCTCATACACCGTGCCAACAGCATTTGTCGGAGACGGAACGCCCGTATCCGCCGCAGGAACATCTGTTGTCCAGGAAATGACTGCCGATTGCGCTGGCAAGGCAAAGACGAGAGACAGGCCCGCTGCGGCCATAAATGTTTTAAAAAATTTATTCATCATTTGGTACTCCTACTCTTGTCTTAAATCACGCAACTTACGAAAACCTTTAAATATTATGCCTGACTTTAAAAAAATATTTCTTAACGAAGGTAAATTCCGCGCTTACTCGTAAATTGCAGGAAAAATCACATATTTAATGGGACAAAACTGTCAACATCCTGCCTTATTGTCAACACAATTCACCTAATATTTGCATAAAATAATATGAAAAAGCTTGTGATTTCTACGGAATATCCACTTGCGGTCAGCGTCAGAAATCATCCGTCCATCCCATTGATATAGTTAATTTTTTGCAGACCATAGTTAATATATGCGCGATTCGATCCCGGTCACCACGGCTTGATCGGGTCGGATTATCCCAAAAGCCCGCTATCTCGTATTCCGTCGAATATAAATTGCACGGCCAGTGCCGCCAGCAGAACGCCGACGACCCGGGAAATCACATGGAGACCGGTCACCCCGAGAAGCTTCTGCACCTGTGTTGCCAATAGCATGAGCAGAAATGTCAGTAATACCATGCCGAGAAGCACGCCGATTACTACCGCTGTCTCGACGGTATTGCCTTTCGTGTCTGCAACCAGCAGGACCGCCGCGCCAATCGCGCCGGGTCCGGCAATTAAGGGCGTTGCCAGGGGAAAGACCGAAACATCTTTCTTCCCCTGAGCTTCTACCCTTTCTTCATCTGTGGCTGTGGTGCTACCGGAGTCACGAGCAAACACCATATCAATCGCAATCAGCAATAACAGAATGCCGCCGGAGGCCTGGAGCGCGGGCAAAGTGATACCAAAACTGGTGAGAACCGCTTTTCCGAAAAGCGCAAAGAACAGAAGAATGCCGCCGCCAATCAAGGTCCCTTTTAACGCCATCTGGCGACGTTCACGCGGGGTCGCATTTACCGTAAGCGCCGCGAACAGGGCCGCCACATCGAGAGGTCCGATGGTCGCAAAAAAAGTTGTAAAGGCGACGAGCGCGGTTTCCAGCATAAAATTCTCGCGTCTAAAGCGGGCTTTTCAATACCCTAGACTGCGCCGACATATCTCGCAAGAAATGCGTGCTGCTGGTTAATGGGCCTCGCCCCAGTTATCCCCGACCCCGGCATCCACAGTCAAGGGAACGGAAAGCTCAACCGCCGGATGGGCGGCATTCTCCATCACCGATTTGACAATCTCCGTTGTCTTCCCCACTTCACCCTCCGGCACCTCAAAGATAAGTTCGTCATGCACCTGAAGCAGCATGCGGGCGGCAAGTTTTTTGGTCGTCAAGGCATCCGGCAGTCGAACCATCGCCCGCTTAATAATATCGGCGGCTGATCCCTGAATAGGAGCGTTGATAGCCGCTCGCTCCGAGAAGCTCCGCCTCGCGCCGTTTTTGTCATTGATTCCCGGCAGATGAACCTTCCGACCAAAGAGCGTTTGCACATAGCCATTGTCATGACAGAAACTCTTTGTGTTGCTCATATAGTCCTTGATGCCGGGATACTGGACAAAATACTGATCAATATAGCCTTGCGCCTCGGTTCTGGAGACCCCGAGCTGGCGCGCTAGCCCAAAGGCGCTGATCCCGTAAATAATGCCGAAGTTAATCGCCTTGGCGGAGCGGCGCATCATCGGGTCCATGCCCTCAATCGGGACACTGAACACCTGAGAGGCCGTTTTCGCGTGAATATCGAGACCTTCGGCAAAGGCCTCTTTCAGTGACTGAATATCGGCGATATGGGCGAGCAGGCGCAGCTCAATCTGCGAATAATCCGCGCTGATCAGCTTGTTTCCAGGTTCCGCAATAAACGCCTGACGCAACTTGCGGCCCTCTTCCGTGCGGATGGGAATATTCTGGATATTGGGCTCACTGGAGGCGAGCCGGCCTGTCGATGCCGCGGCAAGCGAGAACGAGGTGTGAATGCGGCCCGTCCTGGGATTTATCTGCCCCTGAAGCGCATCCGTGTAGGTGCTTTTTAGCTTGGAAAGCTGGCGCCAGTCGAGAACTTTCTGCGCGAGTTCCACTCCGTCTGCGGCGAGCCCCTCAAGCACATTGACGTCCGTCGTATAGGCGCCGGTCTTGCCCTTCTTCCCACCGGAAAGCCCCATTTTGTCAAACAGGATTTCCCCAAGCTGCTTAGGCGATCCGACATTGAACTCCTCGCCGGCGAGATCGTGCACTTCCTTCACCAGCCCTTCCATACGGGCACCGAAATCTGTCGACAGGTTGCTTAAGAGCTTGGCATCCACCTTGACGCCCTCCTGCTCCATCTTTGCGATGACGGGTACTAAAGGGCGCTCCACCGTTTCATAAAGACTGACGGCTTTCGCTTTTACCAGTTGCCGTTTGAGAAGTTGATGCAGGCGTAGCGTAATATCCGCATCTTCCGCCGCATACTCCGTCGCCTTGTCGATGGGCACCTCGGCAAAGGTAATCTGGGATTTGCCGATTCCCGCCACTTCCTTGAAGGGGATTGGGGTTATGCCAAAGTGAAGCTTCGACAGCTCATCCATGCCATGGCCATGCAGACCCGCTTCCTGACAGTAGGAAAGCAGCATCGTATCGTCGATCGGGGCTACCTGGATCCCTTCTTGCGAGAGAATGACCTGATCATATTTAATATTCTGGCCGATCTTCATCACGCCCGGATCTTCGAGGAGCGGTTTCAGCGCCGCCAGCACATCCGCCTTCGGGAGCTGAGGCGGAATATCATCCGCCCCCTTCTCCCCTGCGCCATCAAAGTCAAAGCCGCCCTGCGACTTGGGGTTTACATGACCAACCGGAATATAACAGGCATTACCGGGATGAATGGAGAGAGAAATGCCGACGAGGGCCGCCTGCATGGCGTTGAGACTGGTCGTCTCCGTATCGACCGCAACCTGCCCAATACGATATGCCTCTTTTATCCAGGCCTGAAGTGCGTCCATATCGAGAATGGTGGTATAGTTGACCGCCTCGACTTTCGGCCCGCCGCTCTCCGCCTCCAACGGTTCATCCTCAGGCAATGCCGCTGCTTCCTCACGAAAGCCTTGCCCAAAAAATTCCATCACACGGCTGGTGAGTTGCTTGAACTCATTCTCTTTGAGAAAGGCGATCAAATCTTCGGCGCTTGGCATCTGTACCGTCAAATCCATAACATCGATATCCAGCTCGACGTCATTTTTGAGCGTTACCAGATCACGGCTGACCCGCGCCATATCTGCATTCTCGATGAGTTTTTCGCGGCGGCCCTTCTGCGGAATTTCCTCTGCGCGTTCAAGCAGAGTATCGAGGTCGCCAAACTCATTGATCAACAGCGCCGCGGTCTTGATACCAATGCCGGGGACACCGGGCACATTGTCGACGCTGTCCCCCGCCAATGACTGAACATCAATCACTCGCTCCGGTCCGACACCGAACTTCTCCCGCACTCCCTCTTCACCGATTATCTTGTTCTTCATCGGATCGAGCATGGTTACGTCGCCGCCGACCAGCTGCATCAAATCCTTGTCGGAAGAGACAATCACACATTCCATGCCGTTGGCTCGCGCCTGAGCCGCATAAGTGGCGATGATATCGTCGGCCTCGAAGCCTTCTTTTTCAATTGCGGGAACATTGAACGCCCGGGTCGCCTCCCGCACCAGCGGGAATTGCGGGATCAGGTCTTCCGGCGGGGCATCCCGGTTGGCCTTATATTCCGGATAGATTTCGGAACGGAAGGTTTTCCGGCTTGTATCGAAAATAACGGCAAGATGGCTTACCCGGCCATCGGCCTGAGTGTCCTGAATAAGCTTGAACAGCATGTTGGAAAAGCCTAGGACCGCGCCCGTGGGCGTCCCGTCCGAGCGAGACATGGGCTGCCGCCCACGAATCATCGCGAAATAAGCACGAAAAATATATCCTGATCCATCGACCAGATAAATCCTGTGTTTTTGATTTGGATCGCCCGTGACGTCCGGTTCGGTCATGCCGCTTTCCCGCCTGTTACTTTAAAATTGGCAAAAATCAGTGGCCGCCGCTGACCTTCGCACCCGCCTTTAAAACGTAAACCCGGCTGCAGTATGGGCATTCAACCTGACCTTTGTCTCCCATATTGAGATAGACGCGCGGATGGCCGAGGGCACTCTTCCCGCCATCGCAGGCGACTTTCGGGCTGTCAACTTCAATTGTCTCAAAAGCTTGCATAAAGCCGTCTCACTTCTTCTGCTGATTAACGCGGATCGCCAGAGGCCTCATCGAATTCTCGATCTGCTGGCACCGCATGGATGATATCGATTGAGCACAAGGACGCAACCGAGAAATAACGCAATTCACTATTTGGGCAGTGTTAATAGTAACCCTGCGGGAAAGAAAAATTTGCGTTGCAGTAACAGCGTGGCTAATTTTGAGCCTTGTCAGCGCGCAGGCAGTTTTATCCATTCACAGGGGGAGCTCTTGGAAACGCTTTTCATTCATGTCACCAATGTCCTTCTCCCGGTCCTGTTATGCGTGCTGGTCGGATACGGGCTTGCGCTGTTCAAAACTAATTTCGATACCAAAACCGTCGGCAGCGTTGTGGGCAATGTTGGCTACCCGACGCTGATCCTGTCGCACCTCACCGCCAAGCATATCTCTTTTGGTGCCTTTCTCGATGTCATGGCGGCAGCGGCGGTCATGATACTCTGCTTCGGCGTTATCGCTTTTGCCTTCCTGAAAATCATCAGGAAACCCGCCCAAGCCTTCCTCTCCCCAATGATATTGAACAATGTCGGCAATATTGGCCTGCCGATTAGCCTGCTGGCGTTCGGGAATGAGGGCATGGCGATTGGTCTCGCTGTTGTCGCGGTCGTCATTGCCTGCATCTTTACAATCGGTATGTGGATCCCCATCGGGAAAGTCTCACTTCGTGATCTCATTCGTCAGCCAGCCGTCTATAGCGTTGTTCTCGCGCTTATCCTGATGGGCACGGACACCAGCCTACCCGCTCCGATCGCTTCCTGCTTCAGCATTTTGGGCGGGCTCTCAATTCCGCTCATGTTGCTCACCCTTGGCTTTACCCTGGCGACATTGCGACTGGCCGGGATTATCACGGGAGCCTATCTTGCAGTCTTCCATATTGCCATGGCTGCCACCGTCGCCTATATGATCACTTGGCTGTTCGGGTTTACCGGAACAACACGCGGCGTCTTTATCCTGATGTGCCTGATGCCGGCATCCGTCGCGACCTATCTCTGGGTCGAGCGTTATCAGAAAGACTATGCGTCCGATGTAGCGAGCTACATCATGATTTCGACATTACTGACAATTGCCGTCGTCCCATTGGCGTTGACCTTCTGGATTTGACACAGCAATTGATCCATCGCTTAAAGAAACAAGAATTGAATCAAGAATGACTGACTCCGCGTCCACAATACCGGCCTTGCAGGTCCAGGACCTTACAAAGATTTATAAAATTAAAGGGCCCACTCCCGATAAGACAGCATTAAAAGCTATTAATTTGGAAGTTAAGCAAGGGTCATTCTTCGGGCTGCTGGGACCCAATGGCGCAGGTAAATCCACCCTGATCAATATCATCGCAGGCCTTGTCAACAAAACAAGCGGTAACGTTCACATCTGCGGCTTCGATACGGTGAAGGACATGCGTGCCGCCCGCAGCGCCGTTGGTGTGGTACCGCAGGAGCTTAACCTCGACGCCTTTTTTACCCCGCGCGAGGTGATGGAATTCCAGGCCGGGCTGTATGGCGTTCCAAAATCTGCGCGGCGCACCGATGAAATTCTTGACGCCATGGGATTATCTGACAAGGCCGATGTGTATGCCCGCACGCTTTCCGGCGGAATGCGGCGGCGGCTTCTGGTGGCAAAGGCAATGGTTCACCACCCCGAAGTTCTGATTTTGGATGAACCGACCGCTGGCGTGGATATCGAGCTTCGTCAGCAGCTCTGGAGCTATGTGAAGAAGCTCAATGAAGAGGGAACAACAATTATCCTCACCACTCACTATCTGGAGGAGGCGGAAGAGCTTTGCGACACCATCGCGATCATAAATCACGGCGAAGTGGTTGCCTGTGAGCCGACCGAAACCTTGCTCGGGAAAATTGATATCAAGAACGTATGCCTGCTGCTCGGTCATGATATTACGGAAGTGCCGGAACATCTGAAGCAGTTTAACGCGACCCTTTCCCACGGGCGGCGGATCAATATTTCCTATCGACCGAGTGAGACGGAAATGGCAAAAATTCTCAAGGCGGCGGCGGATGACGATCTGGATATTGTTGACCTGACGACCGAGGAGCCAGACCTGGAAGACGCCTTCCTCCAGATGACATCTACGGGGTAGCACGTCGCAACCGCATCCGTTCGCTGGGTATACTTTTTTATTGGAAATACCGATGTTAATCATGCGATATTGATGGAAGTCAAACAATCAGATGGGCAAATGACATGACAGAAACTCTCTATATCGGCGGCGACGTGTTCGACGGCAAAGGCAAGCTCCTCAAAAATCATGCTGTTCTGACGGATCGCGATACGATCAAGGATGTGGCGCCCTCGGAAAAATATGCGGACTTTCAGGGGGACCGCGTCGATACCAGCGGCGGAACTCTGATGCCTGGAATCGCCGATTGTCATGTCCATCTCGTCTATAAGGGAGAAGCTGACCCGCGCGGCAGCATCGAGGGTGTAAATCCCGGCGAAATCACGCTACGGGTTCTTGAAAATGCGCAGCTTTCGCTCAAATCCGGCATAACCGCCGTGCGTGACTGCGGCGGGCGCGAATATCTTGAGTTTCCGGTTCGGGATGCATGCAACAGCGGGCGGTTTTTCGGCCCGAACATTATGGCGTCGGGCAAGATGATCTGCATGACCGGCGGTCATGGCAACAAGAATGGCCGCGTCGCAGATGGCTGTGACGAGGTGGTGAAGGCTGTGCGCGAACAGATCCACGCCGGCAGCGACCTGGTCAAGATCATGGCCACCGGTGGTGTCATAACACCGGGGGTCAACCCGGAGGATGCGCATTACTCCGCCGATGAAATGCGCGTTGGTGTCGCCGAAGCGACCCGCTTTCACAAAACTTCGGCCAGCCACGCCCAGGGCGCAGAAGGCATCATGAACGCGGTGCAGGCGGGAATCACCTCCATCGAGCATGGTATTTTTATGGACCAAGAGTGCCTCGATGCGATGATGGAGCGCGGCACCTATCTCGTCCCGACTCTTGCAGCAGTCCAGAATATTCTCAATAACGCCGATCAGGGCATCGCCGATTATGTCGTTGAGAAATCCCGCCGCGTGTTCGAGAAACACAAGGAGAGCTTCAAGATGTTCTATAAAGCTGGCGGCAAGATCGCAATGGGCACGGATGCCGGCACGCCCTTCAACCTGCATGGCGAAAATGCAATAGAAATGGCCTATATGGTCGATTGCGGCATGACGCCCATTGATGCACTGTCGAGCGCAACCTCCGTTGCGCATGGCCTGATGCAGCTTGAGAATCGGGGGAAGATCAAGTCCGGCTTCAAGGCCGACATGCTCATCGTGAACGGCAATCCAACAGAGGATATCCTGATGGCCGCCGCGAAAAAGAACCACCGCATGGTCGTCAAAAATGGCCGGAGAGTGGATTTCCCTTAAAAAATTGACGCCGTCCGAAGTATTTTTCCGGGAATTGGTTGGCATCAAGCCCAATTCGAACTACGTTGTATATGAAGAACTCTTAATGTTCGGAAAGGAGAGTTTATGTCAATGCAAGCAGATATTGAACGTCTTCAGGAAAAAAGCCTGCGCCGCCGTCAGCGTCTGGAAGGGGAGGCGAACCTCAGGAAAAACCTGACAGAGCCTCATGATGCCGATCTGGCGACAACGGTAACGGCCAACCGCCTGAAAACCGCGAATAAAGACAAGATTGACCGGCTGAAGCGCGGCCGATAACGAATTCCTTCTTTGATCGGGGCGGCGTTCTAAAATCATTGCAACAGCGGATCGCTTGGGCTATAGCAGGGTCCTCATCTCAGCACCCGTAGCTCAGCTGGATAGAGCGCTGCCCTCCGAAGGCAGAGGTCACACGTTCGAATCGTGTCGGGTGCGCCA
>NZ_JARGOQ010000014.1:70784-72740 GCF_029233945.1 Sneathiella sp. | reverse complement strand
AATTTCATGAAGCTTTCCCCAACTGCGTTATGATGGCATGGTATAGGAACGTTCGCGTATTTCCTTAATATATTGATGCCGCAAAGTATTTTTGGTGGCGTTGGATGTTGTCATCGGGTATTTGCGGACATCGGTTTATTCGGGAGAACGGGAAAGCATGGCGAAAGATATTTCTGAGAAGGCAATGGACTATCACCGGTTGCCAAGACCGGGAAAATTGACCATTACGCCGACAAAACCGATGGATACCCAGACGGATCTCGCGCTTGCCTATTCGCCGGGCGTTGCGCATCCCTGCCTCGCCATTGCGGATGATCCCGTTCAGGCGGCGGAACTCACTGCGCGCGGGAACCTCGTCGGCGTCGTCACCAACGGGACCGCTGTTCTCGGGCTCGGCGCGATCGGGCCACTTGCCTCCAAGCCGGTGATGGAAGGGAAGGCGGTTCTTTTCAAGAAATTCGCCGGGATCGATGTGTTCGATATCGAACTTGCCGAGACCGACCCTCATAAGCTCGTTGATATAATCTCGGCGATGGAGCCTACCTTTGGCGGCATTAATCTTGAGGATATCAAGGCACCGGAATGCTTTGTGGTGGAGAAACTCTGCCGGGAGCGGATGAATATCCCCGTTTTTCATGATGACCAGCATGGGACGGCGATTTGCGTTGCCGCAGCGGTTTATAACGCGCTTCGGGTTGTCGAGAAGGATATCGCTGAGGTTAAGCTGACGGCCTGCGGGGCCGGGGCGGCGGCGCTTGCCTGCCTCAATCTGCTGGTCAGTCTCGGCCTGCCACGGGAGAATATTACCGTCTGCGATATTCATGGTGTGGTCTATGAGGGCCGGACGGTGGAAATGGACCCCTATAAATCCGTTTTCGCTATAGAGACGAACAAACGCACCCTGGGGGAGGCGATGGAAGGCGCGGATATTTTTCTTGGCTGCTCCGGTCCCGGCGCGTTGAAACCCGAAATGGTGGCGACCATGGCCGACAAGCCAATCATTCTGGCCCTTGCCAACCCGACGCCGGAAATTCTCCCTGAAGAGGCCAAGGCGGTGCGCCCCGATGCCATCATTGCGACCGGACGGTCGGATTATCCGAACCAGGTAAATAACGTCCTCTGCTTTCCTTATCTGTTTCGCGGGGCGCTTGATGTCGGGGCGACGGAAATCAATGAGGAAATGAAGATCGCGGCGGTCAAGGCCATCGCCGACCTTGCCATGGCGGAACAATCGGATATCGTTTCAAAGGCATATGGCGGGGCGCAGGCGAGCTTCGGCGCGGATTATTTAATCCCGACGCCGTTCGACCCCCGTCTTTATCTGGAAGTGTCCTTCGCGGTTGCCAAGGCGGCAATGGAAAGCGGCGTCGCCACCCGGCCCATCGACGATCTGGACAGATATCATCAGGATTTGTCCAATTTCGTCTACCGCACCGGTTTTGTCATGAAGCCGCTTTTCGACCGGGCACGCCAGGAAATAATGCGTGTTGCCTATTCCGAAGGAGAGGAGGAGCGGGTTCTCCAGGCGGTCCAAACGGTTGTCGATGAGGGGCTGGCCAAGCCGATCCTGATCGGGCGAAGCAAAGTCATCGAATACCGGATCGAGAAGCTTGGCCTTCGTATCCGGCCCGGCATCGATTTCGAGATTGTCGATCCGGAGGATGATCCGCGCTACCGGGAATATTGGCAGGCCTATCACAAGCTGCGGGAGCGGTATGGCGTTGATGTGGAGACAGCAAAAGCCCGCATTCGCACCAATACGACGATCATTGGCGCGATGATGGTTCATCTTGGCCATGCGGACGCCATGATCTGTGGTACCTTTGGTAAATATGACCAGCATTACCGGCGTGTTTCCGACATCATCCCGTTCCGTGAAGGGGTGCGCGATGCCTCGGCGCTTCATTTGCTGATCATGCCCGATCGCACCCTGTTCTTCACCGACACCCAGATCAG
>NZ_JARGOQ010000014.1:64589-70684 GCF_029233945.1 Sneathiella sp. | reverse complement strand
GAGGCGATCTTCCCAAACTCCCGGCTGCAGGGTGCGGCAAATCTTCTGGTCATGCCCAATCTGGATGCGGCGAATATCAGCTATAACATCGCGAAGAGCATCGGACACGGGATTGCCGTTGGCCCGATCCTGATCGGTATGTCAAAGTCCGTGCATGTGACAGCGGCCTCAATCACCGTGCGCGGCCTCGTCAACATGACGGCGATTGCCGCCGTTGACGCGCAGGATCACAAGGTTGGCAAAATGATGCCAGGCCCGGTTGCAAGAAGAGAACGTCTTATTGATGAAGGTTAATCATGTCCGATGCGCAGGAACATAAAGACGACCTCCTCGAAGAGGAGAGCACGGCGCCTTCTTACGGCCTGAGCGACGAAATCGTTCAGGAAATACAGGACGCCATAGAGCGCGAAGACGCCGCTTTCATCCATGATGCGTTGGAGGACTGGCATTCCGCCGATATGGCGGACCTGATCGAGCAGTTAAAGCCGAAGCTGCGCCTGCCCCTGTTGAACATCATGGAAGGCCGGATCGATCCGGATGTGTATTCCGATCTCGACGAGAATGTGCGGGAGCATCTGGTCGATGATATGGAACCGGCGGAGATCGCCGCCTTCCTCAATGAACTTGAACTCGATGACGCGGTCGACGTTCTGGAAAATTTCGAAGAGGAAGAACAGCGCGAGGTCCTGAACGAAATTCCGGCGGATGAGCGGGGAGTTCTGCAAGAAGGCCTGTCCTACGGGGAGGATAGTGCCGGCCGCCTGATGCAGCGTAACCTGATTGCGGTGCCGGAATATTGGAATATCGGCCAGACCATCGATTATATGCGCGATACCGAGGATCTGCCGGAGGAGTTCTACGAGATATTTGTTGTCGACCCACGGCACCACCCTATCGGGACCATTCCGCTCAACCGCGCCATGCGCAGCAAGCGCCCTGTAGAGGTGCGCGACATCATGGATACGGAGCAGAAGCTTATTTCGGTCGATATGGACCAGGAAGAAGTCGCTTATCTGTTCCAGCAATATCGCCTTACCTCCGCGGCGGTCGTCAATGATGACGGTGCGCTGATCGGTGTGATCACGGTTGACGATATTGTTGATGTTATCAGCGAAGAAGCGGAGGAGGATATCCTGCGTCTCGGTGGTGTGTCGGAGGACGACCTGTTCGGCAGTGTCATGACGACAACGAAGACGCGTTTTCTCTGGTTGTTCGTCAATTTGCTGACGGCGATTGCGGCCTCCGTCGCGATCGGTCTGTTCGATGCAACGATGGAAGCGATTATCGCCCTCGCCGTGCTGATGCCCATTGTCGCCAGCATGGGCGGCAATGCAGGGACCCAGACGCTGACCGTTGCCGTGCGTGCTATCGCGACGAAAGAACTGACGGCGGCCAATATGCTCCGAATCCTGAGCAAGGAAACGATGGTGGCGTTCTTGAATGGCAGTGTTTTCGCGGTCTTGATCGGCATTATCGCCTGGGCCTGGTTCGCCAATGTGCAAATCGGCTTGATCATTGCGCTCGCGATGATCGTCAACATTCTGGTCGCGGCGGTTGCGGGTATGATCGTGCCGGTCACCCTTGACAGGATGAATATCGACCCGGCCATCGCCTCCAGCGTATTTGTAACCACCGTGACCGATATCGTTGGTTTTGTCGCCTTCCTCGGCCTGGCAACGGTTGTCCTGCTCTAGAACTGGTTAGCGCGCCCAGTCGAGATTTTTAATGGCGGCCCTTGCCGGATGCCAGTCATGGCTGGTTGCGAACATCTGGAATGAATGGATCAGATCATTCTCCTTTTCCTGCGGCCAGATCATCCCGATCGTTCGGTCAATATTGATCCCCTCCACCGGTAGGAGTGTGACGCCGGGCGCAGACAGAATGTCAGGCATCATGCAGAGGCCGACCCCGGCGCCGACATAGGTGAGGGCTTTTTCGTCCTGATCCGTTCGGAAGACGATATGCGGGTTGATCCCGGCGCTGGCGAAGGATCGCGTCAATTCGGTTTCAGCTTCGCAATGGGGCCGATGCAGGAAATCAAGCCCGTCCAGCTCTTTCAAGGGAATAGCGTTGCGATTGGCGAAGGAATGGCCGGACGGAACGGCAAGCATATATTTCCAGCTATAAAGACGTGTGAACTGAGCGTTGTTGACCTCTTCGGGTGGGATGGAGAGCGCGAGATCGATCCGCCCTTCATTAAGCCAGCGTTGGAGCTGTGCCGGCGCGCCATCCTTGATGGATATCTGAATATCGGGATGCGCCTTGCCGAAATCACTCAGCAGGGCCGCGATCCGGCTCGTCGGGGCGCTTCTAAGCAATCCCAGTTGCAAACGCCGGACCGGGTTTTTCCGGGTGATATCCGTCTTCGCCGCGTTACATTCATAAATGATGGTGCGCGCATGGGGAAGGAAGCGCCGCCCGGCCTCGGTCAGGGATATCTTGCGGGCATCGCGATTGAAAAGAGGTGTGCCGAGCTCCGTTTCCAGCTTCTTAATGCCCGTCGACAATGTTGGCTGGCTGACAAAGGCGCGTTCTGCCGCCCGGGAGAAATTGTTCGTCTCGACGATAGCGAGGAAGTATCTGAGCTGATAAATGTCCATACTATAGATGATATCAATAGTTATGATCGAAACAAATGATTTTATCTATTGACGAGAATTGCTTATATTCGCCCGGCATAATGGGAAGGACTGACGGGCTTTATACGCCGGAACGATCCTCAAAAAGCGGGAATAGGTATGCAGACGGAATTCGAGCCACGCAATCCGAACTATGAGAGCGTTGTCCGGGATAGTTTCTCGCGGCAGCCCTATATGGCGGATATCGGTGCGCGCATTGATCTGATTGAGCCGGGTATCTGCGAGTTGTCCCTTGAGACTCGCCCCGGGCTTACCCAGCAGCATGGGTTTTTCCATGGGGGATTGGTGGCGGCGCTTGCCGATTCAGCTGCGGGATATGCCTGTTATTCGCTCTATCCCCCAAATAGTACGGTCCTGACGACTGAGTTCAAGGTGAGCTTTCTCAATCCCGCACAAGGCGGGCGGTTGAAGGCGAAGGGGCGGGTCGTGAAGGCCGGCAAGACGCTCTTTGTCTGTCAGGCGGATGCCTATGCGGAGGAGGCGGGGAAGACAAGTCATTGCCTGACCGGGCTGTTTACGATGATGTGCCTGATGGGAAAATCGGACGCGTTGAACCTTGGCCGCGAAGCGGTATCGACATGATTGCCCTGACGCCCCATATTAACTCCTGTCAGACCCTTTGCGTCTTTTAGGCCGTCATTTCATTCATTTTTGAAGGTAGGGAAAAAACGATGCCAGCAATTCATTTTCCGGGTCTTAATTTCGGTCTTGGCGAGACGGCCGATATGCTTCGCGATACGGTCTCCAGTTTTGCAAGCGAAGAACTCGCCCCGAGAGCGACGGAAATTGATGCCACCAACGAATTTCCCATGGATATGTGGCGGAAGATGGGGGATCTCGGCCTCTTAGGGATCACCGTTGAGGAAGAATATGGCGGATCAAATCTCGGCTATCTGGAGCATTGTATCGCGGTCGAGGAAATCAGCCGGGCGTCGGCTTCTGTCGGACTGTCCTACGGCGCGCATTCAAATCTCTGCGTCAATCAAATCCGCCGCAACGGGACTGAGGCGCAAAAAACCAAATACCTGCCGAAACTGATCAGCGGGGAACATGTCGGCGCGCTCGCCATGAGTGAGCCGGGCGCGGGCTCCGACGTTGTCTCCATGCGGCTCAGGGCAGAGAAGAAGGGCGATCGTTATATCCTGAATGGCAATAAGTTCTGGATTACCAACGGCCCCGACGCGGATGTTCTGGTGGTCTATGCGAAGACGGCACCGGATGCGGGCCCGCATGGGATTACAGCCTTCCTGATCGAAAAAAGCTTTGCCGGTTTTTCCACGGCGCAGAAGCTCGATAAGCTTGGCATGCGCGGCTCCAACACCTGTGAGCTGGTATTCGAGGATTGCGAAGTGCCGGAGGAGAATATTCTGGGGCCGCTGAACGAAGGCGTCCGCGTATTGATGAGCGGGCTTGATTATGAACGCGTTGTCCTCTCCGCTGGACCGCTGGGCATCATGCAGGCCTGCATGGATGCGGTGATCCCCTATATCCACGACCGGGAGCAGTTTGGTCAGCCGATCGGGACGTTTCAGCTCATGCAGGGCAAGGTCGCGGATATGTATTCGACCATGAATGCCTGCAAGGCTTATGTCTATGCCGTGGCGAAGTCCTGCGACCGCGGGGAGACGACGCGAAAGGATGCGGCCGGGGTTATCCTCTATGCGGCGGAGAAAGCGACCTGGATGGCGCTGGAGGCGATCCAGGCCTTGGGCGGAAATGGCTATATTAATGATTATCCGACCGGACGGCTTTTGCGCGATGCCAAGCTCTATGAGATTGGCGCGGGCACCAGCGAGGTTCGGCGGATGCTGATCGGGCGCGAATTGTTTAACGAGACAAGTTAAGTTTAGGAAGACACATCTTCGACAAATGATAAGGAGAATAAAATGAGTGAAGATCCAATTGTCATCGTTGGTATGGCCCGGACGCCAATGGGCGGGTTTCAGGGCGATCTTTCGGACGTGAAGGCCCCGGCACTGGGCGCCACGGCGATCAAGGCGGCGATGGACCGCGCCGGCGTCACCGGAACGGATATCGACGAAGTGATCATGGGCTGCGTGCTGCCGGCGGGCCTCGGTCAGGCACCGGCGCGTCAGGCGTCATTTGGCGCGGGCATTCCCGACAGCGTGGGCTGCACGACCGTGAACAAGATGTGCGGCTCCGGTATGCGCGCGGCGATGTATGGCTTTGATGCGCTCAAGGCGGGCAGCAATAATGTTGTTGTCGCGGGCGGTTTTGAGAGCATGACGAACGCCCCTTATATCCTGCCGAAAATGCGCACCGGCCTGCGGCTCGGTCATGGCGATGTGAAGGATCATATGTTCCTCGACGGGTTGGAAGATGCCTATGAGGAAGGCCGCCTGATGGGCAGCTTTGCCGAAGAAACGGCTGGCCTTTACCAGTTTACACGCGAAGCGCAGGATTCATACGCGATTGAATCGCTCAAGCGGGCGAAGCAGGCAACGGAAGACGGCAGCTTCGCTTCCGAAATTGCGCCAATTACGGTCAAGACCCGTAAAGGCGAAGTCATCATTGAGAAAGATGAGCAGCCGCTGAAAGGCAATCCGGATAAAATTCCGACCCTCAAACCCGCCTTTGCGAAGGATGGGACGGTCACAGCGGCGAACAGCTCTTCCATCTCCGATGGTGGCGCGGCGCTGGTCCTGATGAAGGAGAGCGAGGCGAAGCGGCGCGGGTTGAAGCCGATCGCGAAGTTCCTCGCCCATTCTACCCATGCCCGTAAACCCTCCGAATTCACCATGGCACCCATTGATGCGATCCAGAAGGTATTGGACAAGGTTGGCTGGACGAAAGACGACGTTGATCTTTTCGAGATTAACGAGGCTTTTGCCGTCGTCACCATGGCGGCGATGAAGGACCTTGGCCTTGATCATGAGAAGGTGAATGTGCATGGCGGCGCCTGTGCGCTGGGTCATCCTGTTGGCGCATCCGGCGCGCGGATCGTTGTCACTCTTCTCTCTGCCTTGCAGAAATATGGCAAGACACGTGGTGTCGCCTCTCTCTGCATCGGTGGCGGTGAAGCGACGGCAATGGCGCTGGAACTTGTCAATTAATCGCTGAACCAACGGGAAACGGAGAAAGCCGGATGATTTTAACTGAAGAGCAGACCATGATCCGCGACATGGCGCGCGACTTTGCGCAGAATCGTCTGGCCCCGAATTCCGTCGCGTGGGAAGAAGAGGCGGCGATCCCGCGGAGTGTCTTGGGTGAGATGGGCGCCCTCGGCCTGATGGGTATGACCGTGCCCGAGAATTACGGCGGGGCGGCGGCGGACTATGTCTCCTACGCCCTTGCGCTGATGGAGATTGCGGGCGGCGACGGTGCTGTCTCCACGGTGATGAGCGTCAATAACTCACCCTGCTGCGCCGCGATCCTTCAGGAAGGGACCGAGGCGCAGAAAGAGGCCTTCCTTCCCCAGCTTGCCAAGGGGGAGGA
>NZ_JARGOQ010000014.1:53315-64489 GCF_029233945.1 Sneathiella sp. | reverse complement strand
CAGAAAGCTTCTGATACTTGCCAGATCGCCTTCGATGATGTGTATATTCCGGCGGCCAACATGCTCGGGCCGGAAGGGGCGGGATATCGTATCGCGCTTGCCAATCTGGAGACAGGACGCATCGGCATCGCCGCGCAGAGCGTCGGCATGGCGGGCGCGGCACTGGCCCATGCATTGGTCTATGCAAAAGAGCGCAAAGCGTTTGATAAAACAATCATCGAACATCAGGCGGTCGGTTTTCGCCTCGCGGATATGGCAACGAAGCTGGAGGTTGCGCGGCAGATGGTGCTGCATGCGGCGAGCCTGAAGGATGCGGGACGACCTTGCCTGACGGAGGCCAGCATGGCCAAGCTCTTCGCCTCCGAAATGGCGGAGGAAGTCTGTTCCGCCGCGATCCAGACCTTGGGCGGCAATGGCTATATCGCCGACTATCCGGTCGAGAAAATCTACCGCGATGTCCGGGTCTGCCAGATTTATGAAGGCACATCCGATATTCAAAAGCTGGTGATTGCCCGCAATCTGGCGATGGGTTAGTGGTTTAAGATTATGCCAAAACCTATTGATTTTTATTTCGATTTTTCATCCCCATACGCCTATCTTGGCAGTTGCCTGATCGAGCCGGTTGCGGCAAAGCATAGTCGTGAGGTCAACTGGCATCCCTTTATGCTCGGCGTCGCCATGCAGGGGGAAAAGACTTTCCCGCTGACGCAATATCCCTTGAAGGGCGATTATTCGCGGATGGATTTTGAGCGGACCGCCCGCTATCACAAAATCCCCTTCGTCATGCCGACTGCTTTCCCGAAGGTGACGTTGGCGGCCTCCCGCGGGTTTCTCTGGATTTCCCGCAATGATCCGGAAAAGGCGGTCGAGTACGCGAAGCAAGTTTTCGCCGCCTATTTCGTCTCGGGCAAGGATATCTCCGATATCGAGATTGTGGCCGACATCGCGGAAGAAGTAGGTCTGGACCGCGCGGCCTTTATGGAAGCTGTGCAGAATGACGAGATCAAGGCGGCGTTCAAGTCCTCGGTCGAGGATATTGTCTTTAACGAGAAAGTCTTTGGCGCGCCCTTCTTCATCGTGGACGGGGCGCGATTCTGGGGTGCCGACCGTGTTGGGCAGCTTGATGAATGGCTGACGACCGGGGGATGGTGATGTTCTTCGGCCTGTATCAGCAGCAGATATCCAGCCCCGCGCCTGCGGGACTGGAATGCTTGAACGGTCTAGAAGAGGAAATACCCGCCGTCGATCAGCATGGTATCGCCTGTGTGATAGGCGCTGGCGTCCGACATCAGATAGACGGCCATGCCGCCGAAGTCTTCGGGCTGGCCCCAGCGCTTGGCCGGGATGCGCGGCTTCACCGCATCGGAGAATTTCTGCCAGGCGATGGCATTTTCCGTCATCGCGGTTTCGATCCAGCCGGGCAGGATCGCGTTTGCGGTGATGCCCTTGCCGGCGAATTCCACGGCCAGCGCGCGGATCATCGAAATAACGCCGCCCTTGGTTGCGGCATAATGCTCGTTCCGCGCGGCCCCGGAAATGGCAGCGAGGCTGGCCGTACCGACAAGGCGTCCGCCCGGATCCCCGTTCTCGGCGCGCTCCACCATATGTCTCGTTGCGGCCTGGAAAGTGTAAAAGACGCCGTCGAGATTGATATCGAGGATGCGATGCCACTCTTCGTCGTCGATATCCAGGAAGGATTTCTTGCCCGAGCTTACGCCCGCATTCGCGAAGCAGCCATCGACGCGGCCATATTGCGAGAGTGTTTCGGCAAAGCAATCCTTGACCTCTTTCTCGTCCGCGACATTGCAGATAAGCGACGAGACACGTGTGCCATGGGCTTTCAGGCTTTCAACGGCGGCGGCATTCTTGGTTTCGTTCGTACCCCAGATACAGACGTCGCCTCCGGCTTGTGCGATGGCGTCCGCCATGCCAAGGCCAATGCCGCCGTTCCCGCCTGTAATGAGGGCGACCTTGCCGGTCAGGTCAAATGGATTATAGGCCATTCATGGCTCCTTTTTTGGTTCTTGCTTGGAAGCAAATCCGTAACACATAGGGCGACTTTCGCCAAGCAAACGATTTAAGCGCACTCTGAAGGAAAGTGAACTAGATGTCCGTATTGAAAAGCAGCCTCAACACCCGGAGTGATGACTTCAAAGCCAATGCCGCGCATATGGCGGGCCTGGTTGAGGATCTGAAGGAAAAGGTCGCCACCATCAAGCAGGGCGGCGGGGAGCGGGCGCGAGACAAGCATCTCTCCCGTGGCAAACTCCTCCCGCGCGAGAGAGTCCGCAAACTCCTCGATCCCGGATCGCCTTTCCTTGAGTTCAGCCAGATGGCCGCCTGGGATATGTATGGCGGGGAAATCCATTCCGCCGGGATCATCACCGGCGTTGGCCGGGTCGAGGGCCGGGAATGTGTCATCGTCTGCAACGATGCGACGGTGAAGGGCGGCACCTATTATCCGCTGACCGTGAAGAAGCATCTGCGGGCACAGGAAGTTGCGCTGGAAAACCGGCTTCCCTGTATTTATCTCGTTGATTCCGGCGGCGCGAACCTTCCCAATCAGCAGGATGTGTTCCCCGACCGTGATCACTTCGGCCGGAGCTTCTATAATCAGGCGAATATGTCCGCCCTCGGCATTCCGCAGATTGCGGTCGTCATGGGCTCCTGTACGGCGGGCGGGGCCTATGTTCCGGCGATGTGTGATGAAAGCATTATCGTACGAAATCAGGGCACCATCTTCCTCGCCGGCCCGCCGCTGGTGAAGGCCGCAACGGGCGAGGTTGTCTCGGCGGAGGATCTCGGCGGAGCGGAGGTGCATTCGCGCACCTCCGGCGTGACCGATCATATGGCGGAGAATGACCTGCACGCCTTACAGATTGCAAGGCGTTGCGTTGCCAACTTCAATCAGCCAAAGCCGATGCCGCTTGATGTGACGAAGCCCCGCGCGCCGCTTTACGATCCGAAGGAGATTTACGGTCTGATCCCGAAGGATATGCGCACACCCTTTGATGTGCGGGAGATTATCGCCCGTGTCGTCGATGGATCGGAATTTGACGAGTTCAAGAAGAACTACGGCACGACGCTGGTCACCGGCTTCGCCCGTATCCATGGCTATCCGGTCGGCATTCTTGCCAATAACGGCATTCTCTTCTCGGAATCCTCCGTGAAGGGTGCGCATTTTATCGAGCTTTGCTGCCAGCGGAATATCCCGCTTGTCTTCTTGCAGAATATCACCGGCTTCATGGTCGGCCAGAAATATGAGGCAGGCGGCATTGCGAAAGACGGCGCCAAGCTGGTGACGGCCGTCGCAACCGCCAAGGTGCCGAAATTCACGATGATTTTTGGCGGTTCTTTCGGGGCCGGAAACTACGGGATGGGCGGTCGTGCCTATAGTCCGCGCCTTCTCTGGATGTGGCCGAACGCGCGCATTTCCGTGATGGGCGGGCCGCAGGCCGCCTCGGTTCTTGCCACCGTCAAGCGCGACGGTATGGAGGCGCGCGGCGAAAGCTGGAGCGTGGAGGAGGAAGCCGCCTTTAAAGCGCCCATCGAAGCGCAATATGAAAAGGAAGGCCATCCCTATTTCGCGAGCGCCCGCGTCTGGGATGATGGTATCATCGACCCGGCAGAGAGCCGGATGGTCATAGGGCTTGGCATTTCCGCCTCCCTCAACGCGCCAATTGAGCCGACGAAATTCGGCCTCTTTAGAATGTAGGAGAGTTCCATGAGTGAAGAATCAGCCGTATTGCATTTTTCCACCGACGGTATTGCGACCATCACCCTCAACCGGCCGGAGCTCCATAACGCTTTCGATGAGGAATTGATTGAGCGCCTCGGCGATATGTTCGAGGATGTAGGCCATCAGGAAGGGGTGCGCGCCGTTGTCGTGGCCGCTGCGGGCAAGAGCTTCTGCGCGGGCGCGGACCTTAACTGGATGAAGCGCGCGGCCCATTT
The DNA here is from genome assembly GCF_029233945.1 of Sneathiella sp. Taxonomy (GTDB): domain Bacteria; phylum Pseudomonadota; class Alphaproteobacteria; order Sneathiellales; family Sneathiellaceae; genus Sneathiella. The sequence continues at coordinate 60,535 of NZ_JARGOQ010000014.1, read as the reverse complement.
CACCGAAGAGGATAACCGGGAGGACAGCCGGGCACTTGGCCGGATGCTGAAAAACCTCCATGCCATTCCGAAGCCGACCATCGCTCTGGTTCAGGGCGCGGCTTATGGCGGTGGCCTCGGTCTCGTTGCGGCCTGCGATATCGCCATCGGGGTGACGGCCGCGAAGTTCTGCCTCTCCGAGGTGAAGCTCGGCCTGCTGCCGGCGATGATCTCCCCCTATATGGTGGAGGCGATTGGTGTTCGTGCGTGCCGTCGTTACTTCCTGACAGCGGAAGTATTTGATGCGGTTGAAGCCCATCGTCTCGGCCTGCTGCATGAAGTGGTTGAGGATGTGCATCATCTTGCCGAGGCGCGGGACCGGCTGCTGGAGCAGATCATGAAAAACGCGCCAGGCGCCATGGCCGATTCAAAAGACCTGATCTACACGGTCGCGGATCGTCCGATTGAGCAGGAGGTGGTCGAGGAAACAGCGGTCCGCATTGCCTCCCGCCGAGCCACCGATGAGGGGAAGGAAGGGGTGCAGGCCTTCCTCGAAAAACGCAAGCCAAACTGGCATATTATTTAACCTGATATAGGAATTTTAACCGGTGTTTAAAAAAATACTTATCGCGAATCGCGGAGAGATTGCCTGCCGGGTTATGGCCACGGCGGCGAAGCTTGGCATCCGGACGGTCGCCGTTTATTCCGAGGCGGACGCCAATGCCCGCCATGTCGAGATGGCGGATGAGGCCGTCCTGATCGGTCCGGCGGAGGTTGCCGCGAGTTACCTGAAGGCAGACACCCTTCTGGAAGTGGCGCGCAAGACGGGGGCGGAGGCGATCCATCCCGGTTATGGCTTCCTTTCCGAGAATGCAGGGTTCGCGGAGAAATGCGCGGACGCCGGAGTTGTCTTTATTGGCCCGCCCGCGGACGCGATCCGCGCGATGGGTCTGAAAGATGCGGCAAAGGCCCTGATGGTTGAGGCCGGTGTTCCGGTGGTGCCGGGGTATCATGGGGAAGGACAGGACCCCGATATGCTGGCGAAGGAAGCGGAAAAGATTGGCTATCCCGTCCTGATTAAGGCTGTTGCTGGCGGGGGCGGTAAGGGCATGCGGAGTGTGAGTTCCGCAAGCGAGTTCCCGGCGGCGCTGGCGTCTGCGCAGCGGGAGGGAAAGTCGGCCTTTGGCGACGACCGTGTATTGATCGAAAAATATCTGACCAAGCCGCGCCATATCGAAATTCAGGTGTTCGCTGATTCCCATGGCAATGCGGTGCATCTGTTTGAGCGCGATTGCTCCTTGCAGCGGCGACATCAGAAGGTGATCGAGGAAGCCCCGGCGCCGGATATGCCCGAGGCGATGCGCGAGGCGATGGGCGCGGCGGCTGTGGCGGCGGCAAAGGCGATCGGATATGTTGGCGCCGGCACCATCGAATTTATCGCCGATGTGTCCAATGGATTGAAGGAAGATGCCTTTTATTTCATGGAGATGAATACCCGTCTTCAAGTAGAGCATCCGGTTACGGAAATGATCACCGGGCAGGATCTGGTGGAATGGCAGTTGAAGGTTGCGGCGGGGGGCAAGCTTCCCTGCAAACAGGAAGAGCTTTCCATCTCCGGCCATGCGTTCGAGGTGCGGCTCTACGCCGAGGACCCGGCGAATGATTTTCTGCCTGCGACGGGGCAGCTGCTCCGCCTGCGCCCGCCCCGGGAATCTGATGGGGTGCGCATCGATACCGGCGTACGGGAAGGCGACACGGTAACACCTTTCTATGATCCGATGATCGCCAAGCTGATTGTCTGGGATGAAACCCGCGAGATGGCGCTTCAGAAACTGAGTGCGTCTCTCGATGAGTATCAGGTGGCGGGCGTAGCCACGAACCTCGCCTTCCTTGGCAATATCGCCGATCATCCGTCATTTGCGGCGAAGGATCTCGATACCGGCTTTATCGAGCGGTTCAGGGACGGTTTGGTTCCGGCCCCTCTGACTCCGACGGATGAGGATATGGCGATTGCGGTTTCGCATCTCCTGCTGGAGCGGGAGAAAGCCCATAAGGCGACGCGGTCAGCAACGAATGATCCTTATTCCCCCTGGGATGATCTCACCGGCTGGCGTCCCAATGATACCGGCCATGATGACTTCAAGTTCGAGATTAACGGGATGGAGGTCACCGCCCATATCGTCTATGAGAATGGCGGTTATCTGATCGACCTGCCGACGGGCGTGCTTCCTGTGCAGGCGGAGCGGGCCGCGGATGGCGGCATCCTCGCGGATATCGCCGGGCATAAATTATCGGCCGCGGCGGTAACTCAGGGCAACAAGGTCATCGTCATGACAACGGGACGGCAGGTTGAACTGACGCAGATCATTGATGACTTCGATGATGCGGATGGCGAGGCCGGGGCGGGGGCCATCACCGCGCCGATGCCCGGAAAGCTGATCCAGATTTTCACCGAGGCCGGCGCGAGCGTCGCCAAGGGCGATCCGCTGGTTGTGCTGGAGGCCATGAAAATGGAGCATACGTTGACAGCCTTCAAGGACGGCATTATTGAAGATATCTTTTTCGAGGTTGGAGATCAGGTGGATGAGGGAACGATCCTTGTCCGTCTTGAAAGTGAGGAAACAGCATGACGATTCCCTCCAGGGTGCGAATTTTCGAGGTCGGCGCGCGCGATGGCCTGCAGAATGAAAAGCAGATGGTCCCGTCGGATATCAAGGTCGAGCTGATCGAACGGCTGGTCGATGCGGGCGTGACCGCGATTGAGACGGGCAGTTTCGTCTCCCCGAAATGGGTGCCGCAGATGGCCGATACCGCCGATGTGATGGCGAAGCTCTCCCGCCGGAAAGGGGTGACCTATGCGGTCCTCACCCCGAATATGAAGGGATATGAAGGGGCAATCGCGTCCGGCGCAGATGAAATCGAGATTTTCAGCGCCGCCGCCGAGATGTTCAACAAGCGCAATATCAACTGCTCAATCGCCGAGAGTCTGGAACGGTTCGTACCGGTGACCGAGGCGGCAAAGGCGGCGGGCATTCCTTACCGCGCGAGCATATCCTGCGCCCTTGGTAGTCCGTTTGATGAGGAAGTAACGCTGGAAACGATCGCCGACGTAGCAAAGAAGCTCTATGACATGGGGGCCTATGAAGTCTCCATTGGCGATACCATCGGTGTCGGGACGCCGATCCGCACCAAGCAGGTGATTGAGGCGGTGGCCAATGTTATCCCTCTCGATGTGATCGGGGTGCATTTTCATGATACCTATGGGCAGGCGCTGGCGAACTATCTTGCCGCGCTGGAAATGGGCATCTCCAAGCTCGACAGTTCCGTCGCGGGGCTGGGCGGTTGCCCCTATGCGCCGGGCGCGACGGGCAATGTGGCGACGGAAGATGTTGTCTATATGCTTGAGGGAATGGGGATCGATAGCGGACTTGACCTCAAGAAGCTGGTGAAAATCGCCTGGTTTATTTCCGACTATCTCGGCCGTCCACCGGTATCCAGCGTTGCGCGCGCCCTGAAAGACAAAGTCGGCTAATCGGCGAATTCTGGACAAGCACAGTCCTTTCGGGGTATCTATAGGTTATGTCAGTACATCTTTTAATCGTTAGCGTCGGCATCACGGCGGTGGATCAGCTACGCGCCAATCAGTCACGACGGCTGATTGCGGGTCCCCTGTGCCATGTCACGAAACAGCGCCCGACCCGAGAGGCTGAGTTGCTTGATGGCGGTTCGGTCTATTGGATTATCAAAGGTCACATCGCGGCCCGCCAGAAAGTCGTGGAGCTTGAACGGCTTTTTGATTCCGAAGGCGAGAAATGCGGCCTGATCCTGGATTCCGAATTGATCGAGACGGAACTGTTTTCGCGCAATCCGCATCAGGGATGGCGCTATCTGGAAGCAGAGGACGCGCCGCGCGACCTTCGCGATCTGGTCGAGGAAAGCGAAGCCGACGAGGATAGCGAAGGTGAGATGTCCGAGGAAATGGCGGCTGAGCTGCGCTCTCTTGGGCTAATCTGATGGAGTGGGTTCCGGCCTGATCCAGATGGCGGTGTCATGGAAGACCGCGCCGCCATTGGGCTTGGCGGCCTCCGCGCTGATCAGGATATTGATCCCGACCTTCTCGATGAAATGCTTGCCGGGCCAGACCCCTTCGGAAATGACGGTGCCGGGCTGCTGACCATCAAAGGTTTCCACATGAATGAGCAATGACCCCAACCGGTTGCCGAGCCGGACGATGGCGCCATCCTCAGTGCCAAGACGGGCGGCATCTTCGCTATGTATCTTGACCGTCGGTCGTTTCTCCCGCTTTAGCGAGGTTGGCGTTGCGGTGAAGGAGGAATTGAGGAAATTCCGCGCAGGCGCCGTCACCAAACGAAAGGGATGCGCCTCATCTGTCTGGTCGATCACCTCCCAATGATCGGGGAGGGACGGCATACCTTCAAAATTCGGGCCCATGCGTGACCAGTCCGGTGTGAAGTGGAATTTCTTGTCCGGATGAGCGAAGCCATTGAGATAATGCGCCTCCTCAAACGGGATCTGGCAGTCATGCCATTTGCTGGCGGTCAGGCTTTTGGCGTCGGGCCAGCCAGAGACTTTAAGCGTCTCATCGATTATCTCCATTTCCGTCATCTCGAACCCGCGATGTTCCGCGCCGAGGCGTTTGGCAAGGCCGGAAATAACCTCATGGTTGGAACGGCATTCCCCGAGCGGCTCGATGATTTTTCCGCCCATCATGATGTGATTCTGCCCGCCGCCCTGATAAAAATCGTCATGCTCCACAAAGGTCGTGGCGGGCAGCAGGATGTCCGCCATCTTCGCGGTTTCCGTCATGAACTGTTCATGCACACACACGAACAGATCCTCGCGCGCGAACCCCGCGTGCACTTTCGAAAGGTCCGGTGCGACATCCATCGGGTTCATATTCTGGATCAGCAGTCCCGTAATCGGCGGCCCATCGCCGAGGTCTTTTTTATCGCCGGTCAGCACTGGCCCGATCCGTGACATATCGAGATTGCGAATAGATGGATCAAGTGCATCCAGCCCTTCGATCAGGGTTTTATCCCAGTGATAGATAGCGCCGTTATTATGAAAGGCGCCGCCGCCTTCATATTGCCAGGCACCGCTCACACCAGCGAGGCAGCTGGCCGCATGCATGTTGACGCAGCCGTTCCGGCTTCGGGAGAAACCATAGCCGAGCCGGAGGAATGACTTCTTAGTCCGGCCATAAGCCCTTGCAAATTCATATATTTCCTCGACTGAAAGGCCGGTGATTTCGGCGGCCCATTCCGGTGTGCGACTTTTAAGATGCTCTTCCAGCTCTGCTGCGCCCTTGGTGTATTTTTCCATATAGGCGCGATCCGCCATGCCTTCCGAGAAGAGGACATGCATCACCGCGCAGGCAAGTGCGCCATCCGTGCCCGGCCGGAGACAGAGGTGCATGTCTGCTGCCACGGCTGTTGGGTTGCGGTAGGGGTCAATCACGACGATCTTCGCGCCGCGTTCCTTCCGCGCGCGGGTCGCATGGGTCATCACATTGACCTGGGTATGCACGGCATTAGTCCCCCAGATGACGACAAGATCGGACTTTGCCATTTCCCGGGGGTCCGCGCCATGCAGCGAGCCGGTTCCTACATTCCAGCCCGTCCAGGCGAGCATGGTGCAGATGGTCGACTGCTGCCGTGAATATTTTTTGACATGGCGCAGCCGGTTAATCCCGTCCCGCTGCACCAGCCCCATGGTCCCTGCGTAGTAATAGGGCCAGATGGTTTCGCTGCCATATTCGGCCTCGCGCTTCAGGAATGCTTCCGCCACCTCGTCGAGGGCGTCATCCCAGCTTATTTGCTGCCATTCACCGCTGCCTTTCTCGCCAACGCGCCGCATGGGATGCATCAGGCGATCCGGGTGATGCGTGCGCTCCGTATAGCGAGCGACCTTCGCGCAGATCACCCCGGCGGTATATGTGTTATCTTCCGCGCCGCGGACCCTGCCAATCTGCTGCGGACCCAGCCGTTCAATCTCCAACGCGCAGGTAGACGGGCAGTCATGCGGACAGGCGGAGGGGAGGATTTCAGGGGCGAGGGTGCTTGTCATGGGCAGCTTTCTTCTGTTTTCGAGGCCGCAGCCGCAGTTTTTAGCGACGAATGACCTTCAGACAGATTAGGGGGATATTGAATATCCCGCAATCCATGGCAGCGAAAAAGATCGTTTTTTGGTGAATAGGCTGGAATTGGCGGGGCGGGCAAGATATATCGGGGCGTGGGATACCCCGGTGAAAGCACAGATATTTGAAGCTGTTCAAGAAAATACTGAAAAGCGACGGCGCCAAGGCTGTAATCAGCCTGTTGGCGGCGGGCTATATCTGGCTTGTCTACCGCACGAGCCGCTGGCAGGTGATCAATGGGGAAGCCCCGCACGCCCTGATGAGCGAAAGGAAACCCTTTATCCTCGCTTTCTGGCATGGTCGTCTGTTGATGATGCCGATCTCCGTGCAGCGCAAAACGCCGGTTCATGTCATGATCTCCCACCATGGAGATGGAGAGATTATTGCCCGCACGATCAAGCATTGGGGGCAGGAGAGTATCCGGGGGTCTGCCACCAAGGGCGCGGCGGCGGCGGTCAAGCAGATGCTGAAGGTCCTCAAAAAAGGGGAGGTGGCGGTGATCACCCCGGACGGGCCGCGCGGGCCCCGTATGCGTGCGCAGGAGGGGGTGGTCCGTCTCGCGGCCATGTCCGGTTTACCCGTTTATCCGGTTAGTTACTCAACCACGCGGGGTAAAATCCTCGGTAGCTGGGACCGGTTCTTCCTCGCGGCGCCCTTCAGCCGGGGGGTGGTGATCTGGGGCGATGGGATCGAGGTGCCGAGGCGTGATGAAGGCGACGCGTTTTTAACGGCCCGCGATGCGATCGAGGATAGCCTCAACGCCATCACCCAGACCGCCGACGAAATGTGCGGGCGGGAAAGTGTCGCGCCGGAACCCCGCGACAAGCCGGTAAAACCGCATAAGAAGGCGGCGGAACTCTGATGCAGATGGCCCTTTATAATGGTCTCTTGCGGATTGGTGCGCCGATCCTGAACCGGCATATGAAAAAACGGCTCGCGGTGGGCAAGGAAGACCCGGATCGCTATCCGGAGCGGCTGGGCACGGCGTCCCGCCCGCGACCGGAAGGGCCGCTCATCTGGATTCATGCCGCCTCGGTTGGGGAATCGGTTTCGGCGCTGCCACTGATCGACGGGCTTTTGAATG
>NZ_JARGOQ010000014.1:38817-53215 GCF_029233945.1 Sneathiella sp. | reverse complement strand
GCGCATTCTGTGGAATGTTTTGGTAACCTCAAATTCGCGGCAGGAGCATTGCCCGTTGATCCGGCGGCGCTTGACAGCATGATGACTGCTGCCGCCGCCCGGCCGTTCTGGCTCGCTGCCAGTACCCACCGGGGGGAGGAGGAATTTATCCTTGCGGCGCATCGGCAGCTTCTGCAGACTTATCCCGATCTATTGACTCTTATCGTTCCGCGCCATCCGGAACGGGGCGGAGAGGTCGCAAAGCTGGCGGCGGAACTGGGGATTGCGGCGGCGCGGCGATCCGAGGGCGCGGAGATTGGCGCGAAAACGCCAGTCTATATTGCGGATACCATTGGTGAGCTTGGCCTCTTTTACCGGCTCTCACAGATTGTCTATATCGGCGGATCGCTGGTGCCGACGGGTGGCCAGAACCCGCTGGAGGCGGCGCGGCTTGATTGTGCGCTGCTTCATGGCCCGCATATGGAGAACTTCGCCGATGTGATGCAGAGTTTCGAGGAGCATGAGGCGAGCCTCACCGTGACCGATGCGGAAACTCTGGCGAAGACCGTTGGGGACTTGATGGGCGACCCGGCGCGGCGCGACGAATTGGCGGCGCGCGCGGGCAAGGTCGTTTCGGGCGGCACGGAAACACTCCAAAAGACGCTTGCCAAGGTGGAAAACCTCCTTAACGGAGGGACGCGATGAAAACACCGCAATTCTGGCAGGGTGACAGCAAAAGCCTGATGCCCGCGCTGTTGACACCGGCCGCCTGGCTTTATGGTGGGATCAGCCGTTGTCACCGCGCCCTTCAAAAATCCGCACGGGTTTCCACGCCGGTGATCTGTGTCGGTAATGTGGTGGCTGGAGGGGCAGGCAAGACGCCGGTTGCTGTAGAGATCGCCCGAATGTTCCTGACCGAAGGGAAAAACCCGCATTTCCTCAGCCGGGGATATGGCGGGAGCCTGACGGGCCCGACCCGTGTTGTGCTGGATGTGCATAGCTTCCGGGAGGTCGGGGATGAACCATTGATCCTTGCCGAGACAGCCCCGACATGGATCGCCAAGGACAGGGTTGCCGGGGCGCGCGCTGCGACGGAGGCAGGGGCGGATGTGATCATCATGGATGACGGTTTTCAGAACCCGTCGCTTGAAAAGGATCTCTCGCTCCTCGTGCTGGATGCGGGTTATGGCGTGGGGAACGGGCGGTTGATCCCGGCAGGGCCGCTGCGGGAGACTCTTGCCGCCGGGCTTCGCCGGGCCAATGCCGTAGTGCTTGTTGGCAATATTACCGATAATGATATAAAAAACCAGTTAAATAATTTTAAACCGGTATTTAATGCAACTATTGTTCCGCGCGCTTCATCCGCGGGGATCAGCGGTGAAAAGGTGGTTGCTTTTGCGGGAATTGGTCGTCCTGAGAAATTTTTCACTAGCCTGAGAGAGGCTGGTTGTGAGTTAATAGAATGCTTTAGCTATGCTGATCATCATATTTATAATAAAGATGAAATTATGAATATGGTTGAGCTGGGCGCTGCGCAGAATGCCGCACTTGTCACCACCCGAAAGGATTATGTCCGGCTGCCGGTGGAGGCAAAAATGATGGTCTCCGTTTTTGATGTGGATATGGCATTTGCCAACCCGGAGATGCTTCGATCTCTTCTTTTGTCGGTTCTAAAAGAAGGGTAATGCATGACAAAAAAATATCTCAAACATCATCTGGAGTGGGTCGTCGTCAAAGTTGCCGTCGCAATTTTTCGCCTGATGGGCCAGTCACGCGCTGCCCAATTTGGAGGATGGCTCGCCCGGAAGATAGGGCCGCGGATGGCTGTCCATCGTCTTGCGCGGGAAAATATGCAAAAGGCGTTGCCCGATCTTACCGGACGTGAAATCGAGGAAAATCTCTTACGGATGTGGGAGAACCTTGGCCGGAATGTCGGGGAGATTCCCTTCAATCGCGCGATCCTGGATGATACGGAAACGGTGGAGATTGTTGGCGAAGAATATTTGACCGCTCATGTCGAAAATGGCAAGCCGGCCTTTTTCGTGACCGCCCACTACGGCCCCTGGGAGCTGGTGGCGCTAGTGGGGCGGCGGTTCGGCGCGCGCGCGACCGGTATTTATCGCGCAGCGAACAATCCGCTGGTGGAGGAATATTTTCAGGCGATGCGCGCCGATCCCAACTATAGTTTTGTGCCCAAGGGGAATGAGGCCGCGCGGATCATTCTGAAGGCGGCGCGGAATGGCGGGGCGATTGTTCTTCTCAATGATCAGAAGCTGAATACTGGTGTGGCCATCCCCTTCTTTGGGCGTGATGCCATGACGGCGCCTGCGGTGGCGGAGATTGCCTGCAAGATGGAGGTGCCGGTCTATCCGATGCGGGCCGAGCGATTGGAGGGCGGTCGCCGACGCCTCACCATCTATCCCGCCCTGGATATCCTGCCGACAGGCGACCGAAAGGCGGATGTCTTTGCGCTTTTAAAGGCGATCAATGAGACTTATGAGCAATGGATAACCGAGCGGCCGGACCACTGGTTCTGGGTCCATAACCGCTGGTCCTGATTTAATCCGTTAGCTTGCGAGAGCGAGTTCTGCCTTTTCATTACGAACGCGTTCCAGCCGCTCCAATGCGATTTTATCGGCAATCTCGGCGGTTGCTATCTGTTCACGTTTGGCCCGCTCGAAAATACTGAGGCAGGTATCATGGATGCCCGCGACCTGCAGCATGGCCTTGTCGCGGTCAAAATGCGGTCCTTCATGGCTGATGATGATGATGCCGCCCGCGTTGATCGCGTAATCCGGCGCGTAGAGGATGCCCTTGTCCATCAGCGTCTTCGCATGGCGATCTTCGGCGAGCTGGTTATTGGCGGAGCCCGCAATGACTCGGGCTTTTAACCGCCCGATAGTGTCGTCATTGAGGATGGCACCGAGCGCGCAGGGAGCAAATACATCGGCGTCCTGATCATAGATCGCATCAATGGGAACAGCAGTTGCATCGAGGTTCTTCACGGCTTTCTCGACGGCCGCCTCATGCGGGTCGGCGACAATCAGTTCAGCCCCGGCGTCCTTTAACAGCTCACAGAGGCCATAGCCGACATTGCCAAGGCCCTGCACGGCGACCTTAACACCGACAAGATCGCTTCTGTTCAGTTCAAACTCGACCGCGGCGCGGAGACCGTGGAAAACGCCCCAGGCTGTCGCGGGCGAGGGGTCGCCACTATTTCCTTCGGTAATTCCGGCGATATGGCGGGTGGTCCGGCGGGCGACTTCGAGGTCCGGAACCGTGGTCCCGACATCTTCCGCCGCGATATAGGTGCCGCCCAGTTGATCAACCGCGCGGCCAAAGGCCTCAAACAGCTCCGGCGTCTTGTCGGTGCGGGAATTGCCGATGATGACGGACTTTCCGCCACCGAGGTTAACGCCTGCGAGGGAGGATTTATAGGTCATCCCGCGCGAGAGGCGGAGGACATCGGCAAGAGCCTCTTCTTCGCTGTCGTAGTTCCACATGCGCGTGCCGCCAAGCGCCGGGCCGAGCGTTGTGTTATGAACGGCAATAATTGCCTTCAGACCTGTTTTCTGATCGTGAAAGAACAGGACGTCTTCGTGATTATCGAACTCTTTTGCAGAAAATACTGTCATGGCAAGTCCCAAAAAATATTTAACGAATATAGCCTCGTGACCTTGATATTTTCTTAAAATTGCCTGAAATCAATTCAAATTTTATCAGTTTTGCAAGTTCGCAGCATCCTTGCGCCAAATTCAGGAAAGGATTTGCATAATTTCCAACGGCTTGGATGAAAAGCAATAAAAAATCCGCCTAAAAACGCGGATTTGGAGGAATTGCAGTTAATTTCAGCGATTCACAGCCGATCCGTCTGGCGGAGCATCTCCATAACGGTCTCGCCGATTTTAAGGCTAGAGGTTAGGCCGGGGCTTTCCATGCCGAACAGATTGACCAGCCCCGGAATGCCGTGTTTTTCCTCGCCTGAGAGCATGAAATCAGCCGGCGCGCCCTCCGGCGTCTGGATCTTTGGACGGATGCCGGAATAGGCGGGGATGAGGCTGTCATCGGGGAGTGCAGGGAAATAACGGCGGATTGCCTCATAGAAATCCGCTGAGCGGGCCGGATCGACCTCATAATCGATATGATCGATCCATTCCTGATCTGGGCCGAAGCGGATCTGCCCGGCGAGATCGAGGGTCACATGAATGCCGAGGCTCGCCGTATTCGGCACCGGATAAATAAGATGGGAGAAGGGCGCGCGCGCCGTCATGGTGAAATAGCTGCCCTTGGTCAGATATCGCGTCGGGATATGGGCGGGGGCGAGGCCGGAAATCTTCGCGGCCAACCCTTGCGCTGAAAGTCCTGCCGAATTAATGAGATTTTGGCACCGCACCGTCGTCCCCCCAGCGGTGACTGTGAACCCTTCCGCCATTCTCTCAGCCGTCTCGAACGGGGTGTTATAGGCGATGGCGCCACCGTTATCCTCAATCTCGCCGACATAGGCGAGCATGAGTTGATGGCTATCGATAATGCCGGTGGACGGGGAGAGGAGCGCTGCGGTGCAGTGAAGCGAAGGCTCCATCTTTTTTGCCGCGTCACGCGAGAGATATTCGATATCGTCAACGCCATTGGCCGCCGCCTTCGCCGCGAGGCCCTCAAGGGTCGCCAGTTCTTCCTCCGATGTGGCGACGATCAGCTTGCCGCAATTTCTGTGGGGAACATGGCGGGTGGCGCAGTACTCGTATAACCGTGTTTTCCCTTCGACACAGAAGCGTGCTTTCAGGCTGTCTTTCGGATAGTAAATTCCGGCATGAATAACCTCGCTATTGCGCGACGACGTTTCCTCCCCGAAATGGGCGGCCTGCTCCAGAACCAGTACGTCCTTCCCCGCGACCGCAAGGGTCCGGGCGATGGCGAGGCCGATAACGCCCGCGCCAACCACGATATTTTCAACATCCATAGCCATAGCCGTCCCTAGCAGTTTTTGTTTCATTCACAAAGGGTTGATTTTACCTCGATCATCGCGCGCATAAAATGAGGCATGCGACAGATTTATGCCCTCCTTATCCTGTGCTTTCTCGCGTCATTCCTCGGGGCTGCGCCAGCGACGGCAACTCCGGAACTATGGGCCAAATTCTGGCCAGACACGGATTTTTCGAAAAGCGAGGTGCCCTTTGACGAAATCCGCAATGGCGGCGTACCGAAGGATGGTATTCCGGCGATTGATAATCCGTCGTTTATTCCGGTGTCGGAGGCTGATCACCTTAAGCCCACGGAGCCGGTGATTGGCGTTGTCGTCGAGGGGGAGGCGAAGGCCTATCCGCTGCAGGTCCTGATCTGGCATGAAATCGTGAATGATGAGATCGGCGGCGTGCCCATCGCGGTGACCTTCTGCCCGCTTTGTAACGCATCGCTCGTGTTTGATCGTCGCATAACCCATCCTTCAAGAGGGAATATGATCCTCGACTTCGGAACGACCGGGAAACTCCGTCATTCCGATCTGATTATGTATGACCGGCAGACGGAAAGCTGGTGGCAGCAATTTGTCGGTCGGGCGATCATCGGGGAACTTGCCGGCATGGAGCTCAGGATGCTGCCGGTGAGAATCGAATCCTTTGCCAGGTTCAGGGAAAGGATGCCAAGCGGCCAAATTCTTGTTCCAAATGAGAAAAATTTTCGCCGTTACGGAACGAATCCCTATCAGCAATATGACAGTGCCTGGCAACCTTTCATGTATAACGGAGACTTGCCGGAAAATATTCCGCCGCTTTCGCGGGTCGTTGTCGCGGACGGGCGCGCCTGGGCACTTGATTTCCTGCGAGAAGAAAAGCGTATTGAGACGCCCGATGGCCTCATTCTTGAGTGGGAGAAAGGGCAGAATTCTGCGCTTGACGCGGCGCTGATCGGGGAGGGGGTCGATATTGGCAATGTGACGGTGCGCCGTCGGACCGAGACGGGATATAAGGATATTCTCTATACGGTTGATTTCGCCTTCGCCCATTATGCTTTCCACCCCGAGACGCGGATCATCGTCGAGTGACGAAGAATTTCCTTTTCCGTCAACTTTTTGTAAATGCGATCAGGATATGATGCTTGTCTTGTACCGGTGGCTGGTTTACTAAATTACCGCATCATATCAGATGCTGGAAGCTAGGTGCGGCGGTGAGAATTGCTGGGGGCAAATAGAACGTGTCAAACGTGACAGTGACTTTGGACGACTCAAATCCTGAAAAAGAAGAACAGCCCACCCGCGCGCATATTATTGTGGTCGGGAATGCGAAGGGCGGGTCCGGGAAATCCACAACCGCCATGCATATTATCATTTCGCTGCTGACGATGGGTTTCAAGGTCGGCGCCATTGATCTGGACGGCAAGCAGAAAACCCTCGGGCGCTATATCGAGAACCGGCAGAGCTTCATTGCGAAGAAAAACCTTCAGCTGCCGATGCCGTCGCTTAAGGTGATCGAGCCGAGCCCGAAAAAGAATATGGACGAGGCGCAGACGGATGAGCGTGCGCGATTTGTCGCGGCACTTCAGGAACTTGTCTATGAAAACAACTTTGTCGTTGTTGATTGTCCGGGCGCTGACAGCTTTATCTCGAAACTCGGTCATTCCTTCGCCGATACGCTGCTGACCCCGATGAACGACAGCTTTATCGACCTCGATCTGCTGGCGACGGTCAATGGTTCCAGCCTGGAGGTTGAGAAGCCGAGCTGGTACAGCGAAATGGTCTGGGAACAGCGCAAACGCCGTGCACTGATCGATAATCACAAGATTGACTGGGTGGTCATGCGTAACCGGCTTTCCCATACGGATGCCCATAACAAGCGCCATATCGAGAAAATCCTGAAAAAGCTGGCGGCGCGCATTTCCTTTCGGTCGGCCCCTGGCTTTGGCGAGCGGGTGGTGTTTCGCGAACTGTTCCTTAAAGGGCTGACCATGCTCGATTTGAACAAGAAGGGCGTTGGCGTTAAAATGTCCATGAGCCATGTGGCGGCGCGCCACGAATTGCGCCATTTGATCAAGTCGCTGAACTTGCCGGGCCTTGAAGACAAGGTAGAAAAACTATAGCCGCAGTCCAGCGTGAAAGAGACCCAAGATGATGGAGACTGAAGAAGCTGCGGTTGCGCTCGCGAAGCTTGGTCATCCTGTCCGACTTAGGATTATTCAATATCTGGTGCAGGCAGGGGGCGCGGGTTTGTCCGTCGGTGAGATACAGGCGCTTCTGGATATCCCCGCATCGACCTTGTCCCACCATATTTCCAACCTGATCAGCGGCGGCTTGATCCGTCAGGAACGCGAAAGTCGCACGTTGCGCTGTTTCGTCAATTATAAAAAAGTGGAAGGGCTGGTTGAGCTTCTGACCGATAAATGCTGCATGGGCATTGACCTTCCGAAGGCAGAGATCATTACCGAAGGCGGCTGATCAAGCCATAAATCTCATATTTCGACAATTATCGAAATAACTGCTTGCAATATTTCGAGATGGATGTTATCTGTTTATAAATTCGATAAATCTGGAAATATAGATATGTCCATTAACGAAGCTCTCCAAAGCCTGTCTCACAGCCGGTCCCGTTTATGGGCCCTGTTAACTGATCGCGTCATTCTTGCCGCACTTTTTATTGTCCTCTTGTTGGCGATTGTCGATCCTGCCAATCTCCCTGTCAGCCTTGCCTTCTTATGGGATGCGGTTGTTGGCATGGCACCTTTCTTCGCCATTGCTATCGGCCTTGCCGCCTATTTCTCGGCAACCGGTGCCGATAACCTGATCGCGCGGGCCTTCTCCGGATCTCCCATGACGGCGATCGCCGCCGCGTCGGTGGTGGGGGCTCTGTCGCCCTTCTGCTCCTGCGGGGTTATCCCGCTCGTCGCCTCCCTTTTGACGGCCGGGGTCCCGCTCGCGCCGGTGATGGCCTTCTGGATCGCCTCCCCGATCATGGATCCGGAAATTTTCGTGCTGACCTCCGTCGGGATCGGGTTTGAATTTGCGGTCGGTAAAGCCGTGATTGCCATTGCGCTGGGCCTGTTTGCCGGGTCAGCCGTATATCTCCTGCAGCAACGGGGATGGGCGCTTGATCCGTTGAAGGGGGAGCTTTCGGGCTGCCGCAAGAAAATTTCGCTCACCGGCCCGGTCGATGTGCAGTGGAAATTCTGGCAGGAACCGGAACGCTCGCGGCAGTTTGCCAGCGCGGCGGCGTCCAACGGTTGGCTGATTGGTCGCTGGTTGATCCTCGCCTTCCTCATCGAAAGTCTGATGGTGACCTATATCCCCACCAGCTTTATCGAGGCATTTGTCGGACAGGATAATCTCTTCGCCATCCCTCTTGCCGTTCTGGTCGGAATTCCAAGCTATCTGAACGGATATGCCGCCATCCCGCTGGTCAGCGGGCTGATCGATCTCGGTATGTCCCAGGGTGCGGCCATGGCCTTCATGACAGCCGGGGCGGTTTCCTCCATCCCGGCGGCGATTGCGGTCTTCGGCCTGGTCAAGAAGCCTGTGTTCGGTCTGTATCTCTTCCTCGGCATTTCGGGGTCGGTCGTGACCGGTATCGCCTGGCAGCTGCTGAGTGAATCTTTTTAAAAGGCTCGTTCCTGTTGTCGGATGACGGGCTAAAAGGCCAGGGTGATTTCCCGTAACAATATGAAAAACATAAGAAAAATAATAGCCGGCTCTTTTATTGGGGCCGGCTAATTTAATATTAACCTTTGCCCGATACGCTTTTCATCATAGCGATAGGTCTCCTTATTTTCCCGCCGGGTCAATGACGGGGCGAATTCGCAGAAAAGGAGGAGCGTATGTTAAGCTTTATTAACCATACCAGGCATTTTGCCAGTCGCAATGTCGGCATGCGCTCTGTCATTTCTTTTGGACTCGCAGTGCTCTTTTTCGCAGCCACGTTGGTTTCATTCCAAGTGACAGACGCAACAGCCCAGAATGTGTGCTTTGAGCGAACCGCACTAATGAAGCATTTAGGCGGCAAGTTCGAAGAGGCACCGGTAGCAGCGGGTCTTGCTGCGAATGGAAGCGTGCTTGAACTGTTTTCAAGTCCTGATGGGCTTACCTGGACAATTGTCCTGACCCAGCCAAACGGTGCCACCTGTGTGATGGCATCCGGTGAATCCTGGGTCGGTGTGAAGAAACCCAAGAAAGGCAAAGTCAGCTAGCCGCATATACATGCGTAATAAAAGCGCGTAGCGTCAGGTAAGGCTTTGTGATGTATATGGTTGGGAAGGGCCGGGTCGTTTGATCCGGCCCTTTTTACTGAACTCCCGGATTATCTTGCGGCGGGCAGCAGGAAAGCTTGCCGCGCAAAATCGGAATGCAGCCTTTCGGGCTCGTACCATCTTTCCAGCAGGTTTTTCGAGAACAGCTCCGGGTTTCGTTCGGCAAAGTCCTCAAAATCATCATATTTATCCATCGTCATATGCTCGGCGATCAGGCTCATAAAGGCATAGGTGATCGTTGCGTTGAATTTCCGCGGGGCCCCGGCCTTGGCGGCGAGCGTCCGAATGCCAGTGGCATATTCGAACGCGGCGTCCGTATAGCTGAGATTCCGGAGAAGTTCATAGGCGACAAGAACATGCTCCCGATGGTGAAAGCTGCTGTTGTCCAGCTCGCGCGTCAGGAACGATCGGGTCAGCGCCGAATAGCCAGAGTGATCTATCATCAGTCCGTCTCCTTCATCATATGACTGTCCTGTGCGGTCAGGGTCAGGTCATACACGCTTTTAAGCTGCTCGATTTTCTTGAGAGTCACCTTGGAAAAAGGAGGCTTATTCTCAAAACAGTGCAGCGCCATACCCTCCACCAGATCCCCCACCGTCATATCGAGATGCTCGGCAAGGCCCTTGAGGACCTTCAATATCTTTTTCTCAATGCGGATGCCCGTCTGGACACGTTCAATTGCTTTCGTCATTTTGATATATTGGTACATATATAACAAAATGTCAATTGCGGACTATACAATAATTAAAAATGCACGTAGCTTGCGTCTGGGGCTTTCTGTAGATCAGATAAGAAGGAAAAAAGATGATCGGTTATGTGACCCTCGGGACGAATGATATAGATAAAGCGACCGAATTTTATGAGGCGCTGCTCGGTGAAATCGGGGCAAAGCGCGTTGTCGACGAAGATCACCTGAAAATGTGGAGTGTGGCGCGGGGCCAGCCCATGCTTGGGGTTATCAAGCCGCATGATGGGAAGGTGGCAACTTTCGGCAATGGAACGATGCCGGCGCTTCTGATGGACAGCCCCGAAACGGTGTCAAAGATGTATGCCAAGGCGCTTGATCTCGGGGCGACGGATGAAGGTGCGCCGGGACCACGCGGCGCGGGTCATCTGTTTTTTGGCTATTTCCGGGATCCGGAAGGGCACAAGCTCGCCGTCTACGCACCGGTCAAAGCGAAGGACTGACACCGCCTAGAAAGTGGGGGCGTCCACCTCCGCATTGAGGAGCGCCTGTTGAAGCTGGGATTTAAGGCGGGACAGCCCCGCGTCATCCCTGGCTTCACAGCGCGCAACCAGAACCGCTTGTGTGTTTGAGGCACGCAGCAACCACCAGCCATCCTCTGTATTCACGCGGACACCGTCGATATCCGA
Organism: Sneathiella sp.; assembly: GCF_029233945.1. GTDB lineage: Bacteria > Pseudomonadota > Alphaproteobacteria > Sneathiellales > Sneathiellaceae > Sneathiella. The sequence goes on along the minus strand of NZ_JARGOQ010000014.1, from coordinate 42,634 downwards.
ATAATCCGCACCGGCCGCCGCAAGGGCATCCTGAATACGGGTGACGGCGCCAAATTTTTCCTCGTCCGGGCAGGCGAAGCGCAGCTCCGGCGTATTGATCATTTCCGGAAGTTCATCGCGCATCTGGTCAAGGGACTGATCGCTGGCTCCGACAATATTGAGCAGGCGCAGCGCGACATAAGGCGCGTCATCATAGCCGTAATAGTGGTCGTTATAGAAGATATGGCCGCTCATCTCGCCGGCGAGGGGGGCATTCACCTCCTGCATTTTTGACTTGATCAGGGAATGGCCGGTCCGCCACATGATCGGCTCTCCGCCGAGATCACGCACCGCATCGAAGAGGATCTGGCTCGCCTTCACATCGGCAATAATCGGCGCACCGGGACTGTTGGCCAGAATTTCCCTGGATAGAATGGCGAGCAGCTGATCTCCCCAGAGAATGCGCCCCTGTCCATCAACAACGCCGATGCGGTCCCCGTCGCCATCGAAGGCAATGCCGAGGTCGGCGTTTACGCCCTTGACTGTGTTGATAAGGTCTTCAAGGTTTTCCGCGACCGTCGGATCAGGATGATGGTTCGGGAAGCTACCGTCAATTTCATCGAAGAGCAGCAGATGAGTGCCGGGAAGCTTGGCGACAATTCTGCGGAGCGCTTCGCCGGTGACGCCATTGCCGCAGTCCCAGACCACATTTAGTTCACGCCCTGCAACAAAATCCTGCAAGATCCGGGCGAGATAATCTTCCATGATGGGATGATCAATGACCTTTCCTGTGCCTTCTTCAAACGGGCCGGAAGCGCTCAAGCGCCCGAGTTCCTGGATTTGCCCGCCATAGAAGGATTTGCCGCCCAGCATCATCTTGAAGCCATTATGGCTTGGTGGGTTGTGTGAGCCCGTGATCATGATCCCGCCGCCAGCCTTCAGGGCGTAGGTGGCATAGTAAAGCATCGGGGTGGGGCCCATGCCGATATCGAAGACATCAATACCGGTCGAGGTGAGGCCTCTCATCAGGGCGGTCTTCAGTTTAGGTGACGTTTTCCGCCCGTCATAGCCAATGGCGACATTCTCATACCCGCCCTGCCTGAGCAGAGTCCCGAAGCTGCGCCCGATGGCTTCTGCATCCGCCTCGAACAGGGTTTCATCGATGATCCCCCGGATATCATATTCGCGCAAAATGGTTGGGTTGAATTCATGCTTGGTCATTGACTGGTACTTCCCGGAATTCCGTTATACTGAACTTAAGTCGGGCGCCCGACGCTGCGATAGGTAAACCCTTTTTGTTTCATATCATGAGGATCATAAATATTCCGTAAATCTACCATGACAGGCGTTTTCATCAGGGATTTGACCCGGTTAAGGTCCAATCCCCGGAATTCATTCCATTCGGTAATGATGACAAGGGCGTCCGCCCCCTCAATCGTGGCGTAGGAACTGTCGCAAAATTCGACGTTATCGAGAAGCTTGCGTGCTTCCCCCATGCCTTCCGGATCATAGGCGCGGATGGCGGCACCGGCCTCGACCAGCGCGGGAATGATATCAAGGCTCGGGCTTTCACGCATATCGTCGGTATTCGGCTTGAAGGTGAGGCCGAGAACGGAAATCTGCTTGCCCGCAACGGACCCGCCGCAGGCATCGATCACCCGCGCGGCCATATCCACCTTGCGCTTTTCATTGATGCCGATGACGGTATCGACAATGCGAAGTGGCGCTCCGGTCTCTACGGAAGTTTGGTAAAGCGCCCGCGTATCCTTTGGAAAGCAGGAGCCGCCAAAGCCGGGGCCGGGGTGGAGGAACTTCGCGCCGATGCGCCGGTCCAGCCCGATGCCGCGCGCGACGTCATGGACATCCGCGCCAACCTTGTCGCACAGATCCGCGATTTCATTGATGAAGGTAATCTTTGTCGCCAGAAAGGCGTTCCCTGCGTATTTCGTGAGTTCGGAGCTTTCCAGGCTGGTAAAGACGAGCGGTGTCTGAAAGAGGGAGAGCGGCCGGTAGATCGCCGACATCATCTCCTGCGCGCGTTTTTCCAACGTGCCAACGATGACCCGGTCGGGGCGCATGAAATCCTCGATCGCGGCGCCTTCGCGCAAAAATTCGGGGTTGGAAACCACATCGAAATCCGCGTCCGGATTGGTCTCGTGCAGGATGCGCTCCACCTCCCGGCCGGTTCCGACGGGGACCGTGGATTTGGTGACAACCACTGTATAGCCAGTGAGGGCGGCGGCAATTTCCTTTGCGGCCGCATAAACATATGTGAGGTCGGCCTGGCCGTCACCGCGGCGGCTTGGTGTGCCGACCGCAATAAAGACGGCGTCGGCACCGGCAACCGCGGTTTTGAGGTCTGTTCCGAATTTAAGATAGTTTGAGCGAGTGTTTTTCTCGATCATCGCCTGAAGGCCGGGCTCGAAAATAGGCACCTTCCCGGCATTGAGGCTGGCTATTTTTTCTGCATCCATATCGATGCAGATCACGTCATGTCCGAATTCCGAAAAGCAGGTCCCCGAGACCAGCCCGACATAGCCTGTCCCAATCACAGCGATATGCATCGCAAAATCTCCGTACTATTAGTCGTGAGACGATATACTACAGCTTATTGGCAATTTTTTTGACAATGGCCGTTAAATCGCTCTTCATGTCATCTCGGTCGAGCGCGAAAGCGATATTTGCCTCCAAAAATCCGATTTTATCGCCGCAGTCATAACGAGTACCGTCAAATTTCATGCCGAAAAAGGGATCGCCGCCGAGCATGGTGGAGAGCGCATCGGTGAGCTGGATTTCATTGCCTGCGCCGCGCGCCTGATTTTCAAGAAGGTCGAAGATATTCGGCTCCAAGATATAGCGGCCAATGACCGCTAGGTTGGAGGGGGCATCCGCCGGGGCGGGCTTTTCAACGAGGCTCTTGATCTCGATCAGGTTTCCTTTTTCCTCGCCCGGTCCCAAAATACCGTAGCGGGACGTATGCTCCTTCGGGACTTCCATCACCGCCAGCATATTGCCGCCGCCGATCTTTTCGCGGGCTGCCGTCATCTGGGCGAGACAGGGAGTGTCCGCCAGGATCAGGTCGTCAGCGAGGATAACGGCGAAGGGCTCATCCCCCACCAGGCGTTTCGCGCACCAGACCGCATGGCCGAGACCAAGCGGTTCCTGCTGGCGGATATAGGCGATGGAGCCCGCTTTCGGCACGCCTTCCTGTATCTCCCGGAGAACATCAGTTTTCTGTCGCTCGTTCAGCACGCTTTCCAACTCATAGGACCGGTCAAAATGATCCTCGATAATGGTCTTGCCGCGCCCGGTGACAAAGATAAATTCCTCGATGCCCGCGTCCCGTGCTTCTTCCACGGCATACTGAATAAGCGGCTTGTCGACGACGGGGAGCATCTCCTTCGGCATGGCCTTCGTTGCCGGAAGAAATCTTGTTCCAAGTCCCCCGACAGGGAACACGGCTTTACGAACTTTTTTTGGCATGCTGATCTGACCCGCTTATTATACTTTGAAATTTATGACATTTCGCCTGCCGCAAAGGCAACCCCTGATTTTCAGCTTTTTAAGAGAACATCCTTTGCCTCATTGAGTTTGGCGGCCATATAGTCGGAACCATTATGGTCGGGATGGAACTTTTTCATCAACCGGCGATGGGCGGATTTGATATCGGAAGTCGAGGCTTTCCCGTCGAGTTCGAGGATTTCAAGCGCCTCTTGCCGGGTCATGGGGCCACCGCTGCTGGCGGCCCGGGCGCGCTCCTCCTTGGCGTGATGTTCATCGTCCTCTGTCGCGAAATCTTCATCGAAATTTCGGGCGATGAAACTCTCCAGAATGGCCA
>NZ_JARGOQ010000014.1:23550-38807 GCF_029233945.1 Sneathiella sp. | reverse complement strand
GCGCAGCGCCGGAAACCGGGTCTTCAACCCCTCCAGAATGGCCAGGGTCTGCTCATCACCGGCACATTCCTGATGAAATTCACCAAGTTCTGCACGGCTGAGGGAGGAGAGTTTCCGCCCTTCGAATCGTCCCTGCAAGATCATCGCATCCATCTCGCCGGTATCATGATTGAGCGAGGCCTGCAGCCAGTCTGTCTCCACATCCGACTGCTGCCCGGAGGAGGGGTTTCGCGCACTGAACAGCGGTTTGCTGCGAAGGAAAAAAAGCCCAGCGGCAACAAATGGAGCGGCATAGGGAAAGCGTCCTGTCAGGGCGAAAAAACCGGCGACGACGGCGCAGATGATAACCGCGGAAATCCGGAGGGCCTTGATAAGTTTTTTTGGGTCCGCCGTTGCAATGGCCTGACTGCCGACCATCAGGGCCAGCAGAAGGGAAACGCCGATGATGAAATAGGCGAGCATGGCGCTATTTTATCTGCTGGAGAAGCAGCTTCGCCTCGCCGCCGGATTTCTTGCTGAAATCACTGAGGGCCTTGCGCCCCCCGGCGGCATAGGCGGCAACTGCCCTGAGCAGGTTGCGGAGTGTCGCTGCGCTGGCCCCGTCGAAACTGCAATAGGCTCCGCCGGAGAGGCGGCTCATTTGTCGGAAGCAGTTTTCCGCAATCGGGTCATATCCTTCCTGAAAGAGGAATATCGGCACCTTCAGCATCCCGAGCTGCCCGGCGAGATGGCAGAGCTGATCCGCGTCTTCCTCCATGCAGTCGCCAACATAGACAAGCGCATTGACCCGATCCTTCTTCGTCTGGCGGAGGGTGTGCTTCAGGACTTTCTCGATCTGGGTATGGCCACCAAGGCAAAAGACGCGCGACATCGGACGGATCAGCGCCTTGCTGTCGGACGTCCATTTCGTCGCCTTGAATTCGCCAAAGCCCCGGAAAAAAGCGATCTGCAGTTCAAGCCCGCCAATCGATCCCGCCTCTTCAAACATTTCATGTTGCAGATGGGACGCCCTGTCCCAAGTCGGCTGTCGGCTTGCTGTGGCATCGATCGCGAAGATCAATCGCCCATTCTTGCCTGTGGGCGCGCGCACCGGGGCGGCCGCGACTTTCCTTAAAAACTCGGCAACGTCATCCTTGCCGGATTTTTTATCAGATTTCTCGATATTTTTGGCCAAGTCGAGCTTTTCCCCATTTGCCAGTCCTTACCCCTTAGATAGGTGTTTTTACAGAAAAATTCAATTCAAAGGCAATTAGGCTTGCTCTTCGACGGGCTGCGGGACAAGAATGGCAAAAAAAGCGAATTGATACGGAGCCAGCCGATGAAAACCGAACCTTTCTGGTGGGAGGCCGCAAAGCCGTCACCCACCGGCGTGGCGCTGCCGGACAGTGTCAGTGATGTGCTGATTATCGGCGGTGGCTATACCGGGCTGTCCGCGGCGCTCACCCTCGCGAAAAAAGGGCAAGCGGTCACGGTTCTCGACGCGGAGATGCCGGGCTTCGGGGCGAGCGGGCGCAACGGCGGCATGATTGGCAATCTCCTGAAGCCCGGGCTTTCCGGCTTGATCGAGAGTTATGGGACGGATCGGGGCTGCGCCATTTACAAGGAGGCGTTGGCGTCGGTCGATTTTATCAAATCCCGCATCGCGGAAGAGGGGATCGATTGCGATCTTTCGCTCACCGGTCGTTTTTACCCCGCAGTGCTGGAGAAGCATTATCGCGCCATGAACAATGACTTTGAAGTGCGGCAGAAATATCTCGATATCCCGGAGGAGATGGTCGGTCCCGGCGACTATGCGGAGGATGTGGATAGCCCCGGCTACAAGGGCGGGCTGCGTCAGCACCATACAGGCGGGCTGCATCCGGCGAAATATGTAACGGGCCTGACCAAGGCCGCGATACGCGCTGGCGCGCGGATTATCGCGCCGCTCCGGGCGGAGGAAATTATCAGGAAGCCCGCCGGCTTTGCCGTTCGTACTGCGCAGGGTGAATTGACGGCCCGCGCGCTTCTTATCGCCACGAATGGTTATGGCGGCGGGTTTTTTCCCTTTTTGCAAAAGCGCGTCTTCCCGGTCGGCAGCACGATGATCGCGACGGAGGAACTCTCCGAAAATCTGGTGGCGAGCCTGTTTCCGACAAAGCGGATGATCACCGATACGCGCAAGATGCTGAGCTATTACCGTCCGTCTCCGGATGGGCGACGGGTCTTGCTTGGGGCGCGTCCCAACGTTTTCCCCGCCCCACCCGAGGTTCAGGCGCGTTCCCTCAAGAAAACGCTGGATTCAATCTTTCCTGCCCTCCGGCAAGCGTCGGTCAGCCATGTCTGGTCCGGGAATGTCGCCTATGACTTTGCCGCGATGCCGACCATCGGGAAGCATGATGGAATTTTCTACGCCATGGGCTATTGCGGCTCGGGTGTGGCGATGTCCGGTTACTTCGGCCATAAGGCGGCGCTTAAAATATTGGGCGATCCGGACGGGGAGACGGCCTTTGATGATTTGCCGCTGGAGGACCGCTTCTATTATAACGGCAGGCCCTGGTTCCTGCCTGTCGCGATGATCGGCTACCGCGTCCGCGATTATTTTGGTTTCTGATGACAGTATCCGCCTTTTTCTCCCTGCCGAGCCACCGTGAGACATGGCGTCTGGTCTGGCCGATTATTCTCTCCAACTCCTCCGTGCCGCTGCTTGGGGCGGTGGATACGGCTGTTGTCGGGCATCTGCCTGAGGCGCATTATATCGGGTCGGTCGCCATCGGCGCGCTGATATTCAGTTTTCTTTACTGGGGTTTCGGCTTCCTTCGCATGGGAACGACGGGCTTTATTGCCTTGGCCTCGGGAGAGGGAGATGCGACGGAGGTCCGCTCGGTCCTCGCGCGCGCCCTTATTCTCTCCGGCATCATCGCGCTCGTTGCCCTGATCCTGCAGCCGCTTGTTCTCCGGCTGGCGCTTATGCTGATTGACGGCTCGGCGCAGGTTGAGGGCGGCGCGGCGGATTATTTCTATGTGCGTATCTGGGGCGCCCCGGCGGTTCTCGCCAATTATGCGCTGATGGGCTTCTTTATCGGGATCCGGAATACCAAGGCCGCCCTCATCGTGCAGATATTCATGAACAGTCTGAATATCATCCTCGATCTGCTCTTTGTCATCGGCTTTGGCTGGAACGTTATTGGCGTGGCGGCGGCAACGGCGATTTCCGAGTCCTTGGCGCTTCTTCTGGGGCTCTATATTGTCCGCCGGGAACTTCTGCATATTGGCGGCGTGTGGAAACGCTCGGCGATTTTCTCCCTTGCCCGGATGACGCGCCTTCTCGCGGTTAATTTCGATATTTTCATCCGCACGATCCTGTTGATTTTCGCCTTTGCCTATTTCACCGCGCAGGCCGCGAAGGGCGGGGATGTCACCCTTGCGGCGGTGGCCGTTCTGATGAACTTCATCCAGTTTATGGCGCATGGTCTGGATGGCTTCGCCTTCGCGGCGGAGGGGATGGTCGGGACGGCAATCGGCGCGAAACGGGCGGACAAGCTGAGAGAGATTGTCTATGTCACCGGCTTCTGGGCGCTGGTCGTTGCCTGTCTCTATGCGTTTGCTTATTTTATCTTTGGATCGGCGATCATCAATCTTCTGACCGGTATCGAAGAGGTTCGCCTGCGCGCGAATGAGTTTCTTCCCTGGCTGATACTTATGCCGCTTGTCGCCATCTGGTCCTATCAGATCGATGGCATCTTTATCGGGGCCGTGCAATCGAAGGAGATGCGGAACGGCATGATTATCTCCTTCATCGCCTATATGGCGGCAATGCATATATTGGGAGGACTTTGGGGAACCCATGGGCTCTGGGCGGCGCTGGTTGTGTTTTTCGTGATGCGGGCCCTGACCTTGGCCGCGGTCTATCCAAGGGTTGAAGGACGGGCGAGGGCTTAAGCGCTGCTATTTCGGCTGTTTGGTCAGCATGCGCTCAATCGCGGAGAACGCCATGGGTACCAGCGCGATAATCAGGCTGATGCGGATCACATGCATGGTGGAGACGAACGCCACATCGATCCCGAGCGCGAGCGCGACCAGCGACATTTCAGCGAGCCCGCCGGGGCTGAGAGCCAAAATGATCCCGGCAACGCTGACACCGATTGTCTCGGCAAAGAAAAAGGCGAAGATGGCTGCGATCAGCACCATCAGGGTGGTGGAGGCGAAGCTGAGCCCGATCAGATGGCGGATATCGCGAAAGCGGGTGCCGAGAAAGCGCGCACCGATTGCCGTGCCGATGACCAGCTGCGCCGCATAGACCAATATCATCGGCGGGGAGACATCGGTGATTCCGGCCATCTGAAAGGCGGCGGTCGCCAGCAGCGGACCCATTAAATGATAGGCGGGCAGGCGGCAGAAATATCCGCCGACATAGCCGATCAGGGCGGCCAGCAGGAGCCAGCCATCGCCAACCAGATCCTGAACCGAGCCGAAGACGGAAACGGTCTGTGCCGCCATGTCAAAGCCGACGCCATAGCGGAAGATCATCGGGACTGACATCACCAGAATAAGGATGCGCGACGCGTGGATCAGGGCGATTGTCGGGCCATGACCGCCCTTGGCCTCTCCCACCTCATACATGACATTGAGGCCGCCCGGCGCGGCCGAGAAATAGGCGGTGACCGGATCGAATTTGCCTATCTTGCGGTAAAACAGATAGACGAGCCACATGGAAAGCGCGACGCTGATGAACAGGAGCAGCAGCCCGCCGCTCCACCGGCTTATGGCACTCCAGGTATCGGTCGAGAAGCCGCAGCCCAGCATGACGCCAAGGATGGCGGTCATGATCTTGCGCAAGGTGCCGTTGACGGCGAGATTAACGCCCCGAAGCGCCGCGACCGTGGAAAAGCACATGGACCCCAGCATCCAGGCAAGCGGGAGGTCGGCGATAAAGAAGAGAGCGCCGCCGATCCCGCCGACGAGGAGCGCTAGACTGGTCCGTTTCAAATCTTGCATTTAGCTTGCCTGATCGAGCAATGTTGTGATGCCGGGGTGGTCAAAAACTTGCGCCTGGCGGGCAAGGCGGGCGGTTCTTTCCGTCCTTATTTTTGCATCCGTTATATTCTGCCGGATAAAATCATGCAGGTCCATCCCGGGCGCGAAAGAATCGCGCAGGCGGGACTGAACCGCGAGTTGGTCCATCACCGGGAAGCAGGCGTTCCGGCAGTTAATCCCGCCGAGGGTGACCGGCGCTCCGTCCAGCAGGAGGCTCCCGCGCAGGCTGACATAGGCATGGATGGTCTCGATTGCGCCATGCGCTGCGCAGGTGAGATCGATCCCGTCTATCTTTACATAGCGGTAGTTCATCCCGATGGCCTCGGTCTCATGCATGCGCCTGAGTTCCCTCTCGTTCAGCCAGGTGATATGGACATTCGTGATCGCGCCGGGCGCCACATGCAGGGCGGCGGCCACCGATCCATAGCTGGAGAAATGCGCCGAATAGCTGCAGCAGATATCCTGCAGCTTCGCGGCTGTGACCGGAATAGAGTAGTTCGAAAACTTTTCATATTTCCGGGCTAGCTGCGATGGTGCGCCGTTGGAACCGCAGGCGAGCACCGGCGTCCTGCCGCTAAAGTCGGTATCCGGCGGCAACTCATGTGTCGCACCGCCGGATAAAAGAAACGAATCCGCGGGCCGGGGATAGGGATAGCCCAGCGCGCGGGCGATATCGTCGGGAAGCGTCATCAATACGCAGCCTCAGCTGCCGAGATGCATTCCGCCGTCAACAATCATGATCTCGCCGGTAATCATGCTCGTCCCCTCGATAAAGCAGAGAACGGCGTCGGCCACGTCCTCGGGTTGGCAGACGGCTTTCAGCGGAACGTCACGGATCAGCTTTTGTTTATAGGCGTCATATTTATCCTCGCCATAGCCTTGCAGGAGCCAGCGGGTCTCGATAAAGCCCGGGCAGACGGAATTGACGCGAATCTCCGGCCCCATGGATCGGGCCAGGGATTTGGTCATCGAGTTAAGCGCGCCCTTGGAAGCGACATAGGCTATGGAAGAGCCATGGCCGTGGGTTCCGGCGACGGAGGAGATCATGACGATGGAGCCCTTGCCGGTTTCCTTCATATAGGGTGCGACGGCGCGGGACATCTGGTACGGGCCGATGGTATTGACGGCATATATGTCGTGGAAATCCTGCGCGCTAAGGCCGTCGAGGTCGCTATGGGCAACGAACTTGGTGCGTCCGGCGTTATTCACGAGCGCATCGAGACGACCCCATTTGTCGTTCGCGGCCTTGGCCATGGCGCGGCAATCCTCATCCTTTGAAACATCGCCCTGAAAGAGGAGTGTCTCGACACCCTTGGCGGCGCAGGCGGCTTCGGTTTCCTCCGCTTCCTTCAGGCTTTTGGTGTAGTTGATAACGACGTTGTAGCCCTTGTCCGCGAGCGCGAGCGCAATGGCGGCGCCGGCGCCTGTGGCGGATCCGGTAACGATGGCGACTTTATTGGATGATGGCATGGTATTTCCCGTTTGTTTTTATTTATGTTCCAGACAACAGAGTAACCAAGATTGCCTTGAACATAAATCAGAAAATACCTGCCGGTAGTCAGGCCGCTTCTTGAAAGCTTTGTTGCGAGCGTACTGATGAAGACGCTCCCAACCTAACTTTCCTGGCAGTATAATCCGTAGAGAACGGAAATGACCTGTTTCGCCTCGTCTCCGTCAAGGGAGTAAAAAATCGTCTGCCCGTCGCGCCGGGTTTTGACCAGCCCGTCCTTGCGGAGCAGGGCAAGCTGCTGTGACACGGAGGAGGAACGCATGTCGAGCATCTCCGCCAGTTCACTGACAGAAACCTCCCCTTCGCTCATCCGGCAAAGCAGCAACAGCCGGGTTTCATTCGACAAGGCTTTCATCAAGGTGCTGGCCCGGGCAGCGGAATTTTTAATATCTTCAATATACATACTTGTATATCTACATATATATGAATATATTGTCAAGCATGATGGACTCTAGCAAAATAATAACCACCACTTCATGCGGGAGGCGCAAAAAATGAATCCGGACGTAAAAGCATTTTTCCACAAACCGACCTTTACGGTCAGCTATGTCGTCTCGGATCCTTCGAGCCGGAAAGCTGTCATCATCGACAGCGCGCTGGATTATGATAACGCCTCCGGGCGCACGGCGACGACGGCGGCCGATGAACTCATTGATTACGTCAAGGCGCAAAATCTGGACGTGGAATGGATTCTGGAAACCCATGTTCATGCCGATCATCTGACGGCGGCGCCCTATTTGCAGGAAAAGCTCGGCGGGATCATCGGGATCGGCGGCGTTGTCAAGGAGGTCCAGTCTACTTTCAAAAAAGTCTTCAATTGCGGTGACGATGTGGCTGAGGATGGGTCGCAGTTCCAGCATCTGTTCAGGGATGGCGAGACCGTCGAGATTGGCGGCATGACCCTCGAAGTGCTGGCAACCCCTGGCCATACGCCGGCCTGTATCACTTATAAAATCGGCGATGCCGTGTTTGTCGGGGATACACTGTTCATGCCCGATTTCGGGACGGCCCGCTGTGACTTTCCGGGTGGGGATGCGCGGACGCTTTATCGTTCCATTCGCCGGATTTTATCTTTTCCGCCGGAAACGCGCTTGTTTATGTGCCATGACTATGGACCGAACGGCCGGGATTTCGCGTGGGAAACAACCGTCGCAGAGCAGCGCGCGGACAACATCCATATCCATGACGGGATCAGTGAAGAGGCATTTGTCAAAATGCGGACAGAACGGGATGCGACGCTCTCCATGCCGGTGCTGATCCTGCCCTCCATTCAGGTTAATATGCGCGCCGGGCATTTCCCGAAGGCGGAGAGTAACGGCGTTTCCTATCTGAAGGTCCCGCTCAACGCCCTCTAACGGATCAGGAGTTGCTGTTCTGGGCGATATAGTTCGGCAGCCTTAAGTCCGGCGCCACGACGAAACAGGAGAAGCGCCGCTCGGCGAGGTTGCTGCAGGCTTTGCGGGCTTCCGCCTCCTCGAACCCGGTCAGCTGCGCCCGGTAGAAGGGCTTGCCGTCCGAAATGGCTTTTTCAATGTTGACACGCCGTCCGTCCAGAATGCCACCGGCCTGGGCGGCGGCCTTATAGACTTGGTCGCGGGCTGTGGTCGGCAGGCTATAGGCGCCGATCTGGATGGCCCAGTTGGTTTTCTCCAAGGGTTGTGCTTGGAAGGCGGAAGGTTTTGTGCTGGTGCTGTCGACGGCTTCAACGGCGCGAATATGCGCATAGCTCGCTGCGGCTTTTTTCACGACGGGCAGGGGAGTGGTCGCCGCGGAGGCAACCTTGATTTCCTCGGGTTCGCTATGAGATGTGCCAAGGGCAATTTGCAACGGTTTGCCAATCGGTAGCGGAACGACGGTCGGGTGTAACTGCTCGATCTGACCAAACCCCTTATCGAGGAGTGCCGCCATATGGATATCGCGGCTTTTCGCGGTACGTCCACCAAAGACAACGCCGACCAGCCGGTTGGAGCCGCGCTTGGCGGAGGCAACAAGGTTAAATCCGGACGCCCGGATATAGCCGGTTTTGATGCCGTCCGCGCCCTCGTATTTCTTCAGGAGGTTGTTGTGGTTCTTGAAGGCCTTGCCCTTGTAGTCAAATTTCTCCAGCGACATGAAGTGATAATATTGCGGAAAATCATGGATCAGCGCCGCGCCCAGAATGGCCATGTCGCGGGCCGTGCTTTTCTGTCGCCGGTTGGGAAGGCCGCTGGCGTTGCGAAAGCTTGTCCGACTCATGCCGAGCCTTTTTGCCTTTTCCGTCATGTCGCGGGCAAAGGCGGCTTCGCTCGAAGCCATGCTCTCGGCGAGAACCGTTGCGGCGTCATTCGCGGATTTCGTGATCAGGCCGAACATTGCATCCCGCACCTTGATCCGGTCCCCTTTCTTGAGCCCCAGCTTCGTCGGTGCCTGTCCGGCCGCCCGCGCAGAGACGGGAAGCTTTTGGTCCAGCCGGAGCTTGCCGCGCTGAAGCGCATCGAAGGTCATGTAAAGGGTCATGATTTTTGTCAGGGACGCGGGGTATAGCCGGTCATCCGCGTTGCGTGCATAGAGCACTTCGCCGGTGCGGCTGTCCATGACAACGGCCGCGTATCGGGCCGCCGCGGTATCCGGCATCGTCACGATCACTGTCAGGAGAAGCAAGAGGCCGCCAACAAGGTGAGACATCATCCGTCCCGTCGGCATGGCAAGCAACCTCACCCGGAATTTTTCCGGTCCGGTACTTAACGTTGCTCTTGTTGAACTCTGTACCAACGGCTTACCTATAATACTATTACTATGAATACGATTACGCGCGGAATTCCCCGCTCCTGGAGGAGTGTAAAAAATTCGGCGAATCATGTCCATCAAAAACCCGATATTTTTTTTATCTCCACATCTCAACAAAGTAACTTATCCTCTTGATGTCTGTATATTATCGCATTTTCGTGATTTATCCTTTTATCTTACAGGCGGATGGTTAATATCTGGTAAGCATTGTAAATTTAATTGAACGGAGAGGGGCGATGAACGTCATATCCTCAAGTCTGCGGATCATGTGCCTATCCATTCTGCTCGCCGCCTGTACGGCGGATGGCGGAACGAATAACCCGGTCTTCCGGCCCTTCCAGTGGTTTTCCTATGCCAACGGGGATGATATCCGCGCCAATTGCGAACCCGGACGCAATGCCCGTTACCGGATGATCTATAACGCCATTTATGACGAGCAGGTGCGGACCTACGATATCCTGCAGATCGCGACATCCGATAAGGCAACCCAAACGACACGCGTGTTCCGGGGCGGTATCAGCGTGGACTGGTTGCTGGGGGCGGGCGGTTCCGGTCCGGCTGCCACCCGTGACAGCAAGGAGGAGATCAGCCTTAAGGACCTGATTGCCATAGAGCAGGCATTGATTAAATCCGGCTTCGAGCAGCCAGCGATCAAGGAGCAGATCCTCCATTCGGACGAGTTCTACTGGATTGCCATGGTATGCCGCGAGGGGAACTTTAAATATTATGCTTGGACCGATGAAAATGCCGATGTTGCCAAGCTGCCCTTCCGCGAGGTTCTCTCGAAAGGGGATAAAACTGGCGTTCCATTTCTGGAACCTTATGTCCCCGTCGTCTTCGGCCGGTCGTCGCGATATTACAACGGCGGGCGGGACAGTACATACTTCACGATGCAGATTGGCGAGAACGGCCTGGACCTCTGAACAGGCCCGTTTTGGCGTGATTTTGTTGTGAAATTTTTATTGCATTCGCGATTTTTTGCGAGGATCGATTGCGTGTGCGGTAAAATAATCAAACAAAATCAATATTTTATGATATTTACCATTTTTTGCTGCACTGCACAAAAAAATCATTGACATTTATCAGCACCCTATTATATACAAGGGACATTGTTGCAGTGCAGCAAATGAAATTTAGAGACGCTAATCGGAAAGGTTAAGTCAATGACAAAGAAAGCAACGACAAACGCAACCGTTGACCCGGCTGTCGTTACGAAGGAAATTGAAGATATGGTCGCAACTGGCCGTAAATCACTTCAGGACGCCTTTATCAATGGGACAGAGGCTGCAGAAAAAGCATTCAAGTCCAACACAGAAACATTCAAGACCAATTACGAAAAGGCTGTTGCCGAAGGTAAGACCGGTTTTGAAAAAGCGATCAAGACTTTCGAAGGCTCCCAGTTCTATGACAAGAACAGCGCTGACGCTTTCGTAAAGGCAAGCAACGCAGCTGTTGAGAAAAGCGAAAAAATTGGTGCCGAGCTAATCGATTTTGGAACTGGTCAGCTGCAGGAAGTTTTCAATATAACGAAAACAATTGCCGAGACGGATGATGTAACCAAGGCTGTCGAAATCCAGACTGAATTCGCTCGCACGTCCATGCAGAGCTACATGTCTGAAATTGGCAAGCTGAACTCTCTTGTCGCGGATGCTGCGAAATCAGTTGTTGAGCCGTTTGGCGCACAGTATGCCGCCAGCCTCGATATGTTTTCGAAGCCGGCTTAACGCCAGCAGACATTTCAAGCGTCTTGAAAAGGCCCGGATTTTTCCGGGCCTTTTTTCGTGCCCGACCGAAAGTTGATCACTTTTTTGTAAATTTTTGTCTTCGGTAATAATATTTTTTGAATTTCCTGTTAAGATATATACTTAAATAAGTGGGCGCGGAGCTATACTTAGGCCAGACTGGCGTAGCAAGATGGAGTGACAGAATATTATAAAATCTGGTTGGGCAAAAATGAAGATGAGCGGCGACGATAAAAAAGACAATGATGATCGGGGAACGGGGACGGGCCTTGTAACCAAGACAAAGCCCAAAACCAAGAAACCGTCTCTGTGGCGTGTGCTGTTGTTGAATGATGACTACACACCGATGGAGTTCGTTGTCTATGTGCTCCAGAAGTTCTTCAATATGGATGAGCAAACCGCCGTTCAGGTAATGTTGCATGTTCATCAGAAGGGTGTCGGCAATTGCGGGGTGTTCCCGTATGAGATTGCCGAGACCAAGGTTGCGCAGGTCATTGATTATGCGCGCGAAAATCAACACCCCTTACAATGTACGATGGAGAAAGAATAGTGCCCGGATTTTCCAACTCACTTGAAGAAACTCTACATCGTGCAATGGCATTGGCGACCTCACGCCGACATGAATTCGCGATGCTGGAGCATTTGCTGTTTTCCCTGACCGAGGATCAGGACGCCGCCGCCGTGATGCGCGCCTGCAATGTCGATGTTGATCTGCTGCGCCGGGATCTTGAAACATTCATCACCGATGAACTGGATGACCTGGTTATGGATGGCTTTGTCGAGGCCCGCCCGACGTTGAGTTTTCAGCGGGTGGTGCAGCGCGCTCTGATCAATGTGGAAAGCTCCGGCCGGGAGGAAGTGACGGGCGCCAATGTGCTGGTCGCGATCTTCTCCGAGCGGGAAAGCCATGCCGCCTATTTTCTGCAGAAGCAGGAGATGACCCGTCTCGATGCCATCAGCTATATCAGCCATGGCGTTGCCAAGTCGTTGGGTAAGGAGGCCGCCCGCGCTATTCGCGGGGTGGACGGGGAATATAAGGCCGAGAAGGAAAATACGCCGCCGCCCGAGGAAAAGGCTGAAAATCTGGAAGCGCTGGACGCTTACTGCGTCAATCTGAACGAGAAGGCCGCGGCGGGCAAGATTGATCCGCTGATCGGCCGCGCCGACGAAGTGGAACGGACAATTCAGGTTCTCTGCCGCCGGTCCAAGAACAACCCGCTTTATGTGGGTGATCCCGGGGTTGGCAAGACGGCCATCGCCGAAGGGCTCGCCCGCCGGATAGTCCATGGCGATGTGCCGAGCGTGCTTCTGCCCGCCGTTATCTATTCCCTCGATATGGGATCGCTGCTGGCCGGGACCCGGTATCGCGGTGATTTCGAGGAACGGCTGAAAGCGGTGATTTCCGAATTGCAGGGGCTGGATAATGCCATCCTGTTTATCGATGAAATTCACACCATCGTTGGGGCCGGGGCAACCAGCGGCGGCGCGATGGATGCCTCCAACCTCCTGAAGCCGGCGCTGGCAAGCGGGGAGATCCGCTGCATCGGCTCGACGACCTATAAGGAATTCCGTAGCCACTTCGAGAAGGATCGCGCGCTGCTGCGCCGGTTCCAGAAGATCGACGTACGCGAACCGACAGTCGAGGACAGCATCAAGATCCTGAAGGGGCTGAAACCCTATTTCGAGGAGTATCACAAAATCCGCTATACGGCGGAGGCGATCCGCTCGGCCGTGGAACTCTCCGCGCGCTATATCAATGACCGCAAGCTGCCGGACAAGGCGATCGATGTGATCGACGAGGTGGGCGCGGCACAGATGCTGAAAGCGGAAAGCAAGCGCAAGAAAACCATCGGCGTGAAAGATGTCGAGGCTGTGGTCGCCAAGATCGCGCGGATACCCCCCAAATCCGTCTCCAAGGAAGACACCGTCAACCTGCGCAAGCTTGATGTTGACTTGCAGCGTGTCGTCTTTGGCCAGGATGAGGCGATTGACGCGCTGGCAAGTTCCATCAAGCTCGCGCGGGCGGGTTTGCGCGAACCTGAAAAGCCTATCGGTTCTTATCTCTTCTCCGGTCCGACCGGCGTCGGCAAGACAGAGGTTGCGCGGCAGCTTGCGTCCATCATGGGGCTCAACCTGGTCCGTTTCGATATGTCTGAATATATGGAGCGGCATACGGTCAGCCGCCTGATCGGCGCGCCTCCGGGCTATGTCGGCTTTGATCAGGGCGGGCTGCTGACCGACGCGATCGATCAGCAGCCGCACTCAGTGCTGCTGCTTGATGAGATCGAGAAGGCGCATCCGGATCTGTTCAATATCCTTCTGCAGGTCATGGATCATGGCAAGTTGACGGATAATAATGGCAAGCAGGTGGATTTCCGCAATGTGGTCCTGATCATGACGACCAATGCGGGCGCCCATGAAATGACCAAGCAGGCCATCGGCTTTGGCAATGACGTGCGCGAGGGCGAGGATGAGGAGGCGATCAAGCGTCTCTTCACCCCGGAATTCCGCAACCGTCTGGATGCGACCATTCCGTTCGCACCGCTGCCGCCGGAAGTCGTCTCCCGCGTTGTCGAGAAATTCGTGCTGCAGCTTGAAACACAGCTGCAGGACCGGAATGTCACGATTTCGCTTTCCGACACCGCCGCGACATGGCTCGCCAAGAAGGGCTATGACGTCAACTACGGCGCCCGTCCGCTGGCCCGCGTCATTCAGGAGAGCATCAAGAAGCCGCTCTCCGAAGAATTGCTCTTTGGCAAGCTGGCGAAGGGGGGGCATGTCTCCGTCGGCGTGAAGGCAGGGGAGCTCACCTTCCGGGTCGAGAGTGCCGCCGAGATGAGCCGCAAGGAAGAGGCGGACAAAAAGATGGCGAAGAAGGGTTCCAAAAAGGATACGGAGCTGGCGGAAAAATAGGCTGGCTCTTGAAGACACAAAAAAGGCGGGAAATTCTCCCGCCTTTTTTTAATGCTTAATGCTTAGGGTCGATTATTTCTGGCCGATGACCTTGCGGCCCCGGTTCAGGCCCTTGAGAAGTTCAATCCCCTCGTCGGCGATGGCGTAGCCGATCATATCTTCATTCTCGCCGGCCATTTCCTCCATATCCACCCAGTGTGAATAGATCGGGCGGGTGCGGTCGGTGATAATGCCCGCCTTGAACAGGGTTTTGACCAGAACGCGGAAGATATTAGTCGATTCCTTCAGCGTATTGCGGCGATCCTGATCGGTGAATACCTCCCGGCAGGCATCGCGCACCCATTCCCAGTCAAGACCGAACTGTTCATAAATGACCCGCTTCTGGCGGATGTTGATAAGGTTAAAGAGGACGGTTTCGAAACATTGGGCGGCCCAATCCTCGACCCGGTCCTGTTCTTCCTTCGACAGTTTCGGGATTGTCTTGTCGGCCCAGATCTTGCCGAACTTATGGTGGAAGGCCTCGTCCGTCATCACCAGCTGCGTCAGTCGCTTCAGGAGCGGATCGTTCGTTTTCGCATGGATATTCGCAAACGCGCCCATGGCGAGCCCTTCGACCAGCATCTGCATGCCGACCAGCTTCTTGTAGACCTCCTCGGCGCCGACAAGCTCTTGCAATAATTCACCAAAGGCTTCGCCGACTTGATAGGGGCGGCCCCAGCGGGCGTTGATATAGCGGCTGAAGGCGGTGACATGCCGGGCCTCTTCGC
Source organism: Sneathiella sp. (assembly GCF_029233945.1). GTDB lineage: Bacteria > Pseudomonadota > Alphaproteobacteria > Sneathiellales > Sneathiellaceae > Sneathiella. The sequence continues at coordinate 24,096 of NZ_JARGOQ010000014.1, read as the reverse complement.
GGGTCTGGTTGGAGGCATATTCCTGTGCCCCCGGATCGACCATGATATGACAGAGGCTGGCACTTAAGGACAGCGCGCCCTGTTCGCCATGCAGGATGGCCGAGAGGCTCCAGCGGGTACTTTCATTGGCAAGCTTGATCTTCTGCCCTTCATCCAGCTTGTCGGCTACCGCGCTTTGCAGCTCCGGAATGGTTTCCGGCGGCATGATATATTCTTTGGTGATATCAAACGGACTTGAAAAATCGAGATAGGCGGCATCCATCGGATCCCAGAAATGATCATGGGTTGCCGAGATAATTCCGTCGAATGCGTCCGTGCGCGTTCCATAACGGTCCACTTCCAGCATTGCCGGAAAGTCGTCGCGGTTCACGGTATCGTAAATTGGGTCGTGCGTAATATGGTCGGTCATGATCATCCCTTATTATCTTTATGGCCGGTAACCTTGTTTGCTGGCTACGCTTTACCTTTACGTAAACGTCAATATGATATACATCAAATTTAGGGATTATTCAATAATAGATTTGATGTGCTGGCGGGTATGGCGGG
>NZ_JARGOQ010000014.1:0-23450 GCF_029233945.1 Sneathiella sp. | reverse complement strand
TGGCGGGTATGGCGGGCTAGCAGGAATTCCCATTCCGAAAGGGAGAATGACCGGCAAGATAATTGATCTCGGCCTCCACCTGTTTCGTCTCCGCCTGCAGGTAATCGGCGACCGCATCATGAAAGCCCGGATCGCGCAGCCAGTGGGCGGAGTATGTCTCCGTCGGCAGATAACCACGGGCGAGCTTATGCGGGCCTTGCGCGCCAGCCTCCACCCGCCGGATACCATGTTCGATCGCATAATCGATGGCACGGTAGTAACAGGTTTCGAAATGCAGGAAGCGATGGTCCTCGATGCAGCCCCAATAGCGGCCATAGAGGCAATCACTGCTTTTGAGGTTCAATGCCCCGGCAATATAGCGGCCACCGCGGCTCACCATGAAGAGGACAACCGCCTCGCCAAGCCGCTCCCCCAGCAGGCTGAAGAATTCGCGGTTGAGGTAAGGCGTTCCCCATTTGCGGTTGCCTGTATCAATATAGAAATTAAAAAAGGCGTCCCAATGCAACTCGCCGATTTCCGCGCCGGTCAGGATTTCGAACTCCAGGTCATTCTCCGTCGCGCCCTTGCGCTCTTTCCGGATGGCCTTGCGCTTGCGGGAGGAAAGCTGCGCAAGAAAATCATCGAAATTTTCGTAATTGTCATTCACCCAGTGGAATTGCTCACCGGTTCGGATGAGGAACCCCTCCTGCTCCATCAACGCGCGCTCGGCAGGCTCCAGAAAGGTCGCATGAACGGAGGAGAGATTGAGCTGGTCGGCCACCTGTTTGGTTCCCTGCAGGAGGAGGCGCTGATGCAACTGCCTCTCCGGCCCCTCCGGCACCAATAGGCGCGGGCCGGTCACGGGGGAGAAGGGAGCGGAGAGTTGCAGCTTCGGGTAATAGCGCCCGCCCGCACGCCCATAGGCATGGGCCCAGCTGTGATCGAAGACATATTCCCCCTGGCTGTGGCCCTTCACATACATGGGCGCGACCCCGGCGATTTTGCCGTCCATCTCCAGTGAAAGGTGATAGGGCATCCAGCCGCTTTCCGCAGAAACGGAGCCGCTATCCTCCAGCGCCTTCAGGAACTGGTGGGTGACGAAGGGATGATCCGTCGTGAGGCAGGCATTCCATTCGGCCTCGCTCACGTCGGCGATGGATTGCAGGGTGTTAATCAATGGAGTGTCAGACATTCGGCCCGGAAAACTATAAAAATGCGCCCTTTACCACTCTATCAGATATCTTTTTGCGCAGCGGGAAGAATTCAAAATTTTTTATCATGGTAAAACTTTAAAGAAAAATACTTGAAAATAATACAACTTATATATGTATAAGAGAGGAGATTAATTATACGGGGGTTGCTCCGGTAGACAGGATTGGAGATTATGATGGATTGGATAAAAGTCGGTATCAGCGCCTTGCTCGGCGGGGCGATCGCCGCCGTCATCACCGCGCTGCTTGTTATATATTTCGATAAGCCCGCGGCCAGTTCCGGCGATGGAACCGGGATTGAAAGCGGCGCGGTTGTCGCGTTTGACGGCACGTCAAGCTGTCCCTCCGGATGGAGCAGCTATACGAAGGCGGCGAGCCGGGTGATTGTCGGGGCGGCGGAAAGTTCCCCCGGCAAGGGAGCCGATGGCAAAGCCTTGAGCGCGTATAAAGCGGGCGCAAACGGAGGTCAGGAAACGGTGACCCTGGCGGCGGCCAATCTTCCGCCGCATACCCATCAATATAACGATATCTATTATTCCGAAAATGGCGGAACCGTCACTGTCCCTAACAATAAAGGCAGTCAGGGTTCTGACAGTGATAACAAGGGCTATCAGATGTCCCGAACGACGACCGCTGACAGCACAGACCCGACGGCATTTACCAACATGCCGCCCTTTATCGCGCTCACCTATTGCGTGAAAAGTTAAGAGAGTGGGGGAGCGTTTGGCACGCTCCCCATTCGCTTAGCTGATTTCGAAAACCGCGTCGATTTCCACGGCAACATTCATCGGCAGGGCATTGGTGCCGACGGCGAAGCGGGCGTGACGGCCTTTGTCGCCAAATATCTCGACCATCAGGTCGGACGCGCCGTTGACAACTTTCGGCTGCTCGCCAAAGCCATCGGTGCAGTTCACAAACCCGCTCAGCTTGACGCAGCGCACGACCTTGTCGAGATCACCGCCGCAGGCGTCCTTCACCTGGGAGAGGATATTAAGGCCACAGACCCGGGCGCAAGCCATGCCTTCCTCGGTCGTGAAATCCTGACCGATCTTGCCCTGATAGGTGAGCTTGCCGTCGACAACGGGCACCTGTCCCGAGAGAAAAACCAGATTACCGGTTTTCACGTAAGGAACGTAATTTGCTGCCGGGGCTGTTGCTGTCGGAATTTCGATGCCGAGTTCCGCCAGATGGGCGTCAATTTTACCTGCCATTTTTTACCTCTGTTTTGTTGGAGTTTCGTTTTCGGTCATCCACCGGGACGACCACCGCCGCCGCCCGTAATCCGGATGCCGACATTCTTCGTCTGAACATAGTTGAGCAACGCTTCCTGCCCCTTTTCCCGGCCGTAGCCGGAGCGTTTCATGCCGCCGAAGGGGGTTTCGATCCCGCCCGCAAACCATTCATTGACGAACACCTGCCCGGCGATCAGCTGGTCTGCCGCCCAATGTGCTGTGGCGAGATCCTTGGTATAGACCCCGGCGCAAAGGCCGTAATCGGTCCCGTTGGCAAGCGCGATGGCCTCTTCGGGGTCGTCATAGGTGAGGATGGAAAGCACGGGGCCAAAAACCTCTTCGCGGGCGATGGTCATGTCCGGTGAGACATTTGCGAAAACCGTCGGCTCGATAAAATGCCCGGGGAGACCCGTATGTTTCCGACCGCCGGAGACGGCCTCTGCGCCGGCCTGCGAGGCCGCGAGGCACATGCCTTCGATCTTGTCGGCCTGACCCGCTGAAATCACAGGCGTGAGGTCATGACCGTCAATCCCGGGGCCGATAGAAAGCGACTTCGCTTTCGCCGCCATCTTGCTGACGACCTCATCCTGCAGCACCGTCGGCACGATCAGGCGGGACTGGGCGGAGCAGACCTGCCCGGCATGGCTGAAAATGCCGCTCGCGGTGGAGTTGATGGCCTGATCGATATCCGCATCCTTAAACAGGATACCGGCGGACTTGCCACCGAGTTCCATGACGCAGGGGATAACCCGTTCCGCCGCCGCGCGCAGGATCGACTGGCCCGTCGCGACAGACCCGGTAAAGACGATATGATCGATATCGGGGTGGGATACGAGTGCCGCGCCACAGTCATGGCCATAGCCGCAGAGAATATTGACGGCGCCCTTCGGCACCCCGGCGCGGTGGCAGGCCTCGGCGATGAAATAGGTCGAGAGCGGGGAGAGTTCCGGTGATTTCAGGACCACCGTATTGGCGGTTGCAAGGGCACAGGCAATGGACCGCGCCGCAATCTGCAGCGGGAAGTTCCACGGCACGATCTGGGCCGACACACCGAAGGGAGTGGGAATGGTGTAATCCACATAATCCGCACCAAGCGGGATCATCCGTCCTTCCAGCTTGTCCGCGAGGCCACCGTAATAGATGAAATAGCGCGCCGCCGCCATCGCTTCATTCTTGCCGCCGGTGAGGGTTTTCCCGTTATCGAGGCATTCGGCAAGGGCGATCTCATCGGCCATGTCCGTCATATGGCGGGCAATCTCGAACATCAGCGCGCCGCGGTTTGTCGGGCGCATGTCATAAAGCTCCCGGGTCTTGAAACAGGCACGCGCGGCTTCGACGGCCCGGTCTACATCGGCCTTCTCGGCGCGGGCGACTTCGGCGATGATCTCACTGGTTGCGGGGTTTTCAATCTCAATGCGTCCGCCGTCCAGAGCATCCACCCATTCCCCGTTTATATAGTTCTGCCAGTATTTTTTTATCTCGCTCATGGCCTGCCTTCTTTGCGTCTGACTTTTGCGATTTCTATCACGGGGATACGCCAAGAGCCAGCCTGCGCTGGCCCTGATGGTAAAATTTTCACATTCGACTTTTATAAGTGTAGAATAGGCTTATATCAACGGGACCAATCAAAGCAATCAGGTGCGCCCATGGGTCTTATGAATAATCTGGATACCGAGAATCGGTGTGGCCATTTCACGCCGCAGGATGAAAATGAAGAGCTGTTCGCCTGGCTGATCGATGCCGGACTGACGGGAACAACAGTTCGGGACCTGTTCACTGAATTCTGCGAGCGACTGAATGATCAGGGCGTGAAACTCAAGCGCGGGAATATTGCCCTGAGTGCCATCCATCCACAGGTCAGCGCCTTCATGTATACCTGGCGGCGCAAGGAAGGTCTCGTCACCAATACCAATGTTTTGCATTCGGATATCCCCGGTGAAGGCTGGTTCGCCAGCCCGTTCTTCTTCATGCTGTCGAACAAGATTACCTTCCTGCATCGCAAATTGTCAGCGGAGAACGATCTGGATTTCCCGGTCCTTGTCGAATTCCGCGACGAGGGGATGACGGACTGGTTCTGTCAGATATTCGATTTCGGATGGGGATTTGAAAATCAAAGTATGGAGCATACAGCCGGCCTGATTACCAGCTGGGCGTCGGACCGCCCCGGCGGCTTCACCGAGGAGGAGTTCCGGATCATGAGCCGGGCAATCCCGGTCTTTGGCCTCGCGGCGAAGGGCATTGCCTCCTATCGAACGGCGCGATCCATGCTGGAGACTTATATCGGGCGGGAAACATCGCGCAAGGTGCTCTCCGGTCAGGTGCGGCGCGGCTCCGTTGACAGTATCAATGCGGTGCTGGTCTATGCGGACCTTAAGGGGTTCACGAAGCTCTCCGATACGATCGATCGGGAAGATCTTGTGGAAATGCTCGATCACTATCTTGATCAGATGGCCAGCCCGATTGAGGTGGCGGGCGGGGAAATCCTCAAATTCATGGGCGACGGCGTTCTCGCCACGTTCGAGCTGACCTCACCGGATGAGGACGCCACCCGGGTGATATGTGAAACGGCCCTCGGCGTGACCCAGAAAATGGCGGAAGGTGTTGATCGACTAAATCACAAGCGCCGCACCGCGAACAAGCCGACGATGGAACTCGACATCGCGCTGCATGTGGGGGAAGTGATGTATGGCAATGTGGGCTCGGAAACGCGGCTCGATTTTACGGTCATTGGCCCGGCGGTCAATGAAGTAAGCCGGATCGAGGCGCTGTGCGATCAGCTTGATACCCGGCTGGTCGCCTCGGGCGATTTTGTCCGGACCTGCGCCGATGCGGCGTCTACGCTTCGGTCCTGTGGATATCACGAGCTGCGCGGCGTGCGCGAACCGATCGAGCTGTTCTGCCGCGATTAACCCAAATGACAAGGTGGCGCCGCACTTAGGAAGTGTGCGCTGCCTTTTTGTTCGCTTTCTTGTTATCATACATGGCCTGGTCGGCGGCGCTCATCAGGTCGCTGTAGGCGCTGTCGCCGGTATAGGGGACAATCCCCATGCTGGCTTTCAGGAAGATTTTCCGGCCGCGCGCCGGGATGGAGGTGGCGCTGACCTCACGCTGAATGGCGAGGGCGCGTCCGCGTCCGTTTTCGGTATTTGTCCGGGTCAGGACGAAGATGAACTCATCCCCGCCGATGCGGGCGACAAAATCCGAACTGCGCAGGTTATACTGGATATTCTCGGCAAATTTCTGGAGCGCAATGTCGCCGGTATCGTGACCGAAGCGGTCGTTGATTTCCTTGAAATCATTGAGATCGAGGAAGGCGACAATCCCTTCTTCCTTGTGACGGCGCGCGGAGGCGAGGGTGCGGGTCATAAACTCCTGCAAGCCCCGGCGATTGTGCAGTCCGGTCAGCTCGTCGGTAGTGGAGAGAGCCTCCAACTCCCGGATCCGATGCTGCTGCTCCGAAATATGCTGTTCTGCGCTCGCGGCGTAGGCGATGACGCGATTGATCAATTGCCAGTGCTTGGCCGGCGCCTGCCGTCTCAGGCTGGACCTGAGTGCCGTGGAAAGATCTTCCAACTGCGTGCCGATTTCCGCCTCGAATCCCGGCGGATGGCCCGATTTAAGGGGCGATATATGTGCCATGGACGATGACATAACTCAATTCTCCTCACAAAAACCGCTCCGGCAGTTTCTTTGATTATCTCATTATCGAAACCAGAGCGGCATAATCTACTGACTGAAGAACAGCAACTACCGTGCCAAAATTTGAACTTACAAAAACTCATATAAATCAATAGGTTAAATTGAAAAATAAAGATTTTATTCATATTTTAGGCAAAATTGTGGGGAATTTTATGCCTTTCAGATCGGAATATTTGACCCATATAGACAGAATGTCTCCCTCTTCCGCGATAAGTCTTCACAGCCGCAAAATTGAGGTATATTACTGGTTTTCAGGAATTTTATGCGGCCCGCGCAGCTCAGTTAATATGGATTAATAGTAGAAATGAAATGGTCAAAAGTTGCTTTCACGCTTGTTGGTATCGGCCTGACCGGTATTGCGAGTTTCTCTTCCGCCGCGCCGCTGCAACTGGCCTCCCATCAGGCCGTTTATGATCTGCGCCTGGAGGAGCTGGGTGAAAACAGTGGCATAGAAGGCGTTCGCGGGCGCATCGTGATGAAGGTGGAGCAGCAATGCGACGGCCTGATCGTCAATCAGCGCATGGTGCTGGAAATGGTCAATTATGAAGGCAATGTTATTGTCTCCGATTACAGCCAGTCGACCTGGGAAGATAATGCGGGCAAGATGATGCGTTTCGATATGTCGAATATGCTGAACGGCCAGATGATCGAGAAATACAGCGGTATTGCCGAGCACCGGGAGAACGGGACGATTGTCGAGTTCTCCGATCCCGACCAGCCCGACATGGAACTGCCGAGCGATGTTATTTTCCCGGGTGAGCATACCCGAATGGTGTTGAAAGCCGCCGCCGCGGGCAAGAATTTACTTTCCGCGAAGGTCTATGACGGCAATGGGGAGGACGGGCTCTCCGACACTCTCGCCGTGATTGGCAAGGCGCAGACGCTTCTGAACTCGCCCGATGCGGAAGGGGAGTTGAAAGGACGGGCTTTCTGGCCATTGCAGATATCCTTCTTCGATCTCAGGCAGCAACAAACAGAGCCTGACTATAAAATCGCCATGAAGATTTTCGGCAATGGTGTCGCGACGGATTTATTTCTTGATTACAGCGATTTCTCGCTGCGCGGTGATGTGGCTGAACTGACCTTTCTGACGCCGGAGAAATGCTCCTGATCTAGGGTCGGTCAATTTTTACCGGTCAGGCCACGCCCCTTGGTGATTACCGCATCACCGAACTTGTCCCTGAGCTTGTCGATGGCAGCCTCGACCTCCCTGTCATGGCCGGAACTGCCGCTTAAGAGGTCGGGCCTGTCCGCGTCATCAAGCTCACCGAAGCTGCTGATGCCCACCCCGATCAGGCGAAAATTATGGCCCGGTGCCGCCTTCTGCAGGAGCGGTTTTACCTCCCGATAGAGCGTTTCCGCAAGCTGCGTCGGCTGGGTGAGGGTATGGCTGCGGGTCAGGGACTTGAAATTGCCGGTTTTGAGCTTGAGCGTAATTGTCTTGCCCGCCTTGTTCGATTTTTTAAGGCGCTTCGAGACTTTTTCGCAAAGCGGCCAGAGTCGCGCCAGCAGAATATCGATATCCGAAATATCCGTGGCAAAGGTGGTCTCCGCCGAGATGCTCTTGGCGCGAAGATCGGCCTTTACCCGCCGGTCGTCCTCGCCGCGCGAAAGATGATAGAGACGGCCGCCCATCACGCCGTAACGCGCCACCAGCTCCGCTTTCTCGCGGTGTTGTAGCTGGCCGATAGTGGTGATGCCCTCCGCCGCGAGCTTGCGGTTGAGTGCCTTGCCGACGCCCCAGATATCGCTAACCGGCCGGGTTTTAAGAAAATCCAGCGCCTCCGCTTGGCCGATGACGGCAAAACCGTTTGGCTTATCAAGGTCGGAGGCAAGCTTGGCGAGATACTTGTTATAGCTAAGGCCGACGGAGACGGTGATCCCGATTGTTTTTTCCACCTCCCTTGCGAGCCAGGCCATGGACTGCGCCGCATTCCGATGGTGCAGCCGCTCCGTGCCGGAAAGGTTGAGAAAGGCCTCATCCAGCGAGAGAGGCTCCACATCCGGGGTCAGCCTGTCAAACAGGGCGCGGATTTCGCGGCTGACGGTTGCATATTTCGTCATGTTCGGCGGAATAATGACGGCATCGGGGCAGAGTTTCTTGGCCTTGAACAGTGGCATGGCCGAACGCACGCCCGACATCCGGGCGATATAGCAGCAGGTGGAGACAACGGCGCGCGGGCTGTCATGGCAGATGATGAGCGGCTTGGCGTTGAGGCTGGGGTTATCGCGTTTCTCCACCGCCGCATAGAAGGCGTCGCAATCGACATGGGCGATGGAAAGATTGAACAGTTCCGCATGGCGGAGAATTCTTGGCGACCGGCAACGCGGGCAGCGATTGACGTCACCCGCACCGCTTCCTTCTTCAAGGATTGTCAGGCAGTTGCGGCAAAGGCTGTCCATGGCGCCCCTGTCAGTACTCGCCCGTCTCGATATGACGGATGATATGTGCACTGATCTCCGGCCAGTTATAGAGACGGCTATGGCTATGCTCTGCCGGCCCGAGTAGGTCGGACAGCCGCGGATCGGCGATATAATGCAGCCGGTGGACATGCGCGGCATGCTCATTAACCGAGCTGTGATTATGGGGAATATCGTCAATAAAATAGGCGGGCGCGTTCAGCCCCTCGGTCAGGAAGCGGACCACCTGTCCCTTGCTGCCGATATTGGCGATGAGCGGAAAATCCATCCCTTTGTCCTTGAGACCCAATAGCCGTTTGCCCGCATGCTTGGGCGGGACATTGCTGAGGACGACAATCTGCGCATGATCTCTGAGACTGGCAAGCCCCTCCGCTGCGCCATCGACGGCGGGAAGAACGGCGCAGCGCTGATCGAAAAAGTTGGACAGAAGAACGCCGATTTCCATCTGGTCAATCGGCTCCTTATCGGCAATACGTCGGATATTGCCACTGAGCGCAAAAGACGACCAGTCGAAATACAGATCGAGGGATTTGAGAAAATCCTCCAGGCCGATCATGAAGTTGAACAGGACCTCATCCGCGTCGGTGATGACAAGGGGGCGGTCGCGATCGATGGTCAGTTCCTCAAGCTGCGGGCGGACATCATCGTGGATACCGGTAAACATCATCAATAATCCTCCACCGGCGCACCGGGCAGAAACTGGCGGGCGCGGGTAATACTGGTTGGGTCCAGCTTTTCGTTTGTACAAAAATCGATTAATATATCTTCATGCATGAGCAAAAAATCAAGCACGCCGGCCAATATCTCGGGATTTTCAGCTGAGCGGGCCAGGGTGCCGGAGTCAATACCGGTTTCCGTGAGCATCCAGCTCATGGTTTTTTCCTGTTCAGCAATAAATGTGAGCGCCTGCAGTGCGATTATTTCAGATTTTTCGTGATTCATAAAATTTTCTGTGCCTGAAACCCTATATGGTAAGGGAAAATTAAACATATATCTGTTTATTGTGAACGAATGATAGCCCCATGGGCAGGAAATCGAAAGCTCTCTCTGGGTCTATACTAACCGTCTTACTTTTGGCGATTGTACTTGTGAATTGGACGTACTGAAAATGAAGACAGTGTTGATTGTCGAAGATAACGACTTAAATATGAAGTTATTCCACGATCTTCTGGAAGCACATGGCTACAACACCATCCAGACAAAAGATGGAATGGAAGCTTTGAGCCTCGCGCGGGAGCATATGCCGGATCTGATCCTGATGGATATTCAGTTGCCGGAGGTTTCCGGGCTGGAAGTGACGAAATGGATTAAAGAGGATGAGACGCTGAAGTCAATTCCTGTTATCGCCGTCACCGCTTTTGCGATGAAGGGGGACGAGGAAAAAATTCGTGAGGGGGGCTGCGAAGCCTATGTTGCGAAACCGATCTCCGTCGAAAATTTCCTGAACACCGTCAAAGAATTTTTGAGCTAGATTATGTCTGCACGCATCCTGGTCGTTGATGATGTTATCCCGAACGTTAAAATACTCGAGGCAAAGCTGTCCGTCGAATATTATGACGTGGTGACTGCCTACAACGGCCCCGATGCGCTGGAAATTGCTCTCGAACAGCAGCCCGACCTTATTCTTCTCGATGTGATGATGCCGCAGATGGACGGCTTTGAGGTCTGCCAGCGGTTGAAGGCCGACAAGCGGACGGCGCATATCCCGGTCGTCATGGTCACGGCGCTCAGCGAGGCGGCCGACAGGGTCCAGGGCCTCGAATCCGGGGCGGATGACTTCCTGACAAAACCGGTTGACGATCTCGCTCTGTTTGCGCGGGTGAAATCGCTCCTGCGTCTTAAAATGATGATGGATGAATTCCGCCTGCGCGAAGAGACCAGTTCGGAAATGGGCGTGATCAGCATGTCCGACCGCAAGGAAGAGGCCCTTCAGCGCGCCCGTATCCTGGTTATCGACGACAATGAATATTCCGTCCGCATGATGAAGGAGATCTATGCGGAAACCTATGACATCACGCTTGAGCCGAATATGGAGGAGGCGCAGGTCCTGCTGCGCGGCGGCGACTATGATCTTGCTGTTGTCAGCCTTGATTCTGCAAATTACGATCCGCTGCGCCTGTGCTCCAAGGTCCGCAGCCTGGAAGAGACGCGGCAACTGCCGATCCTGACGCTTGTGGATGAGGCTGATAAAGACAAGCTCATCAAGGGCATGGAAATCGGCATCAACGACTATATCATGCGCCCCATTGATGCGAATGAGTTGATTGTCCGGACACGGACCCAGATCCTCCGTAAGCAGTATCAGGACCGCCTGCGCCATAACTTCCATCGCAGTATGGAACTGGCTGTAACGGACAGCCTGACCGGGCTCTATAACCGGCGCTATATGTCCAGTCACCTCGATGCCATGCTGCAGCGGGCGAAAATCGATTACAAGCCTGTTTGCGTTATGATCATGGACATCGATTTTTTCAAGCGGGTGAATGACACCCATGGCCATGATGTGGGCGATGAGGTAATCCGCGAATTCTCCGAGCGTATTGGCGCGAGTGTGCGCGGCATTGATCTGGCCTGCCGTTACGGCGGGGAGGAATTTGTCGTTGTTATGCCCGATACCGATCTTTCGGTTGCTTCGACTGTCTCTGAACGTCTTCGTCGGCAGATCTCGGAAAAGCCGTTCTCTGCGAACAAGGGGACGCTTGAGCTGAGCCTGACCTGTTCAATCGGCGTGACGGTCTCGAAAGAGGAAGAAAACTCCGATGGCCTGCTCAAGCGGGCGGATGAGGCGCTCTACAAGGCGAAAGGGGATGGTCGTAATCGTGTGGTCGTTGCCCCGTCCAATGTCGAGACTTTTGAGAGGGAACCAGACGTCGCCGCGCGCTGACAGCCGCATTATCCCAACAAAAAAGGCCGCATCAATTTGCGGCCTGTTTTCATTCAGCGTGAAGAAATCTATTTGATCTTCGCTTCCTTGAATTCCACATGCTTGCGGGCAACGGGATCGTATTTGCGTACGACCATCTTTTCCGTCAAGGTGCGCGGATTTTTCTTGGTCACATAAAAGAAACCGGTATCCGCCGTGCTTACCAGCCTTATTTTCAATGTTGTCGGCTTAGCCATGTCCGAAACTCCAGTCGTTCCCGCATCAGAGCGGGCAAAAAATATAATCGAAGCCCGGAAAATACGGATTTAATCGCTGAAGTCAAGCGGATGCTTGGAAAATTCGCTTTTTTTAGGGCTTCCCGGCACGGCGGAGTGAAAGGGCCGCGATCAGAACAAAGATCGTGCAGGCCACCGCGAAGGTGAGCGGCATACCATGCGGCTTAACAATCTCCATCGCCACACCGGCCAAAACCGGTCCGAACAGGCTGCCAAGCCCCCAAAGCATGCCAACCGCCGCCGTTGCCGTGATCAGGTCACCGCCCTTGAAAACCTGCCCCATCACGACAAGGGCGATGGTATAGGTGCCGACAACCCCGCCGCCCCAGATAACCAGAAGCGGCCAGAGGAGATAGGGCTCCAGTACGACGAAAGGCAGGATCAGCGCGCCTAAGACCCCGACGATGCCGCAGCCGAGAATCACCTTGGTCCGGTCGAACCGGTCCGCCAGCCAGCCAATGGGCAGCTGCAACAGGATATTCCCGGCGAGCAGGGCGCTTGTCATCAGCACCGCCATTTCCAGCGCCTGTCCGTTCTTGACGCCATAGACGGGCAGGAGCGTTAATACGGAGCCATCAAAGAAGGCGACGAGTATGGTCGCGGCGCTGATCATCGGTGCGATCTTTATGAAGGAGAAGATGGAATAGCTGCTTTTCTCGCCAAGGTCCGGGAACTGGTCGCCAACGATAAGAAAGGCGAACCCGGCGCTGAGCACGATCAGGCTGGATACGATGAAAGGCAGGCTTCCCTCGGCGCCGAGGAAATTGATCAATACCGGACCAAAGGCAAATCCGAGGGTCATGGAGGAGACATAAATGGCAATGGTCCGCCCGCGGGTTTTCTCCCGCGCGATCTTGTTCAGCCAGGTTTCACTGATCAGGAACAGGACCGCCATCGACAGGCCGATCATCAGCCGCAGGAAGAACCAGAAATAGATATTATCCGAGAGGGACAGCGCCCAGATGGACGCCGCCGCGAGCAGGAGCGCCCCCCATAACATCTTCCCTGAGCCGAGGGCGCGGGTGCAGGCCGGCACGACAGGGGAGGCCAGCAGGAAGGAGAGAGCCGGCAAGGCTCCCATCAGGCCGATGACATCGCTGCCATAGCCCCGCTTCTCCATCAGCAGGGAGACGAGGGGGATGGACAGGCTGAGCGAGACGGCCATGGCGGTCACGGCGGCAATCACGGCAATCAGCGCGCGCCGGTTATCCACCAGCGCGGCTTCAGCCATTATCGTAGTTGCGGATAAAGGGATTACCCTTGTAATAAGTGAAGATGGGAACGGTGCCTGACTGCCGTGGCAGAGGCGCCGTGGCCCGCTTGATTTTCCGGCCGATCTCGTCCAGGACGAATTCCGTCACGTCGATGAGCGGGACACGATGGGTCTCGGACAAGGGGATCCAGTGCAAATCGATCAACTCGCCGGAGCCGCCGAGATCGCCGCCGGTCACATGCTTCGCATCGAGGGTGAGGAAGCGCGTATTAAAGCGGATGGGACTGTTCGGTGGAGTGATTGCCCGGGCAATGAAATCCAGCTGCGAGAGATCCGGCACTAATTGATCGCCCTGAAGATCCCCAATGACAAGGCCGGTTTCCTCATGGGTTTCTCGCACGGCCGCCGTTGCCACCGCATGGGCCATGCCGGAGGGTTGAGAGAGTAACCTTTCGATATCCGGCGCGAGCGGCGCAAGTGGCGCCATGTCCGCGTCGGCCCGGTCCACCCGGCCACCCGGAAAGACATAAACGTCAGGCAGAAATCTGTGCGCTTTTGACCGGCGGCCCATCAGGACATAGAGATCATCGGCGCGCTGCTCATAAATTACAAGGCTGGCGGCATGCCGGGGCTTTACCGGCCGTATCTGGCGGGTGAAATTGGTCATTCCTCACCATAGATTCGTTTTCCATGGCGCATCATGAACATGGGGACAGGCACGGTTGCGTCCTGGGGTGGGCGCTCTTGCAGGAACTTGCCCGCATAACCGAGTATTTTCTCGGTAATGACCGGAATGTTCAGGTTAAGCGCATCCTCAATCGTTACCCAGCGAATATCCAGCAACTCACCGGAGCCCTTGATATCGCCTTCCAGCGTCTCGGCATCGGCCACAAAAAATCGCGTGTTGAAGCGTTTCTTGCGCGAGGGCGGCGTCACCGCCCGGGCGATATAGTCGAGTTTCGACAAATCGGGGCCACAGGTCACCGTGCCAAATTCGTTCCAGACCTGCACCCGGGATTTGCGCGGACGCGGATAGTCGCTGGCAAGACGGAGGCCCGTTTCCTCGAAGGTTTCGCGGATGGCAGCAATGGCAAGCGCGCGGGCGCGGGCCGGGGTGCAGCCGCCACGAAGGAGGCGCGCCATCACATCCTCGCGCAGATCCTCGGCGGGCGGGATGCGGCTATCGCTGGCATCCACGCGGCCACCCGGAAAGACATAGGTATTGGGCATGAAGCTGTGCCGCCCACTGCGCTCCCCCATCAGGATCTCGATATTCTTGCGGCTCTGCCGATACAGGATCAGGGTGGCAGCGTCTTTGGGGCGGGGGGCCTTGCTTCCGTCGGTGCGGCTTTCGGCGATGCTTCTTTTGGGTTCTGTACTCATAATCGTTGGACTTTCATTTTTCGTCCAACTATGCACCTGCGGACCCGGCAAGTCCAGCCAGTTTAGGTGAAATCGCCCCCGAAGCCATGCATCTGGCGGGCCCATTGAATGCCGATCAGCGCCCCTTTTACTCTTGGCAGCAGCCAGAGCGCCGAGACCAGGGCAACAGGCATCCAGATGGTCAGCTGTATCCAGGTCGCGGGGCTGTAGACCTGCTCAACGGTGAGCATGCCCGACAGGACAAAATGCAGCACGATCAGCATGGTGAAATAGGGCGGTGCATCGTCCGCGCGCTGGTGATGCAGCTCCAGTCCGCAGGCGTCACAGGTATGGTTGACCTTGATATAATTCCTGAAAACCGGACCCTTGCCGCAATCGGGGCAGCGGCGACGAAGGCCGTGCATCATGGCCTGCCATACCGATCTTGGTGCTGAAACGATTTCCATCTTGTCCCTATTTCTCACAACCTGATACGCTGCATACTAGCATCAGATATGTTTGAAATGTATGAAGAAAAGGGCTTTGCGACACTCTGCCGCAGGAATTAATCACGCGGCTGACGGCGTTGTGCCCGTTTCTTGCCCTTGGGCAAGGTGCGTTTTTTCTTCTTAACCGGTTTTCGTGCCGGAGATTTCGCGGCGCCCCTGGGACTGCGGTCTGACTTCGGGCGATGTGAGGGGGAAGCGCCGCCGTCGCGCCCGTCCTCAATTTCGGCGATCATGCTGCCGGTGACGATGTCCACCTCCCGCAGTCGCACGGCAAGCCGGTCCGCGAGACGAAAAACCCGACCGGTCCGCTTGCCGACCAGCATATGTTTTTCGGGGTCGAAATTGAAAAAGTCATTGCCGAGGGTTGAAATCGGGGCCAGCGCGTCGGCCCCGGTATCGTCAAAGGACAGAAACAGCCCGGCGCGGGTGACGCCGGAGACTTTCGCCTGAAAAATCTCTCCGACCTTGTTGGCGAGGAAGACGGCGGTAAATCGATCCGTCGTCTCCCGCTCCGCGACCATGGCGCGCCGTTCGGTCGCTGAAATCTGCGTGCCGATCTCGGTGAATTCCAGCGCTTCTTCTTCCTTCAGGCCGCCGTCGCCAAGCTTGAGGGCGGCGATCAGGCTGCGGTGGACCAACAGATCCGCATAGCGCCGGATGGGGGAGGTGAAATGCGCATAGTTGGAGAGATGCAGGCCGAAATGATGCAAATTTTCGGGGCTATAGACGGCTTGCGACTGACTGCGCAAGATCAGCGAGCTGACCAGTTCCCGGTCGATCTCGTTATCCGCCTGGGCGAGAATATGGTTGAACGTCGCAGTGGTCACGACCTGTCCCTTGGCAAAGCGGATATTCATCTCCCCAAGCGTTTCATGCAGCCCGATCATCTTGTCGGTCGCCGGGGGTTCATGTACCCGGAACATGCAGGGGCGCTTCATCTGCACCAGCGTTTCCGCCGCCGCAACATTGGCCTGGATCATGAACTCCTCGATCAGCATATGCGCCTCGAACCGTTCGCGTTTGTGCACGGCCTTGATAAAGCCGTCCTCGCCAAACTCGATGCGCCGCTCGGGCAGGTCGAGATCGAGGGGCTGGCGCCTGGTTCGCGCTTTCTTCAGCGCCGCATAGGCCCCGAACAGCGGCTCGATCACGTCGGCAGCCAGCGTCTCCGTTTTATCGTCCGTGAGGCCGTCATGGGCGTCCTGGGCCTGCCGGTAGGTGAGGGACGCGACGGAACGGATCAGGGCGCGCATGAACTTGTGACGGAGTTTCTTGCCCTCCGCATCGAACCACATCTGCACCGCCATCACCGGCCGATCGACATTCTCATGCAGCGAACAGAGGTCACTTGAAAGCTCATGCGGCAGCATCGGCACTACCCGATCGGGGAAATAGACGCTGTTGCCGCGCATCCGCGCCGCCTTGTCGAGGGCAGAGCCATGGGTCACATAATGGGCGACATCGGCGATGGCGACGATAGCCTGCCAGCCGCCTTCATTCTTCGGATCGTCATCCGGCGCGGCCCAGACCGCATCGTCGCGGTCGCGTGCATCGGCGGGGTCGATGGTGAGAAGCGGCAGGCCGCGAAGATCAGTGCGCTTGCCAAGCGTGACCGGCTTCGCCGTCAAAGCTTCCTTGATCGTGACGTCGTCAAAATGATCCGGGATGCCATGGGCATGGATCGCGATCAGGCTCAGGGACGCTGCATCGTCCATGGGACCGACCCGCTGCGTGACCCGCCCTTCCGGCAGGGCATGGGTTTTGCCCGGCAGGATATCGCAGAGCACGACCTCGCCCGTTTGCGCGCCCATGGAGTTTTCGTCGCGGACGATAATCTCTTTCTTCAGCTTGCGGTTGGTGGGCTGTACGCGTCCGTCCTTGCCGACCTTCGTATAGACGCCAAGGGTCGGGCCGGCGGAAGCCTCCAGCCGGCGGATAACGCGCGCCTCGTAAGTGCCGTCCTTTTGCCGCGCGAGACGGGCGAGCAGGCGATCACCGACGCCCGGCGCCTGTGTCCGGCCGGGGTGCAGCACATAGATAAGGGGTGGCTTGCCATCCTCCTGCCAGCTGATGGGCCTGGCAACCGGCTCTCCGTCCTTGTCAATCCGGTCCACCTCGATCACCGCGACAGACGGCAGGGCGCCCGCCGGGGCCAACTCGCGTTTTCTCCCGCGTTCCAGTTGACCTTCCTCGATGAGTTCTTTCAGGATTTTTTTCAGGTAAATCCGGTCGGCACCCTTGATGTTAAAGGCTCTGCCGATTTCCCGCTTGCCGACGGGCGTCTCGCTCTCATCGATAAAGGCGCGCACCTGTTCCTTGGTCGGCAGATGGTCGCGCGTTGGTTTTTTAGGGGTCAAGATATCCCGTTTTCTGTCTTAAGCGACCGGTTCATTCCGCCGCAGTCGCCGTTTTCTTGGGCGTCGCCTTCTTCTTCGCCGATGCCTTTTTCTTTGCGGCTCCGGCCTTCTTGGCGAGCTTCGGTTTCTTGCCGCTCTTCTCCGCCCGCTCCGCCAGCAGCTTGACGGCGTCCTCCAGCGTGATGGTCATCGGGTCGGCATCCTTCGGGATGGTGGCATTGATGCCGCCATGGGTGACATAGGCCCCATAGCGCCCGTCCTTCACATTGATGTCCGCCTCGTCCGCCGGATGCGGCCCGACGACACGAAGAGGCGCGGCCCCGCGCCCCGCGCCGCCGCCGCGTGTTTTCGCTGCCGCCAGAAGCTCAACCGCGCGGTTCATGCCGACGGTCAGTACTTCCATGCTGTTGGACAGCTTGCCGTATTTCCGCTCGCTCTCCACATAGGGGCCATAACGGCCAAGTCCCGCCGTGATCATGGCGCCGGTTTCCGGATGCGGGCCGATCTCGCGCGGCAGGCCAATCAGCTGCACCGCGAGATCGAAATCAATTGATTCCAGCGGGATATCCTTCGCGATCGAGACGCGTTTTGGTTTTTTCTTGGGCTCCGGTTCGCCCAGCTGCAGATAGGGACCATAGGGGCCTTTTCGCAGGGTGATCATCAGGCCGCTCGCGGGATCGATGCCGATTTCCTTCGGGCCCTCATCCGCTGTGTTGTCGGCGTCTTCCGCGCTCTCGCCCAGCTTGCGCGTAAAGCGGCAGTCGGGATAATTGGAGCAACCGATAAAGGCACCGAACCGGCCGGTCTTCAGGCTGAGACGGCCGTCGTCGCATTTCGGGCAGGTGCGGGGGTCTTTCCCATCTTCCGTTGGCGGGAAAACATGCGGTGCAAGGACGCGATTCAGTTCCTCAAGAACATCAGAAACACGAAGTTCTGCAGTCCCTTCAACCAATGTATTAAAGTCAAACCAGAAGTCACGCAGAACCTGTTTCCAATCCATATTCGCGGCGGAGACATCATCGAGCTTTTCTTCCAGTTGCGCGGTGAAATCATACTCTACATAGCGTGTGAAGAAGGAGGCGAGAAAGGCCGTGACCAACTGCCCCTTATCCTCCGGGATAAAGCGTTTCTGGTCGATCCGGACGTAATCGCGGTCCTGCAACACCGAGATGATGGAAGCGTAGGTGGACGGGCGGCCAATGCCGAGTTCTTCCAGTTTCTTGACCAGGCTCGCCTCGGAATAGCGGGGGGGCGGCTCGGTGAAATGCTGATCCTCGCGCACCTTGTCCGTCGCGACATCTTCGCCTGCCTTGACGGCGGGCAACCGGTTGCCGTTCTCGTCATCGGATACATCGTCGCGACCTTCCTCATAGAGCTTGAGGAAGCCCGCAAAGCGGACGACACTGCCGGTGGCGCGCAAGGTCTGGCCCGCGCCATCGCTGAAATCAATGGTGGTGCGTTCCAGCTGCGCGCTTTCCATCTGGCTGGCGATGGTCCGCTTCCAGATCAGCTCATAGAGCCGCAAATGCTCAGAATCGAGATATTTCGCAACCATTGCCGGGGTGCGTGAAAGATCTGTCGGGCGGATGGCCTCATGGGCCTCCTGCGCGTTTTTCGATTTCGATTTATAGAAGCGCGGCTTCTCCGGTACATATTCCTTGCCATACTCGCTGGCGATGACGTCGCGGGCGCTGTGCATGGCTTCCATCGCCAGACTGACACCGTCTGTACGCATATAGGTGATCAGGCCTTGCGTCTCGCCGCCAAGGTTGAAGCCCTCATAGAGCTTCTGTGCGACCATCATGGTCCGCTTCGCCCCATAACCCAGCTTGCGGGAGGCTTCCTGCTGCAGGGTTGAGGTGGTGAAGGGCGGGGAGGGGTTGCGCTTGGCGGGTTTCTGCGTGACATCGGCAATTGAAAAGCTGCCGGCGCGGACTTTTTCGGCGGCGGATGCTGCGGTTTCCGCATTGGGAAGCGCAAATTTATCAAGCTTCTTGTTCGCGAGATGGGTCAGCCGCGCGGTGATCTTGTCTTTCTTGTCGGTCAGGAAGTCGGCATCGATCGTCCAGTATTCTTCGGCGGTAAAGGCGTCGATCTCAAGCTCGCGTTCGCAGATGAGACGGAGCGCCACGGATTGAACGCGGCCCGCCGATTTTGCGCCCGGCAATTTCCGCCAGAGAACGGGCGATAAAGTAAAGCCCACAAGATAATCGAGTGCCCGGCGCGCCTGCTGCGCATTCACGAGGTTCATGTCCAGCTCGCGCGGATGGGCGATTCCCTCCAGCACGGCGCGCTTGGTGATCTCGTTAAAGACGACGCGGCTCACTTTCGCGCCCTTCAGTTTTTTCTTCTCTTCCATCACCTTCAGCACATGCCAGGCGATGGCTTCCCCTTCACGATCCGGGTCAGTGGCGAGATAGAGATTTTCGGCACCGGAAAGCGCGTCGGCAATGGCCTTGATATGCTTCGCGGATTTCGCATCATTCTGATAATGCATGGCAAAATCCTGATCCGGCTCGACCGATCCATCCTTCGACGGCAGGTCGCGGATATGTCCGTAGGATGCCAGAACCGTATAGTCCGAGCCCAGATACTTATTAATCGTCTTGGCTTTTGCAGGGGATTCGACAACAACAACGTTCATATCAATACCGCAGGCTTTCTACTTATATAAGAGGTCTCTCTTTTGTACGTCATGCCGTGATATATAAAGGCGCTACTCGACGATTGAAACCCTGTTTCCGAAATGGCGTTCTATTCTGCCTGCCAGTTCCAGTTCAAGTAAAATCGTTAAAATCATTGCGGCGGGCTCACCGGTGAGGCGGATCAGGTCATCGATTTCGACCGGCGTCGGGCTGAGATAGGAGAGGATATCCGGGCGCAACCGGTCAAGTTCCTGCTCTTCTGGCGGCACCGGATCAAGGAAGGGAAGAAGCGGCTGGTCCGGCTCTTTCAGGGGGCGCTGGCGAATGCTTTGCAGCGCATCAATAATGTCTGCCGCCTCCTCAATCAGCATGGCCCCATTCCGGATCAGGTTATTTGTACCCTTGGCGCGGGGATCCATGGGGGAGCCGGGGACGGCGAACACCTCGCGCCCCTGCTCAAGCGCCATGCGCGCGGTAATGAGCGAGCCGGAGCGGGGGGAGGCCTCCACCACCAGCACACCGAGCGCCAGGCCGGAGATGATCCGGTTGCGGCGGGGGAAATGGCGCGCCTGCGGGACGGTGCCCATGGGCTGCTCCGCGATGACGCAGCCGCGCTCGTATATTTCCTCCTGCAAGGCCTTGTTCTCGCGCGGATAGGGGTAGTCGAGGCCGCCGCCGACCACGGCGATTGTCCCGCCCTCCAGTGAGGCCTGATGCGCCGCCGTGTCGATCCCCCGCGCGAGACCGGAGGCGACAATGATTTTCGCCTCGGATATGCCGCCGGCGATCTGCCCGGTCAGGCGCAGCGCGACGGCGGAAGCATTACGCGCGCCAACAATCGCCACAATATCCTTGTTTAACAGATGGGCATGGCCACGCACGGAGATCACCGGTGGCGGATCGGCAATCATCCGGAGGGCTGTCGGGTAATCCGGTTCCGATGCGGCGATCATCTGTCCGCCAAACGCCCGCACGGCCTCCATCTCCTGCGCGGCGTCTCCTGCCGGGCAGACCCGGATCGGTTTCTTGCGCCCTCCCTTTCGGGCAAGGTCGGGCAGGGCGGCCAGCGCCTTTGACGCGGTGCCGAAGCGGCCCAGCAACTGAAAAAAAGTGATCGGCCCGACATTTTCGGACCTGATCAGGCGAAGCCAGGCCAGCCTTTCATCCGATGACAGTTCTGTTTGCGCATCCATTTTTTGAAGATGGCAGAAGAATATTTATCGCGTCAATTGAATTTTTCCGATCCCTATGCCCGCTATCAGTTGCTTAAGCCTCGTCGTCACCCGCCTCAATATCGCGAAACTGCGGCGATAGGTCGAACAGATTTCGCAAGGAAAACCGACCCTGCTTCCTTTGTTCTGTTTTTGGCGGGCTGTTGGCGGCAATCTCGATTTTTGGCTCTGCGGGGAGCATCGGTGACGGATCGGGCGCGGTTCTCACCTGATTCATCATTTTTTCGAATTTCTCGATTTCCATCAGGACTTTTATTTCTTCCGCAGAGCTGGTGTCTTGCGAATCCTGCGGAAGGGGCGATGGCGTTTTCATGGCGTGCGGCCGTACCTCCTTTGGTTTGACGGGCGGGACGTCGCGTTTAACCCTTCGTTCCCGTCTCAGCTTGCGAAGCCGTCGGCGCTCCTCCCACAGTTCGCGCCGCGTTGCGATCGGATCGGGACCCGCCGGGGGGGCAGCATGTTCCTCCGGCGTATTCTCCTCCGTGGCTTCCAGGGGCGCGGGCTTTTCCGTCCGTGAGGAGGGGGCTTTCCGATGGTCGTCAAGAACGGTTCGTTGAAGGATAGAGAACTTCTTCTGGAAATAGCGGTGCCGTGCGGCGATCTCATTTTTATGCCGGGCGACATGCGCGGTGAAGGCCCGGCCCGCGGCGTCCTGCAATTCCTGCAGGCGGCGGACATTGGCATCCTTGATATATTGCGTGGCACCCGAGTCCATCGGTCCGTTCCCTGATCTTTCAGGCGATTAACTTCCCCTTTAAGTAAGTATAAAGGGAAATTTATTCAACCCGGAGTCAGGGTTTCTTTTTGCCGATGCGCGGCTCTTCGCCTTTCATCAGGCGGCCGATATTCTCCCGATGGCGGAGAAAGATGAGAATGGCCATCATCGCCGCAAACTCGATCCGCTGCGTGTCGCCATAATAAGTGCCGTCCAGCGGGGAGATATTCTGCAGGATATAGATATAAACCGGCGCGAGCGCTGCCGCGACCAGCGCGGAGAGGGAGGAAATCCGGAAGATCAGCGCCACGATCAGCCAGGTGAGCGCAACACCAAGCCCGGCAGGCCAACTGAGGGCCAGCATCACGCCGATAAAAGTCGCGACACCCTTGCCGCCCTTGAATTTTAGCCAGATCGGGTAAAGATGGCCGAGAAAGGCGCCGCCGCCCGCCAGCACCGCATAATCCTGCGTGAGGTACATATTGGCGAGGATGACGACAAGAGCGCCCTTGCCGCCATCAAGCAGCAGGGTGGCGAGCGCGAGGCCCTTGTTCCCGGTGCGCAGGACATTGGTCGCGCCGATATTGCCCGAGCCGATTTTGCGCACATCGCCAAGCCCCGCCATTTTCGTCAGGACCAGCCCGAAGGGGATCGATCCCACCAGATAGCCGATGACGGCGGCGGCGTAATAGGGCCATGTCAGACTGAAATCACCAAGCGGATCGGGCATGGGGGCCTCCTATAGCTCGAAAACGGCTTTGCCGCGCACAAAGGTCTTAAGGACCCGGCCCTGCAGCAAATGGCCGTCGAAGGCGGTGTTTTTTGACTTCGAGAGCAGGGCATCGCCATCCACCTGCCAGGGCTTTTCGGTGTCGAAAAGGGTGAGGTCCGCATCCGCGCCCTTTTTAATTGCCCCCGCTTCCAGCCCGAGAAGTTTCGCCGGTGCGACCGTCATCGTATGGAGCAGGCGAAGAAGATCGATATCGCCATTGTGATAGAGCCGCAGGCTGACCGGCAACATGGTCTCCAGCCCGATCACGCCGGGTTTGGCCTGCGCAAACGGCACGCGCTTGCTGTCCGCACTCTGCGGCAGATGCTGGGACGAGATGATATCGATGGTGCCGTCCTTGATCCCCTCAATCACCGCGAGGCGTTCTTCTTCCTCCCGCAAGGGCGGGGAGACGCGGGCGAAGGTGCGGTATTCGCCAAGCTCCAGATCGTTGAGCGCATGGTAATGCGGGGCAGTACCGGCGGTGACGTTAAGCCCGTCATTCTTCGCCCGGCGCATGGTGTCGAGGGCATCGCGCGTGCTGAGATGCGCGGCATGCCAGCGCGCGCCGGTCATTTTCACGAGGCGGATGTCGCGCTCCACCAGAATGGCTTCGGCGCAAGCGGGCACGGATTTTAGGCCCATGAAGGTCGCCGTGCGTCCGCCGGTTATCACGCCGCCCACCGCAAGCGCGGGATCCTCCGCATGGACGATGACGGGCAGGTCGAACATGCTGGAATAGGCAAGGGCGCGCCGCATGAGGTTGATATTGCTTATGGCAAACTGTCCGTCACTGACGGCGACAACACCAGCCTCCGAGAGAAGGCCCATTTCCGCCATCTCCTCGCCCAGTAAGCCTTTCGTCAACGCGCCGGTGATGCAGACGTTGACCGCGCAGGTCGTCTTGGCGCGGCGGCGGACCATTTCCACAATCGCCGGATCGTCGA
>NZ_JARGOQ010000013.1 GCF_029233945.1 Sneathiella sp. | reverse complement strand
CTTATACAAAATCATACAAAGAGTCAAAGCTGTTGCCATATCAGCCTTATATAAAGAAACTCCGCGTTGTAGTATCACCGCGCCCTTTCCGGGCTAGCCTTGGTTCCGTTCAACCGGGTCACGCACTTCCGCAGGAGGCAGACGAAAACAGGCCCGCGCGATGCCGGGCTGCTGTTCCCGCGCACCCGATTCCCCGTTTGATGGCAGAAGCACCGAGATATTGTCGATCCCGAGATCATCAAGCTGATAGGGCGTACCATGGCCAAATTCCAGATGCCCGCGCCCGATGATCCCGATAACGAGCGGCGGATTATCGCCCGTCTGCGTCGCGGCGATATTACAGGCAAAAGCGCGATCCCATGTCTGCTGCGCACGGGTGAAGCGATCCTTGCGCGCTTCGGCCTCCTCTGATTGTGTTTGGAAAATACCGTCCGGGCCGGAAACGAGCGAAAAGAGATAGTCGCGATAGGCTTGGGTCGCAGGCTTGGCGGGGGTCAGACCGTCACGGTCCTCCTCGGCGATGGCGTCCCATCCCTCTTTACCGACGCGGGTCACCAGCGCGCGATAGCAGTTGAGTGCAATCATCCGAACGCCAAATTCACGGCAAAAACGGAAGATCGGCAGATAAAGCTCCGGTGGAAACCCCCAGACCTTCTTCCAATCGACCTTCTCCAGAAATTCCTCTTCCGTCAGGTCCCCCGCCGTCCATTCATCGAGAATGGGTTGAGCACTTCTCGGGAACATCTCGAACCCCACCACAATATTCGGATTATAGGCATGAAGCGCCGCCGTCACGTAAAGTTGCCAGCGGTGGATGTCATACTGATCATGGGTCTCCCCCAGCAGGACAACGCGATTTCGCGCAAGTTCGGACATAAGGGCGTTATGCGGGATCAGGGCACCGGTATCCGGGTCAAGCCAACTTGAAACGGGGTGCGGGTAGCTTGCAGTCATTTAGTTTATTTTCCTTCTGTTGGGAGGCTGATAAAGGGCGTTTCCGGATCCGGAAACAGAGGAATGTGGCGCAACGCGTCAAAACCGCCGGGCGGGCGATGCGCGACTATAATAAAAGTGGTATCCGGCAATCGCGCGCGCAGTCGGGTGAAAATTTCCGCTTCACTCTTGCTGTCGATGGCGCTGCTGGCCTCATCCATGAAGACCCAGTCCGGTTTTTCAATCAACAGCCGCACAAGCGCCAGACGTTGCAACTCCCCGCCGGAGAAACCCGAAATATCGGGATTTTTCTCCGCCTGCAATGCGTGAGCCTGATCCGGCAGGCCGACCGCCGCCAGATAATCCGCGGTAGCCGCAAGGCTGATACTTCCCTCTTCCAGCGGATATATAGCGCTTTCGGCGAGGCCGGTGCCGTTGATCGTGCTCCGCTGCGGGATGAAGGCGCATGACTTGCCTTCAGGGATATGAACCTCCCCCTGGCCATAGGGCCAGATATCCGCAAGTGTCTTGAGAAATGTACTCTTGCCAAGGCCGGACGGGCCGGAAATCCAGACATGTTCCCCGGGTTTAAAATCCCAGTTGGCGGGAATTTGCAGCGGCTTGCCGACCGGGCTTTCAAGGGCAAGGCCCCGAACCTCAATCGTCTCATCCTCGTGGTTCGTCACGATAATCTCGCTTGCCGGGGCGTTCTTGCATGTCGCGATCGCATCCAGAAGATCACCAAGCCGGCTGATGGTTGCCGCCAGCGCCGCAAGCCGGTTATAGGCGAAGATAAACCACGACAGCGTCGTGACCACTCTTTGAAAGGCAGAGGCAAGCTGCATCAACCCGCCGAAATTGACATGACCCGCGAAATAGGCCGGCAGTGCCAGCAGGAGCGGTATGCGGAGGATGGTGCGAAAATACGGGATCTTGAAGCATCCCAGATAGAATTCCCGCAGGATCAGACGCTTCCAGTTGGCGACGATGGCATCAAACTTTCCGTCCAGTCGTCGCCGCTCCGCCGCTTCAAAACCGGAGACGGCGACAGGGTCGGCATTTTCCCGAAGACGCACCAGATCAAAGCGGAAGTTCGCTTCTTTTCGTTGTTGGTTGAAGGTCAGCCCTTTCAACGGATAGCCCAACCAATGAGTCAGGCCGCTGGAGAGGAGGACATAAAGAAACGCCGCCCAGACCATATAGCGCGGGATTGCCACCTGCCAATCAAGCAGCGTAAACTCCAACGGAAAATTGGAGAGCGACCAGAGCACGGCGATATAAGTGAAAAGTCCCGTTAGCGATGTGATGAGGCCCAGTGTCTCATTGACAAACTCCTCAACGAACAGGCGGCAATCCTCAGCAATTCGTTGATCGGGATTGTCAATTTTCTCGACCCCATAGCCGTTCTGAAGCCGCCAGTACGTCTTGTCCGTCAGCCAGTCGGTCAGGATATTCTCCGTCAAATCCTGCCGCCAGCGCATGATGAGGAATTTGCGAAGATACCCCCCGGCAAGCGCGAGCCCTGCGTAAGCCGCGATCAACAAAGCGTAAATCCCCACCTGACGCGCCGCCTCCGGCCCGTCAAAGCGTTCCAGAGCACCGTAGAAATCCGCTGTCCACTGGATGAGGCGGACGGAGACCGGGATGCTGCCGAGTTCAAAAAGCAAAACCACAATGCACAAAAGCACATTGCGGCTGTTTGCGAGGTTGAAAAAGCTGATGCGCAGGATCATCCAGAGCTGTCGCGCAAGTTCCGTCATTCAAACACTTTCCAGACAGGACACATTAATGCGCCCCGTCCGATGTAAATGGGTTAAAGGAAAAGGGTTGGATGTCACTCCCGTCAGAAAATGTAGCTGAGGCCGACCTTGAGGCTGCGCCCCGGTGCAGTTTGCAACTCGATCGGGTTGGTGCTTTTCACCGCATCCGTCCCGTTAATCGGGAAACCGCGTGTTTCCGGCCCGAAGTAGCGGGTATCAAAGATATTGGTCAGGCCCGCCCGAAGAGTGAGATTTTCTGCCGCCTGCCAGCCCGCAAGAATATCGAACACCGCATAGCCGCCCGGTGAAAACTCAGTTGCGGGATCGGCCACCTCGGCGGAACCGGCCTGGAACGTCCCCACCAGTTCCACATCGAAACCGAGCGTCGGATGCACATAGCGTAAGCCCGTTACAACTTGCAGCGGCAAAGCGCCGTTATAAATTTCCTCAACGCCATTATCCTTGGTCTTCCCCTTCTGGTAGGAAAGCGCCACCCGTGTCGAGAAATTTCCGGGAAGCTGCATGGCTGCGGTCGCCTCGATACCATACATCAGAAGCGAATCCACATTGTCATATGTCAAAACCGTCGTCGCCGGAGGCAGGCCATAATCGGCCGGGTCCGCATCAACGAAATTCTCGATAAAATTCTTGTATTTCGCGACAAATCCATTGATGGAGAAATATCCCTTATTTCCAAAATCCCCGCGGAAGCCGAGTTCGTAACTGTCGACCGATTCCGGCTCAAGATTGGGGTTCGGCACCAGCACAAAAAACGGCAGACTATCGAGGGATTGATAGAGTTGCTGGGCCGTTGGCATCTTGAAGCCTTGCGCATATTGGCCATAGACGGAATAGACATCGGTCAGCTCGTAAATTGTCCCCAGCTTGAACTGCAGATCCGACGCCGTGACCTTCTTCGGCTCGGCCCCCGGCACAAGCTGATAATCGCCGTCCGTCTTCGGATTGATTGAATAATTGGTGACGCGTGCACCTGGCGTCACCTTCAGGCGTCCGTCATAGAAAGAAATCTCATCCTGCAGATACCCGTCAAGGCGGGTCGTTGACGCATCGGCGAAGTTAAAGCCACCGGCACGGCTTATCGTCGTCGTTCCCGTCGTGAAATTATAGGTGATATCTTCGCGGTTATAGTCAGTTGTCGTATAATCGCCGTCGATCCCGTAGGTCAGGGTATGCAGACTGTCGCCCCAGTTAAAGGACGATTCAAGCTGGAAATCCCCTTCGTAGAAGGTCTCTTCGTAGTATTGGCTGATTTCGCGTCGTTCCTCATCGCCACTGGCAATAACCGTCCGGTACCGATCGCTGAACCGGTCAACCTTCTGCGGGGAGTAGGTCACCTGCCACTTTACACGATCAAGCCAGTCCTTATCCTCAATCAACCAATCCTGGTCGAGAGAGAGACGGTAGCGCTTAATCTTCTGGTCATGCTGGTAAAGATGAATGTCCGACGTTCCGTCCGAGCCAAGCACCGAATTCTGGTCAACGGAAGTGTCGCGCGTGAAATACTCGCCCGTCAGGCGGAACTGGTTGGTATCTGATGGATGCCAGACCAGCTTGGAAAGCAGATTGTTCGACTGGCTGATCGTCGGATCAAACTCGTTACAGGGAGTTGCCTCCGGGTTGCGCGGACATTCCTGAATGGCGTCGGGACCGATCCGGGCGTTGCCAAGATCAGTCTCTCGTCCGTCCCGCCGTGTATAGCTCAACAGCGCCTCGAACTTACGGCTAAACCGTGCCGCGCCAGTGACAGACTCGGTAAAGGCCTCATCCAATGTGCCATAGCTGAAATCAGCGGAACCACCAACCGACTTTCCACCGGTAAGATAGTCCGCCGGATCCTTGGTGACAAAATTGACCGTCCCGCCAAGCGCATCACTCCCCCAGAGGACCGAGGACGGCCCGCGAATGATTTCAACGGCCTTGACGTTGGAGGATTCAACGATGTCACGGGTGGAATCGGTTATCCGCTCAATCGTCCGGTTGCCATCCACAAGAACCTGTGTCCGGTTACCGCCAACCCCGCGGATGCGGATACCGCCCGAGCTGGAAAACGGATCGGTGCCCGTCGTCTGTTTCGGCACCTCGATCCCGGGTTCGTATTTAAACACCTCCTCGATCACATTATCCATGCGCCGGTCGAGATCTTCGCGTGTCACCGTGGACACATTCCCCGGCGTTTCCAGCAGGGTTTTCTGTTTGCGATCCGCCGTGACAGTCACCGGCGGAAGCGATGTCAGGGCCGGTGCCGTTATTTGCCCCGTTGCGGCTCCCTCCTCCGTACTTTCATCGCTCTTCTCAATTTCGGCGGAGGTTTCTTTCTCTGCTTCTTCGCCCGGTTTCGATGATGCCGACTGTGCGTAAGGCGCTGCGATCACAGCAAAATAGCAACAAAATGTCAGGGCCGTCATACGGGCAAAACTTCGCATCATCATCACTCCATTTTTACGATTCAGTGTTGAGCCTGAACTTATATGCAATTAAGAATCATTTGCAATAACTGGCCCTAGTTAATAATCGTTCCTAAAAACTTTACAAGGGCTTTTATAAAAATATTGGGATAATTAGCGATAAATGATCAGCGCCAAAGGCGCGGAACTTATTCAGATATCGACATAACCATATGATTTAAATAAGAAAAATAAACTTCAACCTTTGGAGGATATAGGTAGAATCACCTGAGTGGAATTGCTATATCTACGCATCCAGCGGAGCGTTCAGCTTCGTTCCTTCGACAATAATGCCGCCCCGATCACCAATCTCGATAGAGCCATAACGCTGCCGAAAGCATTCCGGTAAGGGGCGGTCGCCGGGCAGCGACAGCCATAACCTCAGCAAGTGACGTTTCTTACCCATTTCTCGCCAGTCAACGAATGCCGTCCGGTCATGCATAAGGGCATGGTTGTACACGAACTGCATATCGCCACGTTGCAGCTGCATGGAAAGATGCAGGCGCGGGTCATTCGCGAGGCTATCAAAGAAATCGAGTGCTTCTACTTGCTTCTCCGTAAGGCGGGGAGCCTCAGGGAAACGTTGCGCACTGTTGACATATTGCCGTTGATACAACCCGGTCAAAAACCCCGCATGCCAGTTCAGGACCGGTATTTCAAAAAAGGGCTTTTCCCCTGGCGGCACTTCTCCGCGCCGATCCGTCGACACGGGTTTAAACATTTCCGCGACCAGATCCGGCCTTTGCCTCTGCATTTCGTTATAGATAGTTACAGTACTGACCAGCAGGGATTGTCCTCCCTCCTTTGCTCCGCGAAGGCACATCAGGCCGACAACATCGGTGGAATCAGTGTGAAAGGTTTGACGCTGCGATGTCTGATAAATCCGCGTCCCCGCATCATTCGGGTCTCTGCCGATATCGCGTACATGCCCAAGGATATGGCCCGCTGCATTCTGCGACCGGGGACGTCCGAGATAAGATCCTATGCCACAGAATATTGTTGCCGCCATCTTCTGGCTATATTGCTGCACAGGCAAGCCTCGCAAAAGCTCAAACCCGATACCCTGCATCAGGTCAGTGCGCAATTGCGTCAATTTCGGCGCCAAAAGAGGAAGCGGGAAATTGTCCGGCGATATCTTCGCCAGATCGAGATTTGCGGCGACAAACCGTTCTGCCTCCGCCTCTAGTTCCGACATTTCATCCGATGACAGATGTGTCAGCCAGATATCCGTATTCTTTGCCATTTCATGGCCATACCACGCACTTGATACGTCAATCTTCGGCGGGGGAAGTATTTGCTCATTCCTCATTATTATGACCTTTTTATCTGATCACTTATTCATTACGTCATTTCAGGCGGTGCCGTACAGGAACTTCAACAATTAGATCACCGCATATACACCCGCCTGAAGACAAGACAGCAAGATATCATGCCACCATCCTGCGAGTTGCACCAGAAATCCGTATTGAACTCCTGACGTCATCGCCGATATCGGCTGTAATTACCGACCGGGAACCCATATCTTCACCCTGTATGATGGTTATCTTCGCTCCATGGGGCCAGTTAATATCTCGCAGATAACCGGAGAAGGCCGCCGCCGCCGCACCTGTAGCCGGATCTTCCAGCACACCGCCCGACGCAAAGGCATTTCGGGCATGGAAATGTTTTTCATCTTCCTGCCATACAAACATTATCGTCACCAAATCACGGTTTTTCATGAACTGGCGACCGGAATTCAGACTGTAATTCATGGCGCTTAAATCGTTCCGGTTTTTGAGTGCGACAATATAATGATCAGCCCCGCCATGCATTCGCGCCGGAGGAATATTTTCATCTAACTGGGCGCGCGTATATCCAAAGAGGGCCAGGGTGGCCTCTATCTCCGCCTCGTCCAAGGGTTCGCTCCTTGTTGGCGGGGACTGCAGGGCAGCCGCATATTGATCTTCTGCTGGTTCTCCCTCCACACTAATCTCGGCATCATTCAGCCGAAGCATATATTTTTTTGGTCCAAACTTTTCAGCCAACGCAGCGCCAAGCGCTATTGTCGCATGCCCGCAAAAAGGCACTTCGGATTCCGGCGAGAAATATCGCACGCGCCAGATTTCTCCGCCCTCTTCTAACGCCGCAAAAGCCGTTTCGGAAAATCCGACATCCGCCGCAACCGCCTGCATTTCTTGTCCGTCCGGGAGCGTCTCACAGAGGACCACGCCAGCCGGATTTCCACCACTATCGCCATCAGAGAAGGCAGCAATCTTCAATACATTCATGTTTTAGTCTCCTGACAGAACAAAATTCATGCCTTGAATATGGCGATAAAACGGCCTAACATAAATACGTAATTGAAGGATATTTGATTTAATATATTATCTTTTTGAGGGTATTTTTTATTTTGACCTTAGATTCAAAAACAGAGCTTGATGGCACGGATCGCCATATACTCATGAATCTTCTCGCTGAAGGGCGCCTTAGTATCAGTGAACTCGCAAAAATGGTAGGAATGTCCGCACCGAGCGTCAAGGACCGGGTCCGTCGACTTGAAGATCGTGGCATCATCCGAAAATTTACGGTTGATATCAATATGGAGGCTCTCGGATACAATCTTGAGGCAATCGTCAGAATAAAGCCCCGTCCTGGCAGTTTACATCTTGTGGAAAAAATGATCATGGATGAAGCTCGCTTTACATCCTGCGATAAAGTAACGGGCGATGACTGTTTCATTACACGCCTTGCCCTGAAATCGATACAGGAACTGGACAGGCTGCTCGATCCGTTTCATGAAAAAGCCGAGACCAATACATCTATCATAAAGTCTTCGCCTATCAGAAGCCGGGCCCCAATGAGCTGAGCGGGTCTTTAAAGCTCGCCTCCTGAATATGGCACCGTCAGCCTACATCCCGGCAAGCTGTTTGCGAAGCTCGGTTTTGAGGATTTTCCCGTAGTTACTTTTCGGCAATTGATCGACAAAGAAATACTCCTTGGGCCGCTTGAACCGGGCGATATTATTCAGGCACAGCTCTTCAAGTTCCTCCGGAGTGACAGAGACCCCGTCCCTCAGCACAACAAAGGCGACGACTTCCTCACCCCAATCCGGCTCCGGGCGGCCGATCACGGAGACCTCGTCCAGCCGGCTATCCATCAGCAGAACCTCCTCGATCTCACGGGGGTAAATATTGGTCCCGCCGCTGATGATCATATCCTTAGAGCGATCTTTCAGGGTAAGAAATCCGTCTTCATCCAAAAGCCCGACATCCCCGGTATGGAGCCATCCATCCCGGATCGTCCGGCCGGTGGCCTCAGGATTATTCCAATAGCCCGCCATGACGACATCACTCCTGAGGACTATCTCGCCGACGTCTCCGGTCGGAACTTCCTTGTCCTCGTCATCAACAATTCGGACTTCTACACCTGTGCGCGGCAAGCCGACGCTTGAGAGCCGCTGTTCATATTTCGGATTATCATAGTCGGCGTGAAGATCCTTGCTGAGGCTGGTGCCGGTATTCGGCGACTCGCCCTGTCCGAAAATCTGAATCAGGCATGGCCCGAATTTGGCGATGGCGCGTTTTGTATCCTCCAGATACATCGGGGCGCCGCCGTAATAGATCGTCTTGATATTTTCAGACTTAGCAGTGCTTGCCTTCGGATGGTTTGTCATCCGCGTCAGCATCGTCGGAGCCGCCATGAAGGTCGCATTCTTATAGGTTTCAAGAAGTTCGAATACTTCCTCCACGTCAAAACCGCCACTTTCCGGCACAACATGATGCGATCCCTTTATAAGATGCGGGATGGCGTAAAGACCATCAGCGTGAGACATCGGGGCCGTATGAAAATAGGTATCCTCCGGTGAAAGCTCGTCAATATCCGCGTAATATCGCAACACCATGGCCATCAAGGTCCGGTGAGTGAGCGTCGCCCCTTTTGGTCGCCCGGTCGTTCCGCTTGTATAGAAAATCCAGGCCGGGTCCGTCTCCAAAACATCCACCCTCTCAATCGGAGAATGCGTTGTCAGGGTTTCATATTCATCGTCGCTTACGCAAAAAACCCGTTCAAACCCGCCGACCGTCTCCAGGGACTCACTGATGCCCTCGATCAGCTTTTCGGTGACAAAGCAGACTTTCACACCCGCATTTTCAATAATAAAGGCGAACTCTTTGGGGTGCAGTTTAGAGTTCATCGGCACGGCGCAAAGCCCTGCATGCCAGCAGGCGACCAGTATTTCAAGATATTGCGGCGTGTTCGTCATGGCCAGGCCGACCCGATCGCCCTCGCTCAGCCCGAGTTCACCGCGAAAGGCCCCGGCAAGTCCCCGCACACGATCCGCAAACTCGCCATAGCTATGGAGCTGCCGGGTTCCCAGAGAGACAGCTGGTTTCTCTCCATATATCTTCGCCACGCGCGGCAGGAAATCTGAAATATTCATTACTTACGTCCCTCGTTCTTATCGTTATGTCAGGGCCATATGATCCGAACGCTCCTCTCCCGCATGGAACGCTAGATTGCCCGCTCGCCTTCCGTCCAGAAACTCGCGCGAATATCCTTTTTACGTACTTTTCCAACCGGTGTACGCGGCAGGCTTTTCCAGAATTCAACCGATTTCGGCGCTTTAACACTGCCAAGAGTTTTCTTGCAGAGGCTGATAACTTCCTCTTCCTCAAGCGTGCAGCCGGGTTTCAGCTCAACCACTGCTTTCACGGCCTCGCCCCATTTTTCGTCGGGCGCGCCGATCACCGCGCAATCCTGAACGGAAGGATGGCCCCAGATCACCTGCTCGATTTCACTGGGATAAACATTGAAGCCACCGGTGATGATCATGTCCTTCTTTCGATCAACGATGTAGACATAACCGTCTTCATCGACATATCCGATATCACCGGTATGATGCCAACCGAAGGTGGAGACTTCCTCGGTTGCCTCTGGATTTTTATAATAGCCTGTCATCACCAGATTACCGCTCACGACTATTTCCCCGCGTTCCTCTGGCGGCAGGAGATTACCATCCTCATCCATAATCCTGACACGCATCTGCAGCGTTTGACGCCCGCAGCTAGCTAGGCGTTTTTCTTTTGTATTACTGCCTATTACGAGATGATCTTCAGGCGAAAGATACGTGCAGAACATCGGTGCCTCGGCCTGCCCGAAGGACTGGGTCATGACTGGGCCGAAAACAGTCAGGCATTCTTTCAGCTTATCGACAGACATTGGTGCCGCCGCATAGATGAAATGCTCCAGGCTACTGTAGTCATATTTCTGAACATCCGGATAGGACAGCAGCATGTAAATCGCTGTGGGGGGCAGGAACAAATGCGTCACCCCTTCGCTCTCGATTGTTTTCGCCACCATTTCCGCGTCAAACTGCGGCAAAATAACCTGCGTTCCCCCATTTGCCATGGAAATAATAGCGAGCACACCCGCCGCATGCGACATCGGGGCGACAACAAGATGAACCGGTGCCTTTTTCGCCGGCATGGTGGTGTAGAAAGCGGTTATCATCGCATCCCACACCCGGTTGGTCCATAGCACGCCTTTGGGAAGGCCTGTTGTGCCGCCAGATGAAAAAATAGAAGCGAGCGTATCCTGATCACCCGCGATATCGGGATCAGTGCTTGCCTCTCCGTCAATCCAGTCTTCCAGATAAGCACCGCGCCCACCCGCCTTATCAATGCAGATGAAATGTTGTATTTTCGGGCAAAGGCTGGCGAACTCTAATACCTTGTCTTCGAAAGAGCTGTGATAAAAAAGGAGTTCCACATCGCAATTGTCGAGAATATATGCATTTTCCTTGGTTTCATTCTTGGCGTTAAGCGGCACCCAGACGACCCCGGCGCGCAACATCCCGAGGCAGCATTCGAAGGCCGGGACCGCATTGGAGCTGAAAACAGCACCTTTTGTCTGCGGTTTTACGCCGAGCCGAATGAGCGCATTGGCAATCCTGTAGTTTCGCTCCTGTACCTCGGCATAGCTGCGTGAAATACTACTGTCTTTCAGGCATGTCCTCTCCGGGTCCAGTGCTACGCCGCGATCGAAATAATCAATTACACGCACGAATTTTTCTCCTGTAGCTGATTAATTCTTCTGCAAAATGGTGATACAGGCCGCCGCTTCCTCATAGCCCAGGAATCCGCCACCATTTTCGGCAATGGCTGTTTTTGCGCCATCCACCTGTCGCGGGCCTGCCTCCCCGCGAAGTTGGGTTACGAGTTCATACACCTGCGCGAGACCGGTTGCGCCGATGGGATGCCCCCGGGATTCCAGCCCGCCGGACGGATTAACCGGTATCCGGCCGCCGACTGTCGTATGGCCTTCCGCAGACAAGCGCCCGCCTTCCCCGAAATCACAAAAGCCCAATGCTTCCACCTGAAGGACTTCGGCGAAAGCCGTCGCGTCATGAACTTCGGCCACATCCATATCTTTTGGCGAAAGTCCCGCTTTCTCATAAGCAGCATTTGCGGCCAGATGCGTGATCTGCTTGTTAAACTCATCATGCTTCCGGTTTGTGCCCGAGCGTAATACGGATGCTGCGACACGCACTGCCCGCCCCAGTCCAAGCTGCCGCGCCTTTTCTGCTGAAACCACAATGGCCGCCGCCGCGCCGTCGCTGATCGGGGCGCACATGGCAAGCGTGAGCGGCCAGGCAACCGGACGATCCTGCAGAACCTCCTCCACCGTCATCTTGTTCTGATATTGCGCCTTTGGATTATGCTGCGAATGCGTATGGTTCTTCGCGCATGCCGCTGCGATTTCAACTTGTGTAATTCCGAAGCTGTTCATGTGATTTCGGGCCAGCGACGCATAGACATCCATAAAGACGCTTCGCTGCCCGCCATTGTCTTCCGCTTCCGGCGGAAGTTTCATATCCTTTGACATATCTCTGAGCCGGGCAATGGATTCTTCCGCCTTATGAACATCCCAGCCACCGTCAAAAACCGCGAAGGAGCGTGCACGATCCGTTGAGTTCATCTTGTCCGTCCCGATGGCCAGCGCAATATCGCCCTGCCCTGATTGAACAAAAGCGCAGGCTGAGTTGAGGGCAGTGCTGGCGCTGGCGCAGGCATTCTCGATATTGGTAATCGGGATCCCTTCAAATCCGGCGGAGCGAAGGGCAATCTGCCCCGGCACCAGATACTGCGCCTCAACTGCCGCCTGGGAGGCGTTTGCAAAAAATGCTGCCTGAATGTCCTCGCGGTCCAGCCCTGCGTCTTCCAGCGCCTCTGCGACGACTTCCGCCGTCATGTCCTTGACGGATCGGTTTAAAAACTTACCGAACTGAGACATTCCTATACCGATGATATATGCGTCTGGCATTTGTTTAACTCCTGCAATTAGAGGCTTATGAGTCCTTCGATTTTTTCCCGCTCCGCCAAAAGCTCATCCGTTTTTCCGGACCAGCGGATATGTCCGTTGTCGATCAGATATTGCCGCTGCGCCAGCTTGAGCGGAACTTTCAAATTCTGCTCAACAAGAAGAATTGCCACGCCTTCCGCATTGATCAAGGCCATGGCCTTGATAAGATCCTCAACGACGAGAGGCGCGAGGCCTTCCGTTGGTTCATCCAGCAACAACAGCTTTGGGTTGGTAAGTAATCCGCGACCAACGGCGAGCATCTGCTGCTCTCCGCCGGACAATGTATCGCCGCGCGACGTCATCCGTTCTTTCAGGCGCGGAAAAAGAGTATACACCCGCGCCAGATCCCAGGCCCCCTTCCGCCCCATCACAGTCGCAATCCGCAAATTTTCGTCCACATCTAATGTCGCAAAAATCCGGCGATCTTCAGGCACATAGGCAATGCCCGAACGCCCCAGCATCTCTGTTGTGATTTTGGTTGCGTTGCGACCTTCATACATACGCGTGCCGGACTTTATCGGGTTCAGGCCCATGATTGCCTTCAACAATGTGCTTTTACCCGCACCGTTCCGACCGATGAGTGAGACAATCTCCCCCTCTTCCACCGTGATTGAGACATCATGTAACGCCTGCGCCTTGCCGTAGAAAACATCACAATTCTGCATTTCCAGAAGACTCATTCTTCCTCTCCCAGATAAGCGGTTCGGACTCGGGGATCGCGCTTGATCGTCTCAGCTTCGCCGGCCGCCAGTATCTCGCCTGCAAGCATAACAATGATCTCATCAGAGATTTCCATGACCACGTCCATATTATGCTCAATCAGCAGGACAGTCCGGCCTTGCGATACCTTGCGGATCAGCTCGACGGCCTTTTCCGCAACATCATGTCCAACACCGGCAAGCGGCTCATCCAATAAAAGCACCTTGGGTTCACTCAACAGCGCCAGGCCAATTTCTAGGGCGCGCTGATCCCCATGGGAGAGGCTTCCGGCATTAACATGGCCGAAGCCTTCCAGACCGATTTCGGAGAGAACCCGTTCCGCATCGTCCGCAATTTCCTTAAATTTGCCCACCGGGCGCCAGAAAGGCTGCAACCGGAAACGATGCGCCTGCGCGGCAAGCCGCAGATTTTCAAACACCGTCATTTCGGCAAAAATCTGCGTAATCTGGAAACTCCGGCCGAGGCCTGCCCAGGTCCGGGCGTGGGGTGACTGACCGGTTATTTCCTCCTCATTGAGAAACACCCGGCCGTTGCTGAGCTGCGCCCGCCCGGAGAGCGCATTCATGAGCGTTGTCTTGCCCGCGCCATTAGGACCGATCAAGCCGTACAGCAAGCCAGGTTTAAACTGATAGCTGACATTGGTGACGGCCTTGAAGGCGCCATAGGACACCTCGATATCCTCACACCGCAGTACAGGGCTATTTTCCGCTGCAGTGCTCATGACTTACCCCCCGGCATGATGCGGTTCCAAAGCTGAATAATCATGCCCGCAATACCTTTTGGCATGGCAATCGTGGAAATGATAAATATTAGTCCCAGTATGCCGTACCAATGAGATGTCTGGGTCGAGAGCCATTCCCGCATAATCTCGAATATCGCAACGCCGAGAATAGGCCCGAACAACGTCCCCATACCGCCCAGCAGAACCATGATCACAACATCGCCGGATGTCGTCCAATGGAGCATCTGCGGGCCGACATAGAAAATCAGGGAAGCGAGCAAGCCACCGCTAACGCCTGCATAAATACCGGAGATAGTAAATACCGACCGTTGCAGCCGCTGAACATTAAAACCGATCTGCTCCGCCCTTACCTCGTTGGATTTAATAGCTTTCAGGGCCTGGCCCAGAGGCGATATCCGGATAAGCCCGGAGATCAGCAGCGCAAGAACGAAAAGTGCCAACAGAAAGAAATAATAATTACCGTCATTATAAAAATCGATCCCGAACAGCTCAGGACGCGGCACACCGGCGATACCATCGACGCCACCGGTCAGCATCCGCAGCTTAGTCCCTGCCATGATGTAGATAAGCTGAGATAGCGCGAGTGTAAGAAGCGCGAAGAACAACCCCGAAACCCGGATCGCAAAATAGCTGAACACCAGAGCCAAAGCCCCACCAACCACGCCCGCAGCCCCAAGCGCCGGGATAAAATCCCAGCCCATGCGCATTGTCAGAAGCGAAAGTGTATAGGCCCCCACCCCGAAGAATGCCGCATGCCCGAAGGAGAGCATCCCGACAACACCGAAGACCAGATCAAAGCCGATAGCAAATATGGACCAGATCAAGATAGCGTTTACAAGGCCAATGCTTTGTCCATCCGGGAACATCAAGGGCACAGAAATAATGATGGCGACAACTAGCGCCATTAAACGTTGCGCGTTCATGCCGTACGCCCCTTGCGACTGAACAGCCCTTCCGGCCGGAGAATGAGTGTCCCAATCAACAAAATAAAGGTAAGAAAATCGACCCAGCTCGGCGCGTAGCTATAACCAAGCGCCCGCGTCATTCCGATCAGCAGCGCCGCCATAACGGCCCCGCGAATATTGCCAAGACCACCAATGATCACAACAATGAAACTGTCGATGATAATGTTAAAGCCCATACCGAGCTCAATTGGGAACAGCGGCCCGGCGACGGCACCCCCAAGGGCCGCGAGGCCAGCGCCGAAGGAGAAAACCCCGGTACGAACCAACGAAACATTGATGCCGAGGGTCCGCACCATCTCGGGGTCGCCGCTGGCCGCGCGAATAATCATGCCGTACCGGCTACGGTCGAGCATGAAAAACAGGGCTGCCGAAACGGCCGCGCCAAAGCCGATGATAAATAGGCGGTAACTTGGTACGGAGCTGCCAAACATCTCTATCGCCCCGGAAAACAGCTCCGGCGGATACATCTGTTTATATTCCAGGCCCCAAATGATCCGGACGGCCTCGTCAAGGACCAGTATGAACCCGAATGTCAGGAGTAATTGGTAGACATGGTCGCGGTTATAAACTGGGCGCAGAGCGATACGCTCCATTAATGCGCCAACGACGGCGGCAATTATCGGTGCCGCAATCAATCCCGCCCAAAAACTGCCGGTGATATTCACCATCTGGAACGCGAGATATGCACCGAGCATATAGAGCGAGCCATGGGCAAAGTTGATTACCCGCAGCATGCCAAATATAAGAGTCAAACCCGCCGCCAGCAAAAACAGCAGCATGCCCATGGACAGGCCTATCACGATGGTAGACATAGCCGGATCACCTAACCTGCGATTAAAATGAGGGCGGTCACAGCTCGTTTGCGACCGCCCGGATTTTTATAAGTCAGACTATTCTTCACAAGCCGGGAAGAGAGCCTCCGGCTGGAAGACATTCGTGATCTTCATTTTCAGATCAGGATAAGGAGCCTCGCCTTTTTCGACAACGCCCCAAAGGCCGACCTGCAGCGCCTGATGATCACAGGCACGCATTTCTTTACGGCCTTCCACGGAATTTTCGCGGACGCTTCCTTCAAAGGCTTTAACCCATTCTTCCCGATCCCAGGAATTGGTGCTGTCTAT
The DNA here is from genome assembly GCF_029233945.1 of Sneathiella sp. GTDB lineage: Bacteria > Pseudomonadota > Alphaproteobacteria > Sneathiellales > Sneathiellaceae > Sneathiella. Next base: position 57,840 of record NZ_JARGOQ010000013.1, on the reverse strand, counting down.
TTCGTCCAGGAACCAGCTCATACCGTCGAATGCCTCGCCCGCAAAGCTATCCGGCCACTCGTTGTACTTGGCGCGATACGCCTCAACAAAGGCCTTGTTGGCCTCGTTCTCAACGGAATAATGATAGCGGACACCGGACGCCGCGCCCACCGCATCAGGTCCAACCGCTGCCGCAAGAACCTCATCCTGTAAAACCGGGCCGAACAGGGTCTTGGTCTTGCCAAGGCCCGCTTGACCGGCTTGCTTCAGGAAGGTCACGCCGTCACTGCCTGTGACGATAAGAACAACGCCATCGGCATCCGTTTTGGCAATTTTATCAATGATAACGGAATAGTCCCGATTGCCGAGGGGCGGATAATCAATACCCACGATCTCGATACCAGCCTCTTCCGCGGCGGCCTTATAGGCATCCCAGCCATCCCGGGTAACGGCATAGTCCGCACCGACGCCGTAAATTTTCTTCAATCCCGCCGCTTTGGTGAATTCCATGGCCATGCGAATTTCCATTCCAAGCGTATTTGAAGTCCGGAATGAATAACGATATCCGTTTGCGCGCGTGAGCTTATCATCAGCAGAAATTGTTATAAGAAGAGGAATTTTGCGCTGCTCTGTGATGCCCTGCAGTGCCGCCGTCGATGCAGAACTCGCCGCACCAAAGATCATCTGCGCTCCGCCGGAAATCAGGCGGGTCGCCTTTTGCACCGCTGGCTGCGGTTTCGTCTCACTGTCTTCCCAGGTCACCTCGATCGGCTTTCCCAGAACCTTGCCACCACGTAGATCAATAGCAAGCTGTGCACCTTGTTTCATGCCCTTACCGATAATACCATATGGCCCTGAGAAAGGCAGAACGGCACCTATCTTGAAGACCTCCGGCTCGTCCGCATGTACAATATTGCTTCCTGTGACGGCCAACAAAGCAGCACAAGCAGCAGTTACAATTGTGGATTTAATAACGTTCATGTTCCCTCCCGTGGGGCTTAATGGTTTGATTACAGGCAAATTTTGCCCAACCGTTTTTCTTGATATTTTTCATGCGCAGCTTCTTCGTCGCGTCATGCCTCAGGCGCACGCAATTATATAACAGGAAGACTGTTTAGGTCAAATTATTTGTTATATATAAAAATGGGCGATTTCAGCAGAAGTTTTACTTCAGTTCTTCGCAACCAATGCAATTTCTGATAGTGTTCTGCCCTCAAATTGGCGATAAGCTAATGTGACAGCCCCCGGCCACTATGATGGAGCATGGCTTTTACAACAATATAATTGACCTAATAAGTTATATTGTTGTAAATATATCTTCAAATGGCTTTAATCGTTATCCCTACTACAAGATATGGCCTATGTTACCACCCAAACTTCGAGCAGTAGTCCCGCTACCTTTCTTCGGCTTGGTTTCATGTTATGACATAAACGGTTACCATCGAATTTGGGTTACGCAATTAAATTATGTGGGAAAGTTCCATCATAGATGCCCACCCAGATAAGGAGTAAGCTTCGGAATGTCATTGGACGAGGACAACCTCTGCCCCGAGGATCATGCACATTGGCTATTTTCGATCATGTATTTGGGTTACAATAGTATGCTTGAGGTGGGAGACACCTACCTTCAATCTATCGGGCTCCGCCGCCCACATTTCCGGGTACTCTATGTACTCCAGCGGAAACCCGGTGCCACGGTTAGAGAAGTGCTTGCTTTTCTTGACGTCACGCAGCAATCAATCAGTCCTATAATCAAAATACTGATCGGTAACGGCTTCATAACCCAGAAAGAGGATCTCAAGGATCGCCGGAGCCGACATCTCTATTTAACTAAAGAGGGGCTTGCTGCCTGGCGTGGAGTCATTGATGTCCAGAGAGAATATCTTAAACAGGCATACCAAAAGGTTGGGTTCGAGAATGCAAAGGGATATGCTCACACGGCATATGCAATGATGAACGAGAAAAATCAGCGCCAGCTCGAAGTTGTATGGAAAGACACCACTTTTTTCCTGGATGACTACAAACCCTGAATTGACGGCGTTGTCACACAACGAGCCATGCATGTGGCAGCAAATCTATTGTCAGGCCATGAGCGTTTCTTCAAAATCTTCAGAACGGTTTGTTCCGCTTCCAGAAAACTTCCATTACGCCCGCTTGGCGAAGAAAGATGCAATAGCAGCTTTCATTTCGGGGCTCCCACATGCCTCGCCTTGCGCATCCCGTTCAAGATCAAGCTGATCGGAAAGCCCATGATCTGACGCTTCTGACATGAGATTTTTAATAAGGGATACCGACGTTGGTGAAAATCCCGCCAGCTTATAAGCAATCGCATCTGCTTTGATCTTTAACTCACCATCCTCAAAAACACGCCATACCAGGCCCCAGGAGAGTGCTTCTTCCGCCGTAATTTTTTCTGCGAGCAGCATCGCCCCCGCCGCCCTGATCCGACCGACAGCCCGCGGCAGAAATAACGTATTTCCCGCGTCAGGAATAAGCGCCAGCCCGACAAAGGGTTCATAAAAATACGCGGAGCGCGCGGCAATCACGATATCACCGGCGAGTGCAATGCCAACTGACGCGCCAGCACAGGGACCATTCACGACGCTGACAATCGGCAGTCGCGACGCGCGCATTCTCCGTATCAGAGGGTTATAGCTCTCCTCCAGGATTTTTGCCATATCCGGAACGTCATCCGGCTTGGCAAGTGAAAGATCATATCCGGCCCCGAAAGCCCGTCCTTCACCGGTCAGGATAATTGCCCGAACGTCAGGATTGCTCTCCATCTCGTCAAATGCTGCCTGCATTTCGCTTCCGGTATGATCACGCAAGGCATTCAACTTGTCAGGTCGGCAAAAGGTCAGCCGGGCTACGCCTTGATCGATCTCCAACGAAATATCTTCGTACGGCATAGCCCTACTCCCTCGATATGAAAGCTATATGGTCAATCCGCCGCCAACGATCAGTGTCTGGCCGCTGATATAATTGGATTCTGGAGCGCAGAAAAGATAGACACCATCCGCCGCTTCTTGCGGCGTGCCCGCCCGGCCGAGCGGGATCATCATCTCCATGCCCGCGACCAGTTTTTCCGGGATGCCAATGCCTACTTCGTTCCCCTCAACGACAATTGTCTTCTTCTCATTGGTTGCCTCGGTCAGGCGGGTCTGGATAAACCCAAATGCAACACAGTTCACATTAACTTTCAGCCGCCCCCATTCCTTCGCCATAGTCTTGGTCATCCCAAGGACGCCCGACTTTGCAGAAGAATAATTGATCTGGCCCGCATTACCGCCCGTGCCTGCGATAGAGGAAATATTGACAATTTTGCGGAAAACCTCTCGGCCCTCGGCGGCTTCTTTGTCTGCCTGTGCACGTATAAAGCCGGAGGCTGCGCGGATGATTTGAAATGGCGCTTTCAAATGAACATCAATCATCGCGTCAAACTGCTCATCGCTCATTTTATGAACCAGCGCATCCCATGTGTAGCCCGCGTTATTGACAATAATGTCAACGCCGCCAAAGGCATCGATACCTGCATTAATGAAGTTTTCGGCGAAACTCGCCTCGGTCACGCTTCCCGGAACAGCGATTGCTTCGCCGCCATTGGCTTTAATGGCGCTGACCACCTCTTCGGCTGGCTCAGCGTCCAGATCATTCACGACAACCTTCGCGCCTTCACGGGCAAGTTTAAGGGCTACCTCGCGGCCGATACCACGTCCGGATCCGGTTACATAGGCGACTTTTCCTTGGAGTTTGCTCATTTTTTACACTTTTCTTTATTGTTTCGGAAGGGCGATAACCGCATCGCCAGCAAGTTTTACGTCCCCGTCCTGATTGACGGCCTGGAGTTTTACGCGAATGCGCGATTCTCCATTTTCTTCAAATTTTTCAATAACCTCTCCGTCACAGGCGATCCTGTCTCGCAAGTGGGTAATCGCAGAAAATCGGACATTATAGCTACGTAGCGTCGATTGCGGCACCCAGTTGGTCAGTGCCTGCGCAAGATAGGCCATCGACAGCATGCCATGGGCAAAGACATCGTCCATACCTGCGGCTTTGGCGAAATCGATATCAATATGTATCGGGTTGTGATCTCCGGACGCTCCGGCGAAAAGTCCCAGCGTTGTCCGCGTAATTTCCGGCTTAACGAGGGCCGGGATTTGATCGCCAACATTCACGGAAACAAAATTTACCTCTGCCATACTATGCCCCTTCATCCGTTTCGAACGACGATGGTGCGCGACATCTCGGCAACCAATTCATTCTTCTGATTAGTCGCACTCGTCTTTTTGACAATAAATTCGAGCGCGCCACCCTTTTTGTCAAAAATGTCCGTCACCTCTGACTTGAAGGAGATGGTATCTCCCGCATAAACCGGTTTGTGATACATAAACTCCTGCGTGCCATGGAGAATTTTCCCAAGATCAATATCCATGACCTTCAGAATTTCAAACGGGTCAGGAACCTCCATATCCATAGAAAAGAGGAAAGTCGGCGGAGCGGGCAACGTTGGATGCCCCGCGTCCTTCGCGGCTTCTTCATCGAAATAGACAGGATTGGTCTCACCCGTGGCCTTTGCAAAAAACCTGAGCCGCCCCTTTTCGATATCTGCCGTATGAACGCCGAACTCGCGTCCGATATGGCTGCGATCAATCATAATTATTTATCCGTTGTCTGGAAGAAAGGCGTGCCTTGCCGAAGCAAAACACGCCCTGGGAGGAACTTAATTAAGCCGCCTGATACAGAGTGACGACACAGGCGCCACCAAGTCCGAGATTATGCTGAAGGGCAGTCCTTGCCCCCTCAACCTGTCTCTTTCCGGAGTTACCGCGAAGCTGGTTGACAAGTTCATAGCACTGGGCGAGCCCTGTCGCACCTAGGGGATGCCCCTTAGATAACAATCCGCCGGACGGATTTGTAACCACCTTGCCGCCATAGGTATTCTCTGCGTCCCAGATAAATTTCTCCGCGCCGCCTTCCGTGGCAAAGCCAAGACCTTCGTAGGTGATCAGTTCGTTCGCGGTAAAGCAGTCATGGAGCTCCGCCACATCGATATCTTCCGGTCCGACGCCCGATTGCTCATAGACCTTCTTTGCGGCGGCGGCCGTCATGTCATATCCGACAACACGCATCATGTCGTTCATATCAAAGGTGGAACCATAATCTGTGGTCATTGCCTGTCCGGCAATCACAACGCCGGCGTCGATACCGTGCTTTTTGGCAAATTCTTCTGTACAGACAATGGCAGCACCGGCACCACATGTTGGCGGGCAGCATTGCAACCGTGTCAGAAGGCTTGTCATTCGCGGCGAGCCCATGACGTCCTCAACGGAAATTTCCTTTCGGAAAATGGCCTTGTCATTGTGGACGGCATGGCTGCTTGCCTTTGCGCGAATCTTGGCGAAAGTCTCATCCTTCGTGCCATATTTTTTCTGATGCTCAAGCCCGGCGCCGCCAAACATCTTAATGGCCATAGGGGAAGTAAAGTCCTGAGTCAGTTCATCCGTCAGATTATTGAACTTACCGAGCGGGCTTGGCCTGTCCGTCCAGACGTCAGCAAGAGCGCCTGGCGTCATCTGCTCGAACCCGACGGCCAGCGCACAATCAACCACACCAGACTCGACCGCCTGACGCGCGAGGAAAAGAGCGGAGGACCCGGTCGAGCAATTGTTATTTACATTAATAATGGGAATACCGGTCATCCCTACCTCATAGAGAACCCTCTGGCCGCAAGTGCTGTCACCATAGACATAACCGGCATAGGCCTGCTGTATCTTGTCATAGTCCAGCCCGGCATCTTCGAGCGCCATGTTGATCGCTTTTGCTCCCATGACCGGATAGTCCTCATTCTGGCCCGGCTTTACGAACGCTGTCATTCCAACGCCCGCCACAACAATATTCTTACCCATGATTTCTCTCTTTCCTGTTTATTCAGATAACATTAGTTGACGTTACGCTCCTTGCCTTCCCAGTAGGGCGCCCGCAAATCTTTCTTCAGGACTTTACCGGCGGCGGAAAGTGGCATTGGCTCGCTACGGAATTCGACACTGCGCGGACATTTATATCCGGCAATCAGATCGTGACAATGTTTGATAATTTCCTCTTCCGTTGCTGTCTCTCCCGGCTTCAGGATTACAATAGAATGTACACTCTCGCCCCATTTTTCATGAGGAATGCCGATGGTTGCGCATTCCGCAACCGCAGAATGCTGAGTGACGGCCTGCTCAACTTCGGCGGAGTAAACATTCTCGCCGCCGGAGACGATCATATCCTTCAGACGATCGGCGATAAATAGGAACCCGTCTTCATCGAGATACCCGCCATCGCCGGTGTAAACCCAGCCATCGCGCAAAGCGTCGGCAGTTTGTTCGGGCTTATTCCAGTACCCGAGCATGGTAATCGGGCCTTTTACCGCGACATGACCAACAGAACCCGTCGGAACTTCATTCCCGTCTTCATCAACAACTTTAAGCTCGCAGGTTCCGACAGCCTTTCCGGCGGAGCGTAATTTGCCGGCATACGGCCCTTCCGTCGTATGATATTCAGGGGCCAATATCGTTGCGACGGGGCTCAGTTCCGTTTGCCCATAGGCCTGAACAAATTTGGTGGTTGGAAGTTTCGTCATTGCCTCGACAAGCACCGCTTCGCTGATTGCCGACGCGCCATACATGATTGTCGCAAGGGACGATGTGTCATACTTGTTGAAATCGGGGGACTGAACCAGCATCTGAATCATCGTCGGCACAAGCAATACATGCGTTGGTTTATGCTCCTGCATCGCTTCCAGCGTCGCGAGGGGAGTAAAACTCGAGATCATGATATGAGTGCCGCCCGCAAATGTTGCCGCCAGCGACGCCGCCCCATCAGCCAGATGAAACATGGGCGCCGCGTGTAAATATCTCGCGCCATCGGGCATACAGAATTCACGACAGTTAGACAGGTTGCTGATATAGAGGCTGCGGTGAGAGAGCATCACGCCCTTAGGGAACCCTGTCGTCCCGCCAGTATAATAAATTCCGGCGAGGTCCTCACCGCCCCGCTCCGCGTCTTCAACAGGCTCGGCTGCGGTAACAATGTCAGTATAACTCAGCATACCTGCCGGGGTTTCCCCTTCGCCCGAAAAGATCAGGGTTTTTAGCGAAGTTGATTTTTCCTGTATCGCCGGAACCATATCTTTAAAGTTTTCATCGACAAGCATGATTTCGGTGCCGGAATCGTCAATTGAATAGGCGTTTTCCGCAGGAGACCATCTCAAATTCATCGGAACGATAACCCCGCCGCCCCACAAAACACCGAAGACATACTCTAGATACCGATCGGAATTGAGGGCCAGCATGGCGACCCGATCCCCGCTTTTCATCCCCAGATTCTGGAGTGCCCCCGCCAATTTGGCTGTGCGTTCAACGAATTCGGCCCAGCTTTGCTGCCGGTCCTTATAGATGGTAGCCATCTCCCGGGGATTTACCTGGGCCGCCCTTCTGATAATTGACGTTAACTGCATAAAATTTGTCTCCCCAAAACTTCCCTGAATTCAGCCTGCCGCATTCGCATTTCCAGACCTGTTTTCTATTTTGAAAAAATGTATCCCACTGGTGGGTTACATGTCAACAAATTTGCTATATACTCATACTTTCTTGCAACGCGCATATGTAACTGTGGTTGTTTAGATAAGATTCGAGTCAAGAGAGAAGGCGGGAAAGATGGCATCAGATACATGGAGCGAGGTAGCGCTCGATCAGAATGACCTCCGTGAACAAAAGCGCATGGCGGTATTGCGCACAGGTGCCCGGCTCTTTAACGAGCACGGATTTGACCGAACTTCACTTGATGACATTGCCTCGGAGCTGAATGTTTCCAAGCGGACACTTTACTATTACGTAAAAAACAAAGACGATATTCTTTTTGAATGCAGCCGCCTCGCCCTGGAGTTTATGCATCACACTTTGGCGGACAGCCAGAATAACCGCCTCCCCCCTCTTGAACGCATCGAGATGATCATGCGGAGCTATATGGATTTACTATCCAATGAATTTGGCGCATGCCTCGTACTGTCCACAGACCGGGTTCTCTCTGAAGAATGCAGGGAGATTTTAAGGGACGGAAGAAGGAGGCTCGATCATACCGTAAGGGACCTGTTGCAGAAGGGAATTGAAGATGGCTCGATTGCGCCGTGCGAACCTAAAATTGCCGCCGCCGCTCTTTTTGGAGCCTTTAACTGGGTACCGCATTGGCGACCGAACGGAAACAATGAAACATACGCCGATGTCGCCAATGATTTTCTCAAAATCTTTCTGAATGGCCTGCGCGCAAGCCATTAGTCAAAAAAATTGAACCATGCGGCTTTTCACTAAATCCCTCGCGCTTTCGAAAGGCATACGTCTGAGGCTGGCCTCAAAAGAGAGCGTTATCTCCTGAACTTTGCGGAAAATATTCCGAAGCTGGATTAGTCCTCCGGGATGCATAAGACCGGCTTCAATTCAGTGCCTTGATCATCCAGTTTTGAACCTCGGCTACCCGCGCGGACGGGGCGGCATGTTCAATTTTAATGTAATATCCCACGTCAGTGGTAACAGTATTGGAAAAGGGGCGCACCAACTCAGATCGAGCCAAAAGATCGTCAAGCAGAACATGCCATCCGAGCGCAACTCCCTGACCACTCCTTGCTGCCTTGATCACCATCTCGTAGCTGTTAAAAACTGTTTTCTCTGACGGCTTTTTAAGCGTCACACCCAATCTTCTCAGCCAGTCGGCCCAGTCTATCCATGGCGTATCCATTGTCGGAGAATTGAGATGCAACAATGGTGCTTCTGATGCAACCAACTTCTCCAGTGAATCGATGTTCGGATTTGCCTGAAGGAATTCAGGGCTGCAGATTGCCGATACCTGCTCCTGAAACAGCAGGGCCGCATCGATAGGAACATGATCATGCCTCGCCATGAAAATTGAGATATCGGGCTCTGGATCAGAAATTTTCAACGGATCTTGTGAAGTGACAATTCTTAGATCCAGCTTACCGAGTTCTTCGCGTAGTTGAGGCAACCTCGGCAACAACCAAAATGACGCAAAGGCAAAATCCACGGAAATAATCACCCGATCGGATTCCGGCTGCTGCAAATACTCGATAAATCGTTCCGCTGATTGTTGTAGAGGGCGCTGAAGCAACCGATAGAGCGATTGGCCTTCAGACGTCAGTTCTACTCCCCTTGAGGTTCTGACGAACAAGGATCGGCCCAACTCGGTCTCTAGATTTTTGATCCGCTGGCTCATGCTCGGCTGTGTAATTTTCATTTCCTGAGCAGCCGCCGACAACTTGCCCAACTGACCGACAAGCATAAATGCACAGAGATCCGCCGAGCATCGTGCGAATTTGCTATAGGATTTATCTATGCCAGACATCACAACAACATTCTACAAAAAGGATTTTTTTTCAAGCACTATTGCTGAGGCATAGCTTTTTCCTAGGCACTAAACTCCGATATGTCGCAAGAGGGGTTCTAACGGACACATACCAGACTTAAAATTTTGGGAGGGGACACATGAAGCTACCACTTACAAATCTACCCATCAAGACTGCTGATACCGGGTTCTATTCAGGGTTCAGCATCGACGTCACCGTCACATCGAAGCTCGCTGTCGGAGCCCTGGTTCTTTGGGCGGTCGCCTTCCCGGATCATGCCGGCGCAATATTGGCGGAGTTTAACAGCTTCATATTGTCAAATTTTGGGACATGGTACATCTACGTCATGGCCTCGTTTGTTCTGGTCTGTCTGGGGCTTGCCGTATGGCCCGCCGCAGGCCGCCTTAGACTTGGACAAGATGGCGACACTCCGGAATTTTCTAATTTCTCGTGGTTTTCAATGATGTTCGGCGCCGGGATCGGCGTTGGCATGCTGACCTGGGCTGTTGCCGAACCGATCTATCACTTCAAGAACAATCCCGAGGTTATCCAGGGTCTGGTAGGAGGAGGCACGAAAGAGAACTTCCTGAATGCTTTTCAATGGTCCTATTTGCATTGGGGGTTCTCAGCCTGGTCATCATATGCCATCGCCGGATTGGCCCTGGCGTTCTTTGCCTACCGGCGCGGCTTGCCTCTGACGATCCGCTCTGCGCTGACGCCCCTTTTCGGCAGTAAGCTATCTGGTCCGTTGGGCAGTATCGTGGACATCGTGGCCGTGATTGCAACCATTCTCGGTGTAGCGCAGACACTGGGCTTCGGGGTTGAGCAGTTCGTTGCCGGCATGGCACGCATTGGTATTGGGGACTGGCTTGTCAATTCAGAAGGCAATGCGTCTTCGGTCGGGATCATCGTCGCCATCGTTATCATTATGGGCGCATCGACACTGTCGGCACTATCCGGCGTTGGCAAGGGTATTAAGTGGCTGTCCAACCTCAATATGGGACTATCCATCTTCCTGCTTGCCTTCCTGATGCTGTTCGGATCGACATGGTTCGGTATTCAGGCGCTGTTCGTGGGCATGTGGGAATATATCATCAGCCTGCCCGCCATGCTATTTACTGTTTATTCAGGGGACGGAACCGGCGGCGTGGCCGACAAACTCGAAGGGTGGCAAGGCGCTTGGTCGGTGTTCTATTGGGCCTGGTGGGTCGCCTTTGCTCCTTTTGTTGGCCTGTTCCTTGCGCGTATTTCCAAAGGCCGGACCATTCGGGAATTTGTATTGGGCGCCCTGTTTGTGCCTGCCATTATGTGCTTCGTCTGGTTCTCCTTCGCGGGAGCCACGGCCATCGAAATGGAACTGTCCGGCGTTGCCAATGGTGAAATCTTTGGCGCGACAGATGGCGACAAGATCTTTGCGATGACTGCTTTAATTCTGGGCGACGTTCTGGGATGGGTAATGGCCGTTATCATTGTTATCTTGTTGATGACCTATCTGGTTACCTCGGCGGACTCGGCTGTGTTGATTGTGAATACGATTAATGCCGCTGGTGACGAAGGTCCGAAAGCACGCCCGCATATTATATTCTGGGGCGTGACATTGGGCGCGGTTGTCGCCGCATTGCTGCTGGTTGGCGGCCTAAAGGCTATTCAGACAGCAATGGTTATCGGTGCCCTGCCCTTCTCGCTTGTCATGGTTCTTATGTGGATCGCGCTTCTGAAAGCGATTTACAGAGATAGCAAGCGCGAGGCCTTGGGGATACCAACAACCCACTCTCCAACGGCCGCCGATTAGGTGCACGAAAATAAATGCCTCGCGCCAAGTTACGGTGCGAGGCAATTTGACAACATCCAACACATTCATCAGGCAGTCTCCTCTACAATCAAGTCAAACTCAGAGGCGGCTGCAGCGTTTCGGAAGGCTCTATGAATATACTAGTGTTAATGGTCGATCAGTTGACCGGCACCTTGTTTCCCGATGGCCCGGCGGACTGGCTTCACACGCCAAACTTAAAGCGGCTAGCTCAACGTTCTGTGCGCTTTGCCAATTGTTATACAGGCTCGCCGTTATGTGCACCGGCGCGGGCAAGTTTTATGTCCGGGCAGCTGCCGTCTGTCACTGGTGTCTATGACAACGCAGCGGAGTTTCCGTCAGACATACCCACTTTTGCGCATCATTTACGCCGCGCAGGCTATTACACCTGCCTGTCGGGCAAGATGCATTTTGCTGGCCCGGATCAGTTACACGGATTTGAAGAGCGCTTGACGACTGACATCTATCCTGCCGACTTTGGATGGACGCCCGATTATCGCAAACCCGGCGAGCGGATCGAATGGTGGTACCATAATATTGGCTCTGTCACCGGAGCGGGCGTGGCCGAAATCACGAACCAACTGGAGTTTGATGATGAGGTTGCATTTCAGGCCCGCGCCAAGCTATATGACTTGGCGCGCAGACATAACGCTCGACCATGGTGCCTAACCGTTAGCTTCACGCATCCCCATGATCCTTATGTTGCCCGCCAGAAATACTGGGATCTCTATGAGGATTGCACACATTTGCTGCCGGAAGTGCCCGCAATTCCATATGAACAGCACGATCCGCATTCAAAGCGCATCTTTGATGCCAACGACTGGCATAATTTTAAGATCCGCGAGGAGGACATTCGCCGCTCTCGCCGCGCCTACTTTGCCAATATCAGCTATCTGGACGACAAAATCGGTGAGATTCTGGACGTCTTGGAGAAAACAGAACAGGAAGCGACGATCCTGTTTCTTTCCGATCACGGAGACATGCTTGGCGAGCATGGCCTTTGGTTCAAGATGAGCATGCTTGAGGGGTCATCGCGGGTTCCCATGATGATTTCTGCCCCGAACCTTACGCCGGGCAAGATAGACACGCCCGTCTCGACCATTGATGTTTGCCCGACCCTCACCGACTTGGCGGGCATTCGCGCGGAGGACGTTGTGCCGTGGACTGATGGGACAAGCCTGCTGGGCGTGGCACAAGGCAAGATCAAGCGCGGCCCGGTTGCGATTGAGTATGCCGCCGAAGCGTCCATTTCTCCAATTGTGGCTTTGCGCGATGGCCAATACAAATATGTCCGATGCGCATCCGATCCTGAATTGCTTTTCGATTTGGAGACGGATCCGCACGAGATGTCGAATTTGGCGCAAGATCCGGCCTTTGCCACAGTGCTGGAACAGATGCGCGCCTTGGTAGATGCTCGCTGGAATCTGGATCGGTTCGATAAAGAAGTCAGGCAATCACAAGCACGCCGATGGATCGTTTACGAGGCCTTGCGCAACGGCACCTATTACCCGTGGGACTACCAGCCGTCGAAGAACGCGTCAGAACGCTTCATGCGCAACCACATGGATCTGAATGATGTGGAAGCAAAACAACGCTTTCCCCGCGGAAAATAATAACCGGGGTGGCCAACATTTCGAGCTTTAGGCGTCACTGAACGCGAGATGAATTAGGGTGTAATACTCGTGAGTTTGCTCAGTTTGACTCCTGCCGCCGACTCCTTGCTGCCAGCCAAGTCGCCGTGAAGATGAAGCGCGCGGGTACTTTGCTGGGCGGTTTGATCTCCATGGGGATTGGAAAGTTTTACGGAGCCTTTACGCCCTTCTCCCAATGACATCTGGCATTTAGACGAAATGGTCATTGTAATTCGAGGAAAACGATTTTTCCTATGGCATGCCATTGATCGTGAAGGCGAAGTGTTGGATTTTTTTCTACACCCGACGCAAAATGCCACGGCAGCAGCTTAACATCAATTGCGTTAGATGAGTGATGTCAACTCATTACCCGGAAAACATCAACTAGCCATTTTACTCTGATAATGCCCTATTGAGCACAATACGCACGCCGTCAACAGTAATGACTATAGAATCATAAGTCATGATTATTGACGATATGTAGAAAACGCTTAATATGCCGAAAAACAAAACTACTACCAAGCGGCTCTTTAAGTAGCAGGGGCTGAAAATGGTATGCAATTAGTCTGGGAGGACAATCAATGAGTACACTCAATTACGTGGATTTTCTGGATCGAAGTGCCAAGTTAGCCGGCAACCGGAAAGCTCTAATCGACGATCATGGAAGCTATACTCATACAGAGCTGGCAAATCAGACCAACCGGATTGGGAATGCCCTCATAGCAAAAGGGTTTAAACCTGAAACACCATTCGCGGTACTCAGCCCGAATACCAACCTGGCCATGATTTCTATAATTGGGGGAATTCGGGCGGGCGGCGCCTGGAGCAATATCAACCTCCGATCTGGAGTAACTATCATTAAGGACCTGCTCCACCGGGGAGGTTGTCAGGCCCTATTTTTCCACAGCTCCGTCGCGGATCAGATCAGCGAGATTGAACAAGGCGTTGAGGCTCTGCAATTTATCATCTGCATTGACAAAGAAGTTAGCGGATATCCTTCACTTGCCCAGTTCATTGAGGATGCACCGGAAACTCATTGTAATATATATCTTCCCGAAAACGGGGTCGGTTTTCAGGGCTCTACAGGGGGCACGACAGGGGCTCCGAAAATAACGCAAGCGGGCCAATGTCTCCTTACATACAGCGCTTTAGCCTTTATGACTTCCCTGACTGATTTTAATCAGAACACGCCTCCAATAAACCTGGCCGTAGCACCGATTACGCATGCGGGAGGCTTTGTCGCCCTTGCCGTGCTTGCCTTTGGCGGGACTGTTGTAATGATGGCAACCGCGGATCCTGAGCAGATACTTCGAAATATCTCAGTGCATAAAATCTCACTCATTTTCATGCCGCCCACCCTTATCTATGTGCTCATGAATCATCCAAAATGCAAGGAGACAGACTTCTCCTCTCTGCGCTATCTGATATCCGCAGCAGCCCCGTTTGCGGTGGAAAAAATCGCCCGGGCACATGAAATATTCGGCCCGGTAGTCTGCCAGTCTTTCGGCCAAACGGAATCGGGCTTTCCTCTAACCTTCATATCGCCGGAAACTGTAACCGCAGCGCTATCAAACCCCGCACAGGCGGGACGATTACAATCGGTTGGGCAGCCCACAATAACTACCAGTGCGATTGAAATTCTGGATGACGCCGGTGAAATACTCCCTCCTGACGAGGTTGGTGAAATGGCGGTACGTGGACCAACTGTCATGTTTCGATATCTGAACGATCCAGAAGCAACAAAAGCAATTCAATCTAACGGCTGGCAGAGAACCGGTGATCTTGGCTATCGTGATAAGGACGGGTTCATTTATATCAGTGATCGCAAGCGCGATTTGATTATCAGCGGGGGGTTCAATGTTTTCCCCCTCGAAGTTGAACAAACACTGCTTCAGCATCCTGCGGTTCAAGATTGCGCCGTAATTGGCGTCCCGGATGAAAAATGGGGAGAAGCAGTAAAGGCTGTGGTCGAATTGGCTCCCGGTGCAGACGTAGCCGATACCATTTTAATCGCGCTCTGCAAAGAGAAACTCGGGAGCGTGATGGCACCAAAAAGCGTTGATTTTATTGAAGAATTGCCCCGAAGTGCTGTTGGGAAAGTCCTGAAACGCGAAATAAGAAAAACCTATTGGCAAGACAAAAAAGAAAGTATCTGACATGCCGCTCGCGACATTCAATAAAATAAGGGAGCGTTTAACGCTGCCATTGATCGCGGCCCCAATGTTTCTGGTCTCGGGCCCCGATCTCGTCGCTGCCGCCGGAAAAGCAGGTGTCATTGGATCGTTCCCGACGGCCAATTGCCGGAATACGGCAGAACTGGATTCCTGGCTAACAGATATTTCGACACGCCTCGCAAAGCATGAACAGAAAACCGGATTGCCTTCGGCGCCTTACTGCCCAAACCTTATTGTCCACAAATCGAACAAACGGCTTGCGGAAGATCTCGATATTCTACTAACACATCGACCGCAGCTTGTTATTACCAGCGTTGGTCCGCCAACACCTGTATTAAAACCCCTTCAGGATATCGGGGCGCTGGTTTTCGCCGATGTCGCGTCCCTGATGCATGCAGAAAAGGCGGTTGCGGCGGGGGTAGATGGATTAGTCCTTCTCACAGCGGGCGCAGGCGGCCAGACGGGCTGGCTTAATCCTTTTGCTTTTGTTCGCGCCGTGCGTACTTTCTTCGATGGGTCAATTGTTCTCGCGGGCGGTATCTCAGATGGTCAGGCCTTGCGCGCGGCCGAGACCCTCGGCTGTGACCTCGGCTATATGGGAACTCGGTTTATCGCAACGCAGGAAAGTATGGCAAGCGAAGAATACAAAAGCATGCTGGTGGACTCCAGTGCAGACGACATCCTGTTGACAAGCGCCTTTACCGGGCTGCAGGCAAATATGTTACGGCCATCGATTGTAAATTCCGGCCTTGATCCCGATAACCTTTCGGCTCGCGGAGAGATCAATATCACCGACGACATTAATGTCGAAAACCGTAAGTCCGACCCAAAGCGCTGGAAAGATATTTGGTCGGCGGGACATAGCGTCTCCGGAGTCGCCTCCGTAACACCTGTAAGCGACATGATTGAGCAGATAAAAAGCGAATATCGCAAGGACTAGCCACATACGCAAAAACGCCTGCGGTTACCCATATCCGTTAATTCTGGAACTAGCTGACCCACAGCAACTCACCTAAGCGGCGAGCTTAGGTGAGTTCGCTTTGCTGCCAATAATTTATGGCTTGATGCCCCAGTCTTGCAGGATTTCCTTCGAATGCTGACCGGGCTGCGGTGGCGGGCTCTGGATTTCCGGTTTGGTCCGGCTAAAGCGCGGAGCAGGCGCCGGCTGAACCATACCATCCTGCTCGATAAATGTTTGACGTTCCTTGTTGTGCGGATGAAGCGGCGCTTCACTCATATCCAGAACCGGCGCAAAACAGATATCCGTTCCTTCCATAATCGCACACCATTCATCCCGCGATTTCGTTCTGAATTTGGCGGCAAGCTTTTCTTTAAGTGCGGGCCAATTTTCAGAAGTCATCTGGGCATTAAACCCGGGATCGTCAATTTCTGCCTTTTCGAGGAGCTCCGCGTAAAATTGCGGCTCAATGGACCCTATGGAAACCCACTTCCCATCCGCACATTGATAGCAGCCGTAGAAATGCGCCCCGCCATCAAGAAGATTACCCTCCCGGTGATCAGACCACTTTCCAGATTGATACAGGTTATAGATCCCCGCCATCAGAAGCGACGCACCGTCCGTCATCGCGACGTCAACAACCTGACCCTTGCCCGATGATTTTGCCTCTAAAAGACCGCAGACCATTCCAAATCCAAGATACATCGCGCCGCCGCCAAAATCGCCGATTAGGTTAAGGGGTGGTACAGGCCCGCCCTCTTTCGATCCGATCGCATGCAAGGCTCCGGTCAGCGCGATGTAATTAATGTCGTGACCCGCCGCTTTTGCCAAGGGTCCGTCCTGCCCCCAGCCCGTCATCCGGCCATATATCAGTTTGGGATTATTTTTAAGGCATACATCGGGCCCAAGGCCCAGCTTTTCCATCACACCAGGACGAAAGCCTTCGATAAGGCCATCCGCCTTTTCAACGAGATCCAGAACCGTCTGCACACCTTCCGGAGTTTTGAGGTCAAGGGCAATAGACCGCCGCCCCCGATTGAGAATATCATAATCAAGCCCCAGCAAATTATTGCCGCCAGGCCGGTCAATACGAATGACGTCCGCCCCCATGTCCGCCAGCATCATAGCGCAGAAAGGGCCCGGCCCTATTCCCGCCATTTCAATGATTTTTATCCCGCTTAACGGACCCATGGCTTTTCTCCTCATATTTTTATTTATTTTTTTACCTAATCAGCAGCCCATTCAGCTTTCCGGCGGCTTCTCCAAAATGCCATTTTGCAAAAGATCCAGATACGCGCTTAACTGAGCCTCTTCCAAGGGCTTGAATACGGTTCCCTTATCCGTTGATCGTATAAAGAGATAGTCACGGGCTCCGATCATGAGATAGGCAAGCGATTCCAGCTGTTCTTCCGTATAGCCTTTAAGCTCACCTTTGTTCTGCCACCGTTTCAAGGCACGAACAAATGGGCGAAAAAGATTATCCATATGAGCAGCATGCCCCTTTGGCGAGGCAAACCTTCCTTCGTGTAACAGCCTGAAAAACCACGGATTTTCCTGAACATAAGACTGAAAGGCGAGCAAGCCAAAACGTTCCATTTCGATGAGGCTTTTCGCAGGCCCAATATGCTTCTTTATGTAATCCAGTATTTCGAGCCCCTTTATCGGGAGCAGTTGTTCGAACAAATCCTGCCGGTCTTCAAAGTAGTTGTAAAATGTGCCATGGGCTAGCCCTGCCCCGTCCGTTATCTTGGCAATCGATGCGTCATTATATCCATATTTGCCAATACAAATGGCGGCGGAATCAATTATTGCCCGGCGATTTAAAGCCGCTTTTTCTTCACGGGAAGGTCTATTCTTCCTATTCGGTCTTAACATAGTCAAACAGGCCCTTTTCTTTACATTTTAACGCAGCGGAATTTATGCGACCTCCGCCGGGCGAGAGGCATCCCCCGCACCACCGAACGCCATCCATCCACCATCAACCGGCAGAGTTACACCAGTTATATAACTTGCCATGTCCGACAACAAGAACAGCGCGGCATTTCCTATTTCTTCCGGCTTTCCCAAGCGGCCCATGGGAATCCGGCGCAGGTATGGATCTGCTCCCAATGCTCCACCTTCAAGTATGTCTGCCGCCATTGGCGCTTCTATCACACCAGGGGCCACTGCATTCACCCTCACACCATAACGCGCAAAATCGCACGCCAGCGTTTTCGTCATCATAACGATTGCCGCCTTGCTGACGCCATAGGCGTTTGACGCGGCAAATCCGCCGAGCCCGGCAACGGAAGCGATATTGACCATAGATGCGCCGGGTTTCATGTAGGAAGTCATCTCCCGCGACATCAGGAAACATCCCTGCACATTCACATCGATAACGCGGCGCCAGTCCTCAAGCGTTTGCCGTTTCGTCCCCCGAACAGGGTCGGCAACACCGGCATTATTCACGACGCCATCGATGCCTCCCAGAATGGAGGCGGTTTCTTTCATCAAAGCCTTAACGGACGTCTCTTCCGAGATATTGGCCGCCAGAGTGCCGACCGCACCAATTTTTTTCCCTGCCTCTTCAAGTGTTTCCGCCGACACGTCATTGATAACCACGTTCGCACCGGCATCACTCAACTTTTTTGCAATCGAAAGACCAATTCCACCGCCTGCCCCGGTCACGAGGATACGGCGGCCCGTTAGGTCAGCTGTCGAACTCATACTCATAAGTATCTTTCCATCTTTGTCATTTAGATAAACTATTTCCCTGTATAAACAGGCGGACGTTTCTCACGAAAGGCGTTAACCGCTTCCTGATGATCCGCGCTTAAATTCGTCATTGCCTCATAGGCAAGGCAGGCATCCATCACTGAATGAGCAATTTGCTTCAGATGAATGTTCAGGCTCACCTTGGTCCACTTAATCGACTTCAAAGGCCCGTTTGCCAACCGGTCCGCGAAGGCGTCCACGGCATTGTCCAACTCATCCGTCTTGCAAACGTGATTGATCAGTCCAATTTCCTTCGCCTCATTCGCCGTGAGATGATCGCCGGTCATCAACAACTCCTTGGCGCGAGAAAGGCCGACCAGCGCAGGCCAGATAACAGCGCCGCCATCGCCCGCAACCATTCCCATCAGGACATGCGGATCGCCAATCTTGACGGCCTCACTCATAAAGGTCACATCACAAAAGAGCGCCAGCGTGCAGCCAAGGCCCATTGCATGGCCATTGATCCGGCAGATGATCGGCTTTTCGCAGTCGAGCATTGAGAAGACGATCTGTTTGGCTTCGGTTACGGTCCGCTCAAAGGTTTCGGGCTCATCAATCGCCCGCTGCATCCAGCTTACATCGCCCCCTGCACAGAACGCCTCCCCCGCGCCGGTGAAGATAATCACATCTGAGTCCGGATCTGCATCCGCGTCCCGGAAAACACGGGAAAGCTCTTCGTGTAAAACCTCATCAACGGCATTGAAGGAAGCGGGACGGCTCATTTCCAAGGTCAGGACACGGCCACGTCGGCGCCAGTTTATGGCTTGATAGCTATCTTTCATATTAATTTTACCTACACTATCCTTGTTATTATTTTTCACTTCTATTCACTCCAAATTTTGCGGCGCGCTCCTCAAGAAACGCCGTGCGGCCTTCCTTTGCATCGGGATGCGCCAGCGCTGTGATTTGCGCCTCAACTTCGGCATCGAATGCGGTTGAAAGGGAGGCATTTTCCGATACGTTAAACAAATCCTTGATTTGCTGTATGGCGACGGCGGGCCCATTGGCCAAGCGCTCTGCGATGCGCGTAGTTTCATCCATCAGCTTATCTTCGTCTGTGGATTTCCAAACCAGACCCCAATTTGCGGCGGTCACACCGTCAATTTCATCACCAAGCAGGGCCCAGGCCCTCGCACGGGCCTGCCCTATCCGTTTCGGCAACCCCCAGCTCGTCCCGCAATCAGGAACGAGGCCTACCTTAACGAAGGCCAGAATAAACCGAGCGGAATGGCTACAAAGAACGATATCAGAGGAGGTAATAAACCCCATAGCCCCGCCGACGCAAACGCCATGAACAGCTGTGATCACCGGTTTCGGATAACTCACCATTTCCTGCATCAGAGCGTGGTAGGTATCGCGCATTCTCTTCGCGAACCAGCCGGGCTTCTCATCCCCACTTCCGCTTGCGAGATCAATACCGGCACTGAAAGCCTTACCCGATCCGCTGAACATTACGGCCCTGATCGTCACATCGTCCCTCGCCTCCGCCAAATACCCCCGGATATCCGTGATCAGCTCTGCCGTGAAGGCATTGAGCCGCTCTGGCCGATGAAGCTGCAGATGCAGCACACCGTTGCGGGCAGAGGCGGATAGCCCATTGCTCGTAATCTTCGCCTCAGATGTAATTACTACCGTCGTCACCAAACTTTCCCTTCTTTACTTTGCCATCGTCTCTGGTAGCCAAAGAACGATGTCCGGAAATGCAAAAAGCAGTATCAGGACTACAATCTCGATGAGAATGAAAGGCACGATACCGCGATACAACTCACTTGCTTTGAGTTCCGGCGCCGCCCCCATCACAGCAAACAGATTTAGACCCACCGGCGGCGTGATCGCCGCAATTTCGATGAGCTTCAAGATGATAATGCCGAACCAGATCTCATTGATCCCCAGAGACTGGGATATCGGAAAAAGAAAGGGCAATGTGATCACGATAAGAGAAAGGGAATCTACGAACATTCCCATCACGATAAACATGATCGAGATATAGATCATGAGCTCCAGAGGTGTGACGCCAAGGCTTGCAACAAAGTTATTTATCTCATCCGTGAATCCATTGATGAGCAGCAGCCTGCCCATCAGGAGGCCGCCAATAATGATCATCAGCAAGCGACCCGAAACCAGAGTTCCTTCCTTGAAGGATTCCCAAATATCGTTCCGTGACAAACGCCGCATAGAGAGGCCAATTATAAGCGCCCCGGCTGCCCCAACGGCGCCCGCCGCAGAGGGAGAAAACAATCCGCTATAAAGTCCGCCGATAATCAATGTAGCGAGTAGTACGACGCTCCAGATCATACGTAACCCGCCCATTTTATCCCGCCAGCTATAGCGTTCGTTGGTCAGCGGTGCCCACTGAGGATACCTGACCAGAAATAAACGCATACCGCTGATATAAGCTCCGGCCGTCAGGATTCCGGGAACAACCCCGGCAATAAGCAACTCCCCGACGGACTGATTGGTGAGCGATGCAATAATGATAATGCCGACGGAAGGTGGAATAAGCGCCGCCAGAGTGCCGGACGCCGCGATACTGCCGGCGGAAATTCCCGGCGAATAACCGAACTTTAGCATTTGCGGCATAGCAATGCGCGTAAAGACAGTCGATGATACAAGGGTCGACCCGGAGGCGGCCGCAAATCCCGCGGATGCCAAGATAGTCGCATAGATCAGGTTCCCCTTCGTCCGCGCGGTGAAACGGTGAACAGCTTCGTACAGCCCTTCGATAATGCCCGCGCGGGACGAAAAACCACCCATTAAAATAAACATGGGAATAACAACGAGTGTGAAATTCACACCGGTGTCATAGGGCAGGGTTTCC
This sequence comes from Sneathiella sp., assembly GCF_029233945.1. GTDB lineage: Bacteria > Pseudomonadota > Alphaproteobacteria > Sneathiellales > Sneathiellaceae > Sneathiella. The sequence goes on along the minus strand of NZ_JARGOQ010000013.1, from coordinate 36,322 downwards.
AGCATGGACATGGCAAAATTGCCGTCAATCACAAACCACATCCCTACTACCGCCACGGCAACCATTGACCAGGCGATCGGCACCCCCAGCGCCAGAAGCACCATCAAGGCAGCAATCGAAAATAAGCCGGAGTATATACTATCCATCTGCCTTCTCTCCCTCATTCAGGTCTTCTTGAGTGCGACTATCGTCTTGCGGTCGAAGGAAAAGCCTGAAAAGTTGTATAACCGAGATGATTGCCGCCAGAGAAAAGCCCACGAAAACCAGGAATTTTACCGGGTAGATAGGTATCTGCAGAAAATCGATCGATTTTTCATCTATTTCCCAACTTGAGACAAACAGGCCCCAGGAAGCGAAAGCGAGTAACGCCAGCACAGCAATCGCCGTTAGCTTGGCAATAACCCTGCTGATCAATTTCCAATGGGATGTCAGTTTGCTCGAAAACACATCCACAACGATGTGCTCTTCTCTCGCGGTCACCAGAGGCTGCGATAAAAAGATCACGACGGCAAAGAGGAGTCCGCTCAATTCAACCTTGAACGGCAAATACATGTTGAACATCACGCCCATGATGATGTCGGCCGCACCGACCAACATCATCACGGCTAACGCGAGCGCGCAGATCGTCTGCAATGAATGCTCGATTAAGCGGTTCATAAGCTAACTCAATCCTTAAAATTAGCTTGTTTTTCACGCAGAACCGGTTCCAGACGTTCGACAGCATCACCGTAGCCACGCTCTTTCAGATCCGCCGCCCAGAGGTCAACCATACTTCCGGCTTTTTCATCGAATTCCGCGGCTTCTTTAAATTTGACGTAGGTAATGCCATGTTCCACAAAGTCGACTTCGATTGTCTTTTCCGCAATTTTGACGTTTTCTTTGGCCACGACTTCCATCAAATCGTCGCTTACCTCTCTCATGAGCTTCTGAACATTCTCCGGCCATGCATCGAAAATCTTTTTGTTGACGAAAACGCCCCAAGTCGGCTGAGACCCCATATTCATGTCAATAGCGTATTTAGCAACTTCGTAGAACTTCCCGGATATTGCCTGCTCATGTGGTGCGAAGGAACAATCCACCGTTCCCTTTTGAAGAGCCCCATACATCTCGCTGTAGGGGATCGAAACGGGGACAACTCCCATAGCAGACAGGAACTCGACCCAATAAGGGGCGCCGGGAACCCGGACGCGAAGGCCTTCCAGGTCGGCCAGGGTTTCGACCGGTTTCGTGCAGAACAAACGGTAAGGATTACTGCCCTGATGGTACAATCCGATCACACCGTTTTGATCCATATCCGCTCTTGTCTGCGGATCTTCCTGCCAACGCTTCCAGGAATCGGCAGCATCCGCCGGTGCCTGATGCACACGAAGCAAGGACGCATTACCGGCAACCGGCATTTCTCTTGTAAAATATCCTTGCGCTGTCACACCCAGCTGAACGGCACCCGTTCCGGTCAATTTAAGAATTTCTTTCGGGCCTCCCATGCTGCCCGCCCAAAAAATCTTAATCTTGATTTTATCGCCGGAGCGTTTTTCAACTTCATCGACCCACCATTGTTCCCACTGCGCTCCGGCCGTGTTTGATGGAACGAAATGCGCAAGGCGCAGATTTAGCGATGGATACTCTTCCGCCTGCGCGCTTCCGGTAACCGCTGTGGCACAAAATGCCAGCGCCGCCAGTCCGAATTTCAAATTCTGTTTAACTTTCCCAATCATGATCCCATCCTTGTTAGGTTATGTATTTCTTGACTCAATAGTTCATTTCTTCTGCCGACATTATCAGTGCGGCGTGTTTTCAACATTCTTCCTCAATGGCACCCCCTTTCTTTTATAACTTATGATTCAAAATTCATATTATTGAATTTCTCCTGAAAGAAACTTATCCTTTTGACCGAGAAAGTTCGCTTTGAAAGATCGAACCTTCCCGGCGTGACCGCTAGCCAACGGACTCCGCTAAGGTCTCCTTAAAGCGAGCGCGAAGTTCCGTTTTCAGTATTTTCCCCATCGGTGAGCGCGGCATCTGGTTGATGATTTCATATTGCCTGGGTATCTTGAAATCCGCGAGCTTGTCCGCGCAGAATTGCCGAACCGCCTCTACATCTATTTTTGCATCCGGCGAAATCGTCAGAACGGCAAGGAGGTCTTCTCCCAGCTTGTTGTGCGGGATGCCGATAACAGCCACTTCTTCCACCCCTGCATACCGAAGAAGGACGGCCTCGACTTCCTGAGTTCCAATGTTAAGGCCGCCTCGGATAACCATGTCTTTTTTGCGGTCAACGATATAGAGGTATCCCTCATCATCCAGCTTTCCCAAGTCACCGGAGAGCAACCACCCATCCCTAAGAGCTTCCCGCGTCGCCGCTTCATTCTTGTAATAACCCGAAAAAAGGGAGGGGGAGCGAACGGCGATTTCACCGATTATATTGTTCGGAACGTTCTGAATATTATCATCCACGATACGGAGTTCTGTTTCCACCCAGGGGACCCCGGACGATCCGATATGCGCGAGAGCCTCCTCGCCCACAAGGACAGTCCCACACGGCCCGCCTTCCGTTTGGCCATAGGTTTGCCGTACATCAAGCTGTGGAAAGGCATCAATAAGTCGCTGCGTCAACTCGGCGGGCATTGCCGCACCTCCCGCGTCGATAATTTCCAGCGACGAGAGATCACACGACAAGCTTTCATACTTCTCAAGCAGGAAAATATAGAAAGCTGGCACGCCTATATAGGTCGTGGTTCTTTCATTCTCCATCCGGCGGAGAATGTCTTCAACCTCTAACTCGGGATCAACAACAGCCGTTGCGCCGACAAACCAGCTTGGGTACAACACGCAGCGGAGACAAGCTGTCGTAAAGAAAGGGAAGAAGCTTTGATAAACGCTGTCAGGCCTCAGACTCATGGCTTGCGCAAACCCATAAGCGCTCGCCAATGCGCTCCGGTTACTCATTAATGCTGCCTTGGGCCGGGCTGTTGTACCCGAGGTGAACAGGATCTCCAGAATGTCTTCGAGCTTCCTTTGCGGCCAAACCACATCGACGGCCTCTGCCTGATCCAATACTGAATTCCAAGGAATAGTATTGCCGGATTCACCCTTGCCCGCAAGCATGATACTGTTGAGAAGCGGCGCATCGTCGCGAATATTTTCTGTGCGTGACCAGGTCGCGTCATCGCATACGAGATAGCGCACATCGGCGAGCGTCAGCGCATGCAGGATTTCTTCCTCGGCGAAGCGGGCGTTGATCGTTACGCAAACCATGCCGCCGAAGGCGCATGCCAGCAGCGTAATGATTGCCTCGTAGGCAGATTTATTATCGAGACAAACGCCGACATGATCATTTTCTGTCGCACCGATCCGGTATAGCCCGCGCGCCAGCTTTTCGCCGCGCCACACCATTTGAGCATAGGTAATACGCTCTTCCCCGCCAGTCGCTGATTGCGCGACAAGCGCAAGCTGGTTCGGCGTCAGTTTCGCTTGCGCTCTTATCATATCGGCCAGAGAGTTATACTCTCTCCAGTCGCGCGGCACGCTGCTATCAGTCTGCATCATCATATCCCGATCAAAGCTCACCGGCATTCCGCTGCTGAATACCGCGTGAGATGATTTCCTTCATGATCTCGTTCGCCCCGCCATAGATCCGCTGGGCCCGCGCATCCGCATAGGCGCGGGCGACCGGGTATTCCCACATATAGCCATATCCGCCAAAAAGCTGGAGACATCGGTCTATGACCCGGCCCTGCATGTCAGAGAGCCAGTATTTCGCCATAGCCGCGGTTTCACCTGTCAGTTCTCCAGCAAGCAGCCGGACCACACAATCATTGAGAAAAGAGCGCCCGACTTCCAGTTCGGTGCGCACCTCTGACAGGGTAAATTTCGTTGCCTGAAAATTTCCAATTGTCTGGCCAAAAGCTTTTCGCTCAAAAACATAGTCAACAGTCCGCTCGAACACCTTTTCGGCTATCGCCTGCGCCCAGACGCCAACGAGCAAGCGCTCCACGGGGAGTTCCTGCATCAGATACTGCAGACCCCGCCCCTCCTCACCCAGCATTGCCTCGGCGGGAAGACGAACTTCATCGAAAAAGAGCTCGGCTGTATCCTGTGCCTTCTGTCCGACCTTCTCCAGTAGTCGGCCTCGCTCAAATCCCTTAGTCTTCGCATCGAGCAGAAAAAGGCTTTTGCTTTTGGAACCGGCATCCGGTGAGGTATTGGCGACCACAATAACCAGGTCCGCAAGCCAGCCATTTGTAATAAAGGTCTTCTGGCCGCTCAGGACCCAGTCACTCCCATCCCGTTTTGCGCGCAGTTTGACGCCTTTCATATCCGACCCGGCACCGGGCTCGGTAATGGCAATACTTGAGATGACATCGCCACTAACGCAGCCCGGAAGCCAACGCTTCTTTTGCTCTGCTGTTCCAAGCCGCGCAATATAGGGGACTATGATATCGGAATGGGTAAAAATGCCGGGAAGCGCACACTCACTGCGCGCTATTTCCTCGACAATAACCATCGCATGAAGAAAATTTCCATCGATCCCGCCATATTCTTCGGAAATCATCGAGCATAACAAGCCCTGCGAACCAGCTTTCCGCCAGATATCCTTGTCGATATATCCCCGCTTTTCCCATTCAGCATAATGCGGGGAAACTTCGTCTTCGAAAAACCGGCGTGCCGTTTCACGCGTAAGCACATATTCCTCATCTGCCAACTGTGGCAGTGAATTAAAATTCTCCATGCTTCCCTCATAAAGTATGGGCGGCTGCGTCGTTTCAGTGATTGACTTTTTTCGGCGCGGATATCACCCAGCATTCCCTGTGTTGAAAGGAATTTATTTGCTGCAATATATCAAGTCAACATAATAATGATTTATGAATCATTTTTTATAAAAATAATGAGCCTAGAGCATTAGATGCGCATTGTCAGAGTAAATGCTTTGAGAAATGGCAATGTCAGATATACGATCTGCTCATGAAAAGTTCATTCCATGATAAGAAGCCATAGCATCAGGATGCACTCTCAGCGCCTCCTGGAAATACGCAATTCAGAAGGCAAAAGATCTCTTACTTGGACAGCTTTTCAATATAATTCGTGGTGATGTTAACTTCCGCAAAATCGGGGTCCGACAGAACGTCCAATAGAAACGCAATATTGTTCCCTAGCCCTTCTATCCTTGTTTCGGATAGAGCCTTGTGCATTCGTGCGATAGCGGCCTGCCGATCAACGCCAGAGGTAATAATTTTCGCGATCATCGGATCGTAATATGGCGTGATGGTATCCCCCTGAACGACTCCGGTATCGATACGCAAATCGTTCGTCTGCTCCGGAAATTTGAGCATGGCCAGCGTTCCGGGAGATGGCATAAATTTTTTCTCCGGCCGTTCCGCATATATCCGGCACTCCAGCGCATGTCCGGTCAATGAAATATCATCCTGATTTGCCGATACATACTCCCCGGCGGCGGCCTCAATCTGACATCGAACGAGATCGATGCCGGTCACCATTTCTGTCACCGCATGCTCCACCTGAATGCGGGTGTTCATTTCGAGGAAATAAAAATCATTCCGGTCACAGTCGTAAATAAATTCTACTGTACCAGCCCCGAGGTAGGATTGATGCCGAACAAGCGTTAGTGCCGCCGCCCGCATACGCTCCCGTATATTGTCCGAAAGGGCTGGTGCCGGAGCTTCTTCGATGATTTTCTGGAAGCGCCGCTGGATTGTGCAATCCCGGTCAAATAGGTGAATGCCGTCGCCATTGCCAAAGCCGAAAATCTGGATTTCCACATGTCGCGCATTGGGGACATATCTTTCCAGAAAAATAGATGGATCGCCAAAAATACGCTCCGCCAGTTTCTGTGTCGTCTCAATTTGCGAAGTGAGTTTCTCAGCCGCATTGACCGCCCGCATGCCAATTCCCCCGCCACCGGCGGCTGCCTTGACCAGCAACGGGTAGCCGATGGTCTCTGCAATCCTGGTCGGATCATCGTCATCTCCGGGACGAAAACGGCCGCTGCCGGGCAGCACCGGCACATCCAGACTAATCGCAAGTTCGCGGGCGCGTTCCTTGTCACCCATCGCATCAATCGTCGCGGGATCAGGCCCAATCCAGATATGCCCGTTATCTTGAACCGCCCGCGCAAAACCTGCGTTTTCGGCAAGCAATCCATAGCCCGGATGCACGGCATTCGCACCGCTTTCCCGCATTACTCTCAGGATCGCTTCAATATCGAGATAGCTCTCGTTTACTGGCGGCGGACCGATTTCATATGCCTCCCCCGCCATTTTTACATGCAGAGCTTCCTTATCCGCCTCCGAATAGACGGCAACGGTTGGTATTCCCATAATCTTACATGTGCGAATAATCCGGCAGGCAATTTCACCGCGGTTGGCGATCAGCAATTTATCAACAGAAGGCATGATTTTCTTTTAATCCGTATTTTTATTATTCAAAGCTTATTTCTTTGTTTAAGACGAGGCATCGTCGGCAACAGGCTATTACGTTTGCGCCTTTTTACCAAGCCAAACTGCCCGGCGTTGTCCGACGACCACAATTGCCAGCACAACGATTGCGGCAACATCCAGCCACCATTCATTCGCCGCGACCAACGCCCCGATAATTCCAAGGAACACGGCAACCGGGAGTGATATGCGCTGACGATAGAACCGTCCACCGCCAATAGCGAGGAGCATTGACGCAACAAAGCCCATGACAACTGACCACAGGATTTCGAGAGTACCAGCCTCCAACAATACCGCCGGGCGAAAGACAAAAAACAACGGCATCAAATATTTCATGAGCGCAAGGCGGATGGAAACCAGAGATACCGACCACCAGTCCGTCTTCGCGATAACGGCAGCCGTAAAGACAGCCGTGCAAACAGGCGGTGTCAGGGCGGAGAGCAATGCAGAATAAAACACGACAAAATGGGCAACCAAGGGATCGACATCCAGGCTGATAAGCGCTGGCGCGGCGACCGCAGCAGCCAAAAGATAGGCGGCGGTTGTCGGCATTCCCATCCCAAGGATCAGCGCGACAATCATTGACAGCAGGACGCCGACAAACAACTGGCCCCCACCAATACTAACAATCATCTCCGAAAGCTTTATACCGGAGCCGGTCAATCCGATGAGTGACAACGCCACCTGAGCCGTAACCAGCAGTGCGAGGATACCGGTAATTCCAAAGGCGGCGGAAATAACCGCTTTTTGCAGGTTCAATATTCTCTGCTTCAGGTCCTTGCCATGGAATAGCCCGATCAGCAGGTAAAGTCCGACATTTGTGCAAATTGCATAGAAGGCGGCAAGGGTCGGCGTATTGCCTGAAAACATGCTGGTCAACAGGACCCCAAGGGTGACAATCAACGGACCGATGCGGCCTATGGCAAGCACTTCCGCGCGAGTAGGAAGTTCTGTTTCATCGAACGAGCGCATGTCTTCACGGCGCGCTTCAACATCGATCGACATCCAGACACAGACGTAAAACAGCAGGGCCGGAATAGCCGCCGCATAAACAATATCAAGATAGGGCACCGAAAGGAGTTCGGCCATGACAAAGGCCCCTGCCCCCATGATCGGCGGCGTAATCTGGCCTCCGGAAGAAGCTGTTGCCTCAACCGCGCCGGCAAAACTCGATTTATAGCCGAGCCGTTTCATGGCGGGTATGGTGAAGGCTCCCGTACTGGCAACGTTTGCAACCGCCGCCCCGTTTAACATGCCGAACAGAGCGCTGGATACGGTTGCAACCTTCGCAGCCCCACCCGGAAAGCGCCCGGCCGCGAGCAGCGCCATATCCATAAAGGTTTGCGCCGCCCCCGTTGCCATCAGGAATGCCCCGAAGATGATGAAGATCGCAATAAGGTTCGCGGAAAGCCCTGTGACAGTTCCCCATATCCCTTCCGTGCCGAGATATAAATGCTCAATCAGATACTGAAAATCAAAGCCCGGATGGCCCCAAGTGCCAGGGATATGCTGGCCCAGCAACGTATACAGCAGCATAATGATGGCCAGGACGGGAAGAGCCGGCCCGGTCGTCCGCCAGGCAGCAACGAGTAAAATTATCGTCAGAATGGACCCCAAAATCAGGTCTATCGGCATCACTGCAAGATTGAAAGATTCTGTTATCCTTGTTTCCTGCGTCAGGATGTAAATGGTTGCCGTTGCCGCGAGAGCCGCAAATATGATATCGCTGGCCCGCCAGAAATTTTGCCGCGCACCCTTATCGCCATAAAATCGGACAAAACCGAGGAACACAATAGCAAGGCCAAGCCCGACATGAACCGCGCGCTGTGACAAGGGCGGTAATTGCCCGAAACCGGCAGTGTAAATCTGGAAAAAGACAAGGGCCATGCACAAGGCCCACATCAACGGCCGATAGAGCCGGGGCAACGCTTCCAACGCGTTCTCTTCATCTTCCTCCTGCAACAATTCTCCCGCGCTCATGTCCTTTGATCCCTGCCGAAATTTTGAGCTTAATAATGGATGATCACTGCTTATCCAAAACGACTGAATTAGGGTAAGCGATGCATCCATCTCCCGTTAGCATGGCATTCTTCGATGCGGGTGAGTCCAGCGAGCCTATCACACGCCGGACATACACCCTCAAAGAGGAACCGCTTATTTCATTTCAGGTGGAATAAGACGTTCCGGGACTTCAAGACCGCGAGAGCGGTAGAATTTCACCGCGCCGCTATGAAGAGGAATGGTAATGAGGTTCAATGAATCCTGCATCACGTCAAGTTTCCCAAAGGACGGAAACGCCGCAACCTGCGGCCCGGGGTTATCGACCACACCCTCCAGAATGGCAATGACTTGTTCATCTGTCATGCTATCAGCAAGTGCGAACTGACCGATTACCTGAACGGGCGATGTAAATGCCGGAAAGCCTTCAACTTCGTTGTCTTTATATTTCTGGAAGTTGATGAACGGAAATTTCGCCTTCACTTTGGCAACTTCATCATCCGTGAAGCCAAGCAGCCTGATAGGCGTAAATGCCATCAGCTCAAGCGTCGTCCCGTCCAGAACGGCCGTTCCTCCCGCTTTTACATAGCCATTTGACCGATTGTCCTTAACCGCAGCCACGGCATCGGCCAGGCTGGCACGATAAAGCTCCGGCTTTACATCAACCGCTTCAAGCATCTGGATGGCAAGCTGCTCTGTCGCGGAACCGCGTTGACCGGGGGTAAACTCCTTACCAGCCAGATCAGAAATTGACTTAATGCCTGAATCCTCGCGGACAACCCATGCCTGCAGGGCCGGGGCATGCACCCATAATCCCCGAAGATTTGGCATGGCGTTGCCGTCGAACTTACCAATGCCTTTATAGGCCTGATAAATTGTCGCGTAGGTCCCAAGGCCCATGTTGATCTGGCCCTGACCGATGCGCTTCAGGTTATCAACTGCACCGCCAGTCGAGATGACGGTAATATCAACCTTGTCACCCGATTTTTCATTGATGGCTTTTGCCGCGGACGCTGCATAAGTATAATGCACCGACTTTAGAGCCGTTGTACCGAACGCTATACGGTCAGCGGCTTGCGCCCCGCCGGCTACCATAAATACGGCGCAGATGGCCGCTAAACTGTTACGAATTATCATTTTTATTGCCTCCCTCTTCATTATTTTGAGATCGGGCTGGCATTCTCGAAGGGCCGGCACCGATATGGCACCCGTCAGGGTGAAACGCCCGCCTTCCTTTTTGGGCCAAGACTGGCCTTGAGCCGACCTTCCGCAAGCGCGATATACTCACAAAGGATCGGGCGGGTTTCGCTCGGGTCGATTATCTCTTCGACTGCAAATGCTTCTGCTGTCCGGAATGGTGAGGCATAGGCCCTGAGTTCCGCTTCCAGCTCTTTTTCACGAACCTTTGGATCGGCTGAATTTGCAATATCACGGCGGAATGCGGCGGCAACGCCTCCTTCCACCGGCAAAGATCCCCATTCACCGCTTGGCCAGCTTAATTTCAAGTCGATATCATTCTTGTTGCATGTTGCCATACCCGCCATGCCATAACATTTCCGGATGACGAGAGTGAGTGTCGGCACGGTTAGCTGCCCCGCCACATAGACGGCGCGCATGCCTTCACGCAACGTCGCCTCCTGCTCCGCCTTCAAACCAACCATGAACCCCGGTACATCAACCAGAAAGACCAGCGGGATATGGAACGTATCGCACAGCTCCATAAACCGGATTTGCTTATGGGCGGAGGAGGCATCCATGGCGCCTGAATAAAATTTCGGGTTATTGGCGACAATACCAACCGGACGGCCGTCCAGCCGCGCCAACGATGTGATGACTGATTTCCCATTTGTTGGCTGGATCTCGAAAACCGGTCCTTTGTCCACGACCAGGTTGATCAGGTCATGCATGCTGTAAGGCTGGGTGCGCTTTTCAGGCACAATGTCGCGCAGCGCCGCCTCACACCGATCCACCGGATCGTCACACGGAACGACAGGCGGCATTTCCCATACATTCTGAGGCATATAACTTAGGAACTGACGAATTTGATCAAGCGCCTCTTCCTCGGAATCAGCGGCGTTGTGAATAGTTCCTGCCTTATCGACAGCCGTCGCCGCGCCGCCAAGCTCTTCCTTGTCGATATCGCGACCCAGCGATCTTTTCACAACCGGCGGACCGGCGGCAAAAATCTGGCTTGTTCCCCGAACCATGACCGAAAAGTGAGATAGAATTGCGCGTCCCGCTGGTCCCCCGGCAGCAGTTCCCAACACAGCGGAGACGACAGGCACTTCACCCAGCAGCTGAACCGAGCGCTCAAATCCATGCACACCCGGAAACGCGACATAGCCGCGTCGCTTGGCTGAAGTTACCGTTCCCCCGGCCCCGTCAATCAGGTTGACCAGAGGAATTTTATAATAATGGGCAAGATCTTCAATAAAGCCACCCTGCCCGCCCTTGCGTCGTGCGGCCCCGAACGTCGTGCCACCGCGAACAGTGAAATCTTCTCCGCCAATGGCGACGGGCCGCCCATTTACCCGCGCCATTCCGGCGACATAGGGCGCCGGTGTTACCCGAACCAGCTTGTTGTTTTCATCATATTCACCAGAGCCGCCAAGCGTGCCGACCTCACGAAAGCTGTCTGCATCCGTCAGTTCGGAAAACCGTTCACGTACAGTCAGGCGCCCATTTGCATGCTGACGCTCAATCGCTTCCGCACCGCCCATTTCAAGGGCGGAGACACGCCGAAAATGAAGTTCCTCATTGATGGAGCTTCCGGCGGTCTCGTTGTCGTCCGCGCTTGCCTTTTCGGAGTTTAGCTCTCGATTGTGCATAGCACCTGATCCTCATCGACGGAATCTTCCGGTTTTACTTTGAGCTCAGCCAACGTGCCCTCAACCGGGGCTTCGACCGGGATTTCCATTTTCATAGATTCCAGGATCATAATGGTGTCGCCGACTTTCACCGTATCGCCCACACTCATTTCCACTTTCCAGACCGAGCCAATTACCTCGGATGCAACATTCGTGATGCTCATTTACGCGTCTCCAATTTACTGCGTTTAAAATGTCGTCGGCCAGTTGGCCAATTTATGGCGGCCGATACCGCGACTGCGTCTTAGGTGCTGAATTTTCAATTCTTCAATGAGATATCTGCGAGTGTCCTGCGGCGCGATAACACTCTGTGCCGCAAATATCTGCGCGAGACCGAGATAGGTGCTGTTACGCTCCATATCCTCGCGGATGGCTTCTTTTTCCGCACCGCTGGCATCCCGGCCCCAGGTTACGACGTCGGTCGCATATTTCGGATCCATGAAGCTGACTTCCGCCGTTGGCCAGGCCGCAACGGAATCGGAATTACGCCCACCGCCCATATTGAGATAGGCCTGTCCATAGCTCTTGCGCATGATCACCGAAAGCTTCGGGACTGTGCACATCTGCAGGGCCGTCATGAAATTGATAATCTTGCCCGGCGCCTTCTTTTTCTCGCCTTCAATGCCGATCACAAAACCAGGTGTATCGACCAGCATGATGATCGGGATATTGAAGGAATCGCACATGACAAGAAAGCGCGTGACCTTCTCGCAACCAGAGACATCCAGCGCTCCGGCCTTTGCCATCGGATTATTGGCCACCACACCGACAACGCCGCCATCCAAACGGGCAAGCCCCGTTACAGCCGTGCGACCGAAGCGCGGTTTGAACTCGAAAAAGCTCTCCAGATCGACGATGCAATTAATGATCTTACGGACGTCATAGCCACGCTTGCGGCTGTCCGGCAGTATTTGTGGAATATTTGCAGCAGCCTCATCGCTACCTTCAGGCACTTCAGAAATTGGTGGTGTTTCACCATTATGCGACGGCATGTAGGAGAGGAATTTGCGAATCTCGGCAAGCGCTTCCTCATCTGTCTCAACGACGCGATCCACCATCCCAGTTTCCTCGCTATGGAGTTTCCAGCCCCCAAGATCCTCAGGCTCAACCGTCTGCCCGATGGCAAGAGAGGCAAGAGCGGGGCTGGCAACAGCAAGAACGCCGCCTTTTCGCATAACCGTGAAATCGGCAAGGCAGGAGTACCATGCAGAAGAACCGAAGCACTGGCCGAGAACTGCCGATACCCAGGGCGTCTCGCGCTCCCGTGCGTATTGATGCGGATCGTTGCCGAGCATGGTTCCCATACCTTCTGACCCCATATTATCGGGCATCCGGGCACCGGAAGATTCCCCCAGGAAAATTAACGGAAAGCCGCGATCCGTTGCTGTACGCTTGATATGGCCGATCTTCTTCATATTGGTCGTACTGGACGATGCGCCCTTGACCGTAAAATCGTTGGAAACCACGCCCACCATGCGATCTTTGATCAATCCGAACCCAGCCACCTTGCCATCCGCAGGCGTCCTCTCCCGGTCTTCATCAAATACCGTGGAAACCCCGAGCAACCCATTTTCAGAGAAAGTTCCCGGGTCGAGCAAGGCATCAATGCGACTGCGGGCATTCATAACACCAGCAGCCTCACGACGCGCAAGTTTTTCCTTACCGCCCATCTGCCGCGCGCGCTCTTCCAACGCGCGCAGTTGCGTCAGCCGATCTTCAAGGGTTTCCGGTACTTCAACTTCGCTCATTCTACTGCTCCGGCAGGCTGTTTTTGGTTCTTGTTTTCTACGTCGGCAGATATCTGTTCTGGACCTTTGACGATTGAATTACTTTCAAGCTGATTAATTTGATCCACCGAAAGGCCCAACTCCTCGCCCAGCACGTCATAGGTATCTTCACCGCATTGTGCGCCAGCCCGCCAAATCTCTCCCGGCGTGCCGGAAAGTTTTGGCACGACCCCGGCCATCGTTACGTCACCAAGCTTTGGATCTTCCACATCAACGAGCATGTCCCGCTCCTTAAAATGTGGATCAGCGAAGATATCCTCCATCGTATAGATGCGCGCTGCCGGGACATTCGCGGCCAGCAATTCGCTTTCTATCTCTTCAACCGATTTAGAACGGGCCCATTCTGTAATTATGAGATCACATTCATCTTCGTTTTTTGCACGGGCCACAGCTGTTGCAAAATTCGGGCTTTCACTTAATTCTGGCTTGCCGATGGCTGCGGCGAGGCGCCGAAAAACCGGATCGGACGCAGCCGCGATCACAACAAACCGATTGTCGCCCGTTGGATAAATTGAGTTTGGCGTGTTCCCCGGCAATCGAGAGCCGGCCCGCTGTGCGACGAGCCCCAGCTGCTGAAAGGCCGGCACATGAGGTTCCATAAAACTGAAAGCAGACTCATACAACGCAGAATCCACGACCTGACCAATGCCCGTGCGGTTCCGCTCCACCAGCGCCATCATCGCCCCGAATGCGCCATAAAGACCGGTAATATAATCCGTAAGAGACGTCGCTACTCTTGGTGGTGGCCTATCCGGATCGCCTGTAATTTCCCGAAGGCCGCTTACCGCTTCGCCAACCACGCCATATCCGCTTCGGCTGCTATAAGGCCCCGTTTGACCAAATCCACTGATCCGCACCAGGACCAGGCCCGGATTTTCTTTTGAAAGGTCATCATAGCCAAGGCCCCAGCGCTCAAGCGTGCCGGGCCGGAAATTTTCAACAACGATATCCGCGCCAAGACAGAGACGGCGGACCAATTCACGGCCCTCTTCCTGCCTCATATTGATCGACACAAGCCTCTTATTACGAAATATTGAGGCGCCGTAAAGTGATTGACCGTCCCGCCGGGTGCCCATGGAACGCACCGCGTCTCCCTCCGGCTGTTCGACCTTGATGACATCCGCCCCGAAATCGGCCATCAGGCGTGCGCAGAAGGGCCCGGCAACCGTCGATCCCAATTCAATGACCCGCACCCCTTTCAAAGGGCCTCCCCCGGTATCCTTTTTATTTTTATTGGTTGTCATGAACTGGCCTAAAGTCAGAGGAGAAAGTCGTTATATTTGAGGAACCACTGACGTGCGCTCCGAATATTGTCGCGCTTTAGCCCTTCGGCCTTTTCCGCATCGCCTTCCTTCATGGCCTGCAGGATGCCCTGATGCTGGCGGAAGCCTTCGCTCGCTCGCCCCGGCACCAGCATCAAGCGACGCGTCATACTCAGAACGCGATCATATATATCATCGAGCAAGCCTCTTAACGTGTCGCTTCCCGCCGCCTCAATGCAGCCTTTTCGGAATTGCGCGATCGCCGCCATATAGGCGTTAAAATCATTTTCCGAGACAGCTTTTTCCAGATCATCTCCGAACAGCTCAATCAGATCATTCCAGTATTCCGGCTCCGTATTCTGCGTTGCCAGCCGGACCATCAACCCTTCGAGCACCTCACGAACATCAAACAATTCGAGAAAGCTGTCCGCTTCAAGGCGCATAACAACGGCACCCTTATTGGGAATTCGCTCTATGAGGCCGCGCTCCTCCAGTATCCCGAAAGCATCCCGAACCCGGGATCGCGAGACACCAAATTCTTCCGCCAGCTCATTCTCTCGAATACGGGATCCGGGCGGCATTTCATTGGTCACAATGCGCCGCCGCAACTCATCGACGAGCCTGTCAGTATCGGAACCCGTGGGTTTCGGATTGGACGCAACCGTCGTCAGTTTGGTGACATTTCTTTTGGTCATAAATTTTCGATTTTTTATCGTTTGATTTCCCTGTTAGGCAAACGATATGTATTGCCAATAATATTGTCAACAATATAATATGCAATTATGTCGTCAAATACAGTCAAGGTAACGCGCCTAGGCGCACGGCTCGGCTGAAGATATTCTTCATGGACGTGGTATCGACGTCAGCTACGAAACAGTCCGGATTTGGCGGAACCGATTTGACCTGAATTTGCCGCGTAAATCAGAAAGAGAAGAACCGTTCTTTCGCCTCATTCGGCACAGCCCTGGCATCTGGATGATGCTTTCGTTCGGACCAGCAGCGAGACTTATTGCCTATAGAGAGCTGTTGACCACAAGAGCGAGGTTCTCGAGCAGCAATAAAACCTGCATATTTTAGTCAGAGAATAAATTTAATTACCCGGGGGTCAAAATTTTTATGTTACAAGGAAATTTGAACCAGAATTAAAGCCTCCAAATGATCACTATGGTTTTACATATTCAAAAACTATAGAAAAATATGAGGAAAAGCGCCTTGAATAGTCGTAAGGATCGGAACGTATTTGATAAGCGTCGCGATCATGATATCAAACGAGAAGCGGTCCTGCATATCGCCGCCGAGATGTTCAACAAAAGAGGATATGCGGCAACTTCCCTTGATGAAATCGCGAAGCATTTTGGCATTTCCAAAACGGCTTTATATTATTATGTGAAGAGCAAGCCAGCGTTGCTTCAAATGTGCTACGAGCTAACCCTCAATCTTTGTGAACAGGTTATGCAGGAAGTATTGGCAAGTGACGCCTCTGGCATTGAGAAAATTGAAACTTATTTTCGCGGCGTCATAAGCGGCGTTTTGAAGACGGGGCCCGTCGCCATCGTTCATGAATTCGCAATCCTCCCGGGGGAGGCCTATGATCACATCCATCGTCGCGCCCGTCTTTTGGATAGTAACCTTGCCGGTATCATCGAAGAAGGCATTGCCGATGGCTCGATTGCCGCAGTGCCTCCCAAATTAACAGAACTTATCCTGATGGGGGCAAATAACTGGATACAGAGATGGTTTAACCCCGAGGGTGAAAAATCCGTGGAAGAAGTTGCCGATTGCTTTGTTTTCCTTTTTGTAAATGGACTAAAATCGCGCCCGGATGAAGCGGATTAACAGCATACCGGACCGCTTCCTGGCCCAACCGCACCCATAACAACTTGAGAATCCAGGAGAGACGGATTCCGGTTCTTGATGGCCAGACAAGAAACCCGGCCATCTGCAGTTCTGTTGATTACCCTTCAATTAGTCGATGTGCGTATCGAACGTTAGAATTTCCCCACCGTAACGTTCCCGCAAGCAACAGATCACCGATGGAGGTAGGAATTTTATGCATTTTCCAAACCTGACACAGCCGGGATCAAAGGAACTAAAGGCCCCTGCCCGACATGTAATGCCTGCCCTCGATGAACGCGGATCATAGTTGCGCGCGAGGTTGGCACGGTAGATGTTGACAAGTATATTTCTCACAAGTACCTTTATTTACTCAATAGTAAAATTACGACATATTTGATAATAAGAAACTCAAAAAAGGCTGATTTCAGGGAAACAGCCGAAATGAATGGATATCGGCTTGAGTGAATCGTCAAACTCCTTACACCAACACGGAGGGCCGCTTCCGCAGAACCGACGCGGGAGGGGATTTTCCGCTGCTTTTCAGCAGTGGCAAAAACGCTTGTCCTTCAAGCAACATCCCTTGGAATATATTATACTGGGCATCACGCTGGCTCTTGTCCTGGCCTTCACAACGCTGATTGAGGGGTTTCTAACGGTTGGCAATCTTTTGATTCTTGCCCAGAACTCCACCGCACTTGCGATACTGGGGTGCGGCATGGCGGCGGTAATTATTAATCGCGGGCTGGACCTATCGCAAATTTCAGTCATGGTCGCTGTCTCTGCCGTATTCGGGCTGATGCTCAGCAATGGTGCAGACTATATGATGGCAATGGGGGCTGCATTTATTCTCGCGCTCATCCTTGGGGCGCTCAATGGGTGGCTCGTTGCCTATATTGAAATTCCCGCGTTGATGAGCACGCTTGCAACGGCCATGTTGATTGCGGGCTTTTGCCGTTGGGGTATTCTGCAAGGAGAGTTTCTTGTTTTGATACCGAAAGACTTGCCGCAAGTCATCTATATATCGACCGGCAAGATTTCCATTTTCCCCGTATCCGTTGTCATTGGTATTGTGGTTCTGATTGCAACGTTCATACTTTTAAACCTGACGGTGTTGGGGCGCATGTTTTATGCAATGGGCGATAACTATATCGCGGCGCGCCTGTCAGGCCTTTCCGTTCGGACGGCAACTATTTGGCTCTATATATTTTCTGCCATAACCGCATTCATCGCCGGAATAATCGTCTCCAGTTCCAGTGGGACAGTGGATTTTCGCATCGTGACAAATGGGACGATGTTATTTGAAGTGATCATGGTGGTGGTGCTGGGCGGCATCCCGCTGCGGGGCGGTCGCGGTGGCGTTTTCAATCTGATTATCGGCGTAGTACTGATCAGCGTATTACAAAATGGCATGACGCTTCTAAATTTGTCAGGCCAGATCCAAGACCTGGTGAAAGGGCTGATCCTCATCTCGGCTATCGTCATCGACAACTACATTAACCCCAAAGATACCGAGACGAACACCCAGGGAGACCTTTGAACTAGAAACTCGAAATGAAACAAAATGGGAGAATGAGTATGCTAAAAAAATATCTGAAACGAATGGCCAGCCTGAGCGTTGCAACAGCGCTGATTGCAGCTGCACTTACCACGCACCAAACGGCCGAGGCTGCCTCCGCCTATGAGGGCAAAAAGGTAATTTTCATTCCTATCGCCATGGGCATAACGCTGACTGAAGGGTGGTCACGGGGAATGGAGGAGCAGGCCAATCTAAATGGCTTTGGCTATGAAGTCCGTGATGCTGCCTTCAATATGAAAACAATGTCCGAAATCTTCTCCAAAGCGATCAATGACAAGCCGGACATCATTGTGGCACATAACCCAACGGTTCAGCTACTTGCCCGGCAAATTCGCCAGGCAGAATCACAAGGTATTAAAGTATTGCAGATCAACCTGCAGTCAAACCAGAAATCGACGGCCTTTGTAGGCGCAAACTGGACACGTATCGGCCATGATATTGCCGAAGATATCGTCACAGCTTGTGGCAAGGACAGCGGAAAATCCGGCAAGGTTGCGATTATCCCCGGGCAATTGACCGCCGCCGACAGCGTCCTGATGAACGAGGCGGCAATGGCCGTATTTGCGGAACATCCGGAAATTGAAGTCGTATCGAACCAGGCTTCCAACTGGGAGCCGGAAAAGGCACGCCAGATCACCGCAACCGTTTTGCAGCAGAATCCTGATCTTTGTGCTGTCTTTGGCCATTGGGGAATTCATACGATTGGGGCAGGCAACGCCGTCAAGGATGCCGGAAAAGCCGACAGCGTCCTGGTTTACGCGACCGGCGGCGGCAATCGCGTGATCTGCGACAACATCGAGGCGGGCGTTATCGACCGTTACTGGAGCTATAATGCTGATGGTCAGGGTCGTGACGCAGGTACAATGCTGCGCTTGATGATGCAGGGAGCGAAACCCGCCGAAGGGGAGATGCTGGAAGTTGAATCTCCGCTGATCGTCATCAAGAAGGAAAGCTATAAGCCGCAACAATGCTGGGACCTGCCCGCAAAGTCATAAAGTAAAGAAAGCTTTCAAAAGTCTGAAAATAGGGCCGTCAGGCGCGATCGCACGTGCCTGACGGGTGAACTACGGGGAAAGATTAGATGAGTTCTGCAGAAAACAGCGATTTCCTGGGCAGTCAGTCAAAGGTCAGGAAGCAGCACACTGTTTTGTCCTATCGGCGGATTATTTCGGATTTGCTGAATCGCAACTGGATTGAGGGCGCCATTCCTTTCATCACTTTTTTCGTACTAATCACAGCAATCCTGATTACCACAGACGGCTATTTTTCCCCATCCAACCTCAACACGCTCGCGCAGTATTCATCGGATGTGGCGATTGTCACTATTGCCATGTTGTTGGTTGTAGCAATCGGCGGCATTGATCTGTCTGTTGGGTCAACATTCGCCCTTTCCGCCTTCGTTGCACTTTATCTGTTTCATATTGCCGGCCTGCCAATTTATGTGGTCTTTCCGCTTACGCTTGTTTGTGGAGCCCTGATTGGCTTGTTCAACGGATTCCTAACCGGCATATTAGGGTGTGGTGCATTGCTTGCTACGCTTGGAACGATGATTACGGTCCGGGGAATTTTCGTCATTGTCTCTCAGGCCTATCTCGTTGAGATTTCCAACAGTGCACGGGTCGATGCGACATGGGATTACGTCGGATTTGAAAATTTCATGGGAATTCCAGTCAGCTTCTGGGCCCTGATCGTTGTCACAATCGCCGTGTATTTGATGTTCAAATACACCCGCTTTGGCTGGCATATTCTGGCGGTTGGCGGTAACCGAAAAGCCGCGCGTCATGCCGGCATTCATCTGAAATGGGTGATCGTCCTCTCCTATACACTGGGAGGCGCGCTTGTCGGACTTGCCGGGTTCCTGTTCGCAGCCCGGCAAAACAGCGCCGGTTCTGACACTGGCGTCGGGCTCGAGTTTTTTGTTTTAACAGGCTTGGTTCTAGGCCTTGGCGGGTTTACTCCGGGGCGCGGTAGCGTGTTCAGTACATTGCTCGGCTTTGCAACCATCTTCATTTTGGGCAATGTTTTGACCAATGCCGGTTTTCGCGGTGATTTTATTACCGGCATCATGGGTTTAATCCTGATTACAATTCTAACCATCGATATGAAATATCGCAAAGAGCGTCATCGGATGCTGGCACGTGCATATCTGGACCCAACCACCTTGAAGGTTGATCCGGTTCGCGATATGGGGAAATTGGCGCTGGAGTTCGGTTCGACAAAACTTGAGGGCGCCTCCCTTTTAGGCGTCGGCGAGGTCGATGGTCCGGAAGATGTCATTCTCGACCGGGAGGGAAATCTTTATTGCGGCACAAGGGACGGCCGTATTATGAAACTTTTTGCCCCCGATCATACGCGGGTCGAGACATATGTAAAAACCGGCGGCCGACCCTTAGGGTTAGCATTCGATGCCGAGGAACGACTCGTTGTGTGTGTGGCCGGCATGGGGCTTTACCGAATTGCGGGCCCGGGCCAGATTGAGCGCCTGACAAGCCAGACAAAACGGAGCTGGACATCAATTGAGGATGACCGCCATATAAGAATGGCCGATGACCTGGACATAGCGCCGGATGGAAAGATTTACTTTTCGGACGCAACCAAACGCTATGAGATGGAAACCTGGGGACTTGACCTTCTGGAGGGACGAGGTAACGGGCGGCTTTTATGCTATGATCCGACCGATGGCACCACCAAAACAGTCTGTAACAACCTGATTTTCCCCAATGGCGTTTGCCTGACCCATGATGGCCGCCATTTACTGGTTGCCAGTACATGGATGTGCGCGATACTTATCTTTGATCTGGAGCGGATGCAGGATGGTCCGCGATATTTTGCCCGTGGCCTGCCGGGATATCCGGACAATATCAACCGATCTTCAGATAGTGGTTACTGGATTGCCCTTGCCGGTATGCGCTCGCCAATTGTCGATCTTGCCATGGAGAACCCCGACTTTCGCTTGCGGATGGCAAAACGCGTCCCGCCGACAAACTGGCTGTTTGGCAATCTGAACATTGGTGGGGTGCTGAAATCGGATGCAAACGGTGAGATTATTGATGCATACTGGGACAAATCCGATGGCCCCCTCTACATGATCACGTCAATGCGAGAGCATCGCGGTTCCCTGTTTCTTGGCGGCGTGACCAACAACAAGATTGGACGGATTGATCTTGCAGAAGCGGATACGGGCTGGAATGGTCCGGACAGCTACTGGTCCGGGAGCAAATAATCATGATGTTCAAATTGAAGAAGAAAAAACCGGCGCGAATTTCCCTGCTGGACGGTCCGTTGTGCCCCAATGATTTGCTGGAACAGGGCGCAGGATTTTCTGTCGCAAATCCCAATGATTTATGTATTGCCCCGGATGGCTCGCTACTTGTCAGCAGTGGCAAGTCCATCCTGCGCCTCACTGACTGGGAAAAGGGCGTCTTTGATTTAGTAGCTGAGTTTGACCATGACGTCAGCGCATTGGCGTGTCGGCAGGATGGCGTCATTGCTGTTGGCCTTAAAGGCGCGGGTTTGCGCATGATAACTCAGGAAGGCGCTCCCTCTCCCGGTTGGCACGGATTGGAAACATCGGCTCAAGATGTTCAGGCATGCAGCTTTTCCCATAGCGGCGCCATTTTAATCGCCGATGCAGGCGTAGGAGATGGGCATACATCCCTTATGCAGGATCTCTATAGTAAAACCGGAAATGGCCGGGTGGTCCAGTTCACTGAAGAAGGTGACGTTAGTGTAATTGCTGACAAGCTGCGATTTCCATATGGCGTCCTCGAGACGCGCGAGAAAGAAGTACTTGTCTGCGAAAGCTGGTCTGCCAGCATTTTAAAACTGGCAAAAGACAAGCCATCCAAAGCTGTTCTGCAAGATGCCCCCGGTTATCCGGCGCGCATCAATCCATTGTCTGGGGGTGGCTATGTTTTGTCTCTGTTTTCACGGCGTGACCCGCTCATTGAATTTGTCTTGAGCGAAACGGAATTTCGCGACCGAATGGTCGCCGAGATTGACCCTCAATACTGGGTTGGGCCCCGGTTTGCCGCAAATACCGATTACAAAGTTCCGATCCAGATGGGCGCCGCTCGCCTGTTTGGTGACATCAAGCCGTGGGCTCCGTCATTTTCCTACGGTCTGGTAATCATCCTCGATAATAATTTCACACCTCTCTCAAGCGCACAATCGCGCGCAAATGGCACGCGTCACGGCATTACATCAGCATTGGAATGGCGGGGTGACTTGATAGCGGTCAGCAAGGGGAGTGATGAACTATTAAAAGTCACTTCTATGGATCAACTGATATGACAGTTTCATCTTTCCTCAAAGTAAAGAACGCAACCAAGACCTATGGCGGCTTCCCGGCGATTGATGCGGTTGATTTTGAACTTAACCCCGGGGAAATTCATGCGTTGGTCGGTGAAAATGGTGCCGGAAAATCCACTCTTTGCAAGGTTATCGCCGGGGTCGTTCTTCTGGATGGCGGCGACATCACCTTTGAGGACGCCCCATTTTCCCTGAAATCACCTCGTGATGCCTTTGATAAAGGCATATCCATGGTGTTTCAGGAAACGAGCCTGGTGCCGCAACTTTCTGTCGCCCAGAATATGGTGCTCGGTCGCGAACGGCTTTTCAATTCCGCCCGGAAGCTGAGCGATGAGTGCCGCCAATTATTACGATCGCTTAACTTTAATATCGATCCGGCCATGAAGGCCGGCGCTTTAAGTGCCGCGCAGAAGCAAATGGTCGAGATCGCCCGTGCGGTATATAATAAATCACGTATTATCATTCTCGATGAGCCGACGGCCGCCCTGACACCGGAAGAAACCGATCATCTTTTTTACCTGATGAATGACCTTCGCCAAAAAGGCGTCGCGATGATTTTCATCTCCCACGCGCTTGAGGAAGCCTTGACCCACGCCGACCGCATCACCGTTTTACGAAACGGAAAGAAAATTACGTCTGGCGATGCCGGTACTTTTGATCGCAACAGCCTGATCCGGCATATGGTTGGACAGGATCTTGCCAGCGAAACAACCGCAAAATCAAAAATACCTCCGGCATCCCGGGCGCGTAAACCGATGCTGAAAGTTGAAAATGTGCGGATGGGCAATATGGTCAATAATATGTCATTCTCCGTCTTTCCCGGGGAAATCACAGGTATTGCCGGATTGATCGGGTCTGGGCGAAGCGAAATTGCAAAGGTAATTATCGGACAAATTAAACGCAATTTCGGCGGCGGCCATATATATCTCAATGACAAGGAAATCCGCTACAGGCTTCCGGCGCAAGCCGTTCAGGACGGTATTGCCTATGTGACGGAGGATCGGAAAGTTGACGGATTTTTCGAAACCATGGGCGTCTTTGAAAATGTATCGCTGGGGTGGATCGCAAAATGGGCGAAAGGCAAGTTCCTGATTAACCGGAAAAAGTTGAGGCCCAAGGTTCTTGAGTTGCAGGAAAAATTATCAATCAGGGGTATTGGCGAGTTTCAAACCGTACATAAGCTGTCCGGCGGCAATCAACAAAAAGTCGTAATTGCAAAAACCCTCATCCAGGAGCCGAGCCTTGTCATTTTTGATGAGCCTACCCGGGGAGTGGATGTCGGAGCCATTGCCGAAATCCGCGATATAATCCGAAACATAGCCAATAGTGGCGCCGGTGTTGTTGTCATTTCTTCGTACCTGCCTGAAATTCTCGATGTATCCGACCGCATCCTGGTGGCAAAGGGGGGCACCATCGTTGCCGAGTTTTCCCGGGATGAAGCCTCACCTGAGAAAATATTGCACGCGGCAATCCATTAGATAGGAAGTCTTTATCGCAAAAATTATTTACGAAGGGAATAATTTCGGCACCGCCATCTAAGGACGCCTCCCGATAGGCTGGAAAACGGTATATCCGCCGTGATCAGAGCATCTCCAGCTTGCCTCAGATTAAAGGGTAGATTTAACAGTCTCTGGCGAGACATTATCTAATGTGAAATCATCCAGGGGCGCTTGGTCGGAAAGCTTTTCGAGCCATCCGGCCGATGGAGCGTACTGGAGTTGATTTTTTTTGATCCACCCCCGCAGCAACCGCAGCCCGGCCCGTGAGAAGATTTTTTCGGCTCATGAGCACTTTTCTCGTTTGTTTGATGGGCGTGGCGTGTGCTGCTATCCAGAATGGCAAGCCTTGGCGCGGCGATCATCCGGGGGGAGGCTATTCCGCAGGCCGGGCAGTTTTTCGGATCTGCATATTCGGCTACTCGGGCCATATCATCGAATGGTCCGCAATCGTCGCAGCAATATTGATACAGGGGCATAAGCTGTCTCCAAAGTCGGGCGGGAAAACTCCCGCCCGCGTCCTGAAATGAGGGATATTAATTAGAGGTCCGGCGCCAACGGCACATCGATGGACCCATCAAGATATTTCACAGGCCCGTCCGTGTTTGGCATCATGTCCCATTCGAAAATATCCGTTGGCAGCCAGAGCGTTGCGCAGGCATTCGGGATATCGACAACCCCGGAAATATGCCCCTGCACTGGCGCGGTGCCAAGGATCGCGTAGGCCTGAGCGCCCGTGTAACCGAACTTTTTCAGATACTCGATCGCATTCAGACAAGCCTGACGATAGGCGATATGGACATCGAGATAATGCTGTTTACCCGCCTCATCGACGGAAATGCCTTCAAAAATCAGGTAGTCATCATATTTCGGTGTAATTGGCGATGGCTTGAAGATCGGGTTCTTCACGCCATATTTGCTCATGCCGTCCTTGATAAGCGACACCTTGATATGCAGCCAGCCCGCCATTTCAATGGCGCCGCAGAAAGTGATCTCACCATCCCCCTGGCTGAAATGCAAATCCCCCATGGAGAGCCCCGCCCCATCGACATAAACCGGGAAATAAATTTTCGAACCGCGGGATAGGTCCTTGATATCGCAGTTCCCACCATGTTCGCGCGGCGGCACTGTCCGAGCGGCCTCAGCCGCCGCCTTATCCCTCGCTTCACCGGTCATCTTTCCCATATGCGCGGTCGGGCCACCATCGGGAAGCGTTGCGAGTTCCGGGATTCGGTCCGGGTCGGTCGCAACAAGCCCACTCTCTCGCTCATTCCACATGTCCAGCATCTTCTGATCCGGCAAACAGCCGATCAAGCCAGGATGGATAAGGCCCGCATAGCGCACCCCCGGCACATGACGAGACTTGGTGAACATGCCTTCGAAGTCCCAGATCGATTTCTGGGCTTCGGGGAAATGTTCGGTCAGGAAGCCGCCGCCATTCTGTTTTGAGAAAAAGCCGTTAAACCCCCAAAGGCTGTCTTCCATCGTGCCGATATCAAGAATATCGACCACCAGCAGATCGCCCGGCTCCGCCCCTTCAACGCCGATCGGACCGGAGAGATAATGAACCTGCGCCAGTTCCACATCGCGAACGTCGGCGGCATCATCGTCATTCTTGATCTGCCCGCCCGTCCAGTCGTAGGTTTCGACCTTGAAATCATCACCCGGCTTCACCCAGACGGCCATCGGAATATCGGGATGCCAGCGGTTATGGATTTTCTCGTTCGTTAGCGGGCTTTCGCCAAGGTTCACTTCAATAAGGGTATCAGTCATATTGCCTCCTCTGGGTCACATTGATTTGTTAGACGGATAGGAATTTCGAAACTTTTTCTTCGTCGATGCCGTCGCGCGGCGCTTCATGGACAAATTCGCCATTTTCAAGGACAAGCACCCGGTCTGCGACATCCAGCGCGAAGCTCAAGACCTGTTCTGAAACGATAATGGAGAGCCCCCGTTCATCGCGGATACGGCGCAGCGTCCTTGCCATCTCGCGGATGATGGAAGGCTGTATCCCCTCGGTCGGTTCATCAAGAAGAAGGACCTTCGGTTTGGATGCGAGCGCGCGGGCGATGGCGAGCTGCTGTTGCTGACCGCCTGAAAGATTACCGCCCCGGCGTGATTTCATTTCGACGAGAACGGGGAAGAGCTCATAGATATCCGGGCTGACCGTTTTCTCCCCGGTAATGATCAAGCCGGTTTCGACATTTTCCTCAACCGTCATGGAAGAGAATATCTGTCGCCCCTGCGGCACATAGGCGAGACCATTGCCAACCCTTTCATAGGATTTTAAATTCTCAATCGATGTTCCATCAATCTCGACATGTCCTTGCTTCGTCGGCACAATGCCCATGAGGGTTTTCATCAAGGTTGTCTTGCCCATGCCATTGCGACCCATGATCGCAACGATTTCACCAGGCTTGACCTCAAAATCAAGACCATGAAGGACTTCGGATTCGCCGTAAGCGGAGCGAAGATTATCAACTGCTAACATCATTTCCTCCATTAATGGCCAAGATAGACTTCAATAACTTTAGGGTCGGCCTGCACATGAGCCATGGACCCTTCCGAGAGGACCTTGCCCTGATGCAAAACGGTGACCCGGGTCGCGATATCCTCGACAAATTTCATGTCATGCTCAATCACGATCACGGACCGGTCCTTTATGATGCGATTGAGCAACTCGGCCGTTTGTATGCGCTCGGCGACCGACATGCCGGCTACAGGTTCATCGAGCATTAACAGCTCCGGATCCTGGATCAACAGCATCCCAATCTCCAGCCACTGCTTCTGGCCATGGCTCAGGAAAGCTGCCTTTTCATCCAGAAGATCATCCAGGAAAACTTCTCCCGCGATCTCGTTGATGCGGGATTTAACCGGATCATCGCGGCGAAACATCAACGCACCGAACACGCCATGGCCCTTAGGGTAAGAAATCTCCAGATTTTCGAAAACGGTTAGATCCTCATACACGGTCGGCGTCTGAAATTTCCGCCCGACGCCTGCATGGACAATCTGATCCTCCCGCATTTTAAGGAGTTCCTGGTTCTTGAACTCAACCTTGCCGTCGGTAGCCTTGGTGCGCCCGCAGATGAGATCGAGAACTGTTGTCTTCCCGGCGCCGTTCGGACCGATAATCACGCGGCACTCATTCGGCTCCACATAGAAACTCAAACCATCCACTGCCTTGAAGCCATCGAAGGAAACGGTAAGATTTTCAACCGATAGCAAAAAATCCGGTCGTGCATTCATTGTCTTTCCTCCTATTCGGCTGCGGTTTTAATGGCATCGAAGTCTTCTGTACTGCTGTCATCTCCGGCTTTTCGCTTGAATATGACGAGCAGCCGGGGCTCTACATGGTCTTTGTAAAGGCCGGCAAGACCGTTCGGGAAAGCAAGGACGACGGCGATAAAGACCGCGCCGAGGCCAAGCAGCCAGAGCTCGGGGAAGAGTTCCGAGAAGGTTGTCTTCGCGAGATTGACGAGAAGCGCACCGTAAACCGCGCCAATAATCGAAAGCCGGCCACCAACAGCGCAGAAAATCACCATTTCGATGGAGGGAACGATACCGACAAAGCTCGGCGACATAAAACCGACCTGCAAGGTGAACATGGCGCCGCCAACGGCGGCAAAGGCTGCCCCGGCGCAGAAAACAAAAATCTTGAAATTGGCGACGTCATAGCCCGAGAAACGCACCCGATCTTCCTGATCCCGCATGGCGATCAGGATACGGCCAAGCTTCGATTTTCGGATCAGCTGCGCGATGAAAAGGCAGACAAACAGTAGACCGCCATTCACGAAATAGAGCAAGACTTTGGCGTCATCGGTACGAATATCCCATCCCTTAAGGGTGCGAAGATCGGTGATACCATTGACCCCGCCGGTATAACCCTGCTGACCGATAATCAGGATCGTCAGGATCGCGGCAATGGCCTGTGTGATAATGGCAAAGTACACACCACCCACCCGACGCCGGAACATGGCAACACCGATGATAAAGGCGAACGCAACCGGGATAAGGATGACAGCAAACAAACTGAAGGTAAGGCTATGGAACGGCTCCCACCAAAGCGGAATTTGAGTGATCTGGTTCCAGTCCATGAAGTCCGGAATGCCCGGCGTGGACTGGATCTTGGTAGCTTCTGGGCTGGAAGCTTCCAGCTTCAGGAACATCGCCATGCAATAGCCGCCGAGACCGAAGAACACCCCCTGCCCAAGGCTCAGGATACCGCCCGCACCCCAGCAAAGAACCAGACCAATCGCGACAAATGCATAAGTCAGATACTTGCCGAAAAGATTGAGGCGAAAGGTATCTAGCCCGACCGGGAGGATAACGAAAATCAGGACGGCGAGGATGGCAAAAGCTACCAGGTCGCCCGTTGAGAAGAATCGATTGCCTTTTAATAACATCAGACTAACCTCATTTCCGGAGTTTCAAAGCGAACAGGCCTTGCGGACGCAACATCAAGATGCCAACGACGGTGAGCAGGGTCAGAACCTTGGCCATGGATCCCGATAGGAAGAACTCCATGATGGATTGCGCCTGAGATATCGAAAAGGCCGAAGCGATCGTGCCGAGAAGACTTGCCGCACCGCCAAAGACAACCACAAGGAAGGTATCCACGATATAGAGCTGACCGGCGGTCGGCCCGGTGGAGCCAATCATTGTAAAGGCAGATCCCGCCACACCGGCGACCCCACAGCCAATGCCGAAGGTGAGTCTATCCGTGCGTTCCGTATTAATCCCGACGGCGCCGGCCATCACCCTGTTCTGGGTCACCGCGCGAACCTGCTTGCCCCAGGAAGAGCGGAACATCATGATATACACGGCAGTTGAAATACCAACGGCAAGCACCATTACAAAGATACCATTAATTGGAATTTCGATCATGTCGGTGAGCGGGAGCGAGCCCATCATCCATTCCGGGATTGTCACGCCCACTTCACGCGCACCGAAGACGGAGCGGTATACCTGCTGCAAGATAAGGCTGAGGCCCCAGGTAGCCAGAAGCGTGTCCAAAGGCCGCTTGTAGAGATGCCGGATCATGCTCCATTCGACCAGCATCCCGAGGGCCGCCGTTACAAAAAAGGCAAGTATCATTGCCAGAAAGAAGTAAATACTGAAAAGCGAGGGTATGTAAGTTGCAAATAAATTTGAGGTCAGGTAGGTGACGTAGGCGCCCAGGATCATAAATTCGCCATGCGCCATGTTGATGACGCCCATCTGCCCGAAAATAATGGCAAGTCCGAGCGCCATAAGGACAAAAACCGAGAAAAGAATGAGGCCTGCAAAACCCTGCATGGCGAAAATAGCCCCAAGCTCTCCCATTGAGTATTCGGCAAACATATGCTGTCTCCTACCTGTGATAATCAATTGGTGCGAAAGAGGATGCGTAGGTTGGCCGCCCCGCGGACGAAAGCGGCCAACCCCCTACGCAAAGCCTATTGATATCCTTCCGGGAACGGGTCGGGCTCGACCAGTTCTGCTGTTTCAAAAACAACTTCATACTGGCCGTCAGCCTTGGCGTGACCCACACGTGTCTTCGACCAGAGATGGTGGTTTTTGTGAACCTTGACGTAGCCTTCAGGGGCGGTCGTGAGTTCGATACCCGGGCTCGCCTCGCGGACTTTGTCAATATCGAAGGAGCCCGCCTTTTCAACCGCCGCCTTCCACAGCCATGGACCGAGGTAAGCGGCCTGGGTAACGTCACCAATGACCATATCGTCGCCCCACATCTTCTTGAATTCCTCAACAAAGGCGATGTTGTTCGGATTGTCGAGACTCTGGAAGTATTTCATGCAGGCGTACGCCCCTTCGATATTCTCTCCGCCGATGCCGCGGATTTCGTCCTCGGTCACGGAGATGGTCAGAAGGACCGGTTTTTCCTTGGTCATGTCGATGCCGGCCGCTTTCAACTGCTTGTAGAAAGCAACATTGGAACCGCCAACGACAATGGCGTAAATAACGTCCGGCTTTTTCAAGCGGATCTTGTTGATCACAGAGTTAAACTGAGTATGACCGAGGGGATAATACTCCTCACCCACCACTTTCAGGCCCAGCTTCTCGATATGCTTGCGGGCAATCTTGTTGGAAGTACGTGGCCAGATATAGTCCGAACCCAAGAGATAGAAAGATTTAGCGCCTTTGGTTTCGGCAACCCAGTCCAGACCTGCGATAATCTGCTGCGTTGCTTCCTGCCCCGTATAGATAACGTTCGGTGATTCTTCGAGCCCTTCGTAGAAGGTCGGGTAATAGAGGAAACCGTTATACTGCTCGAAAACCGGCAAAACCGCCTTGCGGCTGGCGGAAGTCCAGCAGCCCATAACAGACGCAACCTTGTCATTCACGAGAAGCTTCTTCGCCTTCTCGGCAAAAGTCGGCCAGTCTGACGCGCCATCTTCCTGAATATATTTAATTTTACGGCCCAGAATACCGCCCTGGGCATTAATCTGCTCAATGGCTAGCTTTTCAGCCTGAACCGACCCGGTTTCGGAAATCGCCATCGTTCCCGTAATTGAATGCAAAATGCCGATGGTCACGTCCTCGTCAGTGACCGCCAGCCCTGTAGTATTGACCGCCGCGGTCGGATAATCCGCCGCCTTCAGGAATTTCGGCGCAAAAAGCGACGCGGCAAGTGCCGTTCCGCCCATCAACACCGAGCGGCGTGACGCTTCCATTGTCTTGATTGATTTTTTAGGTGTATCGGACATTTCTTTCTCCTTATGAACCTGCCTGTTCAGTCCCTAGCAACAGCGCTCATCGCTGCCTTGCACAAAAGATTGGAGAAAAATGTTGCAATGCAACATACGTCGTTTAACGTATGTGCATGCGCCTTTTGACGGTGCATAAATCAAGTGGGAAATACGGGACCGGCAAAAGGGGGAAATGAATTCAACGGCAAAGCAGGTATTTGAAATGATCCCCTTCTCCATAGGGAACTAGAGATGAAACCAATTTTTGGCGTCATGCGTGAGCGGCGGCGGTATAATCAATGGGTTGCGAATGAAACCCTGGAAGATTTCGCCCTACGCTTTACCGCGCGCCGCGCGCGGCGCTGGTCATACCTCCGGGTGACCAATACGGCCCTTGGCTCCATTTCTTTCCTCGCGCTGGAGGCTATCGGCGGCGCAATCACGCTCCGATATGGATTTGATACGGCGATCACGGCGATTATGCTGGTCGGTTTTTTACTCTTCCTCACAGGCATTCCAATCAGCTATTACGCGGCCAAATACGGCGTCGATATCGATCTTTTGACGCGCGGCGCCGGATTTGGCTATATCGGATCGACCGTTACCTCGCTGATCTACGCCTCCTTCACCTTTATTTTCTTCGCGCTGGAAGCCGCGATACTGAGCTTTGCGCTTAATCTCTGCTTCGACATTCCCATCGGCCTTGGATATATTCTCAACGCGCTTGTCGTCATACCGCTTGTGACCCACGGCTTTACCAAAATCTCCAAATTCCAGGCCTGGACACAGCCCTTCTGGATCATCCTTCATATCCTTCCTTTCGTGCTCCTGGCGGCGGCGGGCTATGATATTGACAGCTGGACTGCCTTTGAAGGGTTCGGCCCGCCGGAGGCTGGCGGCATGACCCTCGTGATGCTTGGCGCGGCGTCCGGCGTTGTTTTCTCCCTCATCGCCCAGATTGGGGAACAGGTTGATTTTATTCGCTTTCTCCCCGAACCAAAGACCCGAAATGATAAAGCGAAATGGTGGGTGTCGCTGATGTGCGCCGGTCCCGGCTGGACCATTCTTGGCGTCGCGAAGATGCTGGCAGGCTCTTATCTTCTGACCTTCGCGATATCGACAGGGGTTTCCTCGGATATCGCCGCCGATCCCAACCAGATGTATTTCGCCGCCTTCAGCCAGGTTATCGAAAACCCGATCCTCGTGCTCTCCCTCACCGGCGCCTTTGTGATCCTGAGCCAGCTCAAGATCAATGTGACGAATGCCTATGCGGGCTCTATCGCCTGGTCAAATTTTTTCTCGCGCCTGACCCACAGCCACCCCGGGCGTGTTGTCTGGATGGTATTTAATGTCGCAATTGCCCTGATGCTCATGAACCTCGGGGTTTTCGGCGCGCTTGAGACCACACTCGCCGTTTACTCCCATGTCGCGCTTGCCTGGATCGGCACGATTGTCTCCGACCTTGTCATCAATAAACCATTGGGTTTAAGCCCACCGCATATCGAATTCCGCCGCGCCTATCTTTACGATATCAATCCGGTCGGCCTCGGCGCCATGGGGAGCGCATGTGTCGTCTCTTTCATTGCTTATTTTGGGCTGTTTGGCGAAACGGCGATGTCCCTCTCCTCCTTTATCGCACTCTTTACCGCCATTCTGGTTGCGCCGTTGATCGCCTTTACAACAAAGGGACGATATTATATCGCGCGCGCTGCTGCTGATATTCCCAAACCGCTTGAGACATGCTGCATCTGCGAATATCGCTTCGATGCAGAGGATATGGCCGACTGCCCTTTTTACGAAGGGCCCATTTGCTCGCTCTGCTGTTCTCTGGATTCGGTCTGCCGAGACGCGTGCAAGCCTTTCGCCCGTCTTGATCAGCAAACCAACCAGTTTCTACACTGGGCTTTTCCAAAGAAAATCGTCACATTGCTGCAATCGCGCATGGCGCAGTTCTCGATCCTCACCTCAGCGATTGCCGGGCTGATTGGGGTCCTTCTCTGGGTTATTCGAAATCAGGCCGGAACAAACAGCTTCGATATAACCCTGACCCTGATTTTTTCCGGCCTGCTGTTTATTGTCGGGGTGTCGGTCTGGCTGTTCATTCTTGCCCACGAAAGCCAGCATGCTGCCTGGCAGGAAAGCAACCTGCAATCCCAACGCCTGATGCGCGAAGTCCGCGCTCACCAACGCACAGATGCCGAACTTCAGGATGCCCGCGACAAGGCAGAAGCCGCGAGCCAGGCAAAGAGCCGCTATATGATGGGGCTCAGCCATGAGCTGCGCACGCCACTCAACGCCATCTTCGGCTATGCGCAAATTCTCTATAAGGATCCCAATACGCCCCCCAACCGGAAAGAAGCCGTTTCCGTCATCCGCCGCTCCGCAGAGCATCTATCAGGGCTGATAGAAGGGCTGCTGGATATCTCCAAAATCGAAGCGGGCCGGATCGAGATTTATCGCGACCAGATCGATTTCCCTCTTTTCATGTCCCAGCTGGCTGGCATTTTCGAAATGCAGGCGACGGAAAAGGGCCTCAATTTCAGCTATGACGTGGTTGGCAAGCTGCCGCACTGGATCGCGACGGATGAGAAAAGATTGCGGCAAATCCTGATGAACCTGCTGTCCAACGCCATTCGCTATACCGAGGCCGGAGACGTTAAACTGATCCTGTCCTATCGCAATGAAGTCGCAAATTTTGAGGTGCGGGATACAGGCATCGGGATACCGGAAGACAAGCTCGATAAAATATGGAAACCGTTTGAGCGGGTCGGTATCAAGACCATTCGCGGCACGGGTCTCGGACTTACCATCACCAAACTGCTGGTCGAAATGATGGGCGGAGAAATCCTGGTCGAAAGTCAGGCCGGAAAAGGAAGCAGCTTCAATCTGCGCATGATGCTGCCGACGATATTCAAGGCCAGCCAGCTAAATGAAACAACGGAAACCCGGATTACCGGCTATTCCGGCCAGCGCCGCAGTATTTTCGTTCTCGACGACGAAACGGATCATTTAAAACTGATCGAGACCCTGCTCGCCCCCCTCGGATTCAAGCTATACCTCGCCTCAAACCTCGATACGGCTCGGGATATGCTGAACATCTCCAAGCCGGACCTGTTCCTGCTGGACATCGACCTTCCGGACATATCGGGGTGGGAATTCGCGGCTCAACTTCGCCGCGGTGTCCACCGCGCCACTCCGATCGTCATGGTATCGGCCCATGCTCTTGAAGGGCGCATCAAAAAGAACGGCCCTGAAGATGCCCTGCATGATGCCTTTATCACAAAACCGGTCAGCTTCTCGAACCTGCTGGAGCAAATCCGCGCGCTATTGAAGCTAGAATGGACCAAGGATGTTCAAAAACCGCTGAAGGACCCGGGAAACTTCACCCTGGATGAACCCGACCGATCTCAGATCATCTCTATGGCCAGAATAGGGAATGCTTCTGCCATCCGCTCCCATCTGGACAGGCTGGAAACCGACGCGCCGGATCTGCAGTCCGGATTGCGGCCCTTGCGCAAGCGTCTGATGGACTATGATTTGCCCGGATTGATAAAAGATTTGGAGGCAACTGCCGATGATACTGTCTGATTTTGACCATCGCCGCCAAATTGTTCTGGTCGTTGATGACAATCCTGAATCCCTCTCAATGGTCGCGACAGCCATAGAAGAGGCAGGGATGACGGTTCTGGTCGCGCGGGACGGTCAAACCGCGTTGGAACTGGTGACACGGATACAGCCGGATGTGGTGTTAATGGACGCGGTCATGCCCGGCCTTGACGGGTTTGAAACCTGCGCCCGCCTTAAATCCGGCCCCGACATGATCCATGCGCCGATCATCTTTATGACCGGCCTCAGTGAGCCGGAACATATTCTGCGCGGACTCGAAGTCGGCGGGGTGGACTATGTGACCAAGCCGGTAAACCCTGACGAGCTGATTGCCCGGCTGACTGTCCATCTAACAAATGCCAAGATGATTGAAAGCGCGCAGAATGCACTTGATGCAGGGGGACGGCCGGTTTTGGCCGTCACCGAAGAAGGCCAGTTGATCTGGGCCTCCCCGGAGGCGAAAAAGCTGGTGGATCAACTTGCCAATTTTGTTGATGACGGCAACCGGCTTACAAACCCAAAAATGCTCGACTGGCTTTCCCAGCTGGTCAAAACACCATTGTCACAGACTCTCCCTTTTAGGTTAGGGAAAAAAGACGATCTGATGGAGATTTGCCTGCTTGGCATCCGGACGCCGAGGGAGATTTTACTTTCGATCGAAAAGATATCCGATACGGACCCGAAAAAAGCCCTTATCAGCGAGTTTTCCCTCACCGCACGGGAAGCAGAGATTCTCATCTGGCTGTCACGCGGAAAAACCAATCGCGATATCGGCGATATCCTCTCCATCAGCGCCCGCACGGTGAACAAGCACCTCGAACAGATATTTCAAAAGCTGGGCGTAGATAACCGGACATCGGCCGCCGTCATTACGGACAGAATTTGCCGGAAAGCAGGCGCTGTTTGAATAAGAGCATTATCTTGGATCGATTAAATTGTCCTTTTCGTCACGCAACTCTGGGCCGACCGCACGAGCCCGGCCGTCATTTTCTGCGGCAAACCGCTTCGCCCATTGTGGACCGCAATGATACATCCACATCTGGTTAGGCAAGGAACCCAGACCTCTCGCCGGGGGAAATCCAATTTTCGCGTCATCAGCTGCAACGTTCAAGTTCCTATAGTGAATTTGGCAGGAAAAGTGACAGAATTGGAAAAATCAGGATCAGCGCAAAAATGACGAGATCCATGGCGAGGAAGTTGATGACACCACGGAATATGGTGTGCACCGGTATGGTATTATTGACGACACTGTTGATGATGAAGACATTGAGGCCAACCGGCGGCGTGATCAATCCGATCTCCAGCAATTTAACGACAACGACGCCGAACCAGATCAGATCGTAGCCCATTCCCTCGATCAACGGGATGACAAACGGCAGGGTGAGCAGCATGATACCCAGCGGATCCAGAAACATCCCCATGACCAGATAGATCAGGGCAATCATTATCAGAATGGCCCAGTCCGACATCTGATAATGTTCGATGAGGTTGATGAGATCATGAGTAAGGCCCGTCAAGGAAACAAAGGCCACAAACATCTTCGCACAAACAGCGATAAAGAAAATGGTCGCGCTTTGCAACGCAGTGTCCTTCATCGCCTGCAGAAAATGCTCCCAGGAGAGTTTTTTCGCCAGAACACCATAAGCCAAAGCAATAAGCATCGAGACAGCCGCGGCCTCCGTTGCAGTGAAAATACCGCCATAGATCCCACCGATGATAACCAGGAAAAGTGAGAAAGCCGGCCATGCCCGAAAGGTCGCCTGCCAGCGCTCCCGTGCGCTATAGGTCTCATCGGCAATTGGTGCATCTTCCGGCTTCAGCTTGGACCAAACAAAAACAACGGTCAGGATCCCCATAAGCGATAACAGTCCCGGGATCACTCCAGCCAAGAACAGCTTATTGATCGACTGTTCCGTAAACAGGCCATACATGATGAACAGGATACTCGGCGGGATTAACGCCCCTAGCGTACCACCGATCGCCACTGTCGACGTCGCAAGCTGCGGGCTATAGTTGAAACGCATCATTTCCGGAATACAGATCCGCCCCATCGCCGAGGCGCAGGCCAGACTGGAGCCGGTAATAGCGGAAAATCCCGTACAGCCGATCGCCGAGGCCATGGCAAGCCCGCCCGGTACCCGCGCCAGCCAGACACGCACCGCAAAATAGATATCCGTGGTGATCTCGGCATGATACGCGATATGGCCAAGCGCAATAAACAGCGGAACCATACTTAACGGATAGGAATGCAGAAATTCAAATACATTCGAGGAAATGAGCGCCAGTGTCGGATACAGTGCTTTCGCCGCCTGAAACTCATCCCCGGATTTGTATCCAAAAAACAAATATGTACAGATAATCGCTAAGCCTGCCAGTGCAAAACCAATTGGCACCCGTAGACAAATTAGCGCAAGGGTAATGATGAAGCCAAACAGGCTGATG
>NZ_JARGOQ010000077.1 GCF_029233945.1 Sneathiella sp. | reverse complement strand
TGCTGCGCGCCGGTGATATCGGCGGTGGCTTTACGGCGCTGAACAGCCTCGATGTGCCGCGCCGCTGGAAAGCGGTGGGCGCGGGCCGTTTGATTGAGGAAGTGCCCGCCACCATCAAGACCCTCACCGGCAGGGACCTGAAACCCTATGCGCCCGTGCAGGTTACGGGCGTGCGCTCCGGCGGGGATCTCTCCCTCAGCTGGCAGCGACGGACGCGGGTCGGCGGCGGCAGTCTGAGCGGCGCGGTGCCGCTCTCGGAAGCGTCGGAACGCTATGAGCTGGTCTTTACCTATGACGGGGAGAGTGTCTCGAAATATGCCTATAATGCCACGGAATATAGTTACACGCTCGCCGACTTCAATGCGGATTTCGACCTCTCCGAAGTCAACATTCCGACGCTTTCCCTCACCCTCTATCAACTTTCTGAAACCATAGGCCGGGGTTTTCCGGCAACGGAGATTATCTAGCATGCCCGAACTTGATTTACCGCAGATCGCCGAAAGCCAGGCGCTCGCCTATGTCACCTCCAACGATGCGGATGCGAAGCTGGAATCCGCGCTTTGTGATGAGATCGCGAGCCATGACCCGACGTCGGGCGATGTGACGCTTACCGATGCCGAGTTTCGTGAAACCTGGCACCATGTCATCGGCGGCAGTCCGCCCGGCGGCTTTAACTTTATCGTGCCGGAGGTCAAACGGCCCTTTATGGTCACCAACGGCAGCGGAGAGACAGCGACGGTCAAGACCGCCTCCGGTTCGGCGGGGCAGGTGCTGGACGGGGAAACCCGGCTTTTTTATTGCGATGGGACGGATGTGATCGGCCTGACCGACAGCACATCGGAAGGCGGTGGGGGCGGCTCCCACGCGGGGGCGCTGGTGACGATGAGTTCCAACCAGAGCATTTCGGACAGCAGCAATACGGCGCTCATCTGGGCGAGCGAGAGCTATGACACCGACGATTATCATGACAATTCCGTCAACAACAGCCGCCTGACGGTGCCGAGCGGGGTCTCGAAAGTGATCGTCAGCGGGCAGGTCCGCTGGGACAGCAACGCGAGCGGCACGCGCGAAATCCTGCTGGAGAAGAATGGCTCCGCCAGCTTCGACGGTCGCCCGTTCGAGCATATCGGGGCGCAATTGAGCCGCACCATGCAGAGTTTCGTCTCTCCCGTGCTCGCCGTCACGCCCGGCGATTATTTCGAGATGGTCGCCTGGCAGGACAGCGGCGGGAGCCGGGACATCGAAAGTCATGTCGCAACCTGGTTCAGCATTCAGGCCATCGAATAGGGAGGCCCGAAAGGGAAGAAACCATGAAAAACCTGATATCTGCGGCGGTCCTTGGGGCCGCTTTTTTTATGCCGGTGAGCCTCACCGCCACGCCGCTTTGTCTGCCGCGCGAAGAGCTTGCCGTGCATCTCGCCGAAAATTACGGCGAGGTTCTGATTGCGCAGGGGCTCAATAACCGGGGCGCGTTGATCGAGGTGTTCACGACGAAATCGCGGGAGCGCTGGACCCTCACGGAAACCGATGCAAAAGGCCGTGCCTGCCTGATGGCGGCGGGGGAATACTGGAACGCGCTTGGACCCCGCCCCACGGCGGCGCGGCAACCGGCGGCGTTCGATCCACCCGCAAAGGGCAAAGAGGGAGGATCGCCATGAACAATCTGGAACAGGAAATCGGCGCCATGCGGGTCCGCATCGAAAACCTTCATCTCGACATGGTGGAGCTGCGCGATGACGTCAAAAGCCTGACGCTTCAGGTCAGCATGGGGCGCGGCGCGCTGAAAGTTATCGGCATCACAGGGACGGTCATCGCGGCGTTAACCACCTTTGCCGCCTGGCTGGGGCAGGCTTTCCGGCCGTTTAATCTGTAATTCATGAAGGAGAGACATTTGGCTGCCTTTGTCACAATCGACGAGCGGGTGAGGGCCTCTCGGATGGCGACGACAGATGAACCCGTTTGAGGCGGCCATCTGCGCGAAGATTGCCTATGACCCGAACGGCGCGGAGCGGGCGGCAAGGCTTGGCTATACCTTTCAGCCGATCGCGGGGCGGGATCATTTCGCCTGGATTGGCCGGAAGGGCGGGATCACGCTGGTCGGTTTTCGCGGCACGGCCCTGTTCGGGCGGGAGATGCGGAGCTACCGGGCCAATCTTTCCACCGACCTGGTGCCCTGGGCGGGGGTCGGCCGGGTGCATGAGGGATATTATCAGGCGCTCTGGCAGTTGCTTGCGGCGATCCGGCGGGAGCTGAAGGGCGAGAGCAACATCGTGCTGACGGGCCATTCCATGGGCGCGGCGCTGGCGACACTGTCGGCGATGCTGCTGGAGGCGGAGCGGGTCTATGCCTTTGCCTGCCCGCGCCTTGGCAACCGGGAGTTTGCGGACGGCTTCTCGCGCGACATCCGGGTGACGCGCTTTATCAACCGATGCGATGTGCTGGCGCGGCTGCCGATTTCCGGTGACGTGCAGGGGAGTGAACCTCTGACGCGGGAGTCCTACTGGCATGTCGGGCGGCCGGTGCGACTGCCGGGATTTGGCCATTCGATCAGCGCCTATGTGCAGGGCATCCGTCTGCGCAGGGGCGGAAAATATCAAACTCAACAACCATAAGAAGGAGGAATTTTGACATGACCGCAGTAGAGAAAATCAGCAGGGATAGGACGGCTATGACGCCGGATAATTTTATCGAGGAAACGGCGGAGGCAGCCTATCTGGTGCCACCATCGGAGGAGGAGGAGGCAAATGACAACTTTCCCGCCCATGAAATCCTGCAGGGCTGTATCTGGCGCGATACGGAAAGCGCGCAGCAACGCCTCGACCTGACGGAGGCGGCGGGGATCAGCGACCGGGCGGAGGATGCGACGGGTTGGCAGGAGCTGGACTTTTCCGAGGACCGGCGGCGCGCGCGCGGCTTTCTGGATGAGGAGACAGGCCCGGACATGGATTTTCAGGAATTTTAAAAAGGCCGGGCGCTACTTCCGGTCGGCAAGAGCAAGGCCGATCCCGGCGGCGATCAGGAATCCGCCGGTGATCCGGTTGCGTAGCTGTTGAAACCGCAGCATCAGCGGTCGGAGCGCGCCCGCAAACACCGCCCAGAGCGCATCGCCGAAGGTGAGCACGGTCAGGAAGACAAGGGCGACCAGCGTGAGCTGGGTTATATATTCTCCCTCCGGTGCGACGAACTGCGGCAGCAGCGCCGCATTGAAGATCAGGGTTTTCGGGTTCAGGATCGCCACCATCAACCCGCGCGAAAACAGCGCCCAGACCGGCGCGCGAACGGCACGGACGGTGGAGAGATCCTCCGCCGGCGCGATCCAGCTTTTATAGCCGAGCCAGAGGAGATAGACGACGCCCGCCCATTTCAGCCAGGTCAGGATATCGGCGGCAATCTCCAGCAGCGCGCCGATGCCGAGCACCACGAGAATAAGCTGTACCCCGACGCCCACCGTCGTGCCCATCACCGTGCACAGGCCATAGAGCGTGCCGTAGCGCAGCGAATTGGCGACCGTCAGCGCGACATTCGGCCCCGGAATGGCGACGAGACCGAGGGTAATCAGGGCAAGAGTAAGAAGCGATTCCATCGGAATAAAATATCAC
This sequence comes from Sneathiella sp., assembly GCF_029233945.1. Lineage (GTDB taxonomy): Bacteria > Pseudomonadota > Alphaproteobacteria > Sneathiellales > Sneathiellaceae > Sneathiella. The sequence continues at coordinate 7,668 of NZ_JARGOQ010000077.1, read as the reverse complement.
AGATCAGGGGCACGGCAACTGCAATTTCATAAAGTTGTCACAGGGTTTCGCTATGGCTCCGGGGGTAAACCGCCCTGACCGATTCCTGAAACCAATGAGGGAAAAAGCCGTTGAGGTAATTTTTGGATTTATGTTGAAAATTATTAACCATATTTGAGAAATCGCTGGATTTAAGGCAAAAAACTGGTAAAATTCACGCATAATCATCTAAAAAATTGAAGTTTGTTGTATTTCCAACAGTCGCTTTTCCAACAATGAGTTGATTGAGCAAAATTTATTTTGAATGGAGACGGCCCATGATATTCAAGTATCTGAATATAAAGCCAGGTGTTCTTGCACTGGGTCTTGTCGCTGTCATTGCCGGTTTTACCGTCCTGAGCCTCAATGAACCGGTCAGCGCGGCCACCGCGTCGGCGGACTGCGGCACGGTCGCGTCCGGACAGGATCAGGCATGCGAGAAGGGAACCGTCAATATCAAGAAGGCGAAATCCGATGCAACGGACCTCGCCCTGCTGACCCCGGCCACAGGGAAGGCGGAACCGGCGAAGGTCACCTCCAATGATGCCGCGCCGAAGCAGACGCTGACCGGCAGGAACCAGCTGGGGGAGACATTGGCCCTCTTCGCGATTGCCCTTGCCGGGATCGTATTCCTCGGTCGACGGCGCAAGAGGCTGGCTCGCAAGAATTAAGCTCTGACCAGAGTAAGCGGGACGCGGCCCGCCATGAGCGCCCGCTTTTTTATCAAAATGCGCGCGATTTAAGCTTTGATTAGGGTCTGGGCGCTAGTCTGCACAATATGGAAATAACGCATACAGTGAAGCCGACATCCTGCCTGCTCGAAGCCTTTCGCTTTGTGATCGGGCATCGCTGGCCCTGCCTGTTCCGGGCGGTGCCGGTGGTGATGATGACAGGGCTGATCGCCTGGCTGGAAACCAACATTCTGGCGGCGGCGGAGTATTTCCGCCTGGTCGTGAATGAAATTTTCTATGCCATCTTCGCTGTCTACTGGCATCGCTTCACCGTGTTCAAGTTTGAGCGGCGCAACCCGTCTTTCGGCCTGCATTTCGGCTTGCGCGAGATCAAGTTCGCCGGGTCGATGCTGGGCTATGTGATTGTCACCTATCTGCTGGCGCGGGTCTATGTGGTGAGCGGGGGAGATGCCTCCAGCGCGTCGATCGTGCTGTTTATCACGCTGCTCTGCCTGTGTTTCATGCCGCTGATGTTTATCTTTCCGGCCATCGCGCTTGATCAACCGCTGGCGCTGAAAGACTTTGCCCGGACAATTATCGATATGTTTCTGCCGCTCCTCGGCACGTTGCTGCTGGGTCTGGTGGCGGTGATCGGGCTCTATGTCCTGATATATATGCCAATGCTGCTGCTGATCCTGATGAACAAGCCGGATCTGGCGGGGATGGTGTTCTTTGTGCTGTCCAGCTTCCTGATCATGCCTTTTATCATGGCGGTATTTATCTCATTCCTCTCGATCTTGTTCCGGGAGACCATCGGCATTCGGCCAATTAATTACGGCGCCCCTTATTGAGGCTTGCCGAGGGCGGCTAATTTTCCTAACGTTCCCATAACGCAGAGGAAAATGATCATGAGCGAAATTATTGAGGGGGGATGCGCTTGCGGCGATGTGCGCTACAAGCTGCAGATACCGCCGTTATTCGTGCATTGCTGCCATTGCCGCGAATGCCAGACCCATTCGGGCAGCGCCTTTGTCATTAATGCCCTGACCGAGACGGACCGGATTGACCATCTCGGCGGGGAGCTTGTCGCCATTTCCGTGCCGACCAACAGTGGCGGGCCGCATGACATTTATCATTGCGCGGGCTGCCAGACAGCGCTGTGGAGTGACTATGGACGGCGTGCCGGGATGCGATTTTTGCGTGTCGGCACGCTGGATGATCCATCGCAACTACCGCCGGATGTGCATATTTTCACCCGCTCAAAGCTGCCCTGGGTCACCCTGCCCGAAGATGTCCCGGCGTTCCGGGTCTATTATGATATGAAGGAAGTCTGGCCGGCGGACAGGCTCGCCCGGCGTTCCGCAATTGAAAAATAAAGGAAAAAGAAATTGAAAATCGGAATTGTCGGCGCAGGCGCCATCGGCGGATATTTCGCGGCCCAGCTGGTCGAGGCGGGATATGAGGTTGTGGTGCTGGCGCGCGGGAAGAACCGCGACGCGCTCTTAACTGACGGGCTTACTCTTACGTCGGAAAAAGGCGTCCTCAAGGTGAAATTCGCAGGCGTCTCGGACAGCCCGGCGGAACTCGGGGTCTGCGATGTGGTGCTGTTCACGGTGAAGGGGCAATCGACAGATCAGGCGGCGGAGGATATGCGCCCCATGGTCGGCCCGAAAACCGAGATTATCAGCCTGCAGAACGGTCTTTACGGGATTGAGCGGCTGGCCGCCAAATATGAGGAGGGTCAGCTCTCACCGGGCATCACCTATATTCCGGCGGTGGTTGAGGCGCCGGGGCAGGTGTTGCGCACGGGCAGCCTGACCCGGACGGTTTTCGGCCCCCTCCATCCGCGCGACACGGCCCTTCATGATGAACTGGCGGCGGCACTTCAAAAACACGGCACCGATGCGTTCGCGCTGAAAGAACCGATGAAGGAAATCTGGACGAAATATGTGGTTCTCGCGCCCTTTCACCTGATCGGCTGCCTGACACGGCTGCCCGTGGGCGGCTGGATCGGGACAGAGGAAATGCAGGATCTTTTCTTCCGCGCGATGAAGGAAATCTGCGCGCTCGGCCGGGCCAAGGGCGCCGATGTGCCCGATACAATCGCCGAGAAACAGGTGCATTTCGTCAAGACCACCGCCAACCCGAAAACCAAGGCGTCGATGCTGGAGGATCTGGAGCGGGGCAAGCCGCTGGAGCTGGAAAGCATTATCGGCTGGGTCTGCCGGGAGAGCAAGAATCTCGGCCTAGAAAGCCCGATCCATGACATGGCCTATGCGCTTCTGCTCGCGCATAAGGACGGCCATCCCTAACCCACGGGCACCGCGAAAATCGTGATAAAGAGAAGCAGTGCCGCCAGCAGGGCGAGCGCGACCCTGTGGCTTGTCTTTTCCGCGACCTCCAGCCCGACAAGGCATTGCAGGAAGTAATAGAAGGCGAAGGCGCGCGAGGCGAGGGCGAGGATCTGGAAGGTATCCGCCGTCCAGGTGAGCAGGATCGCAAAGCCGCAGATAATCACATAGGTGAGCCGCGCCGAGAGGCGATGCTTCGTTATCTCAAGCAGGTTGCCCGATGCGCTGATGGCGTCCGCCGTTGCGGCGCTGAACTGGCTGAACACGGCCGCGAGCACGAGCGGCGGGGCGAGCCAGAAGGCGACCTCCTTGGCGAGCGCGATCAGCGCATTCCCGGAGACATCGCCGCCCAGAATATGCATCAGCGGCAGGGAGACCGCGACAAACAGGATATAGACGGCGGTCGAAATGGCTTGCGAATTCCGGCTCGCCTCAATGCGGGTTTCGGCGTCGAACTCATCGCCGAGATAGCGGGTCGTCTCGAACCCCTGCACAACGATCAGGGTGCCCGCGAGAACCGTTATAATCTCCCAGACCGAATGATCGGGAAGCGGCGGCAGGGTGACCGGCCCGGCGGCGATAACGCCCGCGTCATACCAGGCGAAGCTGCCGATCACCAGGAAGATGATGGCAAGGGTCGTGATCAGCGACCAGCGTTCCAGCCCCTCCAGCATCTTGAGGCCCTTGGCGACCCCGATAAACAGGATAAAGGCAATGATCGCGGTGGTCAGCATCCGCTCGTTATATTCCGTGTTGACCCCGAAAAAGCCGAGGCCGTAGGACCCCAATATCCGTAAATAGAGCGTCACCGAAATGATATAGGCCGGGATCAGCGCGATATCGGACACCCGCTCGAACAGGGTGAGCAGGCGCGGCGCGCTGCCTGAGGTAAGCGCCGGTTCCGCCTTGGCGATATTGTGGCGAATGACCATGCCCACCGCATAGGCGACCGCGCAGATCGCCGCCATCGCGAACAGGGAAAAGGGCCCTGTCGTATCCGCCAGCAGGGACACGATCACCAGAAACCCGCTCCCGAAGATGGAGGCGAGCGGCGTCGTCGTGCCGTGGATAAAGCGGGCGAACCGGCTTCGGCGGGGTTTTGCTGAACTCATCGGGCAACTTTCAACTTGGGACGCGGCATCGTCAGTTTACGACGCAGAAGGAGCAAGGCAATTGATTATTCAGGACTTACGCGAACTTATTGTCCGTCCCACGCTGGACGCGCTGCAAATGGGCGGTGTGAATGCGGAAGATCTTGTCCTCGGCACCGGGCTGGTGGAGAGCGGGTTTCGCCATTTGAGGCAAATACGCGGGCCCGCGCTCGGCTTCTATCAATGCGAACCCGCAACCTATGACGACATCCTCCGTTATCTCGGACGCCGCCCCGCGCTTCTCCGGCGGCTCCGGCTGTTCATGGCGGGGGAAGGGGTGCCGAAAGTCTCGCAACTTGTCTGGAACCTTAAATTCGCGACCGCGATCTGCCGGATCCATTACTGGCGGAAACCCGGTGCGATCCCGGATGATCTTAAAGGGCAGGCCGCCTATTGGAAAACGCATTACAACACCGCGCTCGGGCGTGGCACGGTGGAAAAATACCTCAAATGCGCCCGTCCCCTAACAGAAGGAATGACCTGATGAAGACCTATTTGAAGGGCAAGAAAACCTATGTCACGGCGGCGCTCGCCATTATTGCGGCGGTGGGCAGCTATGTTCTGGACGAGATCGCGCTCAAGGACATGATCGAGGCGATTTTCGCCGCGCTGACCGCCATGACCATCCGCGCCGCCATCACAACGGAGGCCACCAAATGAGGCGCGCCATCATTGCCGCGCTCCTCTTGGCGCTCACGGCCTGCGCCGCGCCGCTGGGGCAGCTCTCGCCGCGCGATCAGTTGCTTGTCACCTGTGACGGCCTCGCCACCACCATGGGGATCGTGAAGAATTTCATCCTTGATGGGACGATTCATCATCCGGCCACGCTCCGTGATATCCGCAGTGCGTCGGTGATTGTGGAGGAAAGCTGCCGCAATGATCCGGATTATGTCGCGGCGCTCAACCGTCTTGCGGCGCAATCGGTGATCCTGCTGGAAGCGCGTCTTGCCGCCGAAACTGACACCGGAAAAGGGAGCTAGGCCCATGGAAATTACCTCCGCCTCTATCCTCGCCCTGATCGAGGGCGGCGCGTTCCTCGTAAACGCCGCCCTCCGTGCGCAGAAGGGCGAGCTTGACCAGTCGCAAGTCGATGCCATCCTCAGCCATGTGGGGGAGGAGGCAAGCGACCTCCGCCGTGTTATCGACGCCGCACTGGCAAAGAACGGCTGATCCAACAAAAAGGGAGGCTTAACCGGCCTCCCTTTTAATCCCGCTATATTTTCCCGCCTAGAACGTCTTTCCCGGCTGTTCCGGCCAGAGGACGGTGTTGCAGCCTTTACGCTCGGCCAGTTCCTTGACCGAGATATTCCGGTCCAGCAGGTCATTTGCCTGCCCGGAGGTGGCCTTTTTCCCGGCAAGTTCGGTGGCGCGGTCGGTATTGGCCGCATATTCAATGCTCAAATCCTGACAGCTCGCCGTCTTGTCGCTCTCATTGAGGTTCGAATAATCAATCGGCGGCTCCTCAATCGTGCAGGCCGCGAGGAGGGTGAGGCCAATCACGGCAAAAACGGGTTTCATTCTGCCCCCATAATTCCATTGAAAATTGAAGTGAACCACAGACCTGTGTGCCCGTCAAGCGGGCCGACACGGCTCCGGCAATGCGCCATTGGTGACCGCCATCACGCGCTTTTGCCCATCTGTGGCATAAACGGCCCCTTTCTGTCCGGTTTGCCTCTCACCCTCACCGTTTTTTCGCCGTAAGTAATCGCCGGTAAGACGGAATTCCCGTCTGCTCAATAGATGGAGAGAAAAATGACTTTAGTAGAACAGGAACTACCGGCGTTCGATATGCAGGCGGCGGAAGAATTCAGTATGAAAATGGGGGAGGTCGTGAATTCGGGCGCCGTTGCCGTGATGTTGTCGGTCGGGCATAAGACCGGGCTATTCGATGTCATGGGCGGCGCGGGACCGATGACCTCGGCACAGATCGCCGGGCGGGCCGGGCTGAACGAGCGCTATGTTCGTGAATGGCTGGCGGCGATGGTGATGGGCGGCGTTGTCCATTATCAGCCGGACGCGAAGTTTTATGACCTGCCCGCGGAACATGCGGCGTCGCTCACGCGCGGGGCGGCACTTGGCAATTTTGCGGTCCATGCCCAGTTCATCCCGATGGTGGGCGCGATGCAGGAAAAGCTGGTTGAGAGCTTCAAGACCGGCGCGGGGCTTAAATATGATGATTTCCCCTGCTTTCACGAGATCATGTCGGAAGACAGCGACCAGACGGTGGTGGCGAATATATTCGAGGGGATTCTCCCGCTTGAGCCGCGCCTTACGGAACGGCTGGAGGCGGGGATCGATGTTCTCGATGCCGGTTGTGGCCGGGGCCATGCGTTGACTACGCTGGCGAAGCATTTCCCGGCGAGCCGCTTTACCGGGTATGACCTCTGCACGGAAACCATTGCCCATGCGCGGGAATATGCGGCGGCGGCCGGTGTGACCAATATCAACTTCCAGGTGCGGGATCTGTCCGATTTCGATGAGCGCGCGCGCTATGATCTGGTCACGTCCTTCGATGCGGTGCATGACCAGAAGCATCCGGCGGATTTCCTGAAACGGATCAAACGGGCCCTGCGCCCGGACGGCATCCATCTGATGCAGGATATCGGCGGTTCCGCCCATCTTGAGAAGAACCACGACTTTCCCTTCGCGGCGTTTCTCTACACGGCCTCCTGCGCGCATTGCATGGCGATCTCGTTGGGGCAGGGCGGCGACGGCCTTGGCACCATGTGGGGATGGGAGACGGCCGAAGGCTTTCTGAAGGACGCCGGCTATAAAACTGTGGAGCGCCATAGCTTCGAAGGGGACCCGATGAATGTCTGGTTTATCTCGAAAGTCTAGAGGTCGCCGGAATAGCGGGTAAAAGTTTGGTACCGCTGACGGTATCGGCCCGGCGTGACCCCTGTCCGCTTCTTGAACAAGCGGCGGAAGAACGCCGGGTCTTGATACCCGATCGAATGGGCGATGTCGTCAATCGGGCTGTCATCGCTTTCCAGCGATTGCTTGGCCTCCTCGATCCTGAGGGTCTGGGCATAGTCCATCGGCGAATAGCCGGTCGCCGCCTGGAAGCGGCGCTTGAAGGTGCGGTCGGTCAGGCCGGAGCGCGCAATCATCCGCCCGACAGGGTTCATCTCGTGATAGTTCATGGCAAGCCAGGCTTGGCAATCGGCGATAATTGCATCGTCATGCTGTTTTGGCAGGAGCAGGGCCGCAAAGAGAAGCTGGCCCTCGCTGCGATCCCCCAGCAGGAAGATTTTGGTGGCGCGAATCGCCTCGGTCGGGCCGCAGTAGCGGGAAATGAGATAGAGCGCCAGATCCTCCCAGGAGGAACTGCCGCCGCTGGTGATAATCCTCTGATCGGGCCCGGAGGAAACGAGGACGCGCTCGGGTTTCAAATTGATCTCCGGATGGGCGGCCTGAATCAACCTCGTCGCCGCCCAATGGGTCGTCGCCTCGCAATGATCGAGAAGGCCCGTGCTG
>NZ_JARGOQ010000012.1 GCF_029233945.1 Sneathiella sp. | reverse complement strand
CCCAAGCACCCAGCGTCGGGCTTTCCCAGTCATCCTCGACAAAGCGGATGTCGTGGTTTTTGGGGTCGATGCCAAGGGCATAGATGCTCTCAAGGTAGAGTTCCTGAATATTATCCGGGGACGGCTTCAAAAGTACCTGAAACTGGTAATAATGCTGGTTGCGATTGGGGTTCTCGCCATAGCGGCCGTCCGTCGGGCGGCGACATGGCTGCACATAGGCGGCGTTCCACGGCTCGGGCCCGAGCGCGCGCAGCGTCGTCGCCGGATGAAAAGTACCTGCACCCACTTCCAAATCATAGGGCTGCAAGATAACGCAGCCCTTCGATGCCCAGAAATGTTGTAGGGTCAGGATCAGATCCTGAAAGGAGTTGGACGGCGCGGAGGCCAGATTACCCGCCATAATTACAGACCACACTGCTTTGAGAGAATTCGCGGTGCAACATAAAGCCCCGCACCGAAAGGGTCAACCGGCCACAGGCCGCTTTGCGCTATTTATCCTTGCAACTGTGATCGCCAAGGTCGGCGACGAACGCGCCGCAGCGCGGGCATTCCTCAAGATCGAGCATCTTGTCGGAGGACTGCCCCTTGAATTCCCCGTTCTTCCTTGATTTATCAAGGGTTGGCGCGATGGTGCTGCGATAGAAGCGATGGGCGAAAAAGACGCCGACCAGTACCAGAACGATCAAAATAATTTTAACCGGTGAAAACATATGTCAGCCTTGTCCTTTCCGAGACTTGCGAATCATAAGCCGAACCGGCCCCAGGCCGCCTTGCTCTGAATTGCCTGCAGCGCGGCCTCCACCGCATCGGCACCGAGGCTTTGCTCGCTGATCCCGAGTTTTCGGGCAAGCAGGCCCTGCCGCCCCTCAACGCGTTTGAAATTGACCTTCTCCCCGAATTTTTCGCGGCAGAAGGACCGCAGATCGGCAATACCGTCGACAAGACCAAGATCGACCGCCCTTTCGCCGATCCAGACATCGCCGGAAAAGAGTTCCTTGTCTTTGCGCTTTTTAAGCCGTTCGCCTCGCCGGGTTTTTACCAGTTCCTTGAAATTGTCATGGATATCGCCCTGGATTTTCTTGAGCCAGACAATGTCCTCGTCCTTCTCCGGGCTGAAGGGATCAAGCTTGACCTTGTTCTCCCCCGCCGAATAAAGCCGTCGGTCAACACCGGCTTTCTCCAGCAGTCCCGGAAAACCGAAGCCCGCCGAGACCACCCCGATGGAACCGACGACGGAATTCTTGTTGATGTAAATCTCATCGGCGCAGAGGCCGAGCCAGTATCCGCCCGACGCCATCACATCCTCGGCAAAGGCATAGACGGGCACTTCTTTCTCATCGGCGAGTTGGCGTATCCGGTCAAAGATGAGCGAGGACTGCACCGGCGAGCCGCCCGGCGAATTAATCGCAAGGGCCACCGCGCTTAGATGCTTTGTCTTGAAGGCGGTTTCGATCTGTTCCGCCAGATTGGCAAGATTGAGATTTTCGCCGCGCAGCTTGTTGCCGCCGGGCGCGATGACACCGTAGAGCGGCAACACGGCCACCTGCGGCGATCTTTCGAAAAACCGCCTGAGCGGGGTCTTCTTGAGGATGTTGACTATTTTCATGGCCGTAAAGGTAAGGATTTAACCGCTCTGTACAAGTCTTTTCATTCCAGAAAGCTTTTGAGCGCAGCCCCTTCGCGGGCGATGGCAGTGGCGGCCGCTGTTGGCGTTCCATCCTTTTCATGCAGCACCAGGCCGCGCGTCAGCTCCAGCGGGCTTTTATCCCCCTTGATCCCCTGCACAATAACCCTTTTTGCAGACTGTCCCGCTTCCGGCCAGAGGGGCACGACCCTGATCCGTCCGCATCCCTTCTGCAGGGCGACCAGAATATCGCCGAGCCGGTCAGCGCGGTGGATAACCGTGACCGTCCCTTTCGATTTCGCCCGGGCGACACAGAATTGCAGCCACTCCGGGAGCGCCACGCTCCCCTCGATATGGGCAAGCGTCTTGATCTCCGTCTTCGCGCTGCGCGCCCGTCCTTTCCCGTAAAAAGGCGGATTGGTGAAAACATGATCGAACCCGGCTTCCAGAAACGGCTTGCCGCCCGGGCCGTCCATCCCGGCGAAGGAAGTCCGCGCGCCGATATCGGCCTCGATAAAGGAGCTTCTCCCAACAAAGCTGTTCTGCTCCGCGTTCAGCCGGGCAAGCGCGACAAGCTCCCCCTGCAATTCGAGCCCCCAGAGATGGCAGTCCGGCAGGCGATGAAGCGCGCAGAAGCCCGCCGTCCCGACGCCGCAGCCGACATCAAGGAGGCTCTCCCCCGCCTTCGCCGAGATCATCGCGGCGAGCAGCACGGCATCTGATCCTGCGCGAAAGCCTTCCTTCGGCTGCGTGATCTTGAGGGCATTCCCCAAGAAATGATCATCGGTGTAATCGACCGCCTTCTTGAGGGGGATATTCGGTTGCTCCTGCCCCATGCTCAGCCTTTCACCTCCGCCTCGCCGATATCCTCCAATATCTGCTGCGCCGCCGCGTGATCTTCCTCGATCACCATGATCCGCCGCTGAATCGCACCGATACTTCCCTCCAGTATCGAGGTATGCTCATCCAGCACCACGGCGTCGATCCCTTCATCCTTCAAAATCGCCACAATATAGGAGATCAGCACCGGATCATTGCACCTTATCAGTTCTTTCACGAAATTCCCCCTTGCCTTCCTCCCGATATGACCGCCATCACTTGACCCGCCGCCATCTTCGGCTATGCTCAACCGGATTTTTTAAACGATACCGCGACCCTTTAGAATGAGGCGACTTTGGCCATTATCGTAAACCTGGATGAAAGAAAAGAACAGCCCGCAAAAGCGACGCTGAAACGCCTGCTCAAGATTGTCGAGGCGGACCTTGCGGACACTAACGAAATCATCCTGGAGCGGATGCATAGCGAGGTGGAGCTGATCCCGACGCTGGCAAAGCATCTGATCGCGGCGGGCGGCAAGCGACTGCGCCCGGTCCTGACGTTAGGGGCGGCGAACCTCTGCGGCTATGAGGGGGATCGCGCAAAGAAGCTCGCGGCCTGCGTCGAGTTTATCCATACCGCCACTCTGCTGCATGACGATGTGGTGGACGAGAGCGATCTCCGGCGCGGGAACGAGACAGCCAATGTCCTCTGGGGCAATCAGGCGAGCGTGCTGGTCGGCGATTTCCTGTTCAGTCGCTCCTTCCAGCTGATGGTCGAGGATGGCTCGCTTGAGGTGCTGTCGATCCTCTCCAATGCGTCCGCCGTGATCGCGGAGGGGGAAGTCATGCAGCTCATGAATGTCGGCGATACCAACACCACCGAGGACAGCTATCTTCAGGTCATTGCCTCCAAGACCGCCGCGCTCTTCGCCGCCGCCTGCGAGGTGGGTGCCGTGGTGGCGGATCGCCCCAAAGCCGAGGCACAGGCATTAGAAAGCTATGGCCGCAATCTCGGCATCGCGTTCCAGCTTGTCGATGACGCGCTTGATTACTCCGCCGAGCAGCAAGCCCTTGGCAAGGCCATCGGCGACGACTTCCGGGAAGGGAAAGTCACCCTGCCCATCCTCCTCGCCTTCCGCCGCGGGAATGCGGAGGAGCGCGCTTTCTGGAAACGGGTTGTCGAGGAGGGCGATCAACAGGACGGCGATCTGGAGCAGGCACTCAAGATCATCAAGAAACATGCCGCGCTTGACGATACGATCGAGCGCGCGCGCCACTATGGGGCGATGGCGAAGGATGCCCTCGGCATTTTTGAGGACAGCGAGACCAAGGAGGCCCTGCTGGAGGCCGTTGATTTCTCCATCGAGCGGGCCTTCTAGTTTTTAAAAGATTTTGGACGGCATCCTCATTTCGCTCTTGCGGAACCCGCCCAAACCTGATTATAACCCACTTGCTCTCGCCGAGCCCAACTTACCACGGGCCGGCACGGTCGGGGTGTGGCGCAGCCTGGTAGCGCACGTCGTTCGGGACGACGGGGTCGGAGGTTCGAATCCTCTCACCCCGACCATTTCTCTCCAAATTCCTTTTTTTCAGGCTCCTCTTCGATTGGTAGTTATAAACACGTCGAACTGAAGAAAAATAGCGATCTGCCGCCGTATCTCATTAAACTTTGAGTAGTCTTTGTATTGACGCAAGTGCCTTAGGGGAGCGGCTTTTGCAGAACTCCTCAGTTGGGTTGGGTTCTTAGCAGATCCCGAACTGATTATCCTGATAACATACACAGATACATATTGTATTTGCTCATTTCTGTGGGTAATCTCGCTTCTTCAATTTCACCATTTTAAGGAGTATTACGTCATGAATTTTTCTATTCGTCGCTACATTGCATTCAATGTTTGCTCATTGATGGCCTTAGCTGCGCTTTTGCTTACACTATTTACCCAACCGCAAGAGGCCGCCGCTGAAACTATGTTCGAGCCCAAAGATCTTGTCGGCACGATCTGGCTCGCTCCAGAAGCCCATAGCCGGACGACCATCGACCGCTTTGGCAAAATCAGCCTCAAAACCGGCAAGAATATCTATGTCGAGTTCTTAAGCGAAAACCAGGGCGTTTTCTCCATAAAAATCCATTGGTGGAATGTTGAGGCGAAGATCAATGTCGTTGAATATGCCGTGATGGCGCATGAGAACGAGAATGTCTACGTCTATGTCGAGGCTGAACATCCGGACGACAGCAGTTTTCCGGGCATCTCCGCAGGTGGCAATTTTACGCTTCTAAGTGAAACCGAAGCCGAAATGACCCAGATAGGCCGCCTTCTCAACGGGTCGGCGAGCGCATTCATCACCCGCCTCGAAAAAGTAAGTGCGGCACCGGATATTCCGATCAAGCAAAGCTATCCGCCGATCAAGTAAGCAGGATCATAGATTACAATGGCTGTCCCCGCCAGATTGATGATGGCAGCCTCGAATCTAACACCGCCCGCGTCGAGGAGGAAGACTCTCTTCCTGGCGTGGGCGGCATTCCTCGCCTTGCGTCGAGCTAACAGTTGATGGCGTGAATTTCAGAGCGTAGTATCAATCCCAGACGAGTATTGATAGCACATTTACAGCTGGGAGGCATTGATGGCACGTCTGAAGGTTGGGCCGGTTCTGGGGGTAGAATCCGATACGCTCTATACCGTCTGTTTTTCCACTGCGGAGGATACGCCAAAGCCGGAGTGGGTGGTTGATGGCAATGTCGTAACCTGCAAGCAAGTCGGTACAACCCCCACCTCCACGGTCTGGCGGGGAGAGCAAAAAATCACCGCTCCGACGGGAAAGTCGGGCAAAACGGTTGACTATGAAATCAGGGTCGATGGCGCGGCGGCGGAATGCGGCAATAACCGCAATAAATGGGAATTTTACGTGCCGGGCAAGACCGAGACGCCGAAATTCGCCTATGGCTCCTGCAACGGCTTTTCCTCTCTCGACCTGATGCACAAGACGGAGGATCCCTATCGCCTCTGGCAGGAAATGGCCGAAAAACATAATGATGAAGATGAGACGCCCTTCTCCCTCCTCCTGATGGGTGGGGATCAGCTCTATGCGGACAGTATCTGGACCGCCGTTCCCGAGTTACAGAAATGGAACGCGTTCCCCCGCAAGGAAAAGATCGCGCGCGTCGCCAATACCACCATGCGCCCGCAGATCGACACATTCTATGACAAACTCTATCAGACCCGCTGGACCGATCCGCATATGAGCCGGATGCTCGCCAGCATCCCCTCGGTCATGATGTGGGACGATCACGATATCTTCGATGGCTGGGGCAGCTTTCCCGATGACCTGCTGGAAAGCAAGGTTTTCAAATATATCTTCGGGACCGCGAAGAAGTATTTCGAGATGTTCCAGATCCGCTCCCGCTTTAATACGAGCCTGCTCGACAACAAGGCGGAGCATTACGCTTTCGCCCTTAAATTCCAGGGATATAACGTCCTCGCGCTCGATAACCGGGCAGAACGCACACTGGACCGGGTAATGAGCGAGGCGCAATGGGACAAGGTGATCGAGTATTTGAAAAAGACGACAGACGGACATCTTCTGGTGCTGTCCGCCGTGCCGGTGGTTTACCGGGATTTCTCGGCAATCGAAAAGACCTTTGAAATAACCCCCTGGGAGGAAGAGCTCACGGATGATCTTAAAGATCACTGGCGATCCAAAAACCACGAGGGGGAGCGCGCCCGGCTGATCCACTGGCTGTTGGAAAACGCGAAATTGCGCGACACAAAATCAAAGACAGTGATTCTCTCGGGCGATGTACATATCGGCTGCATCGGCGTCATTCATGACAGCAAGCGACAGCGCAAGGTCCATCAAGTGGTTTCATCCGGCATTGTCCATCCCGCCCCGAGCCGCCTGCAATGGATCGGCATCATGACGGTAACGAATGACCGGACGGAATATCTCGATGAAAACCGGGATATCCGCATCTCCATGCTCACCCCCTTCGCCTCGGACCAGTATATCCGTCAGCGCAACTATGTAACGCTGGAGTTCGGGACCGATGACAAACTCTGGATCAACTGGGAGAGCGAAGGAAAGGACAAACCCTGCTACCCTGTTGAGTAATGAAAAACACATAGGACGGGAAAATTGATGATCACCCATTTTGACCATGTCACCGTCGCCGTGCGCGACCTTTCTGCGGCGATTGATTTCTTCGGCCTTCTCGGGTTCCGACAGGAAAAGACGGTGGTTATCGCCGGGGAACCCTTCGCGGGCTATATGGGCGTCCCAGAGATCGAGGCGGACCATGTAACTCTCGCCATTCCGGGCGTCACGCCGAGGTTTGAAGTGCAAATCCTCCATTACCGTACGCCGACGGCGCAAGAGATGGCGGCGAACGATCCCCGTCTCGACAAACTTGGTTTTAATCATATCTGCTTCGCGGTGAAAGACGCCGAAGCGATGGTCAGCCATCTCAAATCCCACGGCATCGAGGTCAGGAGCGAGCTTAAAAATTTCCACAGTCGCCAGCTTTTCTTCGTTACCGGACCGGAGGGAATTACGGTCGAACTCGCCGAGTGGAACTGATCAGTGTTGATCGACGGGGCCCGCAGAGCGTATCCTCGCTAATAATTCAACTTCCACGCTTTCATGAAGTTTCTGTCGAGCTTCAGTCATCGCCGGGTAAACTTCGCCCGGAGTTTTGTTTTCCGCATATTAAATATGACGGAACTGACACGTCCGCGGGCGAGCATCGGTGTGCCCATACTATCCATTACATCCATCCGGGGTGAACTCCGCCACCTCAAGCTTCGACGGCTAAGATGCATTAGGTCATTGTAATAGGTCCGCAATTACAGATGCGCGGAGACTTCCACCGCAGCGGCTTCGATATCCTCTCACGATGTGTCCGAAAGTCGCATACAACCGGGATTTATTGTGCACTGTCAGGTGCGGTCGTTAACCAAAAATTAGCCCTTTTAAAACTAAAATCGCAATTCATGAATTCCTGTTAAGCGGACATGTTCTTCAGGTTTTTTTGATTACACACGCCAACTGGACATACCTGATCCGGGTTGCAAAAAGAATTTTAGGAAAAGCCAACATGGAAATTGCCGCACTGCCTGAAAATGAGGAACAACGGCTTAAGAGCCTAAGAGAATATGATATTCTCGATACAGCGCAGGAAGCCAGTTTCGACAGTATCACCCGGATCATTTCCAAAACACTCGGCGTTCCCATTTCACTGGTGAGCCTGGTTGACGAACAGCGCCAATGGTTCAAATCACATTACGGCCTTGATGTGCGTGAAACGCCGCGCGACATGGCGTTCTGCGCCCACACCATTCACCATGACGAAATTCTGGTCGTACAAAATGCGCTGAAGGATGAGCGCTTTCACGACAATCCTCTGGTTACAGGCGTTCCATCCATCCGCTTCTATGCCGGCGCGCCGCTGATCACGCCGGACGGGTTCAAGATCGGCACACTCTGTGCCATTGACCGCAAACCGCGGGAACTGAGCGAAGATCACAGGCTATTGATGCAGGAACTCGCCGGCATCGTCATTGACGAGATGGAGCTGCGCAAGGCCCGCCAGAATACCTTAAAAAATAATGAGGTCCTTGAAAGCAAGATCGCGGAGCTGATGGATACGCAGGAGCGACTGGAGATGCAAGGCGTCGAGTTGGTCGAGCTTGCGGAAAACGAGGCGCTGCTGAAAAGCGAGCTGAAGCGGGAAATCGCGATCAAGGACCGCTTCTTTTCCATTATCGCCCATGACCTGAAAAGTCCGTTCAACGCGCTTCTGGGGTTTTCCGATTTTCTGGCCAATCGGGTCGACAAGCTTTCGCCGAAGGATATTGTCGAATATGCCTCGATGATCAATCTTTCCAGCAAGACCCTCTATGAACTGCTTGAAAACCTCCTCGAATGGGGGCGCTTTCAAATGGAGAAGGGCAACATGCAGGCCATGCCACTAAACCTGCCTTGTCTGGTGGAGGAAAGCATCTCCTTGATGAAATCCTCCGCCGACAGCAAGAATGTGACATTGTCCACCCAGATTCCCGACGTGACCGTTGAGGCCGACCGGAACATGATCCTCTTGGTTATCCGCAATCTGATCTCAAACGCGATTAAATTCACCCCTTCCGGCGGCCGTATCGAGATTAAGGCAGAGCGCAACGGAGACATGGTCGACATCTCGGTGTCGGATACGGGCGTGGGCATTGCACCGCATATCATGGCGAATTCCTTTGCCATTGACAAAAAGACCACGACCCCCGGCACGGACGGAGAGATTGGAACCGGGCTCGGCCTGCCGCTCTGCAAGGAGATGGTCGAGCTTCACCGGGGTCAAATCCGGGTGGAGAGCGAGCAGGAGAAAGGCACGACCTTTCATTTTACTCTGCCCGAGGCGGCCTGAACGTCCACAAAATCACTCCCAGAACCGCTCGGTCTTTGTGAGCTTTTTCCAGCTCTTGCGGGCGTTCTGCCAGGCCTTCTCGGCCCGGTCGAGATGCCAGCTATGGATGAGGAAGGCCTGTGAGGTAATCTCCTCCCCCGCTTCTTCGTTATTTGCGGCGATTTCGAGCAGTTGCTGGCTCGTTGCGACATCGTTGAGATATCCGAATATATCCTGCAGGCGCTGGAGCTTCTTCAGGAACGGCGTTGCCTTCTTCGCCGAATAGAGCGGCAGGAAAAACTCCGTCACATAGCGAAGCGATTTCAGCTTCTTGCGCATGCTATGGCGCTCCTCCGGGGTAAGCTCATCAATCCGTGCGCCCCATTTTTCAACCCGGCGCCAGGCTTTCCCCAGCGCCTTGTCCGCATGCTTGAGGATCTTCGGGTCTTTAAACCCGGCCCCGGCCCCGGCCCGCGCAAGCGCCCGATCAATCAGAAAATCAAAAAACAGGCAGGACAGTTTCAGTTGGGTCCAGTCAGCGCTCAACAGGCTCTCGCGCACAATCTTACGCTTTTCGGCGATATGCACGGTGAGTGCATCGCGAAGCGCGCCACATTGAGGGATTTCTTCAAAGCGATCGGCGGCGGGCATGTAGATATCGCCCAGCAACACATCCGCATCCCGGAGGTCGCCGACCACGCCCGCCAGACGCTGCGCCATTTCTTCAAGTGCCCCAAATTCCGGCCCCAGCTTTTTCGCGTTCAGCATATGCAGCGCCGTCCGCAAGCGGCGCAGCCCCACCCGAAGCTGATGCGGCCCTTCCGGCGCGGGATCGGCATGCATAAATTCCCAGTTCCGCAGGATCTGCTCCACCGCGGCGTTCCCGACGGATCGCAGCGCCTCTACGCCAGACATGTCGCGCGTGATTTCCGTCTTTTCCGAAAAGGCAGGGGCGAGAGATATCTCCTTCTCACCAAGGCCGATCAGGGAAAACCCGTGCTGCGCCTTATGCAGCTTGCTCGGCGTCACCGCCACGCCCGCGAAAAGCTTCTCCGCCGCGCTCAGCATGATGAAGGGTGCCCCCGCCTTTAGTTCCAGCTCCACCTCATCAAGCGGGGCGCGTTTATCTCCGGCCCGCACATCGCCAATATCAATGGCAAGTTCCACCGTTCCCTCATCCGCGATATCGATAAGGGCGGCAGTGCGCTCGATATGGGTCTCAAATAATGGTTTTGGCGGCACGCCCGCCAAAACGGCCTCTATCCGCCGCGCAACCTCTCCGTCGCTGATCAGGCTCAGATCAGGGATATCATCCGCGATCTCATTCTCATATTCCAGCGTCTGCGACAGCCCCTTTGTCAGCCCGCCATCCAGCTTGACCGTTTGAATACGGCTTTCGCCCGTGTCCCGGATGCGCAAGGATATTTTCTCCCGGCCGAGCGCACCGTCCGGCGTATCGAAATAGACCGAGCGGAGCAATCGCGTGGTGAATTTCCCGCCGGTCAGTTCGGCAAAGGCAGGGCTTGCCGCAAGCGCACGGATATCCGCCTCCGACAATGTCAGCTTTAGTTCAATCTCTCGCATGGACATAGAGCATTACCGCATACTCACCCTTGAAGCGCCCTTAAAGAGCCAGTCTGTTAAGCCAGGCGTCATGCTTGTTACAGAGGGAGACCATGTAAAGCGCGGTGTCCATGCCGGAGATATCATAGGTCGAGATTGGCGCATCGGTTTGCGGATCGAACATGGTTTCCGCGACGAATTCGAGATTTTCATCGAGCAGGATATGCTTGATAATATAATGGGTGTAACCATCCATTTCATGGCCGGTGGTGACTTCAATCATATTGCCACTCCGCTCGATCATCGGGACATGCCCGGCTTCCTTCCCGGCCCAGCGGCCCGGTGCTTCCATCGTGTAGAACAGGGACCCCGTAAGGTTCGAGTTCATCGGATCGAGCATACCATCCGCCAACGCGATTTTCGGTGCGGCGATGGAAGACGCAACACCGATCAATCCCAAGCCCTTCAAAAACAGCCGTCTGTGCATCATTTTCTCCATCAGTTTCAAAATTTCCTGTTACCGGTTTGACCGACACTCACATTCTATTCAATAAGCCCAAGTTGCTGCATAAAATCGAGGCGATCCAGAACGCTCCAATGCTCGGTTATCCAACCGCCGTCGACGGTGATAATATCGATCACTTCATAGCTGGCTCGCTTCCCGGTCGGCGCCATGCCGTAGAACATGCCCGAGTGGGTGCCCGAAAAGATTTTACGCGTCCAGACTTTATGCCCGTCCGAAATCTGATCGCAAATCTCTATGCGCCCGTCCGGGAAGGCATCATGCATATTTGAAAACAGCTGCCGCATTCCATCGCGCCCCGCCGATGTTCCGGGCCGGGCCGAGTGGTTGACAAAATCCGGCGCGAACAATTCATCGCAAAGCGCCAGATTTTTCTCGTTCTGAATTTCCTCAATCATGCGATTGACGAGATTTAGCGCGGGATCGGACGACATGCCGTTTTCCTGTTTAGCATCCATAACATCTGCTCATATTGTCAGCGAACGGCAAAGGCCTCGACAACATCAAGCTTTCCTTTTCCCTTGATATCGATGATCCCGATCGAGCGCGCCTCGCATTCATCCTGTATCTCCTGCCAGGCGGTGGCCGTCATCGCTACCGCGCCGGGCGAGCTATGTTCAACGAGCCGCGCGGCGATATTCACGGTATCGCCCCAGACATCGAAGAGGAACTGCTGCTTGCCAACAACTCCGGCCACAACGGGGCCGAAATGCAGGCCGATGCGCACTTCCCAGTTTGGCTCCATCTCCCGGGCGGCACGGGACATTTCGAGGCCACAGCGCACCGCCGTCAGCAGCGGCGCATCTACCGGGCGCAACAGACCGCTGGTCGCCATGAAGGCATCGCCAATCGTCTTGATTTTCTCCATCTGATGTTCATCGACGATCTGCTCGAACGCCTCGATCAGCGCCTGAAGATGGGCGACAACCGTTTCCGGCAGATTACGGTCGCAATAGGCGGTAAAGCCGACGATATCGCAAAACAGAATGCCGACCGCATCGTAATTGCGCGGGCGCACCATCCCGGTCTGTTTAAGCTCTTGCACCGCCATGGCCGGAATGATCGCATGCAGCAACTCATCGGTGCGTTTCTTCTCGGCGACGATCTGGGCGCGGTAGGCCTCCTCCTGATCGCGCAGCGCCTTTTTCTCAAGCGAGGCGGAAACACGCGCCCGCAACAAGGTCGCATTAAAGGGCTTGGGCAGAAAATCCTCCGCCCCGAGTTCAATGCATTTTACGACACTTTCAAGCTGGTCTGCCGCCGAAATCATAATGACCGGGATATGGCGAAGATGCATATCCCGCTTAACGGTTTCCAGCACCTCATAGCCATCCATTTCCGGCATCATGATATCCAGGAGGACAAGATCGAAGGGCTGCGCCTGCATCTTCTCCAGCGCGTCGCGTCCATGAACCGCAATTTCCAGATTCCCATAGCCGATCTTTTTAAGCCGCCGCTTCAGGGTAAAGCGATTATCCTCATTATCATCGACGATCAGAATGCGGGCGTCTTCCTGGATCAAGATGTCCCTCCCATATCCAGAAATCCTTCAATCTTTCCCATGAGGCGGGAAAATTCGACGGGTTTGGTATCGAAGTCATCGCAGCCAGCATCGAGCGCCTTCTCCCGCTCGCCTTCCAGCGCATGGGCCGACAGGGCGATGATTGGGATGGCTTTCGTTGTCTCATCTGATTTCAGCCGCCGCGTCGCCTCCCAGCCGTCCATTTTCGGAAGGCTCAAATCCATCAGGATGAGCGCGGGCATCTCGCCATGGGCCGCCTCGATCCCGGCGGCACCATCTCTCGCGATGACGACCTCGAACCCTTTGCGCTTCAGGCGGCGGGACAACATGTAGATATTGTCCTCATTGTCCTCGACATAGAGGATCTTGGTCATTTTGCTTCTCCAGACATTTTGGCACGAGCAATCAGGTGTTGACCCACATATCGGCGGACTTCATCGAGGAACGTTGGCGCCCCGTCCGCTGATTTCTTGATAACCTGTTCAACCCCGCCATTGAGACGCTTACGGTCGTCGTCGGACAGGTCTGCCCCGGTGATGACAACCACCGGTACCCCCTTTGCCTCGGGGACTGCTTTCAGGGAATCAACAAATTCAAAACCATCCATTTCCGGCATGATCAGGTCGAGCAGGATCAAGTCCGGAATGGCGTCCTTAACGAGTTGCAGACCGGCCCGACCATTCACCGCCTCGCGCACCCGCCAGCCTTCGCTTACAAAAATCCGACGCATCAACTGGCGGGTCGAGCCATCATCCTCGATGATCAGCACATTGCCGCCATTGCCATTGAGTTTGTACCGCTCCAACAAGGTCAACAGGCGCTTGCGGTCGACCGGCTTGGTCATATAGTCGGCAACGCCAAGCGAAAAGCCCTTATGCTTGTCATCGACGATGGATACCATCAATACCGGGATATCCTTAAGCTTCGGATCATCCTTAAGTTCCTGGAGCAGTGTCCAGCCATCCTTCCCCGGCATCACCACATCCAGCGTGATTACGGCGGGACAAAGGGTGCGCGCCTTCTCAAGCCCCTCATCCCCATCGACGGCAGTGGCAACGTCATAGCCTTCCGCTTCCAGGAAACGGCGCAGGATATCGCGGGCAACCGGGTCATCATCGACGACCAACACGACATTCCCCTCAAGCTCCCCTCCCGTCGGCGCGCTTGAGAGCGCCCCTTCCATCGGGCCGCTCTCCTCCTCCGATGAAATCTGCCGCGGCAGACTGACACGAAAGACGGAACCCGTCCCCGGCGTGCTTTCCACGGTGACATCTCCGCCCATCATGCGGCAGAAGCGCTGCGAGATAGCGAGGCCCAGCCCCGTGCCGCCATATTTACGGGTGGTCGAGCTGTCGGCCTGAGAGAAATCACTGAACAGGCGCTCAAGCTGTTCAGGCGACATACCAATCCCCGTGTCGGAAACATCGATTTTGATAATATCACCCGCCGCCCGACTAACCGAAATACCGATTGTCCCGTTTTCCGTAAATTTGCAGGCGTTGCTGAGAAGATTGAAGACAACCTGCCGGACCCGCGTCACATCGGAGGTCATGGACGGCAGATCATCCGGCAGGCTGACATCGATTGTATTATTGTTGGGCGTGGCGAGCGGCCCGGCCATATCAACACAATCCCGGACAACGGCAGCAAGATCGAAGCTTTCCACATGCAGTTCCATCTTGCCGGCCTCGATCTTGGACAGATCAAGGATATCATTGATCAGCTTGAGAAGATGCTTGCCCGCACGGCTGATCCGCTGCAAGGGCTCGATCATATCCTCATCCTCATCCTCGATCGCGTCTTCTTCCAGCATCTCTGTAATGCCGATCACGGCATTGAGCGGCGTTCTGAGTTCATGGCTCATATTGGCAAGGAACTGGCTCTTTGTTTGCGTCGCCTTCATTGCCACATCGCGCGCCTCGGCCAGCCGATCCACCATTTCGCCAAGTTCCGTCTCACGTGCCTTGGCCTCCGTTATGTCAGTAAAAACACCGACGACGCCCCCATCCGCTGTTTTCTGTTCATTGATCCGGAGCCATTTTCCATCGGCGCGCAAATGTTCATATGGGCCCGTCGGGTTGCGGTGGCGCTCAATTCGCTCTTTCAGCCATTGATCAGAGTTTTCCTGAGCCGCAACGATCATTTTCTTGTCCACAGCGGCGGAAATGATCGTTTCATAGCGGATGCCCTTTTCGATGCTCAACCCGAGATACTCATACATTTCACTATATTTGCTGTTGGCAATGACCAGCCGGTCTTCGGTGTCATAGAGGGCAAAGGCGTCGGTCACCGCCTCAATCGCCACAAGCAGCTTCTCTTGAGCATTCCGGGCTTCGGCCTGCGCTTCCTCCCACTCTGCTGCCAGCCGGTCCCGTTCGATCAGGCTATCGCGAAACAGGGACAGGGTTTTGGCCATCTCACCGATTTCATCGCGTCCGGCGGGAGGCACCTCTGCGGTCAAGTCTCCCTTGGTGATGGCCCGCATGGCCGTAACAATCCGTGAGAGCGGCGTGCGGATTGAGCGAAGCACGAGGAACGTCAGCAGCAACCCAATGAGAGCACCGACGATGATAATGATATGAGAGAGGCTGACCGCATCCCGGGCAGAGGCAAGACCGGCACTGCTGCGCACACGCGATTCCGCCTCCAGTTCATCCACAATACTGGAAAGATGCCCATCGATTGTCTGGATATGTACGCGCGCCTTGGCCATCAGGGAATTTCCGATCACGCGACGCTCATCCGTATAGGCATCAACGGCGAGAAGGGCCTCGTTCATCAACAGGTCAAGCTCCTGTTTGATCAGGGCCACCCTTTCGGGATCAAACTCCTTCAACTCCTCAAGGCTGGTCGTCAGGGATTTCAGCGCCGCATCTGCATTGCGCTCTGACAGGGTAAGTAGGCTAACCGCAAGGTCGGCGAGCCAGAATTTCAAATCGCCAAAGGACTTGCTGGCGGCATTGGCAGTGGTTATCCGGCCAACGAGCGCCGCCTCGCTCGCGATTGTCTTGGCATTCTGCGTCAGGCGGTAATCGAGAAACAGGTTCGATCCGATCAGGATTGCCAGAAGCGCCACGCTCAGGATCGATAATCGGGTGAGAATGGAAAAGTTGCTCATCAGGATATCCGCCTTCCGGGCGACCGGTTCAGTTGCGGTACAGCGTTACACTGATCACACCGCCAAGATCGCCGAGATTGCCCCCCTCTTTCGGATAACCCGTCACATCAAGTTCGCCCTTCGGTGCCCCATGGCAGGCGAGACATCCCTGTCCGTAATACTCCGGCACAAGAACACGAAAGGCCGGTCGGCCGCGATTAGCCGCCTCAGCGGAGAAGATGGCGCCCTTCTCCCATCCCGGCGCGGACAGATCATTGCGAATGGCCTCAACCTCCCAATCATCGGGGCGGGCCTTGCGGTTGCGGATCAGTTCCGGCGGCGCGGTGACTTTCACCTCCGCCTCTTCGCCCATCGCCTGCTTGAATTCTTCATTCACCAGACGGGCAAAAACCGCCGGCACAAAACCTTTGAAGGCGACACCGGGCTGGTTGATGGTGCCCTGATGCTCGGTTATCACCTTGGAAATTGCCTCAATCTGAGCTTTCAGGAGGCGGCTCCTGAGATCGCCACCCGATAAGTCCGGCTGGGTGCCGCCTTTGGCCACCGTGAATTTTTCAAGCGCCCGCGCCCGTACGACTTCCGCGGTGAGCCCCTTGTCGCCGATAGTGGGATCATTAATAAGATCCTGGTTTTCCCCGATAATCGAGCGGGCGGACTGCAACATGGTCGCCAAATCAATCGCAATGTCATATTCGCCGGTTTTGTCTTCGGCGAGGGCCGCCGACGGCAGGACCAGAAACAAGGCCCACAGCAGGGTCGCCAATAGTTTCAACTGTCCTATCCGAGCCATTTTACGTCCCCTATTCCGGATTCAATCTTGAAGGTTGTTTGTCACCAAATGACCGCCAAACAACGAATGGCATTCCAAGAGCGAAAGCCTAACAATTCCCGGTCAATCCGTAAAGCTTCCCTTTGTGCAAGATCGGAAATCCTCGCCCGGAAAAACCATGCTTTTATCGAAACGGGGAATGCGGACATGCTTGAAACGCCCCTTGAATTCCATTAATATCGCGGCATATATATTTTGGTTTTGTCCGGTGTTGCAGGGAGGCGGCAGTCAGAAGGGTGTAGAAAGGGTATTACATGAAATGGCGTAAGGTAGCGTCCGGTTCTTTCACGAACATCAAGTATGAAACGAAGGAATGCGGGGGAGAGTTCCTGCATGTCGTGACGCAGAGCGGCTCACTGGACAAGGAAGACCGTGTGCCGGTTTATGAAAAGACATTAGCCCTGACCAAATCAGGCAACTATTTTTGCATTCTGGATAATCGCAAAGGCAAGGAGAGCCTTCTTTCCATGGCGGACATGTCCAATTTCGGCGACATGCTCGTCTCACATGGCATCAATCGCTTCATTTATGCTGTCGTCACCAAAGATCCTGGCTATGATAAAATCATCAAGCTGATCAAGGCAATCTCAATAACGAAGGATTTGGAGGTTGAGGCGATTTCGAGCCCCGATTTCGCGACAGCGGAGAAATTTGTTCTCCTACGGATGGATGAGTGCGTAAAAGAAAACTAGCCCGTTTTATTTCTTAAAAAAACCTATTGTATATTAAGAGCGTCTACTATATGTCTGCGGGCTTGCTGTCCCGACCGACATTGTCGGGCATATGCCCTTGGGTGTGATGGAATTTGAAAGACGCTTTCCAGAAAATTTGAAACCCGCCCAGAATGTTATATTAACGGAAATCATCTGATAGCTAGTAACTATTTTTTCCATAATTAATCGCTCAAACACGGCATTCTCCGGGCGGGAATAGCTGCCGGGTGATTGCCTATTTATCCTGAGACGACTGAACATTGACTAATTTGGAAACTGTGATGAAAGGACGCAAGATCTCCTCGGGGTCATTTGCCAACATTGACTATGAAACCCGGGAGTATAACGGCGAGCATATCCACATCATGAAAGTGATGGGACCGATCAACCGTGAACACCGCATCCCCTTTTACTACCAGACGCTTGAGAATAATCCGTCTGCGGATTATTTCGTTATTCTCGACAACCGCCGCGGCCATGAAGATAACTTCTCCTATGATGATATGCAGATCGTTGCTGACATTCTTTTGGATGCCGGCATTAAACGGATTCACGGCGCCATCATCACTAGGGAATTTGGGTATGACAATATCCTCAAGCTGGCCCGCGCGGTTGCCAAAGTCAAAACCCTGGAATCACATACGGAATTTTCAGAGAATATGACGGATGCGGAAAACTTCATTCTGTCGCGGATCGAGACCCTCGCGCGCGTCGGATGATTACCCTGACTCCGGACATTCCAGACATGTTCAAGTACGTCGATGCCGCCTGGTCGATCTTCATTCACTCATGAAATCAAGTATTTATTCTCTTAGATTCTTAGATATGTAAGAAATATTTAGTATAAATAAGTAATAGTATACATAGTATATGAATATTAAAATTAATTATTTAGAATTTATGATATTACATTAATCTGAATTATGTGATAACTCGTTCACAAAGTATTAGTAACTGTCTGTATTAATTTGGAGATCATTATTTAATGCGAGAAACGAGATGCAAGGACATAAAGTCTCCTCAGGAGCATTCGCCAATATCAGCTATGAAACACGGGAATACGGCGGAGAGTATATCAATTTCATGACAGCATTGGGACCGGTCAGCCGCGAGCACCGCATACCGGTCTATCGGAAGACACTCAAAACCAATCCCTCCTCCAATTTCTTTGCTATCTTTGATAATCGCGCCGGCTATGAGGACGAAATCTCGTACGACGATATGCTTATATTTGGTGATATTTTTATCAAAGCGGGCATAACGCGCGTGGTAGCAGCTTCCGTTACTAATGAAGCCGGATATCGCAGCATTGTTCAACTGTCCCATGCGGTAGCCGACACGAAAGATATCGATTTGCAGTTAACGTCAACGATCTGCATGGACGAAGCGAAAAACTTCGTTTTCTCGAGAATTCCGAACCTCTCGAAACCGTCGATTTCTTCCTTCGGGTTGGCGAATTTTTCCAGCCGGGCTTAAATTCTCCGGCATTTGATGAAACTTCCTGTTGCTGCTCCGGTTCTTATCAGTACAATTGCTGAAAACCGGAAAGCAAGATCATGGCAGTTAAAGTCCCGTTCAGAAGAGACTTGGAGTTTGAATATGGCGTGGCGGAGGATCTCAGCCCGCTGATTCGCCGGGTAGTCGCCAAAAACCCGAGCGCCTTCACCTTTCACGGCACCGGCACCTATATCATCGGGCGTGGCGAGGTCGCGGTTATTGATCCGGGCCCGCTGGATGGGGCACATGTCGGCGCCCTGATGACGGCGCTGAAGGGGGAGATGGTCACCCACATCCTGATTACCCATACCCACCGCGACCATTCTCCCGCCGCTGAACCCTTGAAGCAGCTGACCGGCGCGAAGACCTACGGCTTTGGGCCCCATGGCGGCGGCAAGCTCGAATCAGGCTTGGAAGAAGGCGGCGACATGGCATTCGTGCCCGACATCGAGCTCGAAGATAACGATGTCATCCTCGGCAACGGCTGGACCGTCGATGTCGTCCATACGCCGGGGCATCTTTCAAATCATGTGTGCTTTGGTTTGCGCGAAGAAAACACCCTCTTTACCGGCGATCATGTGATGGGCTGGTCGACCACGGTCGTCTCCCCGCCCGACGGCAATATGAGCGAGTATATGCAAAGCCTCGATAAGCTGCTCGGCTTTGACTATGACACCTACTGGCCGACCCACGGCCCCGCGATTACGGAGACAAAGCCCTTTGTCGAGGCCCTGATCGCCCACCGGCAGGAACGCATGGACCAGATCCGCAAATGCCTGAGTTCCGGCCCCATGGCCATCCCCGACATGGTGAAAAGAATGTATACGGATGTGCCTGAGAACCTGCATCCCGCCGCCGCCCGCTCGGTCTATGCACATATCCTGCATATGGTGAATGAGGGGGAGATCAAGGCCGAGGGAACACCCTCGGAGACCTCGGATTATAGTCTCGGTTAGAATTAAGTTGAAGGGGGACGTCATGAGCATCGGACGCAGGATTGTCACTCTCGGCCTGATCGCCGTCAGTTTCGGACTGCTCGCGGCCTGCAGCACGGTCAACTCCCCACCCGGCACGACAACGACTGTCATTCTCCTGCGTCACGCAGACCGCATCCCCTTTGCGACCGACCTCAATGAAAAGGGCATCGCCCGCGCTGAGGCCTTGCCCGCCGCCGTCGCTGATCTAGATATCGACGTGATCTACAGCCCCGACAAGAAGCGCAATATTGATACAGTGATGCCATTGATCGAACAGCGCGGGATCGAGCTCAAAGTGATCGATGTCAGCAATGTCGCCGAACGGCTGATCACGGAAAATCCCGGCAAGGCGGTGATGTGGGTCGGCAATACGGATAACCTGCAGAGCATCTACGGGCAGCTCGGCGGCCGCGACCGCCAACCCGACAAATATGGCGAGATTGCCATCATGCAGATTTATGAAGAAGGCCCGCCGAAGATCACCCACCGGACCTTCGGGCCGATGCCGTAACGTCTCAGTCGCGGAAATTCACATATTGCAGGGGAAGTTCCTGCTTAAGGCCCTTGCAGAAGGCGATGGTCTCCTGCAGATCGTCGCGTTTTTTGCCGGTCACGCGAAGCTCATCTCCCTGAATGGCAACCTGCACCTTGACCTTGGAGCCCTTGATCTCTTTTACCAGCTTTTTTGCGAGATCCTTATCGATGCCTTCCCGGACGATCACCACCTGCCGGACGCTTTGTCCGGCAGATTTCTCCGGCGCCTGATAGTCCAGAACCCCGGCATCGACTTTCCGGCGTGTCAAATGCGTCGCCAGCAGCTCATGCATCTGTTTCAGCTTGAGGTCATCATCCGCATGGATGGTGATGGCCTGCTCCGCCCGCTCGACCGTGCAGTTGCTGCCCTTGAAGTCATAGCGGGTCTCGATTTCCCGGCGAATGTTATTCAGCGCGTTATCGACTTCCGCCATTTCTGTTTTCGAGACAATATCAAATGAGGGCATGGGTTTCTCCTTCGTTTCCGCGCATCAGGCGGATTGTTCTTTCGTCTTCAGGAAGTTGATTTTCGGCCAGTCTTTCTCTGCCCGTTCCAGATGCCAGCTGTTCCGCGCGAGGAATACCGGCGCATCGTCATGATCCTCTGCGAGCGATGCCTGATTGCCATCGAGAAATTTCTTCATCTCCCGCGCATCATCGCATTCAACCCAGCGGGCGGTATAAAGCTCGGTCTGTTCAAAATTAACCGGGATATCATATTCCGTGCGGATACGATCCGCCAGCACTTCAAACTGCAGCGCACCGACAACACCGACCACCCAGTCCGAGCCCATCCGTGTTTTGAAAGTCCGCGCCGCGCCCTCTTCCGCGAGTTGGATCAGCGCCCGGCCCAAATGTTTCGCCCGCATCGGATCAACCGGGCGGACCTTCTGCAAAAGCTCCGGCGCAAAGCTCGGGATACCGGTAAAGCGGATTTCTTCCCCCTCGGTCAGCGCATCGCCGATGCGCAGATTGCCGTGGTTGGGGATGCCAATGATATCGCCGGGCCAGGCTTCTTCCGCGAGTTCCCGATCCTGCGCGAGGAAGAGCACCGGGTTATGGATATTAAGCGTCTTCTCGCTTCTGATATGCTTCAGCTTCGCGCCCCGCTTAAAATGGCCCGACACAAGCCGCATGAAGGCGATGCGGTCGCGATGCTTGGGATCCATATTCGCCTGAATTTTAAAGATAAAGCCGCTAACCTTGTTCTCAAGCGGAGAAATATCACGCCCCGCCGACGGCGCTGCGCGCGGGCTCGGTGCTGTCTCGGTCAAGCCGTTGAGCAAAGTTTCAACACCAAAGTTGTTGATCGCGCTGCCGAAATAGACCGGGGTCATCGTGCCGTCCAGATAGGCCTGCATATCAAATTCCGGGCAGAGGCCCCGCACCATTTCGATATCTTCGCGCAATTTGGCAACCTCAATGGCGGGTAGCAGTTCATCGAGTTTCGGATCATCAAGCCCGTTACAAGTGACACCCTCGTCGAGATGGTTCCCCTTCCCCTTCGAGACCAACACGAGCCGGTCGTTAAACAGGTCATAACAGCCCAGGAAATTCCGGCCCATACCAATCGGCCAGCTCGCCGGTACCACGTCGAGGGCGAGGGTCTGCTCGATATCATCCAGCAAATCGAACGGGTCCAGCGCCTCTCGGTCAAACTTGTTGATGAAGGTCGTGATCGGCATATCGCGGAGCCGGCAGACTTCGAACAGTTTACGGGTCTGGCTCTCGATGCCTTTCGCGCCATCCAGCACCATGACGGCGCTATCGACCGCGGTTAGCGTGCGGTAGGTATCCTCGCTGAAATCCTCATGGCCCGGGGTATCGAGCAGGTTAAAAGTCTTTTCGCGATAATCGAACGTCATGACGGAGGAGGCCACGGAAATGCCGCGTTCGCGTTCCACCTTCATCCAGTCGGAGCGCGCGCGCCGCTGCTCCCCGCGCGTCTTCACCGCGCCGGCAAGCTGAATGGCGCCGCCGAACAATAGCAGCTTCTCGGTCAGCGTCGTCTTGCCCGCATCCGGATGGGCGATAATTGCGAAGGTCCGCCGGTTGGCGACCCGTTCTTCCAACGTCGTCATGATATGTCCTGATCCCCGCGCGGGTTCATCCATCACGGGATTAAAAAAGAGCCAGCGAAGGGGAAATTCCCCATCGCGGGCTGGCGCTTAAATAAGGCCTTTTAGGGTAAAAATCAATCCTTGCCTTCGCCGAGGGGCAGCGACGGCTCCTCCTCCGGTTCCGCGATCAGGCCAAGCCAGCCCGCCACCAGCGAGAGTGTCCAGCCCTGCAGGAAAAGGGAGGCAACCACCACCACGAAAACCACATCGAAAAAGCCCGAACTGAGCGGGCCCGGGCTGATCACCGGGATAATAGCGAGGAAGATCGGCACCGCACCGCGCAAGCCCACCCAGCCGACGAACGCCTGCTGCCGCCAGCCGATGCGGAACGGCGTCAGTGAGAGTGTTGTCGCCAGCGGTCGGGCGATAAAGATCAGCAAAACCGCGACCCCCAGGCCGAGCGGAATATGGGCCATCACGTCGGTCGGCGACACCAGAAGACCCAGCATCAGGAAGAGAACGATCTGGCATATCCAGGAGAGGCCATCATGAAACTGGCGGACCCGTTCTGTCTGATGGGTCATGCGGTCCCGCAAAACCGCGCCGCAAATGAACACAGCGAGAAACCCGCTGCCCCCTCCGAGGGCGGTCAGGTTGAAGAGAAGCAAGGCCGACGCCATGGCGAAGGGTGCGAACAGGCTGACCGGCATCTTGACCCGGTTGATCAGGAACGCGGTCACAACACCGCCGACAATACCCGCAACCAAACCTAAGCCTAGCTGCCGCGCGAGTTCCGGCAGAAAGCTGATCAGCGTCGGCAGATCGACCGGTAAATCGTTATCGACAATCGCCACCATGGTAATGGTCAGGAAGATCGCCATCGGGTCATTGATCCCCGCCTCGACCATCAGGGTCTCACCCAAACCGTCTTTCAGCTTGATATTCCGCTGACGCAGCAGAAGAAAGGTTGCCGCGGCGTCGGTCGATCCGACTACTGCGCCCAGAAGCAGCGAAAGGGCAAGCGGCAGGTCAAACAGGAAATGGATCAACGCACCCATGATGACAGTCGTCGCCACCACACCGAAAGTGGCCAGCGCCCTGGCCGGCGCGGCGGCTTTCCTGAAAATCTCCCGGCTGGTATCAAGACCGCCGGAGAAGAGGATCAAGGCCAGCGCGATGGACCCGATATTATAGGCGAGGTTAAAATCATCAAAGCGGACCCCGCCAAGGCCATCCTCCCCCATGAGCATCCCGATACAGAGGAAAAGAAGCAGAAAAGGCGCGCCCAACCGATCAGCGATGGGCGTCAACAGACAACCGATCAGAAAAAGGAAGGATACCAGTATCAGGATTAACTCGAGCGACTCCATGGTCCGTCTTTCACACTACGCAACGCCTCTGTAGCAACCTACAGAGAAAAGGCGTCGCCGTAAATCGGCGACGCCTCTATCATACGTGAAAAACGCTTATCTGTCAGTCGTCTAGAACTTTCAGAACCAGTTTTCCGGTGTTTTCGCCCTTAAACAACTTGAGCAGAACAGCGGGGAAATTCTCGATGCCCGTCTCTGTTTGGGTGCGGAATTTGAGCTTGCCCTCGGAGTACCATGTCGCCAACTCCTTCACGCCTTCACCATAGCGCGAGAGATAATCGAAAACCACGAAGCCTTCCATGCGGGCATGATGCACCAGAAGGTTGATGTAATTTTGCGGTCCGCGCATCGGTGTCGTGTTGTTATATTGAGAGATTGCGCCGCAAATCACGATGCGGGCATGGCGGTTGATGCGCGCAAGCGCGATATCCAGAATCTCCCCGCCGACGTTATCGAAATAGACATCAACACCACTTTTCAGCGGCTCCTTCAGATCCTGCATGAAGGTCCCCGATTTGTAATCGAGGCAGGCATCGAAGCCGAGTTCATCGACCACATAGGCGCATTTCTCCGCTCCGCCCGCGATCCCGACGGCGCGCGCGCCCTTGATTTTCGCAATCTGCCCAACAAGGGAGCCGACGGCCCCGGCCGCACCGGAGACAAGCACTGTATCGCCCTCCTTCACCGCGCCCACATCGAGCAGACCGAAATAGGCTGTCAGGCCCGGCATGCCGAGACCGCCGAGATATGTCTCGATCGGCGCGAGGTTCGGATCGACTTTGGTGAGGTCTTTCGCGAGCGCCTTGCCATATTGCTGAATGCCGAGGGTGCCGCTTACAAAATCGCCAACCTTGAAATCCGGGCTGTTGGAAGCAATCACCTCGCCCACAGTTCCGGCACGCATCACCTCGCCAATCCTGACCGGCGGGATATAGGAGCGCCCCTCGTTCATCCAGCCGCGCATGGCCGGATCGAGAGAGGCATAATGAATTTTCACCAGCACCTCATCCGCGCCGATTTCCGGCAGTTCTTCTGTGGTAAATTCCCAATCGCTGTCCTTCGGGACGCCAACGGGCCGTGCGGCGAGACGATATTGCTTGTTCAGTGTCGGCATGATGTTTTCCCTGCTTAGTTTGCTTCCTGCCACAGTTATTGCATTTACCCGCCAATACAATGGAATTTATCACTTGAAAGACAAAAAGCCGGACTTTCGCCCGGCTTTTCCATTTGCATCACACGGACAGCATTAGCATTACGCGGTCGGCAATTTGTAGTCCTTGAAATCCTCGCGGAGCTTGGTTTTGAGGAGTTTACCCGTCGCCGTATGCGGAAGTTCGTCGACGAAGACCACATCATCGGGGAGCTGCCATTTGGCGAGCGTGCTTTCCAGATGCTTGATCACATCCTCGCGCGTGACGCCGTGGCCCTTCTCCTTCACCGCAATGACCAGCGGGCGTTCATCCCATTTTGGATGCGGAATGGCAATCACCGCAGCCTCGACGATACCGGCACAACCAAGCGCCTCATTCTCCACATCGATGGAGGAAATCCACTCGCCGCCGGACTTGATCACATCTTTCGAACGATCCGTGATCTGCATATAGCCATCCGGATCAATAGTGCCGACGTCACCAGTGGTGAACCAGCCATCCTCATCGAGGACATTTCCGCCCTCACCCTTGAAATAGCCACTGGTGATCCAGGGACCGCGCACCTTGAGATCGCCGAAAGCGACGCCATCGCGCGGCAGTTCTTTCCCGTCATCTCCGGTGATTTTAAGCTCAACCCCGAAAACCACCCGGCCCTGCTTGACGCGGATATCGGTTCTTTCCTTCTCGGAGAGGTTTTCATGCTTTTTAAGAAGGTTGCCGGTCGTGCCGAGCGGGCTGGTCTCCGTCATGCCCCAAGCGTGGATCACCTCGACCCCGTGGCCATCGACAAAGGTTTCGATCATCGAACGCGGCGCGGCGGAACCGCCGATCACCGTGCGCTTCATGGACGAAAATTTAAGGTTGTTCTCCTTCACATGGCCAAGCAGCATCATCCAGATGGTCGGCACACCCGCGGAGAGCGTCACGCCTTCCGCCTCCATCAGTTCGTAAAGCGAGGGGCCGTCCATGGCCGCGCCCGGCATGACCATCTTCGCCCCGCACATGGCGGCGGCATATGGCAGGCCCCAGGCGTTGGCATGGAACATCGGCACCACGGCGAGGATGCTGTCCCGGTTGCTGACGCCAAGGCCGTCATTGGTACAGACGCAGAAGCTATGCAGCACGGTTGACCGGTTGGCATAGAGCACGCCCTTCGGGTTGCCCGTCGTGCCGGAAGTATAGCAGAGTGAAGAGGCCGTCATCTCGTCGAACTGCGGCCAGGCGTAATCGCCATCTTCCGCCTCGACCAACGTCTCATAGCAGAGCAGGTTATCAAGAGTGCTGTCCGGCATATGGGCTTCATCGGTCATCACGATAAAGCCTTTCACATTTTTAAGGTGATCCTTCAGCGCCTCGATCAGGGGCAAAAAGGTCAAATCGACGAAGATATATTTATCCTCAGCATGATTGACGATATAGGCGATCTGCTCAGGGAACAGGCGCGGATTGATCGTATGACAGACGGCGCCCATGCCGGACACGCCAAAATATATCTCCATATGGCGATACCCATTCCAGGCAAGTGTACCGATGCGGTCGCCAAGCTCCACGCCGAGCTTACCCAATGCCTGCGCCAGCTTTTTCGCACGCAGATTTATATTGCGGTAATTGGTGCGGTGGATCGGCCCTTCGACCGAACGCGAGACAATTTCCACGTCGCCATGATTAAGACCCGAATATTCGATTAAAGAAGAAATCAGCAGCGGCCGATCCTGAATAAGACCTAGCATTAAGTACATCCCATGTTTGTGTTGTTTGTTAGACTGTTAAGGGCAGCATAAAACCGCACTCGCCTTAGGTAAAGACCCTTTGAGATTCGCCGGTTTTTCATATATCTGAAGGCCCTTTACGCAGGGGAGACGGGGCGCAGAAGGCGTTATAAAGCATGAATTTTGTCAAACCTCCGGATTTTTTGTATCAATAGCGCAGAAAACAACGAATCAAGGGGCTTTCGGGAATGGCCATCGATCCGCTGATACTCTTGCCTGCGGCGGCGCTCGCAGTGCTGATCGTAATCCTTGTCATCCGGCTGGTGGCAGGCCGGCGGGATGCTGAATTGACAGCCGAGACCGTGGCGCAATTCCTCAGCCAACAAGAGCCGGGCGAGATGATCGCAAGTTCCGTTATCAGCAACGACGGGAAATATGCTCTGGTTCGCTGGCGCAATTCTCTGGGCGTCGGTCTCATCCGGAGTTTCGGGAACACGCTGGTGCTTCAAACATTAGGGGCCGCAGACATCGAAAAAACGGACTGGCGGCAGGACGGGGAACTTTATATCCCGCGTCAGGGATTTGCGTTTCCCTCGGTCACCTTCGCCGCGAGCGAGACAGATCGCACGATCATTGAGGCGATGATAAACGGAGGAAAAGATGCAGCTGCCTGATCCGGTCACTTTCGCCATTCCGGCCTTTGTCCTTCTAATCCTGATTGAGGCGGTCATCGGTCGTTTTGCGCCGGAAAAATCCAATTACGAGGCGCGGGACAGCGCCGCGTCACTCTTTATGGGGCTTGGCAATTTCGCCATCGGGCTGGTGAACTTCGGGATTGTCGGCGCGGCCTCACTCTGGGTTTATCAATATCGCCTGTTTGATATCGGCTATCACTGGTGGGCGTTCGTCCTGATCCTCTTCGCGGAGGATTTCGTCTATTATTGGTTCCATCGCCTCAGCCATGAGCATCGCATCTGGTGGGCCGCGCATATCAATCATCACTCCTCGCAATATTATAACCTGACCACCGCGCTGCGTCAGACCTGGACGGGCAGTCTCGCCGGTACCTGGATACTCTGGCTGCTACTCTCCTTCATCGGCTTTCCGCTTGCGCTGATCATCTTCCAGAAGGGGATCAGTCTCGTCTATCAGTTCTGGATCCATACCGAGGCGATTGACAAGATGTGGAAGCCGTTTGAGGCGGTGATGAACACGCCGTCCCACCACCGGGTGCATCACGCGACCAATCCGCGCTATCTCGATGCCAACTACGCCGGGATTTTCATCATCTGGGACAAGCTGTTCGGCAGCTTCGTACCGGAGGACAAGGCCGAGCCCTGCCGTTATGGCATCGTCAAGCAGATCGCGAGCTTTAATCCCCTGATTATCGCTTTCCATGAATGGGCAGGAATTTTTGCTGACCTTATCCATGCGAAGAGCCTCAATGCCGCCTTTATGTATGTCTTCGGTCCGCCCGGCTGGAGCGAGGACGGCTCCCGCCTTACCTCCCGGATGATCAAGGAACGGGAGAGAACACGCCTCGCGGGTCAGGCCGCAGATGCGGCGGATTGATCCGCTTTACGGGCGCGGATAAATCAGTAGACTGCGCCAAAACACAAAAACAAATATCTCGCCGACGCGAAAGGTTTCAAAAAATGTATATAGACGGAAAATGGGTTACCGCCGACAGCGGTAACAGCTTCGACGTTTTCAATCCCGCGACGGGAGATGTGATCAAGCAAGTCGCCGATGGCGGCGCTTTGGAGGCTACCCGCGCAATCAAGGCGGCGGATGTTGCCTTCCGCGACTGGTCGAAGACCACCGCCTATCAGCGGAGCGCCTACCTCTATAAGGCCTACCAGATCATGATCGAGCGCAAAGAGGATCTCGCGCGCATTATGACCGAGGAACAGGGCAAGCCGCTGAAAGCCGCCCGGAACGAGGTGCAGTACGGCGCCGACTTCCTGCTCTGGTATGCGGAGGAAGCGAAACGCGTGAATGGGGAAATCCTTCCTTCCTCTCGCGGGGATCAGCGTTTCATGGTACTGCATCAGCCCGTCGGCGTTGTCGCGGCAGTGACTCCCTGGAACTACCCGATCTCGATGATCACACGGAAAGCCGGCCCGGCGCTTGCGGCTGGCTGTACCATCGTTCTGAAACCGGCTGAAGCCACACCGCTCTGCGCCATTGCGATGTTCGAGATTTTTGAGGCCGCCGGCATCCCGCCGGGGGTTGTCAATCTGGTGACCGCCGCCGATCCGAAACCCATCGGGGAGGTTTTTACAAGCCATCCGTCGGTGCGCAAACTGACCTTCACCGGCTCCACCAATGTCGGTAAGATGCTGGCCGGTCAGGCGAGCGCCAATATGAAGCGCGTCTCGGCGGAGCTGGGCGGCCATGCGCCGTTCGTCGTATTCGAGGATGTCGATCCAGCCCATGCAGCCAAGGGCGGATCGCTCGTCAAATTCCTCAATACCGGGCAGGCCTGCATCAGCCCGAACCGTTTCTTCGTGCAGAACGGCTCCTACGATCAGTTCGTCGCGACCTTCGAAGAGCGTGTCTCGAAAATGAAGGCAGGCAGCGGGTTCGAGGATGGCGTTGCCATCGGCCCCCTCGTCAATCAGACGGCCATCGACAAAGTGGAACGGCAGGTGCAGGACGCAATATCCAAGGGCGCCGAACTCGTGACCGGCGGCGTGCCGATCAAGTCCAACGGGCTCGACAAGGGTTATTTCTACGCCCCGACCGTGCTCGCCAATGTCACGGAAGACATGCTGATCTATCGGGAGGAAACCTTCGGCCCCGTCGCGCCGATCATCCGCTTCGAGAGTGAGGTCGAAGTGCTGGAAAAGGCGAACGACACGGAATACGGCCTTGCGGCCTATGTCTATACCCGCGATATCTCCCGCGCCATGCGGATGTTTGAGGATTTGCGCTTCGGGATCATTGGCATCAATGATATCAACCCGACCAGCGCCGCCGCCCCCTTCGGCGGGATGAAGGACAGCGGCCTCGGCCGTGAAGGCGCCAAGGAAGGGATCATGGAGTATCTTGAAACCAAACTCGGCGGCTTCTCAATCTAGGGCTAGCCCAGGATTTTAATCCCGGCCTCCCCGATCAGGTCATCGACGATGGCTTTGGCCTCCTCGGGGAGGGCCTGATAGCGTTTCTTCAATTCATCGAGGCATTTTACCTGATATTTGAAGACACCCTGCGAATAAGGCTTGCCGTCAAGTTCGACGGAGAAGGTCTCCTCCCCTTTTTCAACCGCCGCCGCATTGGCCGCGAGGAAGGGAAGGTAAACCTCCGCGCTATAGGTAATCAGTCCCTTCGTCATTGGCGGCAGATCTCCGACGGCGAACCAGTCCCCTTCAACTCCTGAGGCGTCATCAAGCTGCCGCAGCCAGCTTTCCGTCCGCTGCGCTTCCTTGCGCATGATCGACATCGGCGTCGGATCGATGGACAGCGTCCTGAGCTGGCCGTAGAGCCCGAAATCGGCAATAGAGGGCCGCGTGCCGAACAGATATTTATACTGCCCGACATCGGCATGCAGCAGCGCCAGAATATGGTGGAAGCCCGCCTCGATAATCGGGGCGTTCTCCGGCGTGCAGCCAACAAGCGGCATCCGGCCAATCTGCCGATCGGTAAAGAACTGGGCGAACTTCTCGCGTTGTTCCTCCGTATCGCCGGGGGAGCGGTCATCAGCAATCCAGCGCGCGGCATAATGAATGTCCGCGTCATAGGCCCAGCGGTAATGGAACATCATCTTGGTGACCCACTCGTCCGCCATATCCTCCACCAAATGAGAGAGGAAAGCATGGGCGGGATTGTCGGGAATGACCGAGCGATCTTCCGGGTGCCGTTCTTCCAGCATGTAGATGAGCTTTGTGCTGTCGAGATGCAGGCTGCCATCCTCCGGCAGTTTCAAGACCGGCACGAGAACCGGACGCAATCCTTCCAGCAGATGATCATTCTCCACCGTGCGGAGGACCCAGTTGTAAGGCAGCCGCCGGTAATGCATATGGGCGCGCATTTTCAGGGAATAAGGGGAGGCGTTGCCGCCGATAAGGGTATAACGATCCTGTGCCTGTCCGCTCATGTTGTTTTTCCTTGTTGATTGAGAGCGCGAAAACCTTATGGCATCAACCGATTGCTGTCCAGCCTGCCGCGACATACGCCGGTTAGCCGATGATGCTGTTGGCCCAGGCGATAATATCGGTCGTGACCTCGTCGCGGTTGATCTCGTTCAGCATCTCATGCCGCCCGCCGACATAGAATTTATGGGTAACTCGCGTGAAGCCCTGCCGGTGGTAGGCCGCAAGGAGCCGTTTCACCCCCTTCGTGTTCTCGCCCACGGGGTCCTCACTGCCGTTAAAGACAAAAATCGGCATCTGCCTGTTCATCTTTTTAAGCGCAGAGGAACTTGCTATTCTCGGGAGTGCATCCAGAAGGCCCCGCCATGTTGCAACCGAACAGTCATAGCCGCAGAGCGGATCGG
Organism: Sneathiella sp.; assembly: GCF_029233945.1. GTDB lineage: Bacteria > Pseudomonadota > Alphaproteobacteria > Sneathiellales > Sneathiellaceae > Sneathiella. The sequence goes on along the minus strand of NZ_JARGOQ010000012.1, from coordinate 44,900 downwards.
CAACATATTTGTCCACCTCTGCCTCGTCACGGGAGAGCCAGTCGAACTCCGTCCGGTTGGGCGCAAACTGCTTGTTAAACGTCTTGAACGTCATCCCGGCAATGAGGGGGCTGTGCCCCTTCGCGCCGAAGCGCAGCTTTTCAAAGCGGATAACAAGCTGGGCGATCCGGCCAAGGGCGCCGGGCGGACCATTGGTGGCGGACAGCGCCGCCCCGGCAATCGTCTCGCCATGCTGCGCCATATATTGCTGCACGATGAAAGAGCCCATCGAATGACCGAGCATCAGGATCGGCAAACCCGGATGCTCCACGGCGATCTCCCGGTTAAGCAGATAGAGATCCTCGACCGCCTTGTTCCAGCCGTCGTCATCCCCCATATGGCCCGGAACTTCTCCTTCCGCAATCGTCTGTCCGTGGCCGCGATGATCATTCGCATAAACGATATAACCGAATTCATTGAGGGCCCGGGCAAGCCGCTCATAGCGAGCCCCATGTTCCGCCATACCATGCGCGATCTGCACAATCGCCTTTGGCTTTTTCTCCCCCATCCAGCGATATATATGGATTGCTTGCCCGTCGGCACCGGAATAGGTAAAATACTCACTCATACGACCACTTCCCCGATTATTTCACCTATTAAGCCATGGAGCGGGACGTCAGGCAAGATAGTTGTAAACGTGCTTTGACAGCGGCTTTATATTCGCTCTACAAATATATAAACGTTCCTAATTCTTAACTGAGGATATTGCAATGAGCAGCCCCAGCCTTCTTCAGGGAAATTCCCTTGCCGCCCGCGATGCGAAAAGCATGATCCATTCCTACACCAATCTCTCGACACACCTGACCGAAGGTCCGCTGATTATCGAGACCGGCAAGGGCGTCAACGTCTTCGATGAAAACGGCAAGGAATATATCGAGGGGCTGGCCGGTCTCTGGTGCGCCTCCTTCGGTTTTGGCGAGGAAGAACTGATCGAGGCCGCCATTCAGCAGATGCGCAAGCTTCCCTTCTATCACTCCTTCGCCAGCAAATCGACGGAGCCGGGCATCCGCCTTGCGGAAAAGCTGCTCGAGATCGCGCCAGCGCCCTTCTCAAAGGTTTTCTTCGCCAACTCAGGCTCCGAGGCGAACGATACCGTCATCAAGCTGGTCTGGTATTACAACAACAGCCTCGGTCGGCCCGAGAAAAAGAAGATCATTTCCCGCCAGAAGGCCTATCACGGCGTCACGGTGGCCGCCGCGAGCCTGACCGGCCTTCCGCCGCTCCATAATGATTTCGATCTGCCGATCCAGAATATCCTGCATACCTCCTGCCCGCATTATTACCGCTACGGCAAGGATGGCGAGACGGAGGAGGAATTTGCTGCGCGCTGCGCCGATGATCTGGAGCAGCTCATCCTGAAGGAAGGGCCGGACACAGTCGCCGCCTTCATCGCCGAACCGATCATGGGCGCAGGCGGCGTGATCATTCCACCCGCCACCTATTTCGATAAAATACAGTCGGTGCTTCGGAAATATGACGTGCTGATGATCGCCGATGAAGTGATTTGCGGCTTTGGCCGAACCGGCCAGATGTGGGGGTCGCAGACGTTTGATATCCAGCCGGATATCCTCTCCTGTGCGAAAGCCCTTTCCGGTGCCTATTTACCGATCTCGGCGGTGATGGTCTCGGAAGACATCTTCGATGAAATGGTCCGGCAGAGCGAGAAGCATGGCGCCTTTGCCCATGGCTTCACCTATTCCGGCCATCCGGTCCCGGCCGCCGTCGGCATGCGGACCATGGAACTGATGGAAGAGCGCAACATCCTCGGCCATGTGCGCCATGTCTCGAAACGCTTCAATAAGCGGTTCAACGCCCTCGCCGATCATCCGCTGGTCGGCGAAGTCCGCTCAATGGGACTGATCGGCGCGATCGAACTGGTTGCGGACAAGAAGACCAAGCGCCCCTTCGATCCAAAATTCAAGGTCGGGCCGAAAACCGCGCAGGCCATGCAGGACGCAGGGGTGATCAGCCGGGCCGTTGCCGGGGACAATCTTGCGCTCTGCCCACCGCTGATCATCACGGAAGACGAAATCGACGAGATGTTCGACCGCTTTTCCAAGGGCCTTGACGACATCACCGCGATGGCATTCCGCGAAAACTGGCAGGAAGGCTAGAACTTTTCCTTCCCGCTGCTACGAGAGGAGTGTTGACCATGCATTATCTCATATATGTTAGTTCGGCGAGCTATCTTCTGGAGGACGCCGAACTAAAAGATATTCTGGGAAAAAGCCGTACCAATAATGCCATGGTCGATGTGACTGGTATGCTGCTCTATAAGAACGGCAGCTTTATGCAAGTGCTCGAAGGCGAAGCAGATACCGTTACAAAAACTTTTGCCCGGATCAGCGAAGATAAGCGGCATTCCGGAATCATTGTTCTGTGCGAAGAAAAAGCGGAAAGTCGCATCTTCCAAGGCTGGTCGATGGGCTTTCAAACTCTAACCCCCGGTGATGTAAAGGATATCCCGGAATTTGCCGAATTTAAAAACGGGCGCTTCACGGATCCGTCTATTGTCGAGAACCCGCATGTCGCCGTCAAGCTTCTTAAGACTTTCTATCAATGACTTGCTGCGCTTGAGCATACTATTTTCAGCAAGCAGTCAGGAGTTCCCGCTTAAAAAAAGAAGGGGCCGAAGCCCCTTCCCGATTGCTGAACCGATGTAGATTATAAGGATGGAAGCGGCGGGAGTTCCTGGCCCAGCCATTTCTCGGACAGCTCATTGAGCTGACCACCCAGCTTTTTATGCAGGATGAAAACATTCACCCATTGCAGAAGATCGATCTGGCCCTTCTTGATGCCGATAAAGGCCGGGCTTTCCTTGATAATGAACTTGGTCTCGATATCAAGGCCGGGATTATCGCTGGACAGCTTGGCGGCGACCGTATTGCCGGTGACCAGCACATCCACCTGCTTGGACAGATAGGCGGAAAGGTTGGCCGCGTTATCGCCAAAGCGGATAATCTCAATCCCTTCAGGGCCTTTTTCGGTCAACTCCAGATCCTCAAGCGTACCGCCGGTTACACCGACTTTCTTGCCTGCAAGATCCGCAAGCGAGGTGATAGCCATTTCGGATGTCGAGAAGGCGCCTGAGAAGAACGGTGCATAAGCGCTTGAAAACCAGATGGATTTTGCACGCGTCGGGTTTGCCCCCATGGAAGAGATAACAAGGTCGACCCGATCGGTTTCAAGGAACGGAATACGCTGTTTCGAAGTGACGGGCACCAGTTCCAGCTCGACACCCAAATCCTCGGCGATCAGCTTGGCGACATCCACGTCATAACCGACATATTCCCCCTCTGCCCCCAGGGAGCCAAACGGCGGAAAGTTTTCCGGAATGGCGATCTTGACAGTGCCCGCCTCCAGAACATCGGAAAGGTCCGCGGATGCCGGGCTGATGGCGGCCACCCCTGCGAGGGCCAGGGCCAGAAAGCCCATTTTTAGTTTTTTTATCATGAAGTAACTCCTTTTCTGTTGATGCATTTACCCATGCCTGGGTGTTGTTTCACGCGGTTGTGGGAAGTTTCCTTTTGGGGACCGAACCCAGCTTTCGCTCCAGATAGCGGGACCAGTAGGACAAGGGAAAGCAGAGACAGAAATAGATCAGCGCCATGATCGGAAAGATAATATAGGGCTCGGTTCCCGTGACCGGCGCATTGGCCCAGCGTTTCCCCACATTCATCAGGTCGTGAAAGCCGATGATATAGGCGAGTGAGGTTCCCTTGATAATCTGCACCATGAAGCCGACGGTCGGCGCGAGGGACAAGCGAAAGGCCTGCGGAAGGATGATCAGCCGGACAATCTGCAGGAAGCCAAGCCCGAGGGAGCGCCCCCCTTCCCATTGCCCCGCCGGGACCGCCTCCACCGCGCCGCGCCAGACATCCGCAAGATACGCGCTGGCATAGACCGTGAGCGCGATACTCGCCGCCAGCCACGGATCGATGACAATACCGAACAGACGCGGGATACCAAGCCCAAGCAGGAACAGCATCAGCAAGAGCGGCACGGACTGGAACATCCAGATATAGCTCGTCGCCGCCATCTTCCCGTATTTCGACGGGGAGGTTTTCACCAAGGTGATCAGAAGCCCGACAATCCCGCCGCCGATAAAGGCGATAAGCGAGAGATAGATCGTGAACTGGGTCGCATCGATCAGCTGGAAGAGGACAATCCCGAACGGCTTTCCAAGAACTGCAACAAAGGCGTCTTTCATCGCACGCCCTTCCATTTGAACAGGCCGCGATGCAGAAGCTGCAGCAGTGTCTTGAACAGGAGCGCCATGGCGATATAAATGACGGTGATGGAGAAAAAGACCTCGAATGAGCGGAAAGTCCGGCTGTCGATGTAAAGCCCCGCATACATCAGGTCCCTCACCCCGATCTCGGCGATCACGCCCGTGGTGAGAAAGAGAAAGATAAACTGGCTGTTGAGCGAGGGATACATCATCGCCACGGCCTGCGGAAAGATAATCTTGCGAAAGATAACCGGCTTTTTAAGGCCGAGAGAGGCCGCCGCCTCGATCTGGCCACCCGGAATGGCGCTGAAACCTGAGCGCAAAATCTCGGCAAAATACGCAGAGAAATTGATGGTGAGGGCCAGCAAGGCATGGCCCCAGAACGGCCATTGATAGCCAAGTAAAAGCGGTAGACCGAAGGCCACAATAAAAAGCTGCACGATCAGCGGTGTATTGCGGATAAATTCGGTGTAGACGGTCGAAACCTGCTGCAATACAGGCACTTTGGAATAGCGAAAGGACGCCAGAAGAGTCGCGAAAATCAAGCCCATCAGACCGCCGCCAACGGCAAGTGCCGCGCTTAGTCCCGCCCCCTCCGCCAGCAAGGAGAGATATTCTCCGCTGCGGTATATTTCAAAGAACCTGAATTCCAAGGCACATATCCCACTCTGTTCCCCTGTATCAGCAAGAAGAATGCCATATTAGGATGTCTTGTTTTCTATGGGAAAATGGCGGATCAGATTCAAAATATGCTTAAAAAATACTCAAGCGCAACAAAGAGCCTTCTTTTTAAGCAGTCGGCGGTTAGCCTTGAAATGCCAGCATTGTCCAGTGCACGCCGTTGGCCTGGTTGTCCGGCTGGATGGACTCCGTATGGCGTTCACGGACCAGGCGCAACCCGGCCTGTTTGGCGAGTTCGATTGTTGCCGCACCCGTTACCTCGAATATCTGTCGACCTCTCGGTATAGGACCATGGCGAAGCGACATAATCAGACTTGCCCCCGGGCTCATAAGGGAAGCAAGCACCTGCATACCCTTGATCCTCTCCTGCATGTCCAGATGCATCCAGACGCCGGCAAGCAGGATAAAATCAAACGCGCCTTTTCGTCCTGCAAGTGCGGCAAGTTCGGGAAGGCCGTCATCGATCCATTCAATATCATGAGCCGCGTGAATTTTCTGACCGGCGTTACGCAGGGCATCGGTCGGCTCCACTGCCGTTACCTGATGGCCTTGCACCGCAAAGTGAGCCGCGTCCCGCCCGGTCCCTGCCCCGATATCCAGCAGGCAAACCGGTTCAACCGGCATCAGGTCGAGCATAACCGCATGCACATCATCAAAGGCCAGTGCTTCAAAGCGCGGAATTAACCGCTCCGCCGTCTCCGTATAGGCTGCAGTACCCGGAAGTTCCATCTATGCTTCACACATGCTGGCCGCCGTTGATATGAACCTCCGCACCGGTCACGTAGGACGATGGCGCATCGCAGAGGAAATAGATGGTGGAGGCCACTTCTTCGGGCCGGCCCAGACGGCGGAGCGGGATATCCTTGATCATGTCTTCCGTTCCCGGCGACAGGATGGAGGTGTCGATCTCGCCAGGTGCGATGGCATTGACGCGGACACCGTAGGGGCCGAAATCCGACGCCATTTCCCGCGTCAGCGCCGCAAGTGCCGCCTTCGACGTACCGTAGGCCGAGCCCGCGAAAGGATGGACATGCCCCCCGGCGATGGAGGTGACATTGACGATGGCGCCCTTCCCGGCCACCAGCTCGTCGAACAACCCTTGCGCCAGCATCAGCGGCGCAAACAGGTTGACGTTATAGACATGCCGCCAATCGGAGAAGTTCGAATTAAGGGTGTTGAAACGCTCCCCCTCTGGCCCCTTGGGCGATACGCCAGCGTTATTCACCAGTGCATGGAGAGGTGCGCCGTTAAGCTTCTCGCGGATATGATCGATGGCTGCCGGAAGCGCCTCAATGTCCGCAAGGTCGATCTGCAAATGATCCTTCTCGCCGCCTTCCCAGGGGCAATATTCTGAAAAGGCCTGACGCGATACCGTCAGAACCCGCCAGCCCGCAGCACTAAAGCGTTTGACTGTGGCGTGCCCAATCCCCCGGCTCGCGCCGGTCAACAATAGAACTTTCCCTTTGTCTGGCATTTAACCCGTTCCTTGAATAAATAAGGCGCCCATACTTCAAAATCGCGCTTAATCATAGCCGTGCCCGGTCCTTGAGGGAACCGCGATTACACTCCACCGGGGAAAAGGATCATTCCGATCCGTATTTCGCGAGAATCAACTCCGCAGGCACCCGCCGCTCCACGATATCGGCCGCCATGTAGGTAAGATAGATGAGTTCATCATCCGTGATTCGGTGCGTCCTGATAATCTCGATAAGATAGTCGACACCGCTTTTCTCCCCGTTCAGAACAGATTCATATCCGTTGATTGCAGTCGTCATAACCGAATTCAATGCCCTTCTCCCTTGCTTTGAAATACGCATTGGAAAGGAGGTGCCAATCCTTTCTCGATATCAGTATATATATTTTTTTAGTAGTTTGAAGATTAAATTAGTACTAATATATATTTTTTTAGTATTTATTTTAAATTTTATGAGATATGATGCCCGGCTTGATACACCATGAATGCTGCTTTTGGTACTGATAGATGGATGACCGCGAAATATACAGACGAATACGGGAAACAAGGGAGTATTTGGGACTTTCCCAGAAAGCCATTGCAGGAAGGCTGGGCTGCAGTCATCAGGCCTGGCAAGGCTATGAGGCGGGAAATAACCTGCCCGGCGGCAAAATTCTGCAAAGACTTAATATATTAGGTATCAGCATCGACTGGCTTCTCACTGGCCGCGGCGCTATCGCCGAACCCGGCACGGGCGATGACAACAGCGTTCTGGCCTTCGTACCGCATGTGGAAGCGCAGTTGGCAGCGGGCCATGGCTCCATCAATGACCGTCTGCAAATCCGCGACTACATCCCCTTCACGCGCAGCTATCTCCTTCGGAAGTTCGGCCGCAGTTCAGTGGACGGGCTCGCTGTTCTGGAGGTCAGTGGCGACAGCATGGAACCGACCATCAGCGACGGCAGCCTGGTAATGGTCGATCAGACAGACCCGGATGTCTCCGGCTCGATCATGGCGTTCGTGTTCGAGGATTGTGCCTATATCAAGCGGCTACAGAAGTTTCCGGGCGGTATCGATGTGGTCAGCGACAACAGGGACTTTTACCCCCCCCACCAGATCCGCAATGCCGATCTTGACCAGTTGAATATTATCGGCCGGGTCCGCTGGATCGGCAAGTCGCTCTAGGCGCCCTTCCGCCCGATTTCTGTCTTACTTATGGATGTCCGAATGTGCGGCTTCCAGCTCGTTAAGGCGCGCCGCAAGATAACCGGAGGGGCGGCTGAACCGGGCCAACAAAATATAGACCACCGGCACGACAAAGAGCGATAGAACGGTCGAGAATATCAAACCACCGATGATGACAATGCCGATGGCCTCCCGGCTTTCCGCGCCCGCGCCGGTTGCGATTGCGAGCGGAACCGCCCCGAGGGCCGTTGAAATCGTCGTCATCAGGATCGGGCGCAGCCGGATGATCGCCGACTCCTGTATCGCGGTGAGGATATCCGCGCCCTCGTCCCGGAGCTGGTTTGCAAATTCCACGATCAAAATCGCGTTCTTCGCTGTCAGCCCAATCAGCATGATCATCCCGATCTGGCTATAAATATTGAGCGTCAGCCCCGCGAGCAAGATGGAACCAAGCGCGCCCGTAATGGCGAGCGGCACCGTCGTCATGATGATCATCGGATGGATGAAACTTTCGAACTGCGCGGCAAGGGCGAGAAACACCACCAGAAGCGCCGTCACGAATGTGAAGACCAGCGCCTGATTGGAGTCCTTATACGAACGGCTGAGACCATCATAGGAGATCGTCGCTTCCTCCCCGGCTTCCTCCCGGACAATGGTCTCCAGATAGTTGAGCGCCTTTTCCAGCGTGTAGTCCGGCCCGAGAGAAGCGGAAATCTCAATCGTGCGCAGGCGGTCAGTGCGCTTGAGCTCACCCGGCCCTGCCTCTTCCCTTAGCGTGACAAAGCCAGAAAGCGGGATCAGCTGATCCGCCACCTCGGAGCGAACATAGACATTCGACAAATCATCGCGACTGCCACGATCTTCCTTGCGGGCCTGCACGATCACTTCATACTGCTTGCCGCCCTGGTCATAGGTAGTGACATTGCGCGCACCCATCAGTGTTTCAAGGGTTCGGCCAATGGTTTCGATCGTCACCCCGAGGTTAGACGCGCGCGCACGATCGATATCCAGATGGATCTGCGGCTGGGTTTCCTCAAAATCCTTGGTGATATTGAGAAGCTGCGGATTTTCCTGTGCGCGTTCTATAACCCTATCGACCCATTCATTGATGATGTCATAGGAGGGACCCCCGATGATAATCCGGACCGGGGCGGAAAAGCCGCGCTGACCGAGACTGGCGGGATTAATCGCATAGACCTTTACGCCAGGGATGGCGAGCAGCTTGGGGAACACTTCATTGACAATTTCCTGCTGTGACCGTTCCCGCTGCTCCCAAGGGACAAGACCGACCAGCATGAAGGCCTCATTGACTGGTCCCGGCTGGCGGAAGGTGCCGAGGAAGGCAAAAAGGCGTCGCGCCTCCCCGCTTTCTTCGAGGGGTTTCAGAACCTCTTCGATCCTGTCGACATTATTGCGGGTATATTCCATGGTGGCCCCTTCAGGGCCTTTCACCGGCATATAAAAGACGCCGCGATCTTCGGTCGGAGCGAATTCCTTCGGGATGATCTCGTAGAAGTTATAGGCCAGCGCCGAAAAGCCGATGGCAATCGCCACGACCACCAACGGAATTTTCAACGTCCATTTCAATGCGCCGCCATAGAGAGCGGCAAGGCCGGTGAAAAGACGCTCCGTCGATTTATAGAACCAGCCTTCCTTATTCGTCTCAACCAGCAGCTTGGAGCAGAGCATCGGTGTCAATGTCAACGCAACGAAGGACGAAAACATGACAGCGGCGGCAACGGCAACGCCAAACTCCCGGAACAACCGGCCCGTTGTGCCGTCAAGGAAGGAAATCGGGATAAAGACAGCGATCAGGACGATGGTCGTCGCAACAACGGCGAAGCCGACCTGCTTCGCGCCCCGGCTCGCCGCGAGGAGAGGTGGTTCCCCCGCCTCGATCCGGCGATGGATATTTTCCAGCACGACAATCGCGTCATCGACAACAAGGCCGATGGCCAGCACCAGCGCAAGCAGCGTGAGCACATTCACGGAATAATCGAGCGCGCCGAGAATGGTCAGCGTGGCAATGATCGAGACCGGTATGGCAACGGCCGGAATAAAGGTGGCCGCGATGGAGCGCAGGAAGAAAAAGATAACCAGAATGACCAGAACCATGGCAACGCCGAGGGCGAAGAACACCTCCTTGATCGATTGGCTGATGAAGACCGACTGGTCATAGGACACTTGGATGTTCAAGCCGGTGGGAAGATTGTTCTGCAGCCGTTCGACAATTTTCTTCACACCATTGGCAACCTCCAGCACATTGGCGCCCGATTGGCGAACCACGCCAAGACCGATGGCCGTCTGCCCGTTGACCCGGAGGTTCGTCCGGTCGTTTTCCGGCGCGATCTCCACTTCGGCCACATCGCCGAGGCGCACCCGGCCGTCGGCATAGTCATAAAGGATGATCCGGCGAAATTCCTCGGCTGTTCTGAGATCCGACTGGGTCTTGATGCTGAATTCCCGCATGTTCGATTCAATCCGGCCGGAGGGAATTTGCACATTCTGTTCGCGAATGGCGTATTCAATATCAGCGACCGTTATGCCCCGCGCGGCCATCGCCGGCGTATCAAGCCAGATGCGCATGGCATAGCGGCGGGCGCCGCCGATGCGCACATTTGCCACCCCGTCAACCGTCGATAAGGGGTCGACAAGGTTTCGTTCTGCATAGTCGGTAAGTTCAAGCTGGTTAAATCTATCACTGGTCAGCGACAGCCAGAGGATGGGCCGGGCGTCACTCTCGGATTTTGAAATACGCGGCGGGTCCGCCTCTTCGGGAAGCTGGTTGACGATGCGGGAAATGCGGTCGCGCACATCGTTTGTCGCGGATTCAATATCCCGGTTCAGCGAGAATTCCACACCGACCGTGGAATATTCTTCCCGGCTGGTGGAGGAAATCCGCTCCACCCCGCTGATCCCGGCGACTGCATCCTCGATCACCTGGGTTATCTGGCTTTCGATAATTTCCGCCGACGCGCCGCGATAGGAGGTCTGGATCGAGACATTCGGGCTGTCGATATCCGGATATTCCCGAACGCTTAAGGATTGATAGGAAAACAGGCCGAAAAGGACCAGTACTGCCGAGAAAACGATGGCCAGAACCGGACGCTTGATGGCGAGGTCAGGCAGCCGCATTATGATGCCTCAGAGGTTGAAACCGATGCGCTCGGGTTGACCGGCGCACCATCCTTGACTTTCTGAAGGCCTTCAGTGATCACCTGATCACCTTCATCCAATCCCTCAATAACTTCCGCAAACCCCCTGATACGACGCCCGATTTTAACCGGTGTGCGCACCGCCTTGCCATCCGAGACCGCATAGACGATAGGCCCGGAAATCGTGAGCACAACCGCCTCTTCAGAGATCAGCAGGGCATTTTCATCGACACTGATCTGCAGCTCGACCGAGAGGAACATGCCCGGTTTCAGAAGCCCGTCTTCATTCGGGACCGATCCACGCACCCGGACGGCACGGGTAAATTCATTCACCCGGGTGGAAATGGTATCAACCTCTCCTTTGAATAATCGGTCGCGATAAGCGACATTCTTCGCAGAGAAATTCAGTCCCGGGCCGACATCGGCGATATATGTCTCCGGCAGATCGAAATCCACCTTGATCGTGTCCGTATCGTCGAGCGTGGTAATAACATCCCCCGGCTGCACGAGCGAGCCAACGCTCACCTCCCGAAATCCGAGAACCCCGGAGAAGGGTGCCGCGATCCGGTAATCGCTGAGCCGCGCTTTTCCGGCCGAGACCGCCGCCTCCGTCGCCTGCAACTCGGAGAGAAGCAGGTCGACCTGCGCCTTGGCGACATTTCGCGTGGCATAGAGCTTCAACGCCCGGTCATAAAGCTTCTGCGAATTGTCGCGCGCAGCCTCCGATTCGGTCAAGTTGGCGCGCAGTTCCGTATCGTCAAGCTGAACCAGCAGCTTGCCGACCTTCACTTTTTGTCCCTCATTAAAGTCCAGTGTATTGATTTTGCCGGTAACTTTCGACGTAATCACCACCGATTCATTGGCTCTGGCCGTGCCGATAGCCGTGATGGTGCGGGGCAACGCCCTGCTCACAACCGCAGAAACAATGACGTTCTGAGGCGGTCGCGCGGGACCCTTGGTCGCCTGTGCTTCGCCGTTACCGCCGCCGATGAAGGGAAGCTGGTCCTGATAATGCCACGCCCCATAGCCCAATGCGGCAATGACCACTATGATGGCCAATTGTGCTGTTTTGTTCATTTGTATTACATTTCACTCTGCACGTATCATAACAGAATTGAGACTGAATTGCTTGAAAAGCAACAAAAAAATCTGCACATACATAAAATTGATCATTTTTCGAGGCGTTGAATCGACTGCATATGACAACCTATCTTTTTACCCATCGTGATTGTCTGTTTCATGACACCGGTGTCGGGCATCCGGAACGAGCTGATCGGTTGAGGGCTGTCCTGCATCAGCTAGATCTTGAAAACTTCCCGGCCCTGGAACGTGTGGACGCCCCCCTTGCGTCACGCGAGCAGCTTGCTTTGGCCCATACGGAGGCTCATCTGGATGGGCTGGTGGCGCGGGCGCCGGTCGCTGGCATTATTAATCTCGACCCCGATACAAAGATGTCGCCCGGCTCGCAAATGGCCGCGATGCGTGCCGCCGGCGCCGTTATCGCCGCCATCGATGCCGTCATGAAAAATAAGAAGAGCAATGCTTTTTGCGCCATCCGTCCGCCGGGCCACCATGCGGAGGCGGACCGGGCCATGGGCTTCTGTCTTTATAATAATGTCGCCATCGGCGCTTACCATGCGCGGAAAAAATACGGGCTTGAGCGCGTTGCCGTCGTCGATTTCGATGTGCACCATGGCAATGGCACTCAGGCGATTTTCGAAAAAGACGCAGGACTGCTCTATGCCTCCAGCCATCAGGCGCCCTTTTATCCCGGCACGGGCGATGCCAGCGAAACCGGGGTTGGCAATATTGTGAATGTTCCCCTTGCCGCCGGATCAGGCTCCCGCGCCTTTCGGGAGGCCTATGATAATATTATCCTCCCCGCACTGGAGGCTTTCCGCCCCGAACTGCTGATAATTTCCGCGGGCTTCGATGCCCATGAAAAAGACCCGCTCGCCAACCTCAATCTGACCGGTGCCGATTATGGCTGGATCACCAAAAAGCTGGTGGCTCTCGCGGACAGGCATGCGGCAGGTCGTGTTGTTTCTGCCCTCGAAGGCGGTTATGATCTGGAGGGGCTGGCCGATGGGGTGGATGCCCATGTGAAAGCATTGCTCCGTGCTTAAGAGAAGAGTATAAGACGGCAAAGGAGAAATCATGTCTGACCCGAATAGCCAGGAAATCCCCGCCGATATCGAAAAAATGAGCTTCGAGGAAGCTCTGAATGAGCTGGAACAGATTGTCGAAAAGCTTGATTCCGGCCAGGTCGATCTCGATCAGTCCATCGATATCTATACCCGCGGTTCCCTGTTGAAACAGCATTGCGAGGCCAAGCTCCGGAACGCGCAGGAGCGGGTCGACAAGATCGTCGGCAAGAACGGCAATCTGTCGGTCGAGCCGGCAAATGTTGAATAGGCTTAGGCGTGGCGGATTGAGACATTAAAATGGAAGATGATTTCGGCAAGGCCCTCCGTCAGACTGCCGAGCTGATGGACCGGGAGCTTCGTGAGTTCCTGCCTGAAAACAACGGCCTTGAAAAGCAGCTCTATGAAGCGATGCGCTATTCGGTTCTCTCCGGCGGAAAGCGCTTGCGCGCCTTTCTGGTTATTCAGGCGGCGGATCTCTTTGGTGTGCCGCGCCTGCATTCGACGCGCGTTGCCTCGGCACTTGAAATAATTCACAGCTACTCCCTCATCCATGATGACCTACCCTGCATGGACGACGATGATTTGCGCCGGGGAAAGCCGACGGTGCATAAGAAGTTTGACGAGGCGACAGCCGTGCTCGCCGGGGACGCGCTGCAATCGCTCGCTTTTGAGGTTATCGGCGATGCCCAAACCCATTCCTCGGCAGAGGTGCGCGTCAAGCTGGTCTCAAAACTGGCGCGCGCCATCGGAATGCGCGGCATGGTCGGCGGGCAGACAATGGACATCTACGCCGATGGCGATAATATCGATATTGTCACCATCACCCGGCTGCAGCAGCTCAAGACCGGCGCGCTCATTACCTTCGCCTGCGAGGCGGGCGCCATCCTCGGGCATGCATCTCCGCCACAGCTGCAGGCGCTCAAAGCCTATGCACATGATTTAGGGCTGGCCTTTCAGATTGCGGATGACATATTGGATACTGAGGGCAGCCCGGAAGATATGGGCAAGGCAACCGGCAAGGACGAAGCGGCAGGTAAAGTCACCTTTGTTTCGCTCATGGGGCTGGAAGAGGCTAAAATCCATGCCGGCATGCTGGTTGACCAGGCAATCGATCATCTGGGACCTTTCGGACCGAAGGCTGATCTGTTAAGACATGCGGCGCGCTTCGCGATTGAGCGCCGCAACTGAAGACGGGTGAATATTTTGACGACGAGACCGGCTACCCCATTACTGGACACCATCGATTATCCGCAAGCCATGCGCAACCTGACGCTGCCAGAGCTAGTACAGCTCGCCGATGAGCTGCGTCAGGAGACAATCAGCGCTGTCTCCGTGACCGGCGGGCATCTGGGCGCGGGCCTTGGCGTTGTCGAACTCACCGTGGCGCTTCATCATGTCTTTAACACCCCGGCCGACCGTCTGATCTGGGACGTCGGCCATCAATGCTATCCGCATAAGATCCTGACCGGACGGCGCGATCGTATTCGTACCCTGCGTCAGCCGGACGGTCTTTCCGGCTTTACCAAGCGGGCCGAAAGCGAATATGACCCCTTCGGCGCGGCGCATTCCTCCACTTCCATCTCCGCAGGGCTTGGCATGGCGGTCGGGCGCGATCTGCAGGGACGGCATAACAATGTCATCTCCGTGATCGGCGACGGCGCGTTGAGCGCGGGCATGGCCTATGAGGCGATGAATAACGCCGGCGCCATGGATGCACGGCAGATCGTTATCCTCAACGACAATGACATGTCCATCGCCCCGCCCGTCGGCGCGATGAGCGCTTATCTCTCCCGACTTCTTTCGGGCAAGCCCTATCGCAGCCTGCGGGAACTGGCGAAACAGGTCGCCTCCCTCCTCCCTGATCCACTGGAGCGGACAGCCCGGCGCGCCGAGGAATTCGCACGCGGCATGGTCACCGGCGGCACATTGTTTGAGGAGCTTGGCTTTTACTATGTCGGGCCGATCGACGGCCATAACCTTGAACATCTGATCCCCGTCCTGAAAAATGCGCGGGAATCGAAATACGGGCCGATCCTGATCCATTGCGTCACGCAGAAGGGCAAGGGCTACCCGCCCGCCGAGGAAGCGGCCGATAAATACCATGGCGTTTCCAAATTCGACGTGATTACCGGCGCGCAGGCGAAATCAAAACCGAACGCGCCCTCCTACACCAAGGTCTTTGCCCAGAGCCTGATTGAGGAAGCTCGCCACGATGACAAGATTGTCGCCGTGACCGCCGCCATGCCCGATGGCACCGGCCTTGATCAGTTTGCCAAGGAATTCGCGAACCGCTGCTTCGATGTCGGCATTGCCGAACAGCATGCCGTCACCTTTGCCGCCGGTATGGCAACAGAAGGATTGAAGCCGTTTGTTGCGATCTATTCCACCTTCCTGCAGCGCGCCTATGACCAGGTGGTGCATGACGTGGCGATCCAGAACCTGCCTGTGCGTTTCGCCATGGACCGGGCCGGGCTTGTCGGGGCGGATGGGGCAACTCATGCCGGTTCCTTCGATATTACCTATCTCGCCACGCTGCCCAATATGATGGTTATGGCCCCGGCGGATGAGGCGGAGCTGAAACATATGGTCGCGACCGCCGCCGCATATAACGAGGGGCCTTGCGCCTTTCGCTATCCGCGCGGAGAAGGCATCGGCGTTGATATGCCGGAACGGGGCGAGGTGCTGGAAATTGGCAAGGGCCGGATGATCAAACAAGGCGATAAAGTCGCCATTCTCTCCTTCGGGACTCGGCTGAAAGAGGCGCTGATCGCAGCGGAAGAGCTGGAGGCCAAGGGCATTTCCACGACCGTCGCCGATGCGCGCTTCTGCAAGCCGCTCGATGAAGAGATGATCCGCGACCTCGCCAACCACCATGAAGTTCTGATTACCGTCGAGGAAGGCGCGATCGGCGGTTTCGGTAGCCATGTGATGCAGTTCCTTAGCCTGAACGGCCTTCTCGATAATGGGCTCAAGATCCGGCCGCTCTGCATGAAAGATATCTTCATCGACCAGCAGAAGATCGAGGATATGTATGACGAGGCCGGGGTCAATCACGGACAGATTGTCGAAGCGGCCCTCTCCGCCCTCGGCACCGGCAAGGCGAAACAGCGGAATATCTCCGCCATCTAGGCAGACAAAATGACAGAGCTCCCGCAAAGGCTTGATCTCGCGCTTGTCGCCCGCGATCTGGTGAAGAGCCGCGCGAAAGCGCAAAGCCTGATTGCGGAAGGGCGGGTTTCCGTCGATGGCGTCACTACGACAAAGGCAACGCGAAAAGTCACCGATGGAATGATACTCAGCGTGACGGTACCGGATATCGACTGGGTCGGACGGGGGGCGAAAAAACTCCTCCCTGCGCTTGATCATTTTGCCATAGAGGTCCAAGGGAAAACCGCCGCCGATATCGGTGCCTCAACCGGTGGATTTTGCCAGGTATTGCTGGAACGCGGCGCGGCGCGGATTTATGCGGTGGATGTCGGCCATGGGCAGCTCGATCCGTTGGTTGCCGAAGACGCGCGCATTATCAATCTTGAAAAGACCAATTCCCGCGATCTCGACGAGACGCTGATCCCCGAGCCGCTTGATCTTATCGTTGCGGATGTCAGTTTTATCTCGCTTCAAAAAGCGTTGCCCGCCGCGCTCTCCCTCGCCGCTCCCGGTGCGCATCTCTTGGCCCTCGTGAAGCCACAGTTCGAGGTCGGCAAAGGCAATGTCGGCAAGGGCGGCATTGTCCGGGACGAGGCTCTCGCCGCCACCGTACCTATTGTGTTGGAAGACTGGATCAACGCCCTTCCCGGCTGGTCCTCCCTTGGTTATATCGACAGCCCGATTTTGGGAAGTGATGGCAATAGGGAATTCCTGATCGGAGGCCGTTATGACGGTTGAGCTTGTGATTGACCATATCGGCGCAAGCGGCGACGGTATCGCGGAACAGGACGGCAAACGCTTTTACGTCCCTTTTTCCGCCCCGGGAGACTGGCTGCGCGTCTCTGTGCTGGAAGAGCGGGGCAACGGAAATGTTGCCGCGATTGAGGAAATCTTCACTCCCGGAACGGAGCGCATCAAGCCCGCTTGCCGCCATTTCGGCACCTGCGGTGGTTGCGGCCTGCAGCATCTCGCCCCGGACTTCACGGCGAACTGGAAACGCCAGCGCATCGTTGACTGCCTGTCCATGGCGGGCATAGAGAGCGCAGAGGTTTTGGAAACAGTTACGAGCCCCCTGGCAAGCCGGCGGCGGGTCGAGTTTATCGCCTCAAAACGCAAGAAGGGCGTGATGATCGGCTTTCACCTGCGCCGTAGCCACCAGATTTTCGATATCGGCGACTGCCCGGTGATTGATGAGACGCTGCTCGCCCTCGTAAAGCCGCTCCGTGCCCTGTTGCCACCCCTCTTGCCGCGCAATAGTGAAGCAAAGATCATGGCGACGATAACGGAGAACGGCCCTGACTTGCTGATCACGGCGAAGAAGGAGCTGGATCTGGAAACCCGTGAGGCGCTCGCCGCCTTTACCGGGGAACAGAAGCTCGCCCGGATCGCCTGGCAGCAAAGTGCAAAAGAAATCCCGGAGGTTATCGCCGCGCGCCTGCCTGCAGAAATCAGGCTGAATGATGTGCCCGTTACTCTTCCGCCCGGCAGTTTCCTGCAAGCAAGCAAGGCAGGTGAGACGGCGCTCGCCGATTTTGCCCGCGATGCCCTGAGTGAGGCACGGAATATCACCGATCTTTTCGCCGGGGTCGGCAGCTTCACCTTCCCGCTCGCGGCCAGTGCCCGGGTGCATGCGGTGGAAGGGGATGCGGAACTGACGGCATCCCTGCAGGCCGCCGCAAACCGCGCCATTCTGCCCATCACATCCGAGACACGCGATCTGTTTCACCGCCCACTGCTAACGGACGAACTCAACGCTTTTGACGGCCTTGTTTTCGATCCGCCGCGGGCTGGGGCGAAAGCGCAGGCCGAGGAGATTGCGAAATCTGATATCCCGACCGTCGTGGCGATCTCTTGCAATCCGGTCACTTTTGCACGGGATGTCAAGGCGCTGATGGATGGAGGATACAGCCTCGATAAGGTGCTGCCCGTGGATCAATTTCTCTTCTCACCGCATATCGAGATGGCGGCGACCCTGAAACGAAACTGACAGATTATTTCGGCAGGGAGAAGGGTTTCGCCGGTACGGTCTGCAGCGCGCCGAAGATCGGCCCGCTCACATAATCAACCTGCATCTTGAAGGCCGCACGGGCCAGCGTATCGTTATCGACCGATCGCCAGATACATTTTTTCTTGTTCTGTTTGGCCCGTTTGAAGAAAGCCTCGATTTGCGACAGCTCCAGGCTCTCATGCCCCGCAAGCGTCATCGCGAGGATGGGAAGGTCGCGAATGGCGTCGAATTCATTCCAGCTCGGCCCGACCTCGAACGTGAATCCGAGCACAAGCTGGCGCAGCGAGGTGAAAATCTGGCGATAACGACTGTTCGGCACACCTGCCGCGATATCCTGCACATTCAGGACCAGATGCCATTCCGTATAATCCGGCAAGGATGCGAGAATACGGGCATATTTGCTCCGAAAATAGCTGTTGGCCAATGTTTCAAAATGAACGGGAAGGAAGATGACCGGCTTGTTCCCGGCCCCGCCGAGCTTCTTGAAGATCGTTCCCGTCTCGCGCAAAATCACGCAATCCATTTCCGCACGCAGCCGCGGCGATTCGTTAAACAGCGGATCATTCGCCGCCACGTCCGCCTGCTCGTCATCGGCATTCGTCATGCTGACCGCTTCATACATGCCGATAAAGCCCTTGCGCCGGTTGATCAGCGGACGGAAGCGCACATTAAGCTCGGTTTCATGTTCCTGAAAAACGCGCTCCTCCCGCCCCTTTGCCTTGACGATGGCCGCGCGGAAACATTTAACCAACCCGTCGAGGGATTTGATTTTATCGAGCCCATCAAAATCCTCGATTTTTAGCATCGCCGCTTCGACAGAGATCAACTCCCCGCCCGGGAGTTCGCCGAACAGTTTGTTGACCAGATCATGTGCGATGGTTTTGGAGCGCTCCAGCGCCTCCTCACGCGTGGCATCCGCAAACAGCAGGGCGAAATGCCCGTCATCAAGCGGGACAAACACGTCATGACGGTCCAGCTTGCGGCTGATAAAGGCGTCCGCAATCTCCATCACATTTTTCTTGATGCTGCCCCATTGCTCGGCATATTGCGCCTTCACCTCATCGAGGCCGATAATCTGGATACTGCCGGTAATCAGGTTTTCAAGGGCCTCATGGTAGGTCTTGCCGAAAGGTCGCAAAAAACTGGTGGCTTCCCCGATTTCATAATGCTTCACCTCTCCGGCGGCGGAATCCGGTTTTTTATCTTCCGTCTTTCTGCCCTGGTTAAAGTAGTCGGGATTGATACCCGAGCGATGCCCGATTTGGTTCCGCATCCTCACCTTTTCTTTAACTGCATCCAGTAAATTCATAGCTCCCATAGGGCGAACCCTAACGATGAATTTTGTCAGAATAGAGTGTAGAAAAGGTTAATTCGATGGTCAGGAACATGCTATACCGGCACAGTAAATCATCGGTTGCACCCTGCCCGAAGGAACGCTATTTTGCAGCGAATATCAGGGCTGAATACCGCAGAAACGAGCGAATAATGGTAGAAACTCCGCATTTTCTCGATACCACGGGCCTCAACTGCCCGCTGCCCGTCCTGAAGGCGAAAAAGGCGATGAAGGCACTGAAGGAGGGGGAGCGGCTGAAAGTGCATGCGACCGACCCGGCCTCAACCATCGATTTCCGGCATTTCTGCGATGTCAGCGGTTATCTGCTTGAAAATATGCGCGAAACCGACGGCCTGTTCGAATATATCATCGTCAAGCAGGCGACCACTTAGTTAGCTCGCGTTTCCATATCCCGTATCGCCGTTGGTAAGCGCATGCCCGTCCTTGTGGCCGGACGGCGGGACGAAGGGGTCCGGTTCCGCCGCGCCGATACCGCGATAGACCGACATGGACGGGAAGGCAAAGCCGGTGCCCGCCTGCTCGACAATGCCCTTGATGGCATAGGCGAAATCCTGCTTGATATCGAGCCATTCGCCCCATTTCGTCGTCTTGGTGAAGCAATAGATCATGATATCGATACTGCTGGCGTTGAAGCTGTCGGTCACGACGAACATCAACGCCTCTCCCGGTTGGGCGAAGTCCTTGTTTCCAACGAGGTAATTCTGGATATTTTCCGTAACCTCCTGAAGCTGCGCCACGGTCGTCGAATATTCCAGGCCGATTTTCCAATAAATGCGCCGATGCGTCATTTCCGAGAAGTTGGTGACCGCCTTGTCCGCAAACACAGCATTCGGAACAATGGTGATCGCCTTGTCAAAGCGGCGGATCACGGTGGAGCGAAAGCCGATTTTCTCAACTGTCCCCTCGACCACACTATCGACCAGCACCCAATCCCCGGCCTTGAAGCGCTTCTCGGCAAGGATGAGAAATCCGCTGATCAGGTTTTTGAACAGATCCTGCGCACCGAGGGCGACGGCGACACCGACGATGCCGAAACCCGCAATAATCGGCCCGACCTGTATCCCCCAGAGCTGCAGCACCGTCGCCGCACCAAGACCAAAAACCAGCCCCTTCATAATCTTGACGAGAAACTCAACCATCTCCGCCGAGAACAACTCCTCCAGCTTGCCGAGCAGGAAGGTCAGCGGACTGATGGCGCAATAAAGGGCCCAGAAGAGATTAAAGACAATGAGGGAACGGATAATCTTGCCCGCCGCAAGAGAAAAATCCGGATCTTCATCAAACCCGGGAATTTCCAGCGCCAGATAAATGCCGATCACCACCGGGATAAAGCGAATCGGCCCCTTCAGTGCGGTAATCAGGTGATCATCGATCTTGCTATCGGATCTTTCGGCGAACTGGATCAGGCGATTGATGACGAACTTGGTGAAAATACCGCGCACCAGCAGAGCGACCAGAATAATCCCGAGAGCAATGATCAGCGAGCTGAAATCAATGCCCGCGTACCCCTCGTGCCAGACTTCTTTGACGATTTCCCAAAAATCCCAGAAATTCTGCACTTTATGCCTGTCCTATTCGTCCGTTTTAATGCGTTGCCGCCCTGCATAACGGGTGGCGCCCGCGAAATCAAATGTTGCCGGAGGGAAATTACCTTAATGGCCTAATTCAAGCGATAACCTTAAGCAAATGACTAACATCCTGCTCACTCGTATTCCAGGAAGTTACAAGCCGCACCTCGCCCGCGGACTCCTCTCCATTCCGATAGTAGAGAATGTCGGAAACAGCAAGGCATTCAAGGGAAACCTCCGGCAACCGCGCGAAAATCATGTTGGCCTCTACCGGGTACAGAACCTCCGCTCCCGGGATCGCGGAAATCCCCTTGGCGGCCTCCCGCGCCATCCGGTTGGCATGACCCGCGAGATCGAGCCAGAGATCATCGGTCAGATAAGCATCGAGCTGGGCCGAGAGATAGCGCATTTTCGAAAACAGATGCGCGCCGCGCTTGCGCCGGAATTCAAACTCGCGCGCTTTCTCCAGATTGAAGAAAACCACCGCTTCGGTGCCCATCGCGCCATTTTTCGTCGCCCCGAAGGACAGAACATCGACCCCGGCGCGCCAGGTGACATCGGCCGGCGCGCAGCCAAGATAAGACAACGCATTGGCAAAGCGGGCACCGTCCATATGCAACCCGAGATCATATTTCTGCGCGACTAATCCGATCTCGGCTACTTCCTCGGGCCGGTAGACAGTGCCGCTTTCGGTGGCCTGGGTGAGACAGATAACGGCGGGCTGCACATGATGGACATTGCCTGCACCGGAGTTTTTGAGCGCCGCATCCAACTCAGCCGCCCGCAGCTTCCCCCCTGCGCCGTCAAACTTTACGAGCTTCGCGCCATGGGTATAAAACTCCGGCGCACCGCACTCGTCATGCTCTATATGGGCAAGCTGGTGGCAGTAAATGGACCCGTAAGGCGGCGTCATCACGCTGAGGCCGAGGACATTGGCGGCCGTTCCCGTGGCAACGGGAAACGCACGGAGGTCGCATTCGAAAATTTGTTTAAGCTTTTCTTCAACCCCGCGGGTGAGCGGGTCATTGCCATAGCTCGGCATGGGCCCTGCGTTGGCCTTTTGCAGCGCGGCTATAATTTTCGGCGCGACAGGCGCCGAGTTATCACTTGCAAAATTAACGACTGTTCCGTTCTTCACCATCTGACTTTACACGTTCCACTACTGCCCAAATTGGTGCAACGGGGGAACGTCCCTTTACTGAATACCATCTTTATCGAGATTGAAGCTGCCAAGAACGCTGCCGTCATCGAGGCTGATGACCAGGATTAGCCGCGCCGCACCCTCCGTGCCGACAGTGACGAACAGCCGCTCGCTTGAGGGCGTCAGGCTGATCACATCCATGTCATCGGGAATGGGAAGGCGGATATCGCCAAACTTCTCAAGCGTTACTCGCCCTCCGGTAACCTTGGGCAACATCGCGTCTTGCATCTCCGGCGAGGACTTTGTTTCCATTGCCGTCATGCGCTTATATATGGTAACCGCTATGACAGTGGCGAACAGGACGATCAGCACACCAAGGATACCGACAATCCATTTCAGCAAGGTGAGATTGGGTCCGGATTTTTCAGGTGCCTTTTCCGACATAGGGTCGCCCTCTTTTAACAAACGGTTCTGGTTCATTTGTATGCCATCCAATGAGGGTTCACTTCAAGTTGAAGTTTCAGCCGACGATGACGGCACCCGGCTCGACCGGCTGCTCGCGGAAGCGCTTGACGCGCTATCGCGAAGCCGGATCAAGCCGCTGATCAAGGAGGGGCTGGTCCTCTTGAACGATGCGGCGGTGCTCAACCCGTCCCACAAGGTCCGCGCGGGCGATATCTATGAGGTGACCGTACCCGAAGCGGCGGAAAGCGAGCCGGAGCCTGAGGATATCCCCCTCGATATTATTTTCGAGGATGAGCATCTGATTGTTATCAACAAGCCCGCCGGCATGGTGGTGCATCCGGCGGCGGGGAACTGGTCGGGAACCTTGGTAAACGCGCTGCTTCATCATTGCCGCGATAGTCTGTCCGGAATTGGCGGTGTAAAGCGCCCCGGCATCGTGCACCGTATCGACAAGGATACCAGCGGCCTGATGGTGGTCGCGAAAAACGATGCGGCGCATCAGGGTCTCGCCAATCTCTTTGCGACCCATGATATCGAGCGGCGCTACAAAGCCATTGTCTGGGGCCGGGTATATCCGCCAAACGGCGAGATTGAAGGAAATATCGGGCGCGATCCCCATAACCGCAAACGTATGGCGATGGTGACCAAGGGCGGCAAAAGCGCCCTCACCCGCTATCAACTTGAGGAGAATTTCTCTGATATGGCCGGGCTAGTCTCCTGCGAGCTGGAAACCGGGCGCACCCATCAGATCCGGGTGCATATGGGCCATATCGGGCATCCGCTGGTCGGCGATCCCCTCTACAGCCGCGCAAAGCGCAGCCGTGTCAGCGCCCTGCCCGAAGAACGGCAAAAAACCATCCTTTCCTTCAACCGTCAGGCGCTTCATGCCGAAACCCTCGGTTTTGTGCATCCCGTCACAGACAAACGCTTGAAATTCGAGGTAGATTTCCCATCTGACTTAAGGGAACTGACCAAGGCATTCAGGGGATAACGCCCAGTATCATAGAAATGCCACGGTTCTTGAGTAGACAGGAATGTAATCCGGGCCCGTTTTTTGGGCGTATAATGCGACAAAAACCGGGTGCCACGAAGAGAGAGGGTCCTGATATGACAACATCTACTTTACCCGTATTAACGCCGGAAGGCGGTCTGTCCCGGTATTTGCAGGAAATTCGCAAATTCCCGATGCTGGAACCAAGCGAAGAATATATGCTGGCTAAAGCGTGGAAAGACCATGAAGACACCGAAGCCGCCCATAAAATGGTGACGAGCCATCTCCGCCTGGTCGCGAAGATCGCCATGGGCTATCGCGGTTACGGCCTGCCGATTGCCGAACTGATCTCGGAAGGCAATGTCGGCATGATGCAGGCAGTGAAAAGGTTCGAGCCCGACAAAGGCTTCCGCCTCTCCACCTATGCCATGTGGTGGATCCGCGCGGCCATTCAGGAATATATCCTGCGGACCTGGTCCCTCGTGAAGATGGGGACGACCGCCGCCCAGAAAAAGCTGTTCTTCAATCTTCGCAAGATCAAGGGCCAGATCGAGGCCATTGACGAAGGCGACATGACATCGGAGCAGGTGAAAACCATCTCCACGAAGCTGGGTGTTACCGAGGATGAAGTGATCAGCATGAACCGCCGCCTGACAGCGCCGGATCACAGCCTCAATGCCCCGATGCGCGCCGAGAGCGAAGGCGAATGGATGGACTGGCTCGAAGATGAGACGCCAAACCAGGAAACCGTCTATGCCGAGAGCGAAGAGCTTAAAAGCCGCCGCGCGATGCTCCAAAACGCGATGGAGGTTCTCAACGAACGGGAACGCCATATCCTGACCGAACGCCGCCTGCGCGACGACCCCCTCACCCTTGAGGAGCTGAGCCAGGAGTATGATATCAGCCGCGAACGCGTGCGTCAGATTGAAGTCCGGGCGTTTGAGAAGCTGCAACGGGCGATGAAGTCAAAAGTCATGGAAGAGCGGCTGAACTAAACCGCCCTCCTCGCAAATAAAAAGGGGGCTGCCCTCACCGGCAGTCTCTTTACTAAATGTGGTGAAGAGTACGCGTCTCAGATGCGACGCGTTCTTCGATCCATCGGCAGTTTCGAGCTTTGAACAACACCAGAAAAATAGGTGCCTTTCATGAGAGAGATTGCTTTTGGAATATGGCAGAATGCGCCGGTTTGGGTCTGGCCCCTATTCTTCTTTCTACTGTTTATCGGCCTGAAGGCCATGAGAACACGCAATAGCTCCATTATACCTTATTTTTTCTATCCGCTATTAGGCCTGGCTGCAGCAAATGCGAACAGTGGACTTGCTCAGGTTTCGACAGGCTGGCTGGTCTTTGCTTTCAGCTATCTGCTTGGCGCCGCCGTCGCCTTTCGATGGCAAGACGGATTGATCCTGGAAAAGTCCGGTTGGAACATGACGCTTCAAGGGGATCGCATAACAATTGTGATCCTGATGCTGATCTTCTTTTCCAATTTTATAAACGGTGTGCTTGGCGCTATCGCGCCGCACTTTATTGAAGCAACAACTTATACTGTTATCTTTAGCGCTGTGATCGGCGCCTGTTCCGGTAGCTTCACCGGTCGTACCCTGCGGGTCATCACTCTGGGTAAGCGTTTAACAACGACAGCATAGACGCAAACAGGCGCTTCCGCAGATATCCCCTGGCCTAGCGGGAGAAGCCGCCGACCGATGTCATTTTAACGACGCCCATTGGCGCAAGGGCTTTTACAACCTCCTCGGAAGGATCGCCATAAAGAGTAACGGATTTCGGTTTGAGAACTTCCATGAAACGCCGGGCGAAATTCTTGCCGAAATTACCCATATGAACCATCGTCGCAGCCGAATCTTCGTATCGTTCGAGGATATGGCAGCTTTTCTTATCCTCACTCACGGAATATTCGTAATTGAGCGCACCCGGCTCATTTGCCTCTGTCGCAGCGACTATTTCCGCCACCAATGCTTCAAATTTTTCGTATTCCCCGTCTTTGATATCGACCTCAAGTATCCAGTAGACATGCCCTGTCATTCTTGTTCTTCCTTATTTGAATTATTGTGAGGACGGCACTATGCCCAATGCGGCGCATGATTTCCAGCCCTTAGCCGAAAGTATGATGAACGCGCCTACCGCTGACGGCGTGAAACTTCCTTCATATCGGAGACAAACTGCCCGCCCCATTCCTCGACCAGCTTGGTCCGCTGTTTATTCAGCTTCGCAAGACTTGCGCGAGCCTGCAGCTCATAGGTTGAAAAGACGATCACCGGGACGGCCCAGGCCAAGAACAGGGCAACACCGGCACCGCCCAGCATGGCAAGCCACATATAAACATCAGAGAGAATCTTGAAGGCTTCATGAAATGTCTGGCCTCGCTCCCACAATATTCCGATCACGGGGATAACGCCGGCCAGATTGAAGGCCAGCATTGCCGCAAGACTGCCGGACCGGTCCGTATTGAGAAGCAGCGCCACAAAACTCGGGATCATGCCGGCGATCAGAACCAGCATTGTCGGGGGAATAAACACAATCCCAAGGCCCGACAGGATAAGCACCCAGAACAAGGCAATATTCTGTCCGACATTGCCTCCCGCCGCCTTTGCCGATTTATTCGCTTTATCTGCGTTCTTTGCCATTAATTCATCCCAGGAAATAAAGGGCGGAAACGACCATACTGGTCACAAGGGACGTAATCGCCAGAACCGACGTGATCCAGCTCCCATAAAGCGCCGCTTCCTGCTTGCGTTGTTCGCTCGCCCCTTCCAGATAGGCCGCGACCCGCTCGGCCTCACCTGCCGTTGCAAGCGCATTTTCATACTCGCGGGTATCTTCGATCAGTTGCCGCTCGATATCCGTTTCGCTCAGGATGGCCGCCAAGTTACCGCTCTTCTTCGCCTCCTGGAACTTCTGGTTGACCACTTCCCGGCGCAAGCGGGAGCGGATCTTTAAGAGGATCGGCTTCTGCGTTTCCTCCATCCAGCGGCAAAAGCCCGGCAGCGGACCCGGATGGGCGACGGCCTGTAACTTCGCAAAGAGCTTAATCTGAACCAGCGCATGGACCGAGGTGCCCGGCGCGTTCGCGGCGAACATTCGAAGATATTTATCAAGCCCCTTCGCTTTGGAGGTGATAAAGGCGGCAGCATGTCTGTCAAACGGATTCCCTTGCCCGTTGGAAGATATCAATTTTTTCTCAGCAATTTCAATAAATTCGGATACATTCCTCACATGTGATCCCAAGACAAGCGGACTAAGGCAGGGGCTTTTCGGGTTCAACTCATAAAGACATCGTTCCAACCCGTACCCGACATCCCGCTTCTGCTTCATATAATTATAGCAGCTTATCAAAGCGCTCTCGGGCACCCATTCCACGTGCCTATCCTTGCTGGCGCGCGCCTCCTCTATCGACACTGTCTGCAACAGGCTGCTCTCCAGCAAGTCCGTCAGGGCTTTCTTCATTTCAGTATCGTCATTCTGAAACGCCCACAGCAACAAGGGGCCGAGGGCTCCCCGGCAAAAGGCAACGTCGCGATACCAGAAGACACCATCCGGATCCAACAGACGGACGGCCTGTGTCACGGCGGCAGTATCGAAACGCTTATCGCTGCGCGATGACGCAGCAGAGGCCTGAATTTGCTCAATCCTGGTCGCCGCGTCCTCATCACGAAGCGCCCCCTTGACCCATTTCACCAACTTACCATTCTCGATAAGCTCCAGTGCGGCCTTCGGTTTGCGCGTCATGGCATGGGCGAGAAGCCTGGGAGAGCTGTATTCTTCCGACTGGAACAAAATCTTGCCAAACGCATGACGATCACCGCGACCGCGCCGGGGTGTCTCACCGATCGCCTCCCGCCAGTGAAGCAAGGTTTCCGCATCCCAGCGGCGCTTCGGATCGTCCTGCAAAACCCCAGCGAGTACATCGCTCACCCGCGTCGACAAGATCATGCCTTCGGTAAGGGCCGCGAAACTGCCCAGTTCCAGCTTCTTCATGTAAATCTCGTCTGCACTCAAATCCGCCGCGGGAAGCCTGCCCCCCAACAGATGCAGCATCAGAACACCGACCGCATAGATATCATCCGCCGGTGTCCCATTGCCTCGTCCCATGGGATGCGCCATTGCGCTTTGAAGCGGTTCATAGACGTCCGGCTGCGCTGATCCCGGCGCGGCGGTTACAGCCTCCCCCAGCAGGAGTTCAATTCGACTGTCATCAGCGAAAAAAAGATTGCCCGCGCGGATACCACGATGGGTCAGGCCGCTTTTATGCAAATTCTGAAGGCAAGCCATCACTGTCGGCAAGACCAGATCAAGCACTGTATTTTCTTCGAGCGGGGCGTCCCCTTCACGATACAGACCGCCGCCCCGCAGCATATCGAAGACGGAGACATAGCAGATATCCGTTTCAGAAAACTGCACCTTTCCATGCGCTAAAAGATCAACCATACCGGGGATATGGCTCTCGGTCATCGCTTGCGCCATGGCTCGGCGAAAACTGCTGTAAGGGTTTGAAACAACGGCAAAATATTTGGCAGACGAATCCTGAACATCGGTCGCCTGAACAACCATATTGGCGCCGCTTTCCAGGTCGCCCAGACGCCGGGACAGATCGATCCTGAACCGCCCCGCAAGAACAGGGCCAGCACTGGCTGTCGACGATTCCGTCGGCTTATCTATTTTTTCGGCAACTGTCATTTATGCGCGGCTTTAATCCATCTGGTCGAATTCTAGCCTTGATTGTCGCAATTTGGCGTTAATATGCCGTTAAATTTGATCCGATGGCAGCGCAGGAGGAATCTGCTTTTTGTTATCCAGGCCCCATGCCAGCGAGGAGGCGACAACAAGCCCGACGGCGGCGATGAGCGAGGCCACGAAAAAATCGCCAAAGTAGTCATAGATAAACCCGGCAAAACCCGGCCCGATTGTTTGCCCGATGCCAAAGGACAGGGTCATCACCGCAAGAATCTGTCGTCCGTGATTAGGTGCCATATTCCGCGCCTCAACCAGACCAAGGGCGGTAATACCGATAACCGTGTTACCAAGCAGAACAGCTGACACAACCAGTATCAGCGGATGCTCCGCAATCACGCTGCCGGCAACACCGATCGCCAGAACAAGACAGGCGATTGCGTAGCTCCGGTTGTTACCGAGATACGCGGCAATTCCCGCCCAGAGCGCCACGGACGGAATGGCGGCAACCCCGACAATCAGCCAGATAATGGACTGCATCCACTGTACTTCCGGAATCTGGCGCACCAGCGTGGAGATAAAGGTTGCCGTGATGATATAGCCGAAACCGAACAAGAAGTAGGAAAGAATCAGAGCCTTGAGCGGTCGGCTATAGCGGAGCGGTATATTCGCCGCCTCGCCGCTGCTTGGCTCGGGCACAGCAGGCACATACAGAAATACCGGAACCGTCAGAAGCAACGAGAGGATACCCGTGGCGATCCACATGCCCTGCGATCCGATATCCATCGTCTCCAACATGATGATCATCAGGGAGGAAAGCGATATGCCAACACCGACGCCCGCGAAATAAAGCGCCGATAAACGCGATCGTCCTTCCGCCGCAAGACGGCTCAATATAAGCGCCGAGCCGAACACCATGACAAAGGCAGAGGCGGCCCCGCTCATCAAGCGAATCAACAGGAACAGCTCGAAACTTTCTGTCAGTCCCATGGAGATTGTCGTTGCGGAACAAACAATTAATGATAGCAGGAACCAGCCCCGCGTACTTCCGGGCAGGCTCTGCCGAATACCGAGCAATGCGCCCAGCAAATAGCCGAGATAATTGGCCGACGCGATCAACCCTGCATCAGACTTGCTCACGCCAAGACCGGTTTCCATAAACGGCAATATCGGGGTGTAGACAAAGCGGCCAATGCCCAAGCCGACGGCAAGGGCCAACAGCCCTCCGACAGCCAGCAGCCTCATGCGTCCGGAAGATTTCGTCATGTCAAAACATTAGCATGAGGATAAAAAGGCGGGCAGCCTCTTTTGCTCACATTTTAATTTAATCTTCAAACGGGTCGCGGACGAGAATGGTGTCTTCGCGCTCCGGGCTGGTGGAGAGGAGCGCGACCGGCGCCTCGATCAATTCTTCCACATGGCGGATATATTTGACCGCCGCCGCCGGAAGATCGGCCCAGCTGCGCGCGCCATAGGTGCTCTCACTCCAGCCTTCCATCGTTTCATAGACGGGTTTTACTGCGGCCTGATCCGCCATATTGGACGGGAAATAGTCGATCTGCTCGCCATTCAGCTCATAGCCAACACAGATTTTAAGTTCATCCATGCCATCCAGCACATCAACCTTGGTCAGCGCGATGCCCGTGATGCCACCTGTTTTGACGGCCTGACGCACCATCACCGCATCGAACCAGCCGCAGCGACGCTTGCGTCCGGTGACAACACCAAATTCATGCCCCCGCTCGCCAAGTCCCTTGCCGACCTCATCGAAAAGTTCCGTCGGAAACGGCCCTTCGCCAACACGGGTTGTGTAGGCCTTGGTAATACCCAGCACATAATTGACCGAGCCCGGCCCGACACCACTGCCAACCGCTGCCTGTCCGGCGAGCGTGTTGGAGGAGGTCACGAACGGATAGGTGCCGTGATCGTTATCGAGCATCGCCCCTTGCGCCCCTTCGAACAGGACGCGCTTGCGCGCCTTCTTCGCCTCATCCAGACGGCGCCAGACAATATCGGAAAATTCCAGAACTTTTGGTGCAATTTCAATAAGTTGTGCGAGTAGCTTGTCCCCATCCACCAGCGGCGCGCCCATGCCTTTGCGAAGCGCGTTGTGATGATCGAGCAAAGTTGCAATTTTTCGCTTCATCAGGTCCGTGTCCGTCAGGTCGCACACGCGAATTGCGCGGCGGGCGGTCTTGTCTTCATAAGCCGGGCCGATACCACGCCGGGTCGTGCCGATCTTTATCGCCGAAGTTGCATCCTCCCGCAGGGCATCCAGCTCCCCATGCAGCGGCAGGATCAGCGTCGCATTCTCAGCAATTTTTAAAGTAGTGTGATCAACAGTGACGCCCTGCCCGCGCACGGTGTCGATTTCTTTCACCAGCGCCCAGGGATCGACGACAACGCCGTTGCCGATCACCGAAATCTTGCCACCGCGCACAATGCCGGAGGGGAGCAGGCTGAGTTTATAGACCTTGCCGTCGACAACGAGCGTATGACCAGCGTTATGGCCGCCCTGAAAGCGCACGACAACATCCGCTCGCTCGGACAACCAGTCAACAATCTTGCCTTTGCCCTCGTCACCCCATTGGGAGCCAACCACCGCTACGTTCGCCATTATCCTCAGTCCTTGAATGTAAAATTTTGATCAGGAGAGTTTCGTAATACCATCCGGCCCGAGAAATTGGCCGCAGTTAAGACGCCGCGCTTCAGCCTCGATATCGTCTTCCGGATCAAGGCCCGCGACCGTTTTCCAGCCTTCCTGACGCAAGGCGTATCCCTGGTCAAGGCTGGTTTCGAAGGGAAGATACAATCGGTCATCGCTCACCTTGCGCGGCACCGCACGCATCAGGCTATCGAGGAAGAGCGTAAAGCCAGAGGCAGATTCCCCGTCCATCAACTGGTAGCGCCCGCCGCGGCCAAGTTCCCCGCGCACGCCGCGGCCAAACACCGTAAAGCTGAGGCCGGTCTGATATTCAAACCCGCGATATTCGCCGGGATCAATTGTCAATTTCAGATCCGGCGCGGATTGCTGGAGCTGCGCAACCACCTTTTTAAGTGCCGCGACCTGTGCCGCCGCCGCGTCAGGAAGGTCGATTTTTTCAAGCGCCTCTATCGCACTGTTTGCCGGTCCTGCCGCTTTCAGAAGTGCGATAAGAATCCGGCTTAAGTTCGCGTCATAATCATCAAGTACGGCGGCATCCTTGTGATCGAGGGCCTCACGCGCCGAGGCGGCCGTCTCTTCATCAATGCCCAGTTCACGGCAAAGCGTTGGCACGAGCGTCGGCAGTGTCAGATCAATCGAGAAATTCTCTACCTCCAACGCGCCCAAAGCTTCCGCCGCGAGCAGGATCAGCTCCGCATCGGCAGAGGTCTCCGACGGGCCGATCAGCTCTACGCCGGCTTGCGCAAACTGCCGCTCTGGCCGGAGCTGGGAGCCATAGACCCGCAAAACCTGTCCGGCATAGGAAAGTCGCAAGGGGCGCGGATCCTGCTTCATTCGGGTGGTCGCAACGCGCGCGATCTGCAAGGTGATATCGGTCCGAATGCCCATCATCCGATGCGAGACCGGGTCCATCACACGAAACATTTTGGACGCAAGCGCCGCGCCGGAGCCCTCCAGCAGATGCTCCTCAAATTCGATCAGGGGGGGCTTGACTTGCAGATAGCCATTGCCTGCGAAAACATCCATCAGGGTACGGTTAATCCGCGCTTCGCGTGCGGCTGCGGGCGGGAGCATATCTGCCAAACCGGCGGGCAGCAGGCCTTTTTCGGAATAGTCATTCATTACATGGGCCTATAAAGCATATTTCCCCGCCGCCGCCAACAGGAACAACAAAAAAGCGACAGTTTTTAACCGCCGCTTTTCCAAAGTAGCCCGAAGGCGTTATTTTCTGCAGAAACCGCCTAGAAATTGAGCGCCTTAACCTGAGCGACATGCGGCAGGTTACAGACATTCTCCAGCGTTGAATGGGAGAGTTCCGAATCTATCTCGATCAGGGCAATCGCCTCCCCTTTCTGCTTGTGACGACCGAGATGGAAGGTCGCAATATTGACCCCGGCATCACCCAGCACCGATCCCAGCGCCCCGATAAAGCCCGGCTTGTCCTGATTGGTGACATAAAGCATATGAGGACCGATTTCCGCCTCTATATTAATGCCCTTGATACTGACGATGCGCGGCCGGTTATCCCCGAACAGCGTGCCCGCGATATCACGCGTCTGATGCTCTGTCGTGATCGTGAGGCGGATCAGTGTCTGATAGTCCTCCTCCCGGTCGTTATAGCTTTCAGTCACATCGACCCCCCGTTCCTTCGCAACGACCGGGGCATTCACCATATTGATGCTGTCCATCAGAGGGCTGAGCAGGCTCTGAATAATGATAGAGGTGAGCGGTTTGGTATTAAGGCCCGCCGCCGCGCCTTCATAATCGATGCGCACGGACTTGATGCCGCTTTCCGTGACCTGACCGGCGAACCCGCCAAGCTGGGCCGCAAGCTCCATATAGGGTTTCAGCTTCGGTGCTTCTTCCGCCGTGACGGACGGCATGTTGAGCGCGTTGGTCACGGACCCGACCAGCAGGTAATCGGACATCTGCTCCGCCACCTGGATCGCGACATTGACCTGCGCCTCATCGGTGGAGGCCCCCAGATGCGGGGTCGTCACCACATTTTCCATGCCGAAAAGGATATTTTCCGTCGCCGGTTCAACCGCGTAGACGTCAAGCGCCGCACCGGCAACCTGGCCGGATTCGAGCGCTGCCTTCAAGTCTTCCTCGACGACAAGACCACCGCGGGCGCAGTTGATGATGCGCACGCCCTCTTTCATCTTGGCGATATTCTTCGCATTGATGATGTTGCGGGTGCTGTCCGTGATCGGGGTATGCAGCGAGATATAGTCGGCGCGGGTGAACAGATCGTCCAGTTCCAGCTTTTCGACACCAAGTTCCAGCGCCCGTTCAGGGGAGAGGAACGGATCATAGGCAACGACTTTCATTTTAAGGCCAACCGCACGGTCCGCGACGATGGAACCGATGTTACCACATCCGATGACTCCGAGCGTCTTGCCGTAAAGCTCGACCCCCATGAATTTCGATTTCTCCCACTTCCCGGCCTGGGTGGAGGCATTCGCCGCCGGAATATGGCGGGAGAGAGAGAACATCATGGCGATGGCATGTTCGGCCGTGGTGATGGCATTACCGAACGGTGTGTTCATCACGCAGATACCGGCCGCCGTTGCCGACGGGATATCCACGTTATCCACCCCGATACCGGCGCGGCCGATAACTTTGAGGTTGGTGGCGGCCGCAATAATTTCGGCGGTCGCCTTGGTGGCGGAGCGCACGGCGAGGCCGTCATACTCGCCAATGCAGGCTTTCAGTTCCGCAGGGCTCATGCCGGGTTTTTCGTCTACTTCTACGCCACGATCGCGGAAAATTTCAGCAGCGCGCGGGCTCATCTTGTCAGAGATAAGGACTTTGACCATTTTATCGATCCTTCTTAAGGATTATTTCTGGAATGTATTTTTAAGTGTCGCGTAACCCCAGTCGAGCCAGGGCATCAATGCTTCGAGATCGGCTTTCTCCACCGTCGCGCCCGCCCAGATCCGAAGACCCGCCGGAGCATCGCGGTAATGCCCGATATCAAGCGCCGCGCCTTCCGATGCGAGCAGATTGACGAGTTCTTTCGCCGCCTTTGGCTGGTCTTCCGCAGGAAGCGCCGTGAACCAGTCATCGGTGATCTTAAGGCAGACCGAGGTGGTGGAGCGAATTGCCGGATCGCTTGCTAGATAATCAACCCAGTCGGTTTTCGCGACCCAGTCGGAAATCACCTTCGCGTTGGCATCGGTACGGGCGATCATGCCCTTGCCCCCGCCGATGCTTTCCGCCCAGGAAAGCGCGTCCAGCGCATCCTCAACCGCCAACATGGACGGGGTGTTGATGGTTTCCCCCTTGAAGATACCGTCAATCAGCTTGCCGCCCTTTGTCATGCGGAAGACTTTCGGGAGGGGCCATACGGGGGTGTAATTTTCCAGCCGCTCAACAGCGCGCGGGCTCAGGACAAGCATGCCATGGGCCGCCTCCCCGCCCAGCACTTTCTGCCAGGACCAGGTGACAACATCGAGCTTTTCCCACGGCAGTTCCATGGCGAACACGGCGGAGGTGGCATCGCAAATAGCGAGACCGTCGCGGCTGTCAGAAATCCAGTCGCCATTCGGTACCCGCACGCCAGAGGTTGTACCGTTCCAGGTGAAGACAACATCGCGGCTCCAGTCGGTCGCGGCAAGATCCGGGATCTCACCATATTCGGCGGTGATGACTTCGGCATCATCGAGCTTCAGCTGCTTGACCACGTCGGTCGCCCAGCCGGAGCCGAAGCTTTCCCATGCCAGCATGGTGACGGGACGCGCACCCAGCATCGACCAGAGCGCCATTTCCACGGCACCGGTGTCGGAGCCCGGCACAATGCCGACCTTATAATCATCGGGGATACCGAGCAGCGCACGCTGCTGATCGATCACGGCTTTCAGCTTGGCTTTACCCTCACCCGAACGGTGGGAGCGACCAAGGCAGGCATTTTCAAGGTTTTGGAGGGACCATCCGGGGCGCTTCGCGCAAGGGCCGGATGAAAACATAGGAGAGTCAGGGAGACTCTCAGGACGCATTTGTACTGTCATAATAAACTAAACCTTCCAGTCTAGAGCATCCCGGTGGGGGGATGTGGCCCGCCGTTCATAGACAAAATTTCGATGGGGATGTCAACGGGAATTTCTGCGCTGCGACATTTTGACAGATTCTTTCACTGAAAATACCCTTGATCACAGCGCGGACAAAACTGCCATTAGCCGCATTTGCAATAATGACGGCTTTCAACGAACAGTCAGGCCAGCGCAACGATTTCAAGCTCAACGAGCCA
Source organism: Sneathiella sp. (assembly GCF_029233945.1). GTDB lineage: Bacteria > Pseudomonadota > Alphaproteobacteria > Sneathiellales > Sneathiellaceae > Sneathiella. Next base: position 9,735 of record NZ_JARGOQ010000012.1, on the reverse strand, counting down.
AGTCGGATCAAGCGTGGCAACGACAATCGCAGTTGTTGGCACCCTTCGATCACCCAGAGCGCGAATTCGTGCGGCTTGATTGCGCTTCGCATACTCGGCCTTGCGGAGGTAGCTTGTAATTCTGACGATGTTTGCGACGGTCATATTAGCGTCGCACAGGATGCGATCGATGTTCGACCAGATCAACTCAAGCTGTTCGTCCAAATCTTCCGGCGCATTACCATGCTCATTCAGCCCCATCGTGCCACTCACAAAAAGCTGACGATTTGCACCGCTTACCTCAAGTGCATGAACGTAGTCGTCTGTTGCAGCGTATATGCCGTTTGAGGGATTAATAATCTGATGCTTCATTTGAATATCCTTTCGCTTTCAGCTTAATATGCCGAATAAATCAATTCTGGTAATGGAAATTGCACGAATGAATATAGAAACAGAAGATAATCAGCTGACTGCCAGACCACCACGGCCTTTGGACAGTTTTGATCGAAAGATATTAGGTGCATTGTCTGAAAACGGGCGCGCCACCTATGCTGAAATAGGCGAAATCGTTGGCCTTTCAGCCCCGGCTGTTTTTGAGCGTGTAAAGCGACTACGAAGCAGCGGAACACTAACGGGTATCTCCGCACGCATTGATGGGCCATCCAGCGGCAAAGACTTTCTCGCTTTTGTCCATGTGGATGCCGACGGCTGGGGGAAAAGTGAGCGAATGCTGACTTTGCGGCGATTTCCGGAAGTCGAAGAGATGCATTCGGTAGCAGGTGACACGTGCGTCATCATGAAGGTTCGAACCGCAAACGCCCATGCGCTCGAGCAGCTTCTTTCACAGCTCTATGTTCTCCCGGGTGTTCGAGGAACCAAGAGTTTCATCGTACTATCAACCTATCTTGAACGTGGTGTGCATGCCGACATTACGACCGAGTGGCCGACGGTTCCATTGCCTACCAGCTAAAGCAGGCTCACTCTGTGGTTAAGAAAAATATCCGCTGGCCAAAGATTAGAATTTCAGTTCCGTATCGAATCCACGATATAAGCCACGCGGGTTTATTGTCCCGGTGACAATAAAGGGCTAGTCGCCGCCTCTGCTTTGCGCGAAAATGACGGGAATTATTACTGTTTGAGGCCCGTTCATGATCCCCAGCCAACGCCATCTTTTTGATATTCCGGACGAAATCACCTATTTCAATTGCGCCTATATGGGACCGCTTTTAAAAACCGCGCGCGCCGCCGGACATATGGGTATTGATCGCAAGTCGACCCCTTGGACTGTTGCGCCTGAGGATTTTTTTACCGAATCAGAGAGGGCGCGGTCGCTTTTTGCATCGCTCATCGGCTCGGCGGCGGATGATATCGCACTTATCCCGAGCGCGTCTTACGGCCTCGCCATTGCCGCGAAGAACATCCCGCTCGAAAAGGGTCAGAAAATCCTCCTCCTTGAAGATCAGTTTCCATCGAATGTCTATTGCTGGCAGCAGCGGGCGAATGAATGCGCCGCCGAGATCAAGACCGTGCCCACGCCCGCCGATTATGACTGGACGTCGGCTGTCCTTAACGCGATTGATGAGACGGTAGCCGTTGCCGCCCTGCCCCATAACCACTGGACGGATGGCGCGCTTCTCGACCTTGTGGCAATTGGGGAGAAGCTCAGGGCGCAAGGCGCGAAGCTCGTCCTCGATGTCACGCAATCCCTTGGCGCGATGCCATTGGCCTTACCGCGCGTCAAGCCGGATTTTCTGATTGCCGCCGCCTATAAATGGCTGCTCGGACCCTATAGTGTCGGTTTTATGTATGTCGCGCCGGAGCATCACGGCGGAGAGCCGCTCGAATATAACTGGCTCAACCGGAAAGGATCGGAGGATTTTGCCGGGCTTGTCGATTATGTTGATGACTATCAGCCCGGTGCACAGCGCTTCGATATGGGGGAGCGGGCGAATTTCGCCCTGATGCCCGTCGCTGTGGCCGCGCTTGAGCAAATTCTCGACTGGGGCGTCGCCAATATTCAGGAAACCCTTTCAGAGAAAACACGCGATATCGCAGCGCGATGCGAAGGGCTTGGCCTCACCTCTCTCTCCGATGACAAGCGCGCCGGTCATTTTCTTGGGCTGAGACGCAAAGGTGGCCTGCCGGGGAATCTGCTGGAACGGCTGCGGGCGGACAATATTCTCGTCTCCGTTCGCGGGTCCAGCATGCGGATCACCCCTCACCTCTTCAATAATGAGACGGATAGCGATAGACTGCTCGCGGCGCTAGAAAAAATCCTGTAGCGGAGATAAGAATGAATTTGAAAAGACTGGGGAATACCGGCCTGAAGGTAAGCGATCTATGCCTCGGTACCATGACCTATGGCGATCCGGAATGGCGGGACTGGGTCCTGCCCGAGGAGGAAAGCCGCCCCTTCATCAAGAAGGCGCTGGAATATGGCATTAATTTCTTCGATACCGCCGATATGTATTCGGTTGGTGTATCGGAAGAAATAGTCGGACGGGCGCTGAAGGACTATGCCAAGCGCGACGAGGTCGTCATTGCGACAAAGGTCTTCAACCGGATGGGGAAAAGCCCGCTGACCGGCGGTCTCTCGCGCAAGCATATCCTGCACTCCATCGATAATTCGCTGAAGCGGCTCGGCACCGATTATGTCGATCTCTACCAGATTCACCGCTGGGACTATGATACTCCGATCGAGGAAACGCTGGAAGCCCTCAACGATGTGGTCCGCGCCGGCAAGGCCCGCTATATCGGCGCGTCCTCCATGTTTGCCTGGCAGTTTATGAAGGCACTTTCTATCTCCGAGAAGAATGGCTGGGCGAAGTTCGTCTCCATGCAGAATGTCTATAACCTTGTTTATCGGGAGGAAGAGCGCGAAATGCTGCCCCTCTGTGAGGATCAGGGCATCGGCGTTATTCCCTGGTCACCGCTCGCCCGTGGTTTTCTCGCCGGGAACAAGAAGAAGGATGCGGAGGGGGAGACCACCCGCTCGCGCTCCGATGCGATGATCAAATCCATGCGAATCGGGCAGGATGCGGATTACGACGTACTCGCCGTTGTGCAGGATATCGCGAAGGAACGCGGCGTCACCTCGGCGCAGATCGCCCTCGCCTGGGTGCATCACAGCCCGGCCGTCACCAGCCCGATTATCGGCGCCAGCAAGATGTACCAGCTTGACGAGGCCGTGGCCGCGCTTGATATCTCGCTGGATATGAACGAACTGGCACGCCTCAAGGACGCCTATATCCCCCATGCTGTTGCAGGGCATAGATAGGAGATTGACATGACGCTTAATGTCGACGCACTCCGGGAGGAAACGCCGGGCGTTAAAAACCGCCTTCATTTCAATAATGCGGGGGCGGCGCTGATGCCGCTGCCGGTCTTCGATGCCGTAAAGGAGCATCTTGATCTGGAACTTGCGATCGGCGGTTATGAAGCGCAAAACCGCGCGAAGGCGGCGTTTGAGCGAACATACGATGCCATTGCCGAACTGATCAACTGTGACCGCAGCGAAATCGCGCTGGTGGAGAATGCGACCGTCGGCTGGCAGATGGCTTTTTACGGCATGAAATTCGAAGCTGGTGACCGCATCCTGACGGCGGAGGCCGAATATGCCACCAATGTCATCGATTATCTGCAAGTTGCCAAACGAACGGGTGTTAAAATCGATTTCGTGCCGAGCGACAACAGCGGGCAAATAGATGTTGCCGCTCTGGAAACGATGATTGATGACAAGGTGAAACTCATTTCGGTCACCCATGTCCCGACCAACGGCGGCCTCGTCAATCCGGCGGCGGAAATCGGCAAGGTCGCACGAAAGCATGGCATTCCCTATTTGCTCGATGCCTGTCAGTCCGTGGGGCAACTGCCGGTTGATGTGGCGGAAATTGGCTGCGATATGCTCTCGGTGACGGGTCGAAAATACTTGCGCGCCCCTCGCGGCACCGGCTTCCTCTATGTCCGCAAAAGCATGATGGACAAGCTGGAGCCGCCCTTCCTCGATTTGCATAGTGCGGAATGGACATCAATAAACGGATATAAGATGCGCGACGATGCGCGACGGTTCGAAAATTGGGAGTATAATGTCGCCGCCGTTATCGGCCTCGGCGCGGCCGTTGACTATCTGCTCACTCTCGGGATTGAGGAAACCTCGGCCCGCCTTTGCGCCCTCGCGGAAGTCGCGCGAGAAAAATTATCGGCGCTCCCCGACATTACGGTTCAGGATATCGGCGCGAGAAAGGGTGGGATCGTTACGTTCAGCCATGCCACAAAATCGCCTGCCGACATACAAGCCCATCTTGCAGGACAAAATATCAATGTCTCCATCACCAGCCTTTCCAGCACCCGCTTTGATCTTGAGAAACGGGGCATAGAAGAAATGGTAAGGGCTTCATTTCATTACTATAATACGGAAGAAGAAATCGAGACCCTGATCAAGGCGCTCGCCGACATCTAGAGAGCGAAAGGGCTATCTTCAGATATCGTAACCTTTGCTGGCCAGTTCCTTGCGGATACGTTCAACGGCGATTATTCCCACTTTCTGCCCCCATTGCCCGCCGATAGCCATGGATTTTTGCATAATTACCGGCGTTGTCTCAATTAATTTCTGACCCAGTTCTGTTCTATAGAAACCAGTAAGTTCCTGAATTTCTTCAAGGCTGAAAGCTTCTTCGTAAAGTTTGACGATCGGGATAAGCAGCCCGGACAGATTCTCTTCAAAGGTCTGCCGCATAATTTCATAGGTTTTCTCTTTAACCTCATCGGGGATGCCGGGCTTGGACTTAAAGCTCTGATCGAGGAAGAATCGAAGACTATTGGCCGTGATAGTCTGAACATTCTCGGCAGTCTTCGTGACTTTCAACAGCTCAACAATAGCTTCCTGCTTTGCCGTGTCCGCTCGCGCAGTACCCAATCCAAGGGCCAGCAGCAGGCAAAAGCCAAGAGCGGCGCGTTTCAAATAGGTCATAGGATACTCTCCGATATACGAACAGAAAAATTTTATAATATCAACGCTATCAAAAGTTGTGTCCTAAAGATAGCCAAACCTATTCGAAATGAGAGACCGTATGCCCGTGATTGAGCGGCCCGTGGCCGGCACCGATGCCGGGGGCGTCGAAGATCGCGTTTTCCACATAGCGAATGGCCCGCGCAACGGCAACCGGGACCGCCAATCCTTGCGCAATGCCTGTTGCAATGGCCGAAGACAGTGTGCAGCCCGTGCCATGAGTATGTCTGCTTTCAATACGCCGGTGGGAGAATGTCTGAATCCCCTCCGGCGAGACGAGAAGATCGACGATTTCCGCGCCCTCGCTATGTCCGCCTTTCATCAATACAGCGACGGGACCCATATCGAGCAAAAGACGGCCCGCCTTTTCCATATCGGTAAGATTATTGATCTTCATGCCGATCAGATGCTCGGCTTCCGGGATATTCGGCGTGAGAACAAGGGTATGCGGCCCGATCAAACGCTTTTTGATGGCATCGCTCGCCTCCTCCGCGATCAGGCTCGCCCCGCCTTTGGCAATCATCACCGGATCAAGCACCACCGGCGGCAGTTTATCGATTTGATCGAAAAGACCTGCGACAGCATCCACAACCTCTTTTCGGTGAAGCATACCGATTTTGATGGCATCGGCGCCGATATCTTTGAGGACAACATCAATCTGCTGCGCAACGAAAGGGGCAGAGATCGCCTCGATCGCCTCAACGCCAAGGGTATTCTGCGCGGTCAGCGCGGTTATCGCCGTCGCCGCGTAGCCGCCAAGGGCCGTTACCGTCTTAATATCAGCCTGAATACCTGCACCGCCGCCGGAATCCGACCCGGCGACAATCAATACACGCCCCTGCATACTCACCCCTTAAAAATTCTCTCAACCAAGCGAGGCGGCAACCTCATTGACGATGTTATCGACAATCTCATTGACCAGACTGTCATTCGTTCCCTCGCCCATCACGCGGATCAACGGCTCCGTCCCGGATTTCCGGATCAAGAGCCGCCCTTCACTGCCAAGGCGAATTTCGCCGTCGCGGATGGCCTTCTGCACAGCCGAGCCGGAGAGCGGATCCCCTGCCTCGAAACGCACGTTTTTCAGGATCTGCGGCCAGGGGTCGAAGTTATGGCAGACCTCGCTAACCGGCTGGCCCTCTTCGACAATCACCGAAAGGACCTGAAGCGCGGCGATCAGGCCGTCGCCTGTTGTGCTGTAGTCGTTCAGCACAATATGACCCGACTGCTCCCCGCCGACGTTAAAGCCGTGTTCGCGCATATGTTCAACAACATAACGATCACCGACATTGGTCCGCGCAAGGGTCATGCCCTTCCCTTCCAGGAATTTCTCAAGCCCCATGTTGGACATTACCGTCGAGACGATACCACCCCCCCGGAGCTTTTCACGGCGCTGCCAGGTTCGGGCGATCAGTGCCATCAACTGGTCCCCATCGATGAGGCGGCCTTTTTCATCGCAAATCAGCAAACGATCCGCATCCCCATCAAGAGCAATACCGAGATCAGCCCCTTCCTCCACCACGCGCTTGCACATGGCTTCCGTCGAGGTGGAGCCACAGCCGTCATTGATGTTGAAGCCGTTAGGCGAGACCCCCATGGAGATGACATCCGCCTCCAACTCCCATAGCACGGTCGGCGCCACCTTATAGGCCGCGCCATTCGCGCAATCGACAACGATTTTAAGCCCTTTCAGGAGTTGATTGCGGGGAAAACTGCTTTTCGCGAATTCGATATAACGGCCGCGTGCGTCATCGAGACGCTGCGCCCGGCCGAGCTTGGCCGGATCCGCCAGCACGATATTACTGTCATCAATGATGTCCGCTTCGATGCTTTTCTCTACCTCGTCGGACAGCTTGTAGCCATCGGGGCCGAAAAGCTTGATGCCGTTATCCTCGAACGAATTATGCGACGCGGAAATCATCACCCCGATATCCGCCCGGAGTGAGCGGGTCAACATGGCGATCGCCGGCGTGGGGAGCGGCCCGACCAGAATCACATCCATCCCGACCGAGGTAAAACCGGCGGTCAGCGCTGGCTCCACCATATAGCCCGAGAGGCGGGTGTCCTTGCCGATAACGACACGGTGGCGAAAATCGCCTCGACCGGCAAATTTCTTGCCCGCCGATTTGCCCACTTTAAGGGCGATTTCCGCGGTCATCGGCTCCTTGTTCGCCGTGCCGCGAATGCCGTCGGTTCCAAAATATTTCCGTGTCATAGCTCAGTCTCTGCCTAAAAATTTGACAACACTTTATCAGGAAACCCTTAAAACATGTCTAAAAAGAGGCGGCATCAATTGCCTGCCACATTTCAAGGGCTTGGCGGGTCTCTTTAACGTCATGAACCCGCAATATCCGGGCGCCGGATTGCGCGCCATGGAGCGCGACAGCAACCGATCCGATAACGCGTTTCGACGCCTCAGGCTCATGCATCACCCGCCCGACAAAGGATTTTCGTGAGGCACCGAGCAGAATATCGCAGCCAAGCGCCTGAAACGCCGAGAGCGATTTGATCAGCAGCAGATTATGCTCCGCCGTCTTGCCAAAACCGATGCCCGGATCGACGATAATCTTTTCGCGCGTAATCCCCGACGCCTCGCAAGCCTCAATCCGCGCGCGCAGGTAAGCCATGACATCGGCAACCACATCGTCATAGGTTGGGTTATCCTGCATGACCTTCGGGTCCGCGAGGCTATGCATCAGGCAGACCGGCAGGCCGCTTTCCGCCACGAATTCGAGGCTTTCGGGGTCATACTCAAGGGCGCTGACGTCATTGACCAGGGTCGCCCCCGCCGCGACCGCCGCCGCCATCACGGCCTTCTTCCGGCTATCGATGGAAATCGTCACACCAAGATCGCGGCAGCCTTCGATAACCGGCACAACGCGCGCGCATTCATCGGCCACACGGATGGCGTCCGCGCCCGGGCGGGTACTTTCCCCGCCGATATCAAGGATATCCGCCCCGTCCGCCACAAGCTCTCGGGCATGGGCAATCGCGGCATCAACGCTGGAATGTTGACCGCCATCGGAAAAACTGTCTGGCGTGACATTCACGATCCCCATTATCAGGGGGCGTGTCCGGCTCTCCTGTTCTCCCTCTGTCATAGAAGAAAGGCCCCGCGATGAAGCGGAGCCCTTATTCGTCTCACTCATGAAACTGTCCTTATGAGCCGGGTTGCGGTTCCGGTTCCATACCCGGTCCGCCGGGTTTCTTATGGCCGTCGGCTTCGGGAACGGTTGAACTCGGCCCCTTGTCGGCAGGTGTATCGACATCTTCCGGCCGGTTGATATCACCGCCATCCATCAGGATCTTAATCTCATCGCCGCTCAAGGTTTCATACTCAAGAAGACCTTTGGCAATGCGATGCAACTGATCCACATGATCATTGAGGATCTTGCGGGCTGTTGCCTCGCCTTCCTCAACAAAGCGGCGGACTTCCTGGTCAATGACATCCGCTGTCGCATCAGACATATTCTTCTGCTGCGAGACGGAATGACCAAGAAAAACTTCTTCCTGATTGGCGCCATAGAGGAGCGGACCGAGCTTGTCGGAAAGACCCCATTCGGTCACCATTTTACGCGCCATATCGGTCGCCATCTTGATATCGCCGGAGGCACCCGTCGTGACCGCATCATGACCGAAGATCATTTCCTCCGCCACACGACCGCCCATGGCAACCGCCAGATGGGCGAGGCACTGATCGCGACGCAGCGAGTAGCTGTCCTTCTCCGGCAGGCGCATGACCATACCGAGCGCACGTCCGCGCGGGATAATCGTTGCCTTATGGATCGGGTCCGACGCCTTCATATGCATACCAACGAGCGCATGGCCACCTTCGTGATAAGCGGTCAGCTTCTTCTCGTCTTCTGACATGACCATGGAGCGACGCTCGGTCCCCATCATGACCTTGTCTTTGGCTTCCTCGAATTCCTGCTGAGTAACCAGCCGCCGTGATTTACGTGCCGCCAGAAGCGCCGCCTCATTCACGAGGTTGGCAAGGTCAGCACCGGAGAAACCGGGTGTGCCGCGTGCGATGGTACGGGCGTTCACATCCTGCGCGAGCGGGACTTTGCGCATATGCACTTTCAGGATTTTCTCGCGGCCGATGATATCCGGGTTCGGCACCACAACCTGACGGTCGAAACGACCGGGACGCAGCAACGCCGGATCCAGCACGTCCGGACGGTTCGTCGCGGCCAGCAGGATCACGCCTTCATTGGTCTCGAAACCATCCATCTCCACCAGCATCTGGTTGAGGGTCTGTTCGCGTTCATCGTTACCGCCGCCAAGACCGGCGCCACGATGACGGCCAACCGCATCGATTTCGTCAATAAAGATAATGCAGGGGGCGTTTTTCTTGCCCTGTTCAAACATGTCGCGGACACGGCTCGCGCCGACACCGACAAACATCTCAACGAAATCGGAGCCGGAAATGGTGAAAAAGGGCACATTCGCTTCACCCGCAACAGAGCGCGCCAGCAACGTCTTACCCGTACCGGGAGGGCCAATCAACAGCACACCCTTCGGGATTTTACCGCCAAGCCGCTGATATTTCTGGGGGTTTTTCAGGAAGTCGACTACTTCTTCAAGTTCTTCCTTCGCTTCCTCGATACCGGCGACATCCTCAAATGTGACGCGGCCATGCTTTTCAGTGAGCAGTTTCGCTTTCGATTTACCAAAGCCCATGGCCTTGCCGCCGCCGCCCTGCATCTGGCGCATGAAGAAAATCCACACCCCGATCAGAAGCAGCA
>NZ_JARGOQ010000011.1 GCF_029233945.1 Sneathiella sp. | reverse complement strand
CCCTTTGCGTCCCGAAGGCGCACTTCCTTGAGGGAAAAATCGCCAAAAATATTGCCGTCCAGCGGCCCGAGTTTCAACTCAAGCTCACCGGGGGTCGAGGCGGCCTTCTCAATTTGGGAGACCAGCAACGCGCGACCGCTGTCCAGTTGCAAAAATGCGTAACCGCCCGCAATGATAAGCAACAGGATCAGGAAAGGCGCGCAGATAATCGCCGCGATAAGCTTCTTGCGTGTCATCAGAATGCCTGACCGATACTGATATAGAACTGATAGGCGTCATCGACATTCTTGCGCCGGTTCAGCGGTACCGCGACATCGAAGCGGATCGGTCCAATCGCCGTATAATAACGAAAGCCGAGACCGGCGCCCCAGAGAAACTCCCCGGAGAAATCCGGCGCCATACTCTCATAGACATTACCGCCCTCGATAAAAGGGACAAGGCCGATACTGTCCGTGATGCGGGTCCGTGCCTCAAATCCAACCTCCAGCAAGGACCGTCCGCCAATGGGGTCATTACTGGCATCGAGTGGGCCGACAGTCTGGTATTTATAGCCTCGCACAGAACCGCCGCCACCTGCGTAAAAGCGTTTGTTTGCCGGGATCGCGCCTGCGCTGTCCCCCGCCATCAGGCCGAGCTTACCGCGCGCCGCCAGCACCAGACGGTCCTTCTCCAGCACGGAATAATAGGTGGAGCCATCCATCTCGAACCGGATAAAATCGGGTGTATCGTCATTGAGCCCGAGATAAGGCACCAGAGATGCGGCGAAACGGCGACCTGTCGTCGGATCCAGTAAATCATTTGTCGAGTCATACCGCGCCGTCAGCGGCAGCCCGGCAAGCGCGTAATTCTCGGTCACTCCGCTATCGTCAATTTTTGCAAATTCAGCGGAAACACCCGCCCCGACTACCCACTTTTTACGCCAGCGCCTGTCCAACCCGATAAAGGCGGAGACCGAGTCTTCATCATAGGCATCTGTAGTTTCGTTACGAATATCGAAATTCGCATTCAAATTCTGGTCAATTTTGACGAAATTGGGCTTTACGAAGGTAAGTTTCAACTCGCGGCGGATTTCCGCGATTGTGAGGTCGGCCCGGAGTTTCTCCCCTTCCCCGAAATAATTGCGGTTTTCCCAGTAATACTGCGTCCCGAAGCCCTCACTAGTCGAGAAGCTCGCGCCGACACCAACGGACCGCCGATCCCGCTCCACGAAAACCAAGGTAATCGGAACGGTGCTGTCCGGCTGATCCGCCTCGCGGGACTTCAGGCGGACGCTGTCAAACAGTCCGCTCCTCAGGTAGCGCCGCCTCAAGTCATCGAGAACGCGGGTATCATAAAGCTTTCCGGTCTGCCATTCGGCAAGTCGCCGGATATAGTTCTCGTCTACTTCCTCCAGCCCCTCCAGCCTGAGTTCGCCCATATAAAGACGCGGACCCGCATCAATGGTCAGGGTCACCTCCATGCCGTCGGTCGCGAAATCGACAATAGCCTCCTGCTCGGCGATGGTCGCATCGGGAAAACCGCGATTGGCGAGGTTGACTATTATCTGGGTTCCCGCATTGACGACAGGCTCTGACCGGGCCGGCATTCCGACCTCAATATCCAGATCAGCGAGTGTCGGCGCGGTGGGAATATCTTTTCCTTTGGAGAAATGGATATCGAACTTCGTGATCCGAAACAGCGGCCCCGGTGTGATATCAAAGGTAATGGCGATGGGCTGCTGCTTGTTATCTATCTTCAACTCCACCTCATTGGCGTAATATCCCTCCGAACGGAGAACTTTTTTAAACCCTTCAACATCGACTTCCGCACGTCGGCGCAATGCCGCCAAGCTCGGCGGGAGTTTGTCTTCAAGCTGCTCAAGACGGGAGGATTGCTCCATCAGCTCCATTACGGAATCCGTCGGTGCACCATTGATTTTGACCTCATAGCTTAAATCCGTCTCGGCTGTTGTCACTGGATCGCTCTCCGCCGCGGGCGCAGGGGCCGCGACCATTAACGATAGAGCCACCCCCATCAGGAGCAACAGACATACATTCTTATTTGAATTGGACAACAAGGCTCAATATCTCGGAAAAAGCCGGGAAATGCGCCCCGGGCATGGGTCAAAGCTCGTTCTTTGCATCATAATATGTTATCTGTAACCTAATGTTCCCCTACCACAGAGTCTAGGTCGCGACTCGATAAAAGGCTCCGACAAGAGGGAAAAGAAGTGTTATTTCGTTATCCAGCCAAATAGAAAATGAAACCCTTGGTGCATGGATAAAAATATTCAACGATTCTTCGGGAAATGCCCCCGCCGGGCTGTATAATACTGTTGTCATTTAAGGAGAAGGATAATGTTGCGCGCCATAGCGACCCTGATCATTTTAACTGCCCTGCTTCCCGGTGCTGCGCTCGCCGAGAAGGTTCAGAAAAACCAATTTGCCTCGGTCTATCTTAAAGATGACAAGATCGGCCAAGTGCATCTGACGACAATCCGCAATGAAAAGGGCGAGATTGAGGAAATGAGTGCCAACGCCTCTGTCTCATTCCTGGGTATGGAAGTCTATGGATTTACCCAGAATTTGAAGGAAAGCTGGTCAAGCGGAGAACTTCAGAAAATGGACGGCAAGACCGATGATGACGGCACCGCCCATGAAATCTCTCTCACCCGCAACATGGAAGATTTTAAAGCGACCTATAATGGCAAGGACCTGACCCTCCCGCTGAACGCCTTTCCCACGTCCCCCTGGCATTACAGCATCACTGACAATACCCTCCTTTTCAATATCGTTGATTTTGACCTTCTCAACGTCAAGATCGCGAAGGAGGCCGAGACGGTCAAGATCAACGGCAAGAATATCGAAACCGAAAAATTCACCTTCACCGGCGACTGGGAAGCGAAACTCTGGTTCGATGGGAACAAGGAATTCGTCAAGGGCGAATATGACGTCTCCGGCCGTCAGGTAACGGTTATCCTGGATTAAAAACGCAGCAATTTTGACTTAAATTGACGGGAGTTTTTTAATCCATATTAATCTCTTTTCGATTTACTCGCTTCTCGTTTATAGTAATCAAACAAGCAACAGTCAGATTGGGTAGAACGATTTCGGAACAGAATGATGCAGGCGCTTCCGGATTAGACAAACGGAAGTATAGACGCAAGACGGTCATGTGGAATGGCAAGCTGTCCTTGCTCTGGGGTGCCCGTCTGATGGGCAACGAACAAACTGTGCCGGGCGTGGTGCGCGATATGTCGGTCAGCGGCGCGCGGTTCCAGACGAAGCAGGATTTCCGTCCAACCAACGATGTTATCCTGGAAGTCCCGCGTTTCGGGGCCTTCAACTGCAATCTCGTTTGGCAAAACGGCCATATTGTGGGGCTCAGCTTTGTCGATCCGCCGGAGTTTATTTTCAATACGGTGAACGGTGCCCTACCGGGTATCTCTCTCGATCCCAACCCGGTGCATTAAATATCAAACCTCTGCGGCGTTCCGGAAAATCAACGAACTGTTGATACCGCCGAAGGCAAAGTTGTTGCTCATCAGATGACGAACGGCAACTTTCCGTCCTGACCCCATCACATAGTCAATATCGGCGCAGGCGTCATCCACCGTCTCGAGATTGGCTGTCGGTGCGAACCACCCCTCCCGCATCATCTCAATGCCGAGCCAGGCCTCAATCGAGCCGCAGGCACCCAGGCTGTGCCCGAAATAGCTTTTGAGGGAATGGATCGGGATGTCCGCACCCATCACCTTATCGGTTGCATGGGATTCGGCGATATCCCCCTGCTCCGTCGCGGTGCCGTGGCCGCTGATGAAATCTATATCCGACGCCGACAGAGAGGCATTATCGAGTGCGCCCTGCATAGCGACCTCCATCGTGGCCTGTGTTGGGTTAGTGATATGGCGACCATCGGAGTTGGTGGAAAACCCGACGATCTCGGCCAGTATCGTCGCACCACGCGCCACAGCGTGGTCGTAAGATTCCAGCACAAGCGTTGCAGCCCCCTCCCCGATCACAAGACCGTCCCGGTCCTTGTCAAACGGACGCGGCGACAGATGCGGTGTATCGTTCTTGATGCTGGTGGCATAAAGCGTATCAAATACTGCGGCCATGGTCGGGCAAAGTTCCTCCGCCCCGCCGGCCACCATCAAATCCTGCATCCCGTATTTGATCGCCTCATAGGCATAGCCAATGCCCTGACTTCCCGACGTACAGGCGCTGGAGGTTGGAATAACCCGCCCGGACAGGCCATAGAACACGCCGATATTAACGGCCGTCGTATGGCTCATCATCTTGACATAGCTGGTCGCCGTCAGGTCGCGGGAATGGCCATCCCGCATGAGGTCGGTAAAGGCGACCACAGGTTTCGTGCTCCCGAAGGACGATCCATAGGCCACCCCCATCTTGCCGGATTTCAAAACCGGATCCTCCAGAAGGCCGGCCATCTCCAGCGCCCGCTCCGTCGCATAAACCGCCATTTTCGAAACCGGCCCCATACTGCGAAGTGCCTTCCTCGAATATCGTTTGTCGATATTGAACCCCTCCACCGGGCCGGCAAGCCGGGTATTGAGGCCATCATAAAAGTCCCAGCTTTCCATCCGCCGGATACCGGTCTTCCCGGCGCGCATCTTCGCGGAGATCGTACTCCAGTCTTCACCAAGGGAGGTTACCCCGCCCATACCCGTGACAACAACGCGCTGCATTACGCCATTCCTCCATTTACCGAGATCACCTGCCGCGTGATATAAGCCGCGCCGTCAGAGCATAAAAAGGACACTGTCGCCGCCACCTCATCGACATCGCCAAGGCGGCGCAGCGGGATCATTTTCATAATCTCGTCAAGCGGCAGGTCATCTGTCATCGCCGATTCTATCAAGCCCGGTGCCACGCAGTTGACTGTGATCTTGCGTTTGGCGAGTTCAAGTGCAAGCGCTTTTGCAGCGCCGATCAGGCCGGATTTGGACGCACTGTAATTCACTTGCCCACGATTGCCCATTTCCCCCGAAACTGATGACATAACCACAATCCGCCCGCCCTTTCGGGCCGATACCATCGGCATGGTAATGGGCTTTAGCACATTGTAAAAGCCATCAAGATTGGTATGAATGACGGCATCCCAGTCGTCATCGGTCATCGCCGGAAAGGCGGTATCGCGGGTAATGCCCGCATTCAGGACCGCGCCATAAAAGGCGCCAAACTCTTCGACATCCGCCTCCAGTAGATCGCGGCACTGATCCCGATCGGCAATATCGAATTGGACCAGCCGTGCCGTGCCGCCCGCCGCCTCGATAAGGTCAACGGTCTGCATTCCGGCGTCACGGTTGCGGCCGCAATGGGCGACAATCTCAAACCCGTCCTGAGCAAGCCGGAGCGCAATCGCCCGTCCAATACCGCCACTTGCGCCCGTCACTAGAATTCTATTTTGCATTCATTCTCACGCGAATTTTTTTAAGGTTGATATACATTAAGCCGGGCTTTGGCGACAAGCTCTTCCGCCCGGTGGATCGTTCCGTCGAAGACCGCCATGGGTGTCTCGTCGTAGACAAGCGCGACTTTCACTTTCAGCCTGTCACCAATCGCAAAGGAAGGACAGGAAAGGGTCATGGTCCGGGTGCTAACAAGATATCCGATTTTCACTTCCTCATCGGCGTTCCGCGCCTTGATACCGCTATAGGCGGCGATGGATTGCGCCATATACTCAATCCCCACATAGGCCGGCACGGTGCCCTTTTCGAGGAACGGGCTGTCCGCTGTAATCTCCACAACGGAGGAAACCTCCATCTCGCTATAGGCCTCCACCTCGTCGATCAGAATCATCGGCGGCGCATGGTAGAGGATTTCCGTTATATCGTAGGGGCAGGGTTGCATCATTCCCTCTCTTTACTGAGGATGACGCTAATATTGTTCCCGCCGAATGCAAAGGAATTTGTCATCATCGCCCGCGCCTCCGGCATAGTCATCCCCTTCGGCACAAGATTTAACGGTGGTATTTCTGCATCCACCGCCTCATCCCAGATATGCGGCGGCAGCACCCCTTCTCCCGATCGCAGGGCGAGCCAGAGAAAGCCAAGCTCCGTGCTGCCCGCCGCGCCAAGCGTATGTCCGGTCAGCGGCTTGGTTGAACTGCAGGGAACCGCATCCAGCAGTTCATAAACCGCCTTTGCCTCGACACTGTCATTTAGCTCTGTCGCCGTACCATGAAGATTGAGATAGGCGATATCCTCTGGATTGAAGCCGCTTTCACCCAGCGCCTGCTGCATGGCGGTTAAGGCGCCGAGCCCTTCTGGGTCCGGCGTGCTCATATGATAGGCATCGGACGTCTCCCCGATCCCGGCGAGGCGGACAGGTGATGGCTCCCGGCTCATCAGGAAGACGGCGGCCCCCTCCCCGATATTAATGCCATTGCGATTTTGGCTAAACGGATTGCAAAGCACAGGCGAGAGCAAATCGAGGGAGGCAAAGCCATTCATCGTCAGTCGGCAAAGTGTGTCGGCGCCGCCCACAATCGCCGCATCACACAAACCTGCCGCCATCATCCGCCGTGCCGACGCGAACGTCTTCGCGCTGGAGGTGCAGGCCGTGGAGATTGTCATGGCGAGCCCGGAAAGACCGAAATAAGCGCGTGCAAACAACGCAAGCGACGCATTATCCTGCCGATTATAATCGAAAACTTCCGGAAAGCTCCCGGTCTTGACTTTCTCGGCGATACCGGGCTCGTTATCGCTGATCCCGGAAGTGCTGGTGCCGAGGATGACCGCAACCCGGTCCGGTCCGTATCTGTCGATGGCGGTGCGGATATCCCCCTCTATCTCCTGCAGGGCGGCGAGCAGCATCCGGTTGTTGCGGCTATCATAGCTGGAAAGGTTACCCGCAATTTCCGGCAAAGTTTGATGAACGGCCCCTGCCACGACCGCCTGATCGAGCAGATATCCTTCCTGTAGCTGCATTCCGGCGGTATCGCCCGCAAATAATTGCGCGCCAATCTCCGCCTTGCCGGTGCCAAGCGCATTGATCATACCGAGAGCGTTGAGATAGTAGCGTTCCGTCATTCGGCCAACTCGTAGGAAACAATGGTCATTTCATAATCCGTCTCGGAATCGCGGATTTGCACGGTTTCGTTCCAGGCATTCACCCGCCCGCTCTGATATATTATCTCCAGCTGGCCTGCGCGATCCGCCACTTGCGCCTGCATCGGATCATCCTCCGGCCAGTAGGCCGCGACAATGACCTTCAGGATATCAAGAGCATCAAGATCCTCGGACACCCAGTCCGCTTTACCGGATCGGACACCATTTTCATCCCAGAGAATATCGAATGCGCGACGGCCGAGCGAATCCAGACCGGCGATCAGCATTTTCTCCTCCGTCAGGCTCATGCGAACCTGCAAGGAGAAGGACGTGTCGCCATAGCGGCCGTTCAGAATCTGGACAACCTCGCGCGGCTGCCCCTCCGGCAGTTGCCAGGGCGCAAACTCGGCCTCCTGCTCCGGGGCGGTTGTACAGGCAGTCATCGCAATGAGGATGAGGAGGAACGCCGCTATGCGCATTGCTGTGCCACCATATCCAGATATCGCGGTCCTTGCGTCACAAAAGGGTTCTTTTCATCCCATGCGTAGCCCGCCAGGATTGAAACAATCATCTGCTTGATCGGATTATCATCACTCGGCGGATTGAAAATAATATCCTGCAGCTCCCCGCTGTACCAGGCTTCTACAAAGGCGCGAAAGCAATCCACCCCGACTTGCAGCGGCTTGGCGAAATCTGCGTCCCAATCAACATCCTCACCCTTTAACTGTCGCATCAAAGGATCAATCAAAAGGTCCGCTGATTTGAAGGCCACCGTGACGCCGGAAGAAAATACCGGATCGAGAAATTCCCCGGCATTGCCAAGAAGAGCAAATTGCGGCCCGGCAAGGCGGGAAACCTTCGTCGAGTATCCTGACATCTCTCCGACGGGACGTAATTCCCGGGCATCGCTTAGAAGGTCTTTTAGTTCTTCCGTCTCATTGATAATCGCCCAGAGCTTTTCGGATGGACTTCCCGGATATTTCTTGAGTTCCTCTGGCGACACAACCACCCCCACGGAGGATTTTCCGTTCGCAAACGGGATCAACCAGAACCAGATATCGCGGCAACGGGGATGGATCGAAATCAGGATCTTGTTACGGTCAAAATTACGCGCCGCAAGCTGTTCCTCCACATGGGTGAAGAGCGCATGACGCACTGGAAAATCCGATGGCGTATCAAGGTTCAGCAGGCGCGGCAGCACGCGGCCATATCCGCTGGCATCAACAAGAAAACGGGCCGTATGGCGGAAAGCTCCCTCCGGCCCCGCCCCAGCGATCACAGCGCCCGCATCATTAAAGTCGACCGCCGTCACATCCTGCTGAAATCGAAGGTCCGCGCCGGCGTCCACGGCCGCCTCGGCAAGCAGGTTATCGAATTTGTCCCGCTCCACCTGATAGGTGCTTGCGGGTCCGCTTGAGAATTTCTCCGAGAATTTAATCGAGCTAAACCGTCTGTCGTCGGAAAAATTGGCTCCATCCTTATACTGAAATCCAGCCGCCTTGAGACGGGGCAGCAAGCCCGCCTTCTCCATGAAGACCATCGACTGCGGAAGCAGGCTTTCACCGATGACAAAGCGAGGAAAGGCACTTTTCTCCAATATCGCGACGTTCAGCCCTTCCTGCGCAAGACGTGTCGCCGCGAGCGCACCCGCCGGCCCTGCGCCGATAACGATGACGTCGAAATGATCGGAACTGACTGTCATGCTACAAAGGCTCCGTCATTGGATGGTCAATATCGGCGGCGCGCGGCGCCAGAATATAGGCAAGTGAAATCCCGACCAGTATCGTGATCCCGAAGGCATGAATGGCGAACGTCTCGCTCAGCGCCAGAAGCCCGAACGCCAGCAAGGTCGAGATGGTCGATAACCCATTCGCGAGCATGGCGCGGCGCTGACGTTTTCCCGATGCCTCCCGATTGAAGAGCGCGTAGTCGAGGCCAATAGCGAAGATCAGCATAAGCGACATGGCATTGAAGAAGGTAAAAGGCTCCCCGAGCAGTGCGATCAGGCAGGGGGCCAGGATAACTGCGGCCATGGAAGGGATCATAACCTTGAACGCCCCCACAAACCCATAGCGCAATGACAGGAACACCCAGACAACAGCATAGGCGACGGCAAGCATGATCAGCGCCCGAATACGATAGGCACCGAACGTCTTGCTAAGACTATCCGCTTGGCTGATCAGGGCGACATTCTCTGACTTCTCGGCGAGACTGACGAGCGGTGCCGTATCCTTCACCCCGGAGAGCGACACCGCATGCACGACGATCCCGGGCGTTTTATAGATGCGCAAATGAGAGAACAGCCCCGGTAAATTGGCGTCCGTAAACTGATCAATGGTCAGGACGCCGTCTGTCGGCTCATAGGGTACCACCCGGGAAAGTCCGATAGCCTCCATATGCCCGGCAAGATGCGGCATCAACAAATTCTCCACCAGCGCCTGATTTTCAAGCTGCCGTGCCTTTGAGGGCACAAAGTGGGAAATCATCCGATAGCTCCCGATAATGCCGCTCGCCCGCAATGCCTCCAAATCCAGAGCGAGCGCCTCTTCGGCCTGCAACACCTCATCCGGGTTGGAACCTCGCACAAAGAACCGGTGGGTCTGGTTCTCGATCCCCGCAAGATGACGGATCGCCTGCTCCTCCGCCTGAAGATCCTGTGGCAGGGATTGCAAGCGGCGGACATCATCATCCACCGTTATTCGCATCGCACCGAGTATTCCCGCCCCCACCAACAGGGCAACAAACAACCAGCGCCACGTCCGGGTGCCATCGCGCCACCAGAAATCATGAAGCGCCATCGAAAAATTGAGATATCTCTCGCCATGACGAAAAGGCGCGGCGCGATCAAGATAGGGGAAAACATACAGCACGGTCAGATAGGCAAGCGTCAGACCGGAGGCAGAAAAGAGTGCAATCTGTTGAAGGCCCGGAAAAGGCGTGAGCGCGAGGGTAATAAAGCCGAGCACCGAACTCACCAACCCAAGTGTCAGACCGGAACGAATGGCCCGCGCCCGCGCCGCCGGAACGGATGACGCCTGATTAAATCGCTCACAAAAGTAGTGAAAAGCGTAATCCACTGAAATACCGATTAGCCCCGCGCCGAAGACCAGCGCGAGAAGCTGCAATGTTCCAAAAAAGAGAAGCGTAACCGCCAGCCCGCCCGCGATCCCTGAGGCAATGGCCAAGAGGCTGAGAGCAAGCGGATGAAAACTCCGAAAGATGAGAAAATTCAGAATAACAATACCGATCAGGGAAATCATTCCGATGAAACCGGCCTCATCCTCCGCTTGTCTGTAGGCATGCTCCCCATAAAAGACTGCGCCCGTTTTCAATATTTCCACATCGCCATGGCGTTTCTCAAGCTTGTCCTCCACCTCATCGAAAGTCTTCCGTGCACGGGACTGGAATCCCTTGTCAAACGGGTTTCCGGCAAGCCTTCCCCGAACCAGAACAAACCATTTGCCGTTTTCCTCAACCGCGAGAACATTGGCGCGGCTCAGGAGTTTTGAGCTGTTCTCCGTGCTTGCGGCGATATAATTCGGCAACAGCAAGAAGGGATCACGCCGGATCAACTCCGCGTCGGCGAGAGACAGTGGAGAGAGAATTTGCACCATCGCCCGGTCAACAATCACCTGTTCCTGCCCGGCGGAAAGCAAGCGCCTGTCCCCTTCGCTAAGCAGCCTCGTGCGATGCGGGAAAAGCAACTCGCTCAGACTTGCCAGTGTCGTTTTTTCCAGCTGGTTCTGCGCCAAATTGACGATGCCGTTATCTTCAAGGGTCTTGCCGAGATCCAGTGCGGCACTGCGGGCGGTTTCAAAATCCGGATGACCTACAAGGACGATCAACTGGTTCGATCCTTGCGATCTTTCCGCCGCCTCAGCCCGGGCAACCCATTCCGCCTCTTCCGACTGGGGGAGCATCGCAACAATATTGGTATCGAGGGGGAGACCATCCTGCAACCGCCAGCCGATTATCGCCACGGCACTACACAGCAGGGCAAGATAGATCAGCAGGCCGACGCGGTTCACGGCTGCTTTTCCTTGCTGGCGTCAACCGCAGCGCTGACTTCCGCCACCGGCGCCACCCGTTGATCCGAGAAGGTAATCACATCACGATCGCCATTGCTTTTCACAATCTCGACGGTTTCCAGAAAATCACCAATCTCGAAATTGAGATAGGCGAAAGGAAGTGTCAGGCCGCTTGTTTTCGGGGAAAACCGCAGCGAATATTTTCCATCCGCAGGCAGCAGCTTCGCGCCCGCCATTTCCTCAAGCGGCTGCCAGTTTCCGCTCAGGCTATTCTCGAAGGTATCACGCAACAACTTGAAACCCGGAAACTGTTTGAAACTAAGGCGCGTTACCTCTGCGCCTTTCAGGCCCTGACTGAGTCCTTTCTCATCAATGACCATGCGGCTGAAAAAGGGTTTTTCCGTCTGCCAGATCAGCGCCGATTGAGGCAGCAGAAAGAACTCCCCTTCAGATAGAATCGGCCTGTCAAAACCGCGCAAGTAGCGAGCCTGAACGAACTGCCCCATCATCGCTTCCCCCTCACCAAGGGCCCGCGGGGCAGAATGGGCCGGCGCCATGGCCACAATAAACAGGGCACATATGAGAAAGCGGATCGTACTTAACACAACAGGGCTTCAACTTTCTTGTACAGAATGGGTGGTGACTGGAACAACATTTCCTCGGAGTTCTTATCAATCGCCACCTGAATTGTAAATCCCCGGGTCAGCCTCTCATCCGTATCAATATCCCTCACTTCGTAATTGATTTTGAGGCGGTTTTCATATTCGACTAGCTCGGCGGTGACCTTTACTTCCTGGCCAAAGCGGATCGGACGGATATATTTGATGCGCATATCGACGATTGGCCAGGCGAAGCCGCTCTCGTTCATCTGCATGTAGTTGTAATCCATCTTGTCGAGCAGGGCGCAACGTGCCTGCTCAAAAAAGCGCGCATAGTTTCCGTGCCAGACAATCCCCATCGGATCGAGATCATAGAATTGACATTTAATAGTAATATCAGCCGATATCATATTGTTTCCTTGATATTTCTATCCGATATAGATTCCTGCCCCGGAACCGACCAGAAGTCGTAGAAATTGTACCATTGTTCCGGATATTTTAGGCAATTTTCCTGCAAAATACGTGCATATTCCCGCATGGGTACCTCTAGCCCGTCATTTGGCGGACGGCCGCGCTTGACGTGATCGGTGATCTTGTCAAAGAGGATGCGGTATTTCTCTCCCTCTTGCAGACAATGCAGCGCATAGACCGGACTGCCGAGCAACGCCGCGATAATCCAGGCCCCTTCGGAAAAAGGCGCGGGCTTGCCCAGAAAATCAACGCTTCGAATGCGCTTGCCGCCTTCCAGCGGGATCCGGTCCCCCGCGATCACGATCCAGTTGCCTGCCGCCAGCTTCTCCTCCAGCTCGATCAGGGTGGCAGGGCCGATATCCTGCACCTCCATGATATCAACTGTCGCCGCCGGATTAGCCTCGCTCAGGATCTGGTTAAACAGGACGGCGTTGCGAGTATGGGCGAAGACGGTGATGTTATCTACCCCGCGCGATGCACCAACGGCACGCAGTATGTCCACATTGCCAAGATGGGATGTTATGATCACAATTCCGGGCTTTCGCTTCGCCAGCCTATCCAGTTCTACCAGATCACCCTCAACGATATCAGAGATGCGGATATCCCCGATCCAGGCCGCCAGCTTATCAAGCGCCATCGATCCAAAGGAGCGATAATGCCGCCAGATTTGACGCAAGTTCGGCTCCTGCGTCTCTCCCTTCGTCGCATAAAGACGCCTCCAATAGGTGCGGGAGGCACTGCGTTGTTCCCGGCCGGTTACAAAAAAATAGAGAAGCACCGGCTGCATCGCATACCAGCAAAGCCGTCGCCCGGCGATCCGATAGAGGGAGAAAAGAAATTTAAGGCCAAGCGCGGCCCCTCGCTCCCCAATTCGGCCCCAATGGCGCGGCTCTTGTGCCTCGCCTCGCCGGTCGCGCAATATCTGCAGCACCCGCGCGATCATCCCGAACACGAGCCGCGTATGCATCTTTGTGATCAGCCAATTGTCCACCCCAAGCCGGAAATTGGAGATATTGTCCTCTGGATAGGTGACATGGATCGGCAACATTTTAACCAGGGCGCCGCGCCAATGCATCCGCACCATAATCTCGGTGTCGAAATCCATATAATGCCCCACCCGCTCCTGATCGATCACCTCAATCGCCGCTTTAAGCGGATATATCCGGTATCCGCACATGCTGTCGGTAATGCGCATCGAAAGTGTCTCGATCCAGACCCAGACATGGGTGATCCAGCGCGCAAATTTCCGCGATGTCGGGATTGACGCGTCGTAAATCGGCTGACCGCTGATAAGCGCATCAGGATGCAAGGTCGCGAGCTCAATGAGCGCAGGGAGAGCCGCGACTTCATGCTGCCCATCCGCGTCGATCTGCAGGGCATGGGAAAAGCCTTCCGCCACCGCGAGGCGAAATCCAGCCATGACCGCCGCCCCTTTACCCGCATTTTGCGGCTGCCGGTGAAGGGTTACTCCCTGTTCAGGATCATGCAATTTCTCAAGCGTGGATTTCGCCGGTTCCTGACTGCCGTCATCAATGATAAAAACGCGAAGCCCCTGCCCCTTCAGCGCATCGATCACCTTTTCGATATGGCGATAGTGATTATAACTCGGCACGATGGCCGCAAGGGAAAAACTCATTGCGCCGTCAGTTCGAAAAAGCCTGAGGAGCAGGTTTCCTCCCCCTCCTTGTAGGAGAACAGCAGGCGCTGCTTCTCCTCATTCCATTCCAGACGGAGCAGAATTTGGCTGTCTGCGACGATAAGCTTTGAGAATTTTAGCTGACCCAAGCGTGTTATGGTCCCGGAAAGGTCGAAATGTTCGCGGCCGAGCCGCACGGCCCAATCAATCTGGGCAACGCCGGGCAGCACCGGTTCATTCGGAAAATGCCCCTGAAACTGGAACAGCTTGGCGTCCACGAAGAGATCAAACTCGATCACATCCCCCTCGCGCCGCTCTGCGCGTATTTCCGGCGAATGCGATGTATCGGACCATTTTATATCGGCGTTTTCTGTCATGTCCGGCACAGTTTAGTCCGGCCCACCGGGACCGGCAAATAGTTCATTCAATTCAGATTGCTGCCGTTTTCCCTGCGTATTGACCGGCAGCTGCTTGACAAACCGCCAGCGCCGCGGCAGAGCCGCATTTTCAAGATAGGGGGAGAGTTCCCTTCTCAGCGTGCGGCCCAGACGAAAGGCACCGGTTTCCAGAAGTTGATGCCAGCCGGAAGGACTTAGCTCAACGACCGCGACAAGGGTCTCTATCTCTTCTTTCAGGATAAATACCGCCGACCCGGCGACAATTTCCGACTGGTTGAGATATTTTTCAATCTCGACAAGGGAAATGCGCTTTCCTTCGATTTTGACAAACTGATTGGCACGCCCCGCCAAGATAAAACTTCCGTCATCGAACCGTTCGACAATATCATTGGTGGTATCCCAGTCTTCACCGTCGGTGTAGTTGGATTTCACACTGAGCAGCCCTTGCGCATCAATCCGGGTCTGCATACCGGGAAGCGGCGTGAAGGGCGTGCGCGGGTTCTCCTGCTGACGATGGGCAATACCGCCTGTTTCGGTGCTGCCGAAAACCTCCGTCGGTAGCGGGCCAAACTTCATGCGGGCATCCTGCGCTGCGTCAAACGGGAGCGGGCCACCAGCAGTGAAGATCACCGGTGCCCGCGTCTCTTCCGGCAGAGGATCAAAGGGCGGAATGCGCGTCAAATGCGCCGGGCTGGAAACGAAACAGGACCCGGGCGGGGCGGCAGCCAGTAATTCCTCCCATATCTCGAAGGTCTGCGGGAAGAACAGTCGGCCCTCACACAGCGGAAGGAAGAGCTTGAAATACTGACCGAAGATATGCTGGTGACTGACAGTCCCGAGTGTCACGGCTCCTGCCAGTTCTTCGCCCCATCTCTGATTGAGGACAATGAGTTCATTATCGATTTGCGCAAGCGTCTTGGGCACCCGTTTTGGCATGCCCGTGGAACCCGAGGTATAGAAATCCAGGAAAGAGCGATCGGGATCAAGCTCCTTGAACGTGAAAGTCGCCCCTTGGGAGCCATCGATCAAAATCTGATGCACCCCTCCCGCCCCATTAATATCGGAAAGAAGAGGGCAAGTCCCGCCCACAAAATGCGCCAGCATTCCCGGCAGGGCATTTGGCGGCACGGTGATGCGGCAATCGGCCTGAAGCGCCGCCAGAAAGCCGGTTGCGAAGGCATAGCTGCTCGTCGTTGCGAGTACTACCTCTTCTATTTTCTGCTCCTTTATCCGGGCACAAATATCCTCTGCCTCGGCATGGAAATCGCCGAACGTCTTGATCCTACCGGAAACACGGGCCACCGGTGTCGCACCCTCCCGGTCAGAGGTCAGTAGCTGTGATAACGGGATAAACAACGCTCAACTCACTTTTTTACGTTTCACAAACTGGCGAAGAATATATTCGCCGCCAAACATCAGGCCAATCAGGATATAGGATATGAAACCGTTATAGACGGCCCAGGTTTCAAGGTCAGCATAAAGTGCGGTCCAGAGGGAAATGGCGGCATTGAGGAGAAAAAAAACAACCCACGCCACGGTAACATTGCGGGTATAGCGTATTGCACGGGCATCAAGGTCTCCCTCCATCATCCGGGCAAA
The DNA here is from genome assembly GCF_029233945.1 of Sneathiella sp. Classification (GTDB taxonomy): domain Bacteria; phylum Pseudomonadota; class Alphaproteobacteria; order Sneathiellales; family Sneathiellaceae; genus Sneathiella. The sequence goes on along the minus strand of NZ_JARGOQ010000011.1, from coordinate 60,928 downwards.
GCGTTCGATAATCGGCGGGGGATTGACCAAAGAATAGCCAAAGACAACGGCGAAGGAAAGGCTGATCAAAACCGGATAAGCCTTGATCGCCAACAACTCGTTTACTGTCAGCAGCAGGACAATCGCCACAATGACCGCCACGTAAATACCAAATTCCGATCGCTGGGCCCGCCGCTGACGCTGTAACAGAAGACGCAGGAGCAGGAAGGTCACAAGCGCCAATCCGACTGTCAGGGGAGAAAAATGCATCAGGCCAAAATAAACGACAAACGGGTATGCGAGACTGATCAGGACGAGCAGAAGGTCCAGCGGTCTCGCTTTACGCCGCCAAAAGGGCATGGACCCGGTCCACCACATCACCCACGGATCGCACCGTTCGAAATTCGTCCGGCGGGATTTTCTTTCCCGTCAAATCCTGTAGCTTGACGACCAGATCCACTGCATCGATGCTATCCAGATCCAGATCCTCATAAAGCTGGGCATCCTCTGAAATCAGTTCTGGCGGTACCTCGAACATATCTTCAAGATACTCGCGAAGTTTTTCGTAAATCTCGTCGCGGGTCATGCCCCCAATTCCTTCCTTTCGGATGTAATGAAGCGGGCGAGGCTGCGCACAGAAGCGAAATGCTCCTTCAAATCATCATTTTTGCTATTAATTTTAATGCCGTAGGTTTTCTGGATGGCAACACCGAGTTCCAGTGCATCGATTGAATCGAGCCCCAGCCCATCGACGAACAGCCGCTCCTCGCTGTCAATCTCCTCCGGCGTAATATCCTCAAGGTTCAGAGTCTTGATCACCAGTTTCTTAATTTCCAATTCAAAATCATTCATTGCAAAGTTTTCCAATATAATATTGCTCCAGCTCCCGCGTGAGCTTGCGTACCTTCAATGACCTCGGTTCATGCCTTAGATAATCTGTCATGTCCAGTTGTTCGTCAAAGGTAATATCAAAACGGGCCTGACGCGGCGGGATAGCATACCAGGGGCTGCCTTTCGCCAGTGTTGACGGTTTACATATGATAGTCACCAGTTGGATCGGGGCGCTGAAATGCGTCGCGATATTGGCAACCCCGCGCTGAAATTTAAGCGCCTGCCCCGGCACCGACCGCGTCCCTTCCGGGAAAACCAGAATATTCTGCCCGTTCTTCAAGGCCTTCTCGCACTGCGCCAGCATCATTTCCGCATCCCCATCATTGCGGATGTAGCCCGCCGCGCGCATTACACCGCCAAGATAGGTATTGTTCCAGAGCTCATGCTTGACGATACATTGCACCTCAGGCATCCGCGACATCAGAAAAACCGTATCCAGTAAGGATGGATGATTGGCAACAATAAGAGCCCCGCGCACATCCTTCAGCCTTTCGGTATCGTGGAAACGGGAATCAATAATACCACCGACCCGCAGCATATAAACGAAAAGCCGAAAGGCGTAATAGATGGTTTTGCGTACACGGCGAATACGCAACGCTTCATCCTTGGTGAAAAACGCAATGGGCGTGAAAATAAAAACCGTCATGAAAATGCCGCCGAGGCCAAAGAAGGTGAAGGCAAGCCCCGTCCCGATCAATCGCCAGACATAATTTAATCGCTCAAGCATGACGTCGACACCACCAGTCACCTTGTGCACCGGACCAGTTCCAGTCGGCCTCCCCGCGCAGAAGAAATCGGATAAAATTTTTCAGCGGATCACCTGGCGCCGACCGTGTCTCTGTGCCGGAAAATCCGAGCGAGTATGCCTCTTCGCCTTCCTCCGCCACGCCAATCAGCAACGCCAGCGCACAAACAGGCACCCCGGTATCCTGAAATGGCGCATAGAAATCAGGAAGCGTCTCATCGGCATGCAGCAGTAACACTGGCACCGACGGGTCTTCTTTCAGGCAGGTCAACGCCTCTATCAGGCCCAGACACAGACTTTCCCCGCCGGCGGCAATTGCCGTCTGCGATGCGCGGTTCTTACTGACGATGGACAGCATTCCGGCAAGGGAATTATGCACCGACATGCCAAAGCCGGTGGGGGAGATAGGCTCCTCCACCGCCAGGCTTTTCAGTAATGACAGCATTTCCGTGACATTGCCGTTGCGGGAACTGAAAACAACACGGGGTGTTTCTTCAGTCTCGATATCCATAGCGACACGAAGGGCGATTTTGCCCAATCGGGATAGGCGTCGGCGCAGTCCCGTCGGAAGGTCACGCACATCCGGCACGGCCTCCTCAACCGGCAAGTCGGTATCGCCGTCCGCCCAAAGCCGCCAAGCCTCGGGACTATCGAGTGACGGTGCCCAGGCGGACCATCGTTGAACCGTGAATGAAACCCTGGTCTCCACTTATCATCCTCAGGCTTTGAGGGAAGCGATGTTCAGGTTCTTGTTGATATCGTTCTGCAAGGTCCGGATCCATTTATTATAGCTCCGGTGAATTTTCGATCCGTCATACAGCAAATCAACGCTGGAAACATAATTGATCGAATAGTCTTTCTTGGAGTAGGTAATGTCAATGACAGCAACATGTGTGCGGTTGTGCAGCGTCGCCTTCATCTTGCCCGGCGCAACTTCATTGACAACCCAACCGCGGTTGATGGCGGCTGTCTGGATGATTGTGCCGATATTTTCCAAGGATGTTTCCTGGAGCTTGACCGGAACCGGATTAGCTTCGGCATTATAGACAGGCTGAACACGCCCAAAGCACCCACTGACCAAAACGGCCAGTGCGGCGACCATCGCTAATTTAAAAAACTGTTTCATCACTATCGTCCTTCCAAAAGCTTCATATCCAATGCCCGATTCTCCGGCCGGGCCGACCGGCTGCTGAAAAGATTTACAATCCCTGCGATTGAATTGCCAGCGTGAAACAGATTTTTTTGTATCAATCATTTGCAATGTGTATTTTTTAGCCTGCGGCAGAAGCGGGTAAAGGCAGCCAAAGCTGCCCCGATAATCATAAAAAAACGGCCCATGATGAAAAATCACCATGAGCCGCCGTTGTGGGATCTCAAGATTTAGCGTGCAATCAAGCGGCGCGCACCTCTTTGAGGAAGCTATCAATATCCTGCCGGAGATTTCCGGAAAGTTCTTCAAGCCTGGTAGAAGCAGACAGTACCTGCGACGCAGCGGCGCCTGTCTCCCCTGCTTTGGTAGAGACTTCACCAATCTTCGCAGAGACTTCCGACGTCCCGCTGGAGGCTTCCTGAACGTTCCGGGAAATTTCGTTAGTGGCCGCGCTCTGCTCCTCAATCGCAGAGGAGATACTAACTGTGCTTTCGCGGATCGTATTGATCACCCCGTCGATATTACCGATAGCCGAAACCGCTTCCTCGGTTGCGAACTGCATATCGTTGATCTGACCGCCGATCTCTTCGGTTGCGCGGGCGGTCTGGGTCGCCAGGCTCTTAACTTCAGAAGCAACGACAGCAAAGCCCTTGCCCGCTTCCCCGGCGCGGGCCGCCTCAATCGTGGCGTTCAAGGCAAGCAGGTTCGTCTGACCGGCGATATCATTGATCATATTGACCACTTCGCTGATTTTTCTCGCGGTTTCCGCAAGCTTGGAGACAGAGGTCGAGCTGCTGGCAGCCTCAGTAACTGCCTGCTCGGACACATTATTCGCCTGCTGTACCTGACGGCTGATTTCATTGATTGAAGAGGTTAACTCTTCTGCCGCCGCCGCCACAGTTTGCACATTGGCAGATGCCTCTTCGGAAGCCGCAGCAACAGCTTCAGACAATTCCTGTGAAGAGCCCGCCGTCTGGGTCATTGAATTAGCCGTGTCCTGCAATTCGCGAACAGCATGTATCACCGTCTCCAGGACTTCCTGTACACGTCCTTCGAAATTCGCGATCAGCCCTGAAATCTTTTCGGCTCGTTCCTGCTTGGCGGCATTCTCCGCCTGCTCGCGGGCACGTTCATCGGCTTCACGCTTGGCCTCGCGTTCACGTTCAGCGCGTTCATGCTCTGCTCGTTCTTCAACCGAACGTTTTGCTTCAGCCTCAAGACGCTGCTGTTCAAGAGCGTTATCCTTGAACACCTGCACCGCGCGCGCCATTTCACCAATTTCATCTTTCTGATCCTGGGAGCCGATTTCGACCGTGCTATCCCCTTCAGCCAGCTTTGCCATAACGTCGGTGATTCCGATAATTGGCCTGGTGATCATACGCATTGTAACATATGTAACCGCGCAGGAAATAACCAAAGCCAGGACCGCGATTACGATAAAGGTGATCTCAATGTTCTTGATTGCGGTAGTAGCCTCAGCAAGAGACTCTTCGCCCATTTCGTTCCAAAGGGTCGTCAGCTCATCAAATTCTTTATACAAAGCATGGAACTGCTCATCTGCCTCAGCCATCTTGATAGCCGAGCCGGAGACATTGGACTCTGTCATTTTGATGACTTCTGTAGCGGCAACGCTATAGCTTTGAAGTTCCTTCTTCGCCCTGGCCAGAATTTGCAATTCAGTTTCCGTAAACTGATCCGATTCAGTGGCAGTACTGAAGGAATTTGTCAGTTTAGCAATCGTTGCCAAGTCTTTCTGACGTTCATCAGCAAGCTTTTCTTCCTCAAAACCAGCCGTGGCTTCCGAAATCAGACGAAACAGGTCACCGTTAAGCGCCTGTAAATCGCGCTGAAAACGCACTGCGGCACCAATTTTCTGCGTGTCCTGTTTGTGCAGGGCCGCCATGGTGGATTGAGAATTACTTAGTCCGACATAAGCCACGACACCCAATATGATCAGGGAGGCGACAAAAATCATCGGCGCGATGAATAGTTTGGTTGAAATCTTTAAGTTCTGGACACTCATAAGCCTTTACCTTCTCAAATTACTGTAATGGGCGTAAGCATGATCGTTTTGGAACGACCATACGATACCGAGGTTTACTCAATCGAAGAAACCAATGTCGAAATAAACGTTACCGGTTCTTTTCATATAGAAGTGTTTTTGAACAACTGTCTCACAATGACCCACGTTACTGTTCACCATATCAACAACAATTTCCTTTTTATCTTCTGCAAAGACAAGTTCCGAGAACAAAAACAAACCAAACACAACAACTATTGGTAGATATCGATAGAAACAATAACTCTTTATCTTAAATTCACTTCTCCATTTAAGGAGAACTTACTTAATACATATAAATTTATTAAAATATTACTAACGGAATTAACTATATATCAAAGGCTAGATCTTGCGCTTTACTGCGAATATCCTCACAATCAATTTGCAAGGCCGCAAGTAATTCATCAATAATAGTTCAGGAGGACTTAAGTCAAAACCCGAAGACAGGCTGTAACAGACGACTGAAAAAGCCGGAGAACTTCAGCGGCGCATCGGTCGCTATCAGACAGATACAGTCTTCCGCCGTATCAGCGACAGGCTGATGCAGAATATCGCTATCAAGGTCGGCGATATCTCCGGCCTGAAATCGGCCAAAATCATCAATATAGGATCCACGAAGAACCAGCGTAAGCTCCCGACCCGAATGGCCATGTTCAGGCATGACCTTGCCCGGGGCGATCTTCAGCAGACGAAGCGTCCCCTTAACCTTCTGCGCACTCGCTCTTGGCAGGGGGTAATGGCTAACGCCGGGGCCCAATGTCCGCCAGGGAATATCATCAAGTGACGTCGGCATGCGCTCCGCCAAGGGCATCGGCACACCGGTATTCGAATAATCCTGCGTTCGCGATGAACGATCCTGAGCGTGGGGTTCCGGATGCGCACGGTTCGGGATCATGTCCGCCATCGCCTCTTCCGTCGCGGACAAGGCTGCGGCTTCGGTCTCCATCAACAACAGACCGGCCATATCCTCCATCAATGAGACGCTTCTACGGCATTTGGGACATATCGCCAGATGGGTTGCCACAACGACCGACAGCGCGTCCTCAAGGGTTCCGTTGACATATGCCATCAGCGTATCGTCGCCGATATGATGCCGTATATTCATTTCAAACCCTCCAATTCCGTTCGGATTTTTCTAAAAGCCAAACGTATTCTGGACTTGACGGTACCGAGGGGGATATCCAGCATCTCGGCAATTTCACCGTGCGATTTTTCCTCAAAAAAAGACAACTTGATAATTGTCATCTGTTCTGGCGGCAGCATCGCCATCGCTTTTTGAATGCGTTCTCTATCCTGTTTGCGGCTGACGGCCTGCTCTCCGGTTTCCGGATCATCCGGTACAAAGCAGGGATCTTCCGGGTCGGGCTCTGGTCGGTGTTCCTTTCGTAATCGGTCAATCTTCACATTACGCGCAATCGTATAGACCCAGGTTGAGGCCGACGCCTTGGAGCTGTCAAACAGAGCGGCCTTTCGCCAGACCTTCAGCATCGTATCCTGCATCACATCTTCGGCCGCGCTCTCGATCATGCCGCCCTTGATCATGAAATACTTCAGCCGCGGCGCAAGATTGGCAAACAAGCGCCGGAACGCTGAAGGATCCTGGTCAAGACCAACCGCCGTCAGGTCTTTGTCCAGTTCCTCCGGGAGTGCTCGTGTCCCCGTTCTATCCTGCCTGATACCATCTGGTGAGGTCATGCTTGCCTATAAATATCGTAACAGCCACTTTACGTTATTCTATAGTCTACCTTATTACGGAGCAATTGGATAACCGGATCATTTTGAACCGGCTTTTTTTGTGATCCATCCTCCTTCTATTCGCGTATCTCAAGTTAATCGACGAGAACACGGCGGATGGAAAAATGAAAAAAATAGCAGTCATCGGAAGTGGGATTTCAGGGTTGTCAGCGGCCTGGCTGCTGGCGCAAAATCACGACGTCACCTTGTTCGAAAAGGATGATCGCCTCGGCGGTCACAGCAACACCGTTGAAATCGACGGCCAATATATTGATACCGGTTTTATTGTATATAACGAGTTAAACTACCCTAATCTGGTCGCATTTTTTGAACAGTTGAACATCTCCACCCAACCGGGCGAGGTGTCTTTCAGTGTGTCTTTCGATAATGGAAAATTTGAATATTCTGGGGCATCAACGACGGCTCTGCTCGCCCAGAAATCAAATCTCCTCCGGCCTGCGTTCTGGCGAATGATCCGCGACATTCTGAAGTTCTATCGCGAAGCTCCAGAATTTCTGGATCGCGCGGAAACGGAGCATTGGACGCTCGGGAAGTTTCTCGTGCTGGGCGGCTATGGTCGTTATTTCATGGATTGCCATCTACTGCCCATGGGTGCCGCAATCTGGTCGATCCCGGCGAAAAACATGCTCAACTACCCGGCAGCCACCTTCATTCGGTTTTGCCAGAACCACGGCCTCTTGCAAATTTCCGACCGGCCTGAATGGCGGACCGTTACCGGCGGCAGCCGCCAGTATGTTGACCGGGTTGCCGATATCCTTTCTGGGTGCATTCACCTAAATAGTGCGGTTGCTGCGGTCCATACCGGCGAATCCGGCGTTCTGGTCGAATGCAGGAACGGGCATGTACAGCAGTTTGACGACGTCTTACTTGCCACCCATGCGGATCAGGCCTTGTCCCTCATCGCCGAGCCAACGCCCGCCCAGAAGAAGCTGCTGGGTTCCTTCAAATATAAGAAAAACCTCGCAATCCTCCATTCCGATCCATCGCTTATGCCGAAACGGCGCAAGGCCTGGGCTAGCTGGAACTATATTGGCGATGATCACGATGTCTCTTCGCGGGAAGATCTCTCCGTCACCTATTGGATGAACCGGCTTCAAAAGCTGAACACAAACAAGAATTATTTCGTCACCCTCAACCCGGCGGTTGAACCGAAAGACGGCACGGTCCTCAGAAGTTTTCCTTATGATCATCCGCTGTTCGACAACGCGGCCATTGCCGCCCAGAAGATGCTCTGGAATTTGCAGGGACATCAAAACCTCTGGTTCTGTGGCAGCTATTTCGGGTATGGTTTTCATGAAGACGGCATTCAGTCCGGTCTTGCGGCGGCGGAGGCGTTGGGTGGCCATTTGCGCCCCTGGCAAATCGATCCGTCACGCTCGCGTATTCATCTACCCAAAGATTCCGCCGTTCATCGCTTAGCAAGCGTTGCCTGAGTTCAATCTGAAAAAGCACCCTTTATCGCAAAGTGGTATTCTATTCGACTCATCTCATAATGCGGAAAAGACAGCGATCGGATACGAGAAGCTGGCGTTCATCCCGTTTCCTTTTTATGATTTAAAAAAATAAAAAGGCAGGTGAGAAATGAGTCTGATTGATACCATCACACAATCCCACAAATCCATGGTCGAAGGCCGGGATATTCCCTGGCTGCTGCGTCAATGGGTAGAGCGCTGCCCCGACAAACCTTTCATAATCTGGGAGCCATTCGATGAAAAGCCGCAATCCTTTACCTATGCCGAGTTTGCGGCGCAGGTGGAACGGGTCGCCGCCGCACTGTATAAAAATGGCGTTACCCTTGGCGACAAGGTCATGCTGCATATAGACAATAGCCCGGAGTTCCTGATTTCCTGGTTCGCCTGCGCGCGCATTGGTGCGGTGGCAGTCTCCACCAATACCCGCTCCGTCGCCCGCGACATGACTTATTTCGCGGATCATGCCGAGATTGTCGCGGCCATCACACAGCCTTCCTTTGCCAGGCTTGTGCATGATTCCGCCCCCGGCATCAAGTTTCTGGCGGTTACCGATAACGATGCAGGTGCGTCAGCGGACGTGCCCGCGGATATCCCCCATATTCCCTTTGCGGACCTGCTTGCTGAAACGGCGGCCTGCCCCGCAAGAAGCACGGAGCCCTTTGCCGATCTTGGCGTACAATTCACGTCCGGCACCACGTCACGACCAAAAGCCGTACTCTGGACCCATGCCAATGCGATCTGGGGGGCGCAGATGAACGTTGCGCATATGCGGCTTCGCCATGAGGATATCTGCCTCACCTTCCTGCCGCTCTTCCATACAAATGCGCAATCCTACTCCATGCTGAGCAGTCTTTGGATCGGTGGCACGATTGTCGTGCAGCCGAAATTCTCCGCCTCACGCTTCTGGGATGTCGCACGCCGAACCGGCTGCACCTGGAGTTCCCTCATCCCTTTTTGTGTGAAAGCTTTGCTTGCCCAGGATCCCCCGCCGGATCACAGTTTCAGGTTTTGGGGTCCGGCCGTCCGGCTTCCCGATGTCGAGGAAGTCTATGGCATTCAAACATATGGCTGGTGGGGCATGACGGAAACCATCACGCAAGGCATCGTCGGCGACTTTGATCAGCCGGGTCCGGCGATGGGAATTGGCCGGGTATCTCCGGGCTATGACATTGCCATCCGGGATGAGGATGGCAATCATATCAAACCCGGTAGCCGTGGCTCGCTTTTTATTCGCGGGGTACGCGGGGTTAGCATGTTCAAGGAATATTTCCGCAATCCGGAGGCCAATGCGAAAGCCTTCGATGCCGACGGCTGGTTCGAGACCGGCGACGTGATCCAGATGGATGAGGATGGCAATCTCTTCTTCGGGGATCGGGAGAAAGACATGCTGAAAGTCGGGGCAGAGAATGTTGCTGCGTCTGAAATCGAAGCCGTGGTTTTGGAAACCGGCTGGATTGGCGAATGTGCCGTCGTCGGGCAAAAACACTATATGCTTGATGAAGTGCCGGTGGTTTTTGTGATCCCGAATGCCGATGCACCAGACAATTTGAAAGATGCCCTTATTGAGGCCTGCAAGAAGAACCTTGCTGATTTCAAGGTTGTCCGAGATGTTATTATCCTCGACGATTTTCCGCGCTCAACCTTGGAGAAAATCGCCAAGAATGAGCTTCGGGAGAGATTGCCCGCGATTGAAGCGGAAACCAAAACTGGATAACCTGGAAAGATGAAGCAATGACCGATGCGACGACAATGCGCGAGCTTATCAACTCAGGTGCAGGCGAAGATGCCGCCATCGGTGCACCGGGTTGCGCGTCCCTTACCTATGACGGCCTTAACAAGCTAAGCAACCATGTGACGGAAAGGCTGAACAATCTCGGGATCGGGCGGGGGGACCGGGTTGCAATTGTCCTGCCAAACGGTCCGGAAATGGCGAGTGCCTTTGTCACGGTCGCCTCTGCCGCAACCACTGCGCCGCTCAATCCCGATTATAAGGCGGAGGAATTTGAGTTCTACCTTGAAGACCTGAAAGCCAAAGCCCTGATCGTCGAGAAAGGCAGCAAAAGCCCGGCTGTTGGTGCCGCCCAAAAACTCGGCGTTATGGTGATTGAACTCACTGTTCCCGAAAACGCCGCTGCCGGAAATTTTGAGCTGATGGGTGAATCTGTTGGGAGAGCCACCTCTCCGGGTCCAGCAGAAGCGGATGACATCGCGCTGATCCTGCATACGTCCGGCACAACCTCGCGGCCGAAAATTGTCCCGCTCAGCCATCGGAATGTGGCTGCCTCGGCACGCAACATCGCCCGTTCTCTCGCCCTCACGCCGAAGGACAAATGCCTTAACATCATGCCGCTCTTTCATATTCACGGGCTTATTGCGGCGGTGTTGGCATCCCTGAAGGCCGGCGCAAGCGTGACCTGTACGCCCGGCTTCAATGCCTTGAAAATCTTCGGATGGATCGATGAAGAAAAACCGACATGGTATACGGCCGTTCCGACCATGCATCAGGCCATTCTCGCACGGGGCGCACGGAACGAAGAAATTGTGAAGGCGGCAAAGCTGCGCTTTATCCGCTCCTCCTCCGCGTCCCTGCCACCACAGGTCATGACGGCGCTGGAGGATATGTGGAATTGCCCGGTGATTGAGGCCTATGGCATGACCGAAGCGTCCCATCAGATGGCGGCGAACCCACTGCCCCCGGCGAAACGTGTTCCGGGCAGCGTCGGCATCGCGTCAGGACCGGAGGTTGCCATCATGTCCGAAGATGGCCAATTGCTCAAATCCGGCGAGACAGGCGAGATTGTCATTCGCGGGGAAAATGTCACGAAGGGATATGAAAATAATCCAAAAGCCAATGCGGAAGGTTTCAGCGACGGCTGGTTCCGCACCGGCGATCAGGGAATCTTGACAGCGGACGGATATCTCTCCCTTACGGGGCGGCTGAAGGAAATCATCAATCGCGGCGGCGAAAAGATTTCCCCGCGTGAAGTCGATGAAATACTGATGAACCATCCGGCAGTGGAACAGGTCGTGACGTTCGCCCTCCCCCATGAAAAGCTCGGGGAGGAAGTGGCCGCAGCCATCGTTCTGAAGGATGGCCAGCAAGCAACGGAAGCGGAGCTTCGAGATTTCGCGGCGAAGAGCCTCGCGGCCTTCAAAGTACCGCGTAGCATCACCCTGCTGGATGAAATACCGAAGGGTGCGACGGGAAAACTACAACGGATCGGTCTGGCCGAGAAACTGGGATTGGCGTAATGAAAATTTGTATCTATGGCGCGGGCGCGATTGGCGGGCTGGTCGGGGCACTGCTGGCACGAAAAGGCGAGGCGGAAGTCTCCCTTATCGCGCGGGGGCCGCATCTGGCCGCAATCCGGGAAAAAGGCCTGACAATCAACGGGCCGGAAGAAAGCTTCACCATTGAAAATATAACGGCAACGGATGACCCGGCAGAACTCGGCCCGCAAGACTACGTCATCATCGCGCTGAAAGCCCATTCAATCAGCGGAATCGTGGACAAGTTGCAACCGCTTCTTGGCCCGAATACGGCGGTCGTCACCGCGCAGAACGGCGTTCCCTGGTGGTATTTTTACGGTCTGACCGGGGACAAGGAAAACGCGCGGGTAAAGGCCGTCGATCCGGACGGAACAATCTGGGACGGGATCGGACCGGAGCGGGCCATCGGCGCGGTTATCTATCAGGCAGCAGAAGTCACAGAGCCCGGGGTCATTGCACAAATGGCCGGGGATCGCTTCCCGGTGGGCGAGCCGACGGGAGAGCGAACCGAACGCGTTACGATCCTCTCCAAGCTATTGATCGGGGCCGGATTAAAAGCCCCCGTACGGACGGATATCCGGTCCGATATCTGGGTCAAGCTATGGGGTAATCTCAGCTTCAATCCAATCTCCGCTCTGACCGAAGAGACACTTGATAAGATAACCGGAGATCCGGACACCCGTGCCATCGCAAGAAAGATGATGCTGGAGGCCCAGGCCATTGGCGAAGCCCTCGGCGTCAAATATCCCATCAATGTCGATAAGCGCATTGAAGGATCGTCAAAAGTCGGTCCGCATAAGACATCCATGCTGGTCGATATGGAAAGCCGCCGCCCAATGGAGATTGATGCCCTTGTGACCGCAGTGCAGGAACTCGGTGCCATTACGGGCCATGAAACGCCAACAATCGATACGGTTGCGGCTCTTGTCCGGCAAAAGGCGCGACGGCTTGGGTGCTTCATCTAATTAGGAAGTAATTCCCCTATTTATCTGATTTCATTTGTTAAACGGCCCGCTGAGAAAGATTTTTGCAGCGGGCTTTTTTTATCAGACATCATCCTTATTGAATTTTAATATATATTGCTTATTATATAGAACATTCAGTAAAAGGAGACGCGGTATGAAGCTTCCGGAAGAAAGCCTCGGCTTTCTGGTCAATGACGTGTCCCGATTGATGCGCCGAAACTACAATCGGCGGGCACAAGGATTGGGTCTCTCTCTTGCCCAGTGGCGTGCCTTGGCCTTTCTCGCACGTCAGGAAGGGGTCAAACAAGTGACCCTGGCGGATTCGCTTGAGGTTCAGCCGATTACACTGGCCCGCCTCATCGATCGACTGGAGGAAGCAGGGCTTGTCACGCGGCGGCCCGATCCGGATGACAGGCGGGCAATCCGGCTTTACCTGACACCCAAAGCGCAGCCCCTGCTGGATCAAATGTGGGCCTTAGCCGCGAAAACGCATGAGGACGCGTTGAAGGACCTCTCTGAAGAGGCGCGCGCTGTCCTGATCAAGTCACTTTTACAAGCGAAGCAAAGTCTGCTGTCCGCCGAAAATCGCCTGTGCGGTGAAGATGCCGAAAAAGCCGAAAGAAACGATAATGTCTCAAAGCGCACCTGATCCCTCAGATGATCTAACTCAATCCGAGCGGCAAAATCCGGAGGCGCCAACCGTTTTAAGCGTCGCACCCTCACCTCCGAAGAAATCAGGACGTCATCGCCGCTGGATACGGAATTTTCTTCTCCTGCTGGGGCCGCTTGCCGTGATCCTTATCGGCGGATATGCCTATTACACCGGCGGCAGGTTTGTCGACACGGATAATGCCTATGTAAAGGCGGATAAGGTGATGGTCGCCGCCGAGGTTTCGGGTCTGGTTTCCGCTGTTCCGGTGAAGGAAAATCAGCGCGTTGCCAAAGGCGATATCCTGTTTCTGATCAATGATCGATCCTATCGAATCGCGATGGCAGAAGCCGATGCCGGGCTCGCCAACGCCAGAGACAAAATCGCCAGTCTCAAGGCCACTTACCGGCAGAAACTGGGGGAGCTCACTCTTGCGCGCACCAATATCGCCTTCGCCAAAAAAGAGTATGACCGGCAGACGCGGCTGATTGCCAGTAGCGCGGTCTCGCGCAGCAAGCTCGACGCAACGCGGCACGACCTCGATATCGCGAAGCAACAGGTTTTGGTTATCAATCAGGAACTGGCGGAAATCAGTGCTCAGCTCGGCGGTAATCCGGATATTCCGCTGGAACAACACGCGCTTTATCTTTCGGCCATGGCGGCAAAGGAACGCGCGGCGCTCAATCTGGAACGGGTCGCCGTGCGCGCTCCGTTCGACGGGATTGCCGGCAACACGCCGCAGATCGGCCAGCAGGTCATTGGCAACGGGGCGTTCAGCAGTCCGGTCATGAGCCTGGTCGCCGACAGGAATATATGGGTAGAAGCCAACTTCAAGGAAACCGACCTCACCTATGTTACGCCGGGACAGAAAGTCATCCTCCATGTAGATACCTATCCGGATCGGGAGTGGCAGGGAACCGTCGAGAGCCTCAGCCAGGCCACGGGCGCGGAATTTTCCGTTATCCCGCCGCAGAATGCTACCGGCAACTGGGTCAAGGTGGTGCAGCGAATTCCCATTCGGATCAAGGTCGTCCAAAAAAGGGATGATCCTCTCCTTCGCGCGGGCATGAGTACAATGGTCGAGATCGATACGGAGCAAAGCCGCCCGATGCCAAAAATCATACACACCGCTCTCGACTGGCTTGGCGCCCTGCCTTCGGTAGCCATTGCCCGGGAGGCGGATAGCGGCAAATGACTGAGGGAGCGGCCGAAAGCACCCCTCTCGAGCGCGGCCTGATTACCGTTTCCATCATGCTGGCGACAATTATGCAGGCGCTGGACATGACCATCGCCAATGTCGCCCTGCCCCATATGCAAGGGACCATGTCGGCAACGCAAGATCAGATTTCCTGGGTTCTCACCTCTTATATTGTTGCCGCGGCAATCATGACACCACCGACGGGCTTTCTCGCCTCCCGCCTTGGCCGCAAGCGGTTGTTCGTTATCATGGTGATCGGTTTCACCATTATGTCGATGCTATGCGGCACGGCAACGACATTGAACGAGATTGTGATCTTTCGGTTACTACAAGGTGCCTTCGGGGCTGGGCTGGTCCCGTTATCACAGGCCGTCCTGCTGGATACTTATCCGACTGAGAAACATGGCTCTGCCATGGCAATGTGGGGGATGGGCGTCATGGTCGGGCCGATCCTGGGTCCGACGCTTGGCGGTTTTCTAACCGAAACATATAACTGGCGCTGGGTTTTCTTCATTAACCTACCCTTCGGCATTCTTGCATTGCTGGGCATCCTTGCCTTTGTTCCTGAAACCGCGAAAGAGCGCGCCCGTAATTTTGATTACTTCGGATTCGCGTTGCTGAGCCTTGCCATCGGCGCATTTCAGATGATGCTCGATCGCGGGGAATCGCAGGACTGGTTCTCCTCGACTGAAATCATTATCGAAGCTGTCGTTGCCGGGCTTTGCTTTTATATGTTTCTGGTACATATGTTCACCGCGAAAATGCCCTTTATCGAACCAGGTTTGTTCAAGGATCGTAATTTTAGCGTTGGTCTTCTCCTGATCTTTATGGTCGGCATTATCCTGTTTGCCACCATGGCGTTGCTGCCGCCCTTTTTGCAGAATCTTATGGATTTTCCTGTTTTGATCACGGGATATGTACTGGCGCCGCGCGGCTTGGGCACCATGGTCGCGATGGTTTTTGTCGGTCGGTTGATCGGGAAAATAGATAGCCGTCTGTTGATCTTTTTCGGCCTTAGTCTCACGGCCTACTCCCTGTGGGAGATGTCAACTTTCACCACCGATGTATCCGTTGCAACCCTTGTTTGGACGGGAATTATACAAGGCATCGGCCTTGGGTTTATCTTTATACCCTTAAGCACTCTCACCTTTTCGACACTCGCCGCACATTTTCGCAATGAAGGAACCGCCATGTTCAGCCTGCTGCGCAACATCGGCAGCAGTATCGGGATCTCAATTGTCTTCACCATGCTCGGCCGCAATACCCAGGTCAATCACGCCAGTATGGCGGAGCAGATGACTCCCTTTCGCGATGCAATGCAGGCCCCCTTTCTGCCCAATGCCTGGAACTGGAATATGACGTCAGGCCTCCTGGCATTGGATAACGAGGTAACCCGGCAGGCCGCCACCATTGCCTTTCTCAACGATTTTACATTAATGATGTGGGTGATGATTATATCGACGCCTCTGTTGCTCCTATTGAAAAAGCCGGAAAAGACACAATCCGCTGAACTGGCCATGGCAGAATAGCCATTGCCAGCATCTGTAAATATGGCCACAATGGCCGGATCAAAAAAATAAGAACGTAGTCCGATGAATGAAGGCTATCGAAAAGGGCCCTGATTTTCTATGCAGTATTTTAATTTCGACCCCTACAGCCTGCCGCCTGAGGCGGAAGCACTGCGGCTGGAAGTACGAGAGTATCTAAATGAAGAGCTGGCCGACTATCCGGCCGTGCTACGCTCCCGGTCCTGGGCCGGTCTCGATCCGGATTTCTCCCGCAAGATGGGGGAAAAGGGATGGATTGGACTGACATGGCCGAAAAAATACGGCGGCGCGGAACGCTCCTTTTTTGAGCGCTATGCCTTACTCGAAGAACTTCTCGCCTATGGCGCCCCGGTCGGCAGTCACTGGATTGCCGATCGCCAGAGCGGTCCCACGATCCTCCGCTTTGGAACGGAGGAGCAGTGCCACCGTATTCTCCCCGGCATCATCAAGGGGGAATCTTTCTTCTGTATCGGCATGAGTGAGCCGGACAGCGGCTCCGACCTTGCCTCTATCCGCACCAAGGCGGACAAGGTTGACGGCGGCTATCTGATTAACGGCACGAAAGTGTGGACGACCGGCGCGCATCATTGCGACTGGATGATCGCGCTGGTGCGGACAAGTCCAACGTCGGAAAACCGGCATGCCGGCATGAGCCAGTTCCTGATCAACCTGAAACAGGCCAAGGGTCTCACCATCGACCCGATCAAGAATCTCGCGGGCGAGAAGCATTTCAATATGGTCGTGTTCGAGGATTTCTTCGTACCCGAGGAAGACCGCATCGGCGACGAGGGTGATGGCTGGCAACAGGTCACGGCTGAGCTCGCCTTCGAACGGTCCGGGCCGGAACGCTATATGTCCTCCATCCAACTCTTGATCGAGCTGATCCGGGAAGCAAAGCTCGACCCCGGCAAGAAGGCACAGGAACAGATTGGCCGACTAATCGCACATCTCGCGACGCTGCGCCGGATGTCGATCTCCGTTGCCGGAAAGCTTGAATCTCGCTCCAATCCGGCGCTGGAGGCCTCCGTCGTCAAGGATCTTGGCGCAATCTATGAACAGGATATGCCCGAAATTGCACATCGTTTCGCCAGAACTGAGGCCAGCATAACCGCCACAACTGATTTTGAGCAGGTGCGCGCCTATATCACACAAGCCGCCGTCTCCTTCTCCCTCCGGGGTGGCACGCGAGAGATTTTACGCGGCATTATTGCACGGGGGCTCGGCTTACGATGAATGAACTCCGTCAAATTATGGCCGATACGGTCGAGAAACTTTTCTCCGACCAGGTTACAAAGAATTCGAGAGAGCAGGCGGAAGAGGGAGTTTTCCCTGATGCATTGCTGGAAGCTATCGCCGAAAACGGCCTTTTGCACGTCCTCGTCCCAGAAGATATGGGCGGCGTCAGCGGGCAGTTCGCCGATGCGGAAGTTATTGCCCGCGCCGTTGGCCGTCATGCGGTCCCGCTTCCCATTGTCGAGCAAATCCTCGCGAATTACGTCCTCGCAAGCGCGGGGATAGCGCCGCCTGACGGTATCACCGTCTTTGCCCCCGTTCGTGACGGTGAAGCGATCCAGTTGAAGGATGGCAAGGTCTCGGGAACAGCAACGCGGGTACCCTGGGGCCGCAAGGCCGATCATGTTGCCGTGGTCACGGATGATGGCATCGTCCTCGTCAAGGCGGGCGACTATGCGCTCGGTGAAAATCAGAATATCGCCGCCGAACCGCGTGATACGCTTGATTTCAGCAACGCAACCCCTGTTGAAAGTGGCAAGCTCCCGTCCGGAATGACGGTGCAGTCCGTCTTCGCGCTCGGCGCGATGATGCGCGCGTCCCAGATGGCGGGGGCTATTGAATGGGTGCTGGAAGCGAGCGTGCAATATGCCAATGACCGGGTGCAATTCGGGCGACCGCTCGGCAAGTTTCAGGCGATCCAGCAGAATATGGCGGAGATGGCGGGACATGCGGCGGCGTCCGGTGCCGCGGCCCTTGGCGCATTTCAGGCGGCCGATCTCGCCGTGGACGGAGATATCGACAGCACGTTCGAAATTGCCGCCGCCAAGACACGGATCAGCGAAGCGGCAGGCGTTGTCACCTCCCACGCGCATCAGATTCATGGCGCCATCGGCTTCACCTATGAACATGATCTGCATTTCCGCACGCGGCGGCTCTGGTCCTGGCGGGATGAATTCGGTTCGGACAGCTATTGGGCCGATTGGATCGGCGGGCATATCCTAAACCTGGAGGCCGATGATCTCTGGCCCTGGCTAACAACCCGGCCGACCTAACAACAACTAAGCTGCGGCGACTTACGTCGCAACAGAAAGGTAATGGGCGCACGAGACGCCCCGCCGCGAGAGGGAGAAAAAGATGTCACTCGATCTGAAAATCACGAATGGGACAATCATCGACGGGACGGGAGCCTCCGGCTATGTCGGCGATGTGGGTATTAAAGACGGCAAGATCGTCTCTGTCGGCGAAGTTGACGGTGACGCGGTACGCGAAATTGATGCCACCGGGTTGGTGATCTCCCCCGGTTTCGTCGATATCCATACCCACTATGATGCGCAGGTTATCTGGGACCGGATGCTCTCCATCTCCCCCTGGCACGGCGTGACCACGGCGGTGATCGGCAACTGCGGCTTTGGGGTTGCCCCGACCCGGCCCGAGCATCGCACCAGCATCATGCGAACACTTGAGAAGGTCGAGGGGATGTCCTATGACGCCCTCGCCGAAGGCCTCGGAAGTGATTGGCCCTTCGAGAGCTTCCCCGAATATATGGACGCGATTGAAGCGCGCGGAACAGCCATCAACCTCGCGGTTTTTGCCGGACATACCCCAATCCGAACCTACGTCATGGGACCGGATGCGGTGGAACGTACTGCCAATGACGCGGAAGTTGCCAGTATGGCCGATATTGTCCGCGAAGCGATGGAGGCCGGCGCGATCGGCTTTTCCACCTCGCAAGCGACAACCCATCATGGCTATGGCGGCAAACCAGTGCCAAGCCGTCTCGCCGACATGATCGAGATGGACCGGCTGGTTGCTGCAGCGCGTCTCGGCGGCGCAAAAATCGTGCAGGCAACGGTTGGCCCGACGCTGTTCCATGACCAGCTCGCCCTGCTCTCCCAGAAACATGATATCCCTGTCACCTGGACAGCGCTGCTCTCCGGTATGTCCGGCCCCGGCTCCCATCGCCGCCACCAGGAAACGACGCGCAAGCTGCGGGAAGACGGGGTCAAAATTCATCCGCAGGTCGCCTGCCGCCCCATCAATTTCGATTTCGAGTTTAACGAGCCCTTCCCCTTCGAGATGCGCCCCCTCTTTAAGCAGATCATGGAAGCCGACCGCGAAGGCCGCAAGACCATCTATCGCGACCCTGAGTTTCGTAATCAGTTCCGCGAGGATACGGCGGCAGATGCGCGCAATGCCGTAGCGGGCTGGATAGATCGCTGCGTTATCTCCATGGCGCCTGGCAATCCCGAATGGGAGGAACAGCCGCTTCGGGAAATCGCCGAAGGTCAGGGGAAAGACCCGATTGACTTTGTGCTCGATCTCTCGCTTGAGACGGATTTCGTCGCCCGCTTCCGCTTCCCCATTGTCAATTATGATGAGGAGGAAGTCGCCGAGCTCCTGCAAGATGATAACCTCATTCTCGGGCTTTCCGATGCCGGTGCCCATGCAAGCCAGCTCTGTGACGCCTGCTACTCAACCCATCTTCTGGGATATTGGGTGCGCGAGAAAAATACTCTTAAACTGGAACAGGCAATCCATATGCTGACCCAGAAGCCAGCGGAGTTGTTTGGGATCACGGATCGCGGCCTCCTTGCCGAAGGAGCTTTGGCTGATGTGGTCATCTTCGATCCGGCCACCATCTCCGCGGGCAAGCTGGAACGTGTTTATGATTTGCCTACCGGCGCGGACCGGCTGATCTCCCCTGCAAGCGGCATGAAAACCGTTATTGTCAACGGGCAGGTACTGCTAGAGGAAAACCAGGCCTCAATCCCCAAGGCTGCTGCACTTCCCGGCAAATTGCTCCGGAACGGCGCAGCCGCCTGAACGCCTGTCAGGCGGCAGGCGGATCGGCGCTGAACGTCGTGCGATACAGTAACCTGCGAGCGCCATCATAATCATTGGTGGCGTAATGAAGACAGGTGCGATTGTCCCAGATCGCCACATCCCCGGCCCGCCAGCGAAACCGGCAGGAAAAGTCCGGGCGGGTGCAGTGCTTATATATGTCGGCAAGGATCGGCGCGCTCTCTTCTTCGCTCATATCTTCAAAGCGGGTTGTATAGATGGGGTTCAGAAAAAGCGACCGGCGACCGCTTAACGGCTCGGTTATCACAGCCGGATGTAATATTTCCCGGTCAGCCTTTGGATCCCCCCGGGACATACGAATGGAGGCCCCCGCCCGCTCCTCTTCGGGTGGTTGATGCGTCACGCCATAGGGCGCGCCAATATGAACCGCCTTGCGCCCGTCAACGATCTTTTTCAGCTTGTCCGGCAAGGAGGCATAGGCGGACACCTGACTCGCCCAGACCGTGTCCCCGCCTACTTTCGGAACCTCGATCGCGGACAGGATTGACCCGGCAGGCGGATTTTCAAGAAAACTGAAATCAGAATGCCAGTCGCCGCCAAAAACACCCTTATTGCATTCATCCGCCTCTTTCAGTACCGCGATAACCTCATCATCCTCCGGCATCGGCTCAACATAGGGCAGCTTCATGACAGGCCCGAAAACTTCGGTGAGCTCTTTCTGCTGTTTGATCGTCGGGTGCAGGCCGCGAAGGGCGATCATCTGATGATCCGCCAGCGCATGGCGCAGGAAATTCGCCATGTCCGCCGTGATGCCCCCGGTGATATCGAATCCCGTAATTTCGGCGCCCATCAATCCCGTCAGTTTTTCTATCTGAACCATTTTTCCATCATGCTAGTTTAATAATTTTAAATTTTGGGCGGCACTTTTATCAGGAGAAACTACCCATATTGCCGCCATGACCGCCATCGACATTCACAACAGAACCGCTCATGAAACTGGCCCGGTCGGAGGCCATGAAGGTCACCACATTGGCCACTTCCTCCGCCGTCGCCGCGCGTCCACCCGGCAGGTTACCCAGATAGCTCTGCCAGCGATCGGGGTCGCCAAATTCCTTCTCCGCACGGGTCCGCATGAGGGTCTCAATCCGGTCCGTTGCGACGGCACCGGGGCTGACAGCCAGAACCCGGAGGCCATCGTTAAGGCTGCGGCCACCAACAGCCTTGCTGAAGGCATTAAGGCCGGCATTGCCGGTTGTGCCCGCAACATAGCCCGCATCGAAGCGGTCCCCCGCGAGACCGGTGACATTGATGATTACGCCATGTCCACGTTCCTTCATTAGCGCATAATAGGCTCGACACAGATTGATATAACCGAACACTTTGAGGTCCCATGCCTCCCGCCAGCGGGCCTCATCAATAGTCAACAGATCGCCCGCCGGGATGGCGCCCGCGTTATTGATCAGGATATCGGGAAGCGGCGTTGCTTCTATCAGCGTACTGATACTGCGGCTATCACTCAGATCAAGAGCGGAGTAAGTTACAGAAACGTCAGTCTCCTTCGCAATGTCCGCCACGGTTTTAACCAGCTGTTCCTCAGTCCGCGCCACCAGATGCACCGCGCAGCCCTCTGCCGCCAGCGCCCGGGCGACCGCTGCGCCGATTCCTTTTGATCCACCGGTGACAATGGCGCTTTTCCCTTCAAGGCCCAAATCCATTTTTTCTCTCCTTTTCTTTTGCCGTTACTATGACATGTTTCAGCAGTATCTGGATCCCTGTTTTATGACTTTTCTGATGTCGCAAAACCCGGTCGCGGCATCAAGGTCTTTCAACAAATCGCAGTTTATGATTTAATTCTCATGCTCGCCATCTACCGGCGTGTAGTTTCTGATCACAATCCGGTCATATGGAGGGCCCGGCTAAGTGAACCAACCCTTTGTCCTGGCCCTGTTGCGCAATCCCCGGCAAATAGGCGCCGTCGTACCGAGTGGTCAATCATTGGCCCGGGCGATGGCTTTGGCCGCGAAGCCTTCCGGCAAAAGAATTCTGGAGATCGGTCCCGGAACCGGGGCCATCACCAAAGCTCTGCTGGCCGAAGGTGCTTCACGTGAAAAGCTATGCCTGCTGGAGCGTGATGACCGACTGGCGGCCTATCTTACCGGAAAATTCCCTGGCATCCGTGTGATCAATGGGGATGCCCGCTCAACTGCCGACCTGATCCAACCGGAATCTGGCTCTTATTTCGATGTCGTTATTTCCAGCCTGCCACTGCTTAATGTGAAGGAGGCGGACAAAATTATAATTCTGGAGCAAATTTTCTCGCTGCTCAATCAGCAAGGTGTTCTGGTCCAATACACTTATTCGGCCAAGGCACCTATATCATCTTCTCTGGCGAACAGATTTGGTGTCAAAGGTGAGCGGACCGCTATGGTTTTCCGGAACCTGCCCCCCGCGAGCGTTTGGAAATACAGCTATCCCAGTAACTATAATTTTCATAATTAATTCAAATACTTTATGAATATATCTTATGTTATGGGTGACTTTAATTCTGCTTATCCAAGGCAATCCCATCGAGGAAAACCGTCAGAACCTTCCCGATCAGATCATCCAGTGATTTCGACGCCTCCTCTCCATCCCAATTCGGATGAAACCAGTTGGCACTCCAGTTAAGCGCGCCTAACATTAGCTGCCGCATCTGAAGGACATCTAGATCGCTCCGAACCTCTCCGCTTTCCTGCGCCCGCACCAATGTTCGGCTCCAGCTGTTGGAGTACTGTTGCCTTATCGGCCGATGCTTTTCCCGCATGTCCTCGGGCAGCTGGCCATAGATACGTATATTCATCGCGACGAAATCATTGCGAACGAATAAATAATGCATATGCGCGCGAATGGCGGACGCGAGACGGCTGGCATAATCGGAAAACGCGGATTCATTCTCAAGAATATAGATAACCCCCTCGACGATTTCATTCAATCCCCGTGACAGCACATCATCGATAATCTCCTCTTTCGAGGCAAAATGGTAGTAGATACTGCCCGCCTCAATCCCTGCCGCTTCGGCAATATGCCGCAGCGTAATACCATCATAGCCCTTCTTTCTTAGCGCCCGCGTGGCGGACAGAAGAATATGCAGCCGGGTCTGCGCCGCCTTGGAGCGTCCAGCCACGTTTAGAGACATCGGCTCAATCATCATGCCGTCCGGCTCGCGCCCGTTCCATTTAAAAGAAGGGCCAAGGATACCATCGAGGAGAAGATTGACGGTTGTTTCAGAAAATTCACGAACCGAAAACCGATCCCGATCAAACCATTCGGTCGTCCAGTTAAGGGCCCCGATAATCAGCTGCTGAAGGGTCAGCACGCTTATATCCGATCTGATTTCATGCTTTTTCTGAGCGTTGATAAACGCCGTTGTCCATAGATTTTCATAAGTCTCGAAAACCCGCCGATGTCGCACCTGCGCTTCCGGCGATAGCATGGAGAAATTCCGCATGATGGCTGCTGTAAATTCACTGCCACCCAGAATCTGGTGCAGATGAGCATAGACCATCGCAGCAAATATTCCCCGGAAATCCGAGCCCTGCGCTTCTTGCTCATTATATGCCGAGGAGACAACATCAATGACTTGCCGACAGCCGAGATCAAAGACATCATCGAGCAGATCTTCCTTCGAGGCAAAATGATAATAGAGGCTACCGGCTTCCATTCCTGCGCTGGCGGCAATCTCCTTGAGCGTGGTACGGGCATATCCTTTTTCACAAAACTGCCGTGCCGCAACCGCAAGAATGGTATCGCGCGTGCCCTTTGATTTCCGGCTACCGCGTTTGCCCCCGTTTCCGCTGTCCCACTTTAGGTTCATGGATTGAATGTTCCTCAATATGTGAGATCACTGGACAGTCCCTCAGCCAGTGCAATAACGTTATGTCGCCACGACGCCAAGTGCAATGAAGAATAACAATAAACTTAAGTGAAAATAAGGAATTAAAGCAATGCGAGGCTGATCAACTTCCCGCCAGATATCCGTCATCTGGGTATGGGTTTCCACTTCGACAGAATTGAAGGTTTCCGGGCGGTTGAAGGTGATTCCGAGAACGCGCGGTGCGGGATAGTCGAATTTCAGCTTGTCAAAAGCGGCGTAGCGATCGGTGATCCCAATATCTCCTCGGATTATTATTGTTCTTCTATGGTGAAAGCATCCTTTGTATTCGGACTTTCGCCCCTTTCAATATGGGCAACCATATTGGGATAGGCCGCGCGAAAATCGCGAAGGAACCCGTCTATAGGAACGTCCAGAAACAAGCCCCGGTCATTCACATATTCCATATGCTGCTCGTCCTGCTCATTGAACTCATGAAAAAGCGCATCTGAGGTTCCGTCGAACACAAGCGGCTTCACGCCGAAGCGCTCACATAATTCCATATTGAAGGCCGGAGTGATTTTATAGCTTTCCCCCTCCAGCCAGACCTGTACATAGCCGTGATAGATAAATAAATCCGTCCCCATCAGCTCGGTCAGCTTCGGTGTATTGAGATGATTGCGGACGTCCGCAAACCCAAGTGCCGCCGGTACTCCTGCGGCACGCAAGCAGGCTGTCAGCAAAATAGCCTTCGGCACGCAGTATCCCGCCGCCCCTTTTGCGATTGTACTGGCGCGGTAGGCATTAGGTTCCAAAGAGACCCGGTAAGGATCATATTTCAGACCGTCGCGCACCGCCTCGAACAGGCGAATGGTTTTCTCTGTGTCGGAAGCTGTTACCGCCAGCCCGCCCAGCGCCCTTGCAGTAAAATCCTGAACTTCACGCGAATTGCTGTCGACAAACTCCGCAGATTGAAGAAATTTTTCCGCTTCTGGCGGAACTTGATTATCTTGCGCCTTCATTTTTAGTCCTTCTTTCGGCGACGGAGCTTAGGAATAACTCCTCCTTATCTGAGTACTGCCTCTCCTGGTCACTGTCAATAAACCCCATGGGATGGCGAAACACATAGAAAGTTACTTGTGACAAGAGAGCTAATGATCTTTAATATAAGGAACTGCTTATCGTTGAATTGCGATCCGGCGAGAAAATAATAAACAAGACCAGGAGCAAAACATGGTCCAGAGCCTCACTACGGATTATGAAGTCATTGTCATCGGCGCAGGTGTCGCCGGGATATATCAGATCAAGCGCCTCATTGATATTGGGATTAACGCAACCGTGCTGGAGGGCAGCGATAACCTCGGCGGGACCTGGTATAACAACCGCTATCCCGGCGCGCGCTTCGATTCAGAAAGCTATACTTATGGCTATTCCTTCTCGAAAGAAGTCCTGGAAGAATGGCATTGGAAAGAACGGTTTTCGAGCCAGCCGGAAAATCTGCGCTATCTCAATTTCGTTGCGGACAAGTTCAACCTGCGGAACCATATGCAATTCAATTGCAAGGTTGAGGCCGCGAAATTCGATGACCAGAATTCTATCTGGCGCTTGCAGGTGAGCGACGGTCGTGTTCTCACCAGCCGGTTTGTGATTATGGCGGTCGGCCTGCTTTCCCAGCCGACATTGCCAAAGCTGGACGGCAAGGAAGATTTCAAAGGCGCGTCCTTTCACACCTATCACTGGCCGCATGAGGGCATGGACCTTAAGGGCAAGAAAGTCGGCATCATCGGCACCGGTGCGACGGCCATCCAGATCATTCCGGTTATCGCGGAACAAGCGGACGAGCTTTATGTTTTCCAGCGGCGCCCCAACTGGAGCGCACCGCTGAATAACTGCGAACTCTCCGAAGCCGACATGGCCGACATCCGCACCCGCTATGACGATATATTCAAGGCCTGTAGCGAGTCTCCGGGCGGTTTCGTGCATCGACCCGATCCACGCTCCTTCTATGAAGTATCGCGCGAGGAACGGCTGGCGCTCTGGGACAAACTTTATGACGAGCCCGGCTTCGGGATATGGCTCTCCAATTTCCGCGAGATTTTCATGGATGAAAAAGCCAATGCGGAATTTTCCGACTATATCGCGAACCGCATCCGCCAGCGGGTGAAAGACCCGGTGACGGCGGAGACGTTGATACCAACGGATCATGGCTTCGGTATTCAGCGGGTCCCGCTCGAAACCAACTATTTTGAGGCATATAACAAGGACAGTGTCCATCTGGTGAATATTCAGGAAAATCCGCTGGAACGGGTGATTGAAACCGGTCTTCGCACAATGGCCCGTGACTATGATCTGGATGTGATTATCTATTCCACCGGATTTGACGCAATGACCGGTGCCTTCGACCATATCGATATCGAAGGGGTTGGCGGTGCCAAGCTAAAGGACAAATGGTTTGAGGCTCCTGCAACGTTTCTTGGGATGATGATACATGGCTTCCCGAACCTGTTGATGCCAAACGGCCCGCAAAGCGGCTCAGCCTCGACAAACTATCCGCGCGGCATTGAATCCGGCGTCAACTGGCTGATGGAGCTGCTGGAGTTTATGCGCGACCATGGATACGCCCGTGCAGAAGCGACCAGGGCCGCAGAAGAGGAATGGACGGCAGAAGTCGTCGCAATGTATAAAATCATGCTGATGCGGAAAGCCAAATCCTGGTTCACCGGCTACAACTCCAATGTTGAGGGGCATGAGGCCGGACATGTCCGGCATCTTGTCTATAATGGCGGGTCCCCTAAATATATGACGCGCCTCAAAACGGTTGCAGAGAGTGGCTATGAGGGTATCGAGTTTGCCGGTGAACCGGCAGAGCCCGAAGAAAAGAAACTACAATCGACGGTGTGAGCCAAGCAGGGGTTAGTTCAGCTTAACAACCGCCTTGCCGATCATTGTCCGGTTTTCGATCCGTGAAAGCGCGTCTGGCACGGCGGCTAGATCTTCAAGCGGTTGCGTCGGCACTTTAAGAGCGCCCTTCTGAATGGCCTCAAAGACCACCTTTGCGGCGATGGCCAGTCGCGCGGGTTTGTGCCAACGGTAATAGCCAAGCACCATGCCATGAGCGGAGCGGTTCTTGACCAGAAGCCGGTTGGCGGCGAAATTCGGTATTCCTCCGCCTGCGAAGCCAATAATCAGGTATCGGCCATCCCAGTCGAGGCAATGGGCGGCGGTTTCCGCGAAGTCTCCGCCAACCGGATCAAGGACGATATCGACATCCCGTTCCTCATTGGCCTCTTTCACGCGATCACGCAAATCCGGCCCGTAAATAAGCGCCGCATCGGCACCCGCCGCCTTTGCAGCCTCGGCTTTCGCGGCATCACTGACGGCGGCGATCACCCTAGCGCCATGAAATTTTGCAAGCTGGACGCCGGTAAGGCCCACACCTCCGGCCGCGCCGGAGATCAACACTGTCTCACCCGGCTGTATCTGGCCCTTCTCGACCAACGCCAGTTCGGACGTTAGCGCCACCGAGAGGACGGCCGCAGTCTGCACAGGATCGCAATCCTCGGGCAGCGCGAACACTTCAAATGCTTTGGCGCAGACATACTCTGCATGTCCCCCCTCATACACCAGCGCCGCGACCGTATCGCCAACACTGAAACCCGATACTTCTGGTCCCAGCGCCGCGATCGTGCCGACAACTTCCATGCCGGTGGAAAAGGGTGGCTCATGCTTGTTCTGATGCTTGTTTCTGCTCATCAGCACATCGACGAAGCTAATCCCGGCGGCAATCGCCTGAATTAATACCTCGCCTGCGGCTGGTTCCGGCCTATCAACTTCCGCAACGCGAAGGGAAGACGGTCCGTCAAACTCTGAACAGATAAGGGCTCGCATTTATTTTCTTTCTTAAGCCTTCAAGCATCAGGAAAAGCATGGATTGTGCCGCCGCATTTAAATGCAAATCGGCACAATCCTTGGGAGAAACCTTACTTTGCTTCCGGCGGAATGATATCTTCCGGAACTTCAATACCGATTTCTTTGTAGTATTTATACGCACCGATATGCAGAGGCATATTCATCTGGCTCAAGGCATTCTCAGGGGTGATGATCTTCATCCAGGCGGCCGCCTGAGTAAGTTCTGCATTATGCGTTAAAATTGCCTTGGTAATGTTATAAGCGTCTTCTTCGCTCATCCATTTGTTCGTGCCAAGGCCAACGATTGAATTCAGCATACGCACGTCGGTTTCATTGACGAGGTTTTCGTATGTACCTTTCTTTAGCGTAATAAATTCCCGGCCCGGCAAGCTTGAAGCCGCTTTCATCTCTTCGGAATCGAGCGCTGAATCAGGAATGCCCAAAATCCGGATTTCGCCGATGGACGAGAGTTGAGCCATCTGCGGGCTCGGGACAGAGGTTGGAACGAAATAGGCGTCAACCTGTCTATCCTGGAACGCCTGCAAAGCAGAGTTAAAATCAAGGTTGATGGCCTCGTAATCCTTTTTCGGCTCATATCCGGTTGAACCTTTAATGATCTGCTGAGAGACGGTCCGTGCGGCGCCCGAAGGAGGGCCAGTAAAGACGCGCTTCCCCTTTAAATCTGCGAGCGACTTAATACCGGAATCTGCCCAGACAACTGCATGGTACGGCCCGATCGGGTAGTTCAGAATGCCACGAAGATCGCTGAAAAGCTCTTTCGAGTCCGCCATCTTGGCATACATTCTGGTGCCATTCTTCATGAAATGGTTGATCGAGACAGCAGTCACAAACAGATCAAGATCTTTCTTGGCTGCATCAACAGCCTGACGTGTCGCCGGTGCACCGGTTTGAAGCTGAATTTTATAGCCATAGGCTTTTTTCAGGATTTCAATCGCCGCAATAGAGAATGTCGTTGTCGAGTTTGCCGCGCCAAGAGATGCCATTTTAAACGACTCTGCTGCGCTGGCGGTTTGCGACATCGATAGTGTCGCCACTAGTCCGAGGGTGGCCACCCCCATTGATTTAAGCAAGTTTCTTCTTTTCATTACTCTCTCCCTTTTCTTTTTTAGATTAACGATAACACTTTCAACTCTGCAATTTACGACGAGACCGGAGGGTTCCGAAGGTAATCAACGACAGTCCGATTACCAGGAAGGCAATCTGCAAGGTTGGTATCTGGATAAGCAATCCTGCACCCGAAAGCCCCCGCAATATTCGTTCCGGTGCCCCCAACTCTTGCCGTTCATACCCAATCAGCGCCGTATTTATGAGCCAGATTGCCAAGGCCAGACAGATAGATACCCGCACAAAACTCATCAGGTCGAATGTGCCAACCAGCAATAACGACGGCTCATAAATGAAGATAAACGGAATGATAAAGCCAACAAGAGCAAGCCGCACCGCATAGACAGCCGTTGTAAACGGATGAGCGTTGGCGATGGGCGCCGCGGCAAAGGCACCGATAGCGACCGGCGGCGTGATGGCGGACAGAACGCCAAAATAAAAGACGAACATATGCGTCGCCAGAAGCTCGGCACCCATTCTTTGCATGACCGGCCCCAGGACCAGGATAATAATCAGATAAGCCGGCAAGGTCGGCATGCCCATCCCCAGAACAAGCGCCGCCAACGCTGTCGTGACCAAGGCCGCGAGCAATGAAAACTCACTAAACTCCGCAACCACCGAGGCGAAAGAAATTCCCAGCCCTGTCAGGTTCAGAACACCAATTATGACACCGATACACCCGACGGCGACGATAATCCAGGCGCAGGATCGACCCGCTTTCACCAATGCCGTCCAGATAACCGAGGGGTTTTCCCGGTTTTTCTTGTTAAAAACACCCATGATGACGGCGGCTACAATCGCCCAGAACCCCGCAAGAGCCGGGGAGCGTCCCATCACCAGTACAAAAACAATGATGGCGATGGGGATGACAAACATCAGGCACGCGATCAGATCTTTACTGTTCAATGGGGGGCGTTCGGATTCCGGTAACGGCTCAATACCATCGGCACCGGCCTGAATGGAGATGGAGGCAAACAACGAGCCATAATAGAACAGCGCCGGAATAAGAGCCGCAATACAGATCGTCGTATAGGCTTCACCGGTCAGGTCCGCCATCAGGAATGCGGCCGCCCCCATAACGGGCGGAACAATCTGGCCACCGGTTGACGCAGCCGCCTCGACGCCGCCGGCCATGGGCGCGGAAAATCCGCGGCGTTTGATCATTGGTATGGTAAAGGATCCGGTGCCCACCACATTCGCAGTCACGCTGCCGGACATGCTGCCGAACACGGCACTGGCGACAACGGCGGAATGCGCAGGCCCCCCCTTCGTCTTCCCAGTCAGAGCAACGGATGCACGGATAAGGGCATCACTCGCGCCCGTGCTTTCCAGAATAACCCCGAAGACCACGAAGATCAGCACCACCTGTAGGACAACCCCCATCGGCAACCCAAAGACCCCCTGGAAGCTATACCAGATCGTCTGCATGGACCGATTAAGACTAAAGCCGGAATGATTAAGGAAGCCCGGCAGATATTGGCCGTAAAGGCAGTAAAGGATCCCGAGTGACGCGATAATGACAATCGGCAGGCCAAACAGGCGTCGGGTTGCCTCTAACAGCACAATAACGGCTGCGAAAGCCGCCCAGATATCTATAGACTCATATTCGAATATGGTTTCCTCAATGAGGATTTGTATGTCTATGAATTTCAATGTGCCGTAAACAAAAACGGCAACCAGGATTAAGTCGATCCCCCACAGCATCCAAACTGGAAGTCGGCCCATCACCGCGTTACTATCCGCGACCCGCCCTGCAAGTGGATTACCCAGCAAAGCAATGACCACGGCACCACAAAGGATCCATGACCGACCGTATGTAATGTCCCAACTGCCTGAAATGGCGACATAAATTGCCTGTAATGCGAGAACAACCCCCACCAGTGCGACTCCCCAGGAAATGAGGGATTTGAAACTCATGCTCACAAAGACTCTCCTCTTTTTCCTAAAATCCACCCGGTGCAATATAGGGGCAATCCGCGATGGTCCATTCCGGGACCGGCTCGGTTTTGAAAATTTGTCTCAGATGCACTTCATCCGGGCCATCCCCGATACGGAACCAGCGGGCGTAAGAATGGGCATGGTGGATTAATGTATCATCCGTCCCCCCCATGGCGCCAAATAGCTGGACCGCTCGATCGGTCACTTTTTGTAGCATACGCGGTACGGACACCTTTACTTGAGACACAATCCGCCAAGTATTCTTGTCCGGGCTGGTATCAAGCAGCCAAGCTGCTTTATGGATAAACAGGCGGTTTAGATCGATATCAATGCGGGCCTCGGCAATCCATTTCTGAACCGTATCATACTCGACAATCGGGCGACCGAAAGTTTTCCGCTCATGCGCCCTAGCAACCATCTGCGCAAGAACCATTTCGGCCATGCCAATGCAGCGCATGGAATGGTGGATACGCGCCGGGCCAAGCCTGACCTGCGCGCCCTTGAAGCCTTGCCCCCGCTCACCCAGCAGGTTGGATTTCGGGACACGGACATCTTTCAGCTCAAACTCACCGATGGGGGCCACGAAGTCTTCCCAGCCCATAAAGCGTAACTCGCGTACCAAGGTAAGACCGGGCGTTCCAATCGGAACGATCACCATGCTATGCTGTCCTGTCCGGCCCGCATCGGGATCGGAAATTCCCATGACGATCAGGAAGGAACAATCTGGATGTGCCCCCCCGGTCGCAAACCATTTACGGCCGTTCAGGACCAGTTCATCCCCTTCTTCGTGAATTTTAGTCGCGATATTCGTTGCATCCGACGAGGCCACATCCGGCTCTGTCATGGCGAAAGAAGACCGGGTCTCCCCATTGAGCAAAGGGCGCAGCCATTTCTCTTTCTGCTCCGGTGTCGCCAGCGCCTGCAGCATCGCCATATTGGGCACTTCTGGTGCATGACAGTTAAAGACCTGAGATCCCCATGGCAACCGACCCAGAATCTCGGCAATCGGGGCAAATTCGAGATTGGTCAATTTTGTTCCCGGCTCGTCATCCGCAAGCTGTGGCAAAGCAAGGTTCCAGAGTCCCTGCTCTTTCGCCTTATCCTGAATTTTCTTGATAAAATGCGCAGGCTTACGCTCATGACAAACTGTCTGAACCCACTCGCGATGGCGCGGCAAAACTTCTTGCGAAAAGAAGCCTTCTGCACGCAGCCTGATGTCATCAGCTTTCGGGCTTAAGTTAAAATCCATCGTCCCTGTCGTTTTAATTATTTTTATGTTTGACGGTAGTGTTTTATATATAGTAACAAATGATGTCAATAACTACAAAAATAAAAACAACACTCGAAAGTTAACATGACAGACAAAAGCTCAACCGGCCCTCTTACCGGCCTGCGTATTCTTGACATTGCCACGATTATCGCCGCGCCTTTTGCGGGCACTTTGCTTGCGGACATGGGCGCAGATGTCGTCAAGTTGGAACTGCCAGGAGTCGGCGACGGCATGCGTGGTTTCCCTCCCTTCAAGGATGGCAAGTCGCTCTGGTGGAAGGCTGCGAACCGCGGCAAACAATTCGGCACCCTGGATCTTCGAAAGAAGGAAGGCGCGGAACTGCTCCTGGAGATACTGCCGGAATTTGATGTCCTGATTGAAAACTTCAAACCCGGCACTCTTGACCGCTGGGGCCTTGATATAGAGAAACTCTGGAAGGCGAACCCAAAGCTTGTAGTTCTGCGGACAACTGCGTTTGGCCAAACCGGCCCCTATATCGACCAGCCGGGATTTGCGCGTATTTTTGAGGCCATGGGCGGCCTCACCCATATCACCGGGGATGTGGATCGACCCCCCGTTCATACAGGCTACCCGATTTCTGATGCCTTTGGCGGCGTGTTCGGCGCGATGTCCATTCTGGCCGCTGTACATAAGGTAAGAGACGATGAAACAGCCATGGGCGAAGAGATTGACCTCTCGCTCACGGAAGCCACTTTCCGCCTGCTTGACTTCCTTGCCATCGAATATGATCAGCTTGGCGTCGTGCGCGGACGAAGTGGCAACCGCAATCAATACTCGGCACCCTCCGACGTTTACCTTACAAGCGACAAGAAATATGTGTCTCTCGCAGGGAGCACCAATACCACCTTTAAAGGAAACGCCACGGCAGTTGGACGGCCCGAACTTGTTGATGACCCGCGCTTTGCGAACAATGGCCTGCGGGTGGAGAATGCAGAGGAACTTGACAAGATCTTCGGCAGCTTTATCTCTTCCCATACCCTTGATGAGGTACTGAGTGCCTTTTCCAAGGCCAAGGGTACCATCGCGCCGATCTATTCGGTCGAGCAAATCTTCAACGATCCGCAGTATCAGGCCCGCGAGGCAATCACTTCTGTTCCGGATGAAGATTTTGGCTCCGTCCGGCTGCAGAATGTGGTTCCCAAATTTTCCCAAAACCCGGGGAAAGTCAAATGGACAGCGAAAGACCTTGGTGCCGATAATGATGCCATTTTCGAACGGCTTCTCGGGCTCACCAAAGTGGAAATCGACGCCTATCGTGAACGAGGTATTATATGAGCAGTGAGCATACTAATCTTATCGATCGCGTCGAAAGGCGCCATATTCCCTTGGATGAAATGGTCGATGGCGATACTTCACTTTCAACTACCCTGATCCGGGGGCTGGATATCCTCGCTTGCTTTCTCAGTGGCGATCAAACGCTTACGAATGCTCAGATAGCAGCGCGGATCGGTATTAACAAGGCAACGGTATCGCGGCTTTGCAAGACATTGATTGCATTACATTATCTTCGGCGTGACCCCAATGGAGGCTTTAAGCTCGCCCCCGGCCTTCTCGCACTATCCTATCCTATTCTCTCCCATATGAAATGGAGACGACAAGCGATCAATCTGATGCAGGATTATGCCGACTTCTCAAAAGGTAACGTGTCTCTTGCCGTCTTTAACGGGGGCGATGCGGTTTATATCCAAACCATCGGCGACATTACTAATTTCCCTCATGTCCCGGAAATGGGCATGACCGTTCCGGTAGCTGATTCCGCAACCGGCCGGTCTTTGCTGTCGTTGCTTTCGGACGAAGAACGGGCCGAAAAATATCTCGAAGTTGAAAGCGCCTACCCCGGCGCCATTGAACGCTGCGAGGAGAGAATAAACAGCGCCATTGAAAATTGTCACAAACATGGCTTCTGCACCTCATACGGTGAATGGCGGGAAACCATTTACGCAATGTCCGCGCCGGTTGGTCGGACTTCGGACGGACTTGAGGTCACCCTTTCCTGTGGCATTCCCGCCTATCGCGCACGTCGGGAGGAAATTGAAAACGATCTGGCGCCGCGCCTCGCAGTTGCTGCTGAAAACCTGCGCCAGTTCAATATTTTTGGCACCTGATAAAAAAAATACAAGAAGAAGGAAAAGGTCATGGCTTTAACCTCCCCTATTGCTAAGAAGATGGGCATTCGTTACCCGATTTTCGGCCTGGCCCACAACGTCGATGTCATGGTGGCCCTGGGCAAAGCAGGAGGATATCCGGTTTTCGGCGCCGCCCGCAGTATGCCGGACGAAATTACTGAAGTCGCCCGGGTCATGAAAGAAGAACTTGGCGACCTGCCCTTCGGCATTGACCTGATGTTGCCAACTACTGTCGGCGATGATACCGATCGCGACGGCACGAAATTGAACCTGCCGGAAGAGCATCAGCAATTTATCCGTGATCTGACAAAAAAATACAACGTCCCAAAGGCAACGAAACCGACCTTCTTTTCCTCCCAAATCCGCTCCCAACAGCTATTTGAAGAACAGCTCGCGGCAACCCTTGAATCAGATGCCCACAGCTTTGCCTCCGCCGTCGGTATGCCCGCGGAAATGATCAGCCAGGCCAAGGACTACGGCAAGATCACCTTCTCCCTTGTCGGTGCGCCGCGCCATGCGGAAAAGGCAAAGGCAGCGGGCGTCGATGTTATCGTCGCGCAAGGCTATGACGCAGGTGGCCACACCGGACCGATCGGAACGTTCTCCCTCGTCCCGCAGGTTGTTGACGTAGCGGGAGACATTCCCGTCCTCGCCGCCGGTGGCGTGGGTCATGGCCGACATATCGCGGCCTCCTTCGGGCTGGGGGCGCAAGGGGTGTGGCTCGGCACGGCGTGGCTCGCCTCCAAGGAACATGCGCTTTGTGATGCGCTTTTGAACAAGCTGCTCAAAGCGAACAGTCTGGACACCACCATTTCCCTCAGCCATAGCGGAAAGTCCTGCCGACTTATCAAGTCCGCCTGGTCAGAAGAATGGGATCAACCGGATGCGCCAAAACCACTCAAAATGCCATATCAACAGGTTCTGACGGCAGACATTATTGCCGGCATAGATGAGCATGAGATTGAACCGCTGATCTATGAGGCAACCGGCCAGAGCATTGCATGGTTCAATGAACTCATGACCGTCGAAGAAATTGTGCAGCGGCTCGTTTCAGAAAGTAACGCAGCGTTATCCAGCATGAGTGATCTTCTGGCTAGCTAACCAGTCCTCTACCATCACCATCTTATTCAAAAGAGACAAGCACATGATTCGCGATAAAGAAGAACTAGAAAAACAACGCATGGAAGTTCGCGACTGGGTCGAAAAAGTTGCCATCCCGAACGAGGATCGCGTCGCTGAACTCAATGAAGTGCCGCAGGATCTTGTCGACGATATGCAGGCCCGTGGATACTTCGCCTGGGCCATCCCGGAGGAATATGGCGGACTTGGCCTGACCACGGAAGAGCTGGTGCTGATGGCGTTCGAACTCTCCTACTGCTCGGTTGCCTATCGCGCGCGCGTTGGCTCGAATACCGGGATCGGCAGCGAATCCCTTATCGTTGACGGCACCGAGGAACAAAAACGGAAGTATCTGCCCAAGCTGGCCGCTGGCGAGATTGTCGGCTGCTTCGCCCTGACCGAACGGGAAGCGGGGTCACAGGCGACAGCGCTAACCACAACCGCTGTCAAAAAGGGTAATCACTATGTGATGAACGGCTCAAAAGCATTCATCACCAATGCGCCGATTTCTGACCTGTTCACGGTTTTCGCACGGACTGATCCTGACGACGACAGCCATCGCGGTATCAGCGCCTTTCTGGTCGATAAGGACACTCCTGGCCTTACCGTTGGCCCGGCCTATAAAATGATGGGGCAGTCCGGCTCCCCCGTCTCGGAAGTTCATTTCGAAAATTGCGAAATCACCCCGGACCGATTACTTGGCGGCGAAGAGGGTGTTGGCTTCAAGACAGCAATGAAGGCGCTCAACAAGCAGCGTATTCACCTTTCCGCGCTCAGCACCGGCCCGGCCATGCGGATGCTGGACGATGCGGCGAAATATTCCCAGGAAAGAAAACAGTTTGGTCATCCCATCGGCGATTTTCAGCTGATCCAGGCCATGATTGCCGACAG
Organism: Sneathiella sp.; assembly: GCF_029233945.1. Classification (GTDB taxonomy): domain Bacteria; phylum Pseudomonadota; class Alphaproteobacteria; order Sneathiellales; family Sneathiellaceae; genus Sneathiella. The sequence continues at coordinate 24,964 of NZ_JARGOQ010000011.1, read as the reverse complement.
TCATGTGGATGTTGCAGCGGCGCGGACCCTGATCCTTGATACGGCCCGTAAACGTGACGAAGGGATCGATATCACTCTGGAAGCTTCCATGTGCAAATATTTTGCAACCGAAATGTGCGGCCGGATCGCCGACCGGGCGGTGCAGATATTTGGCGGCTCCGGCTATGTCGCGGATTACAGCAGCATTGAGCGGTTCTACCGCGATGTTCGATTGTTCCGGCTCTATGAAGGCACCAGCCAGATCCATCAGCTTAATATTGCCCGGAAGACCTTTGATCGAATTGGCAAGACGGGCACCGTGCGGATTTAACATCGGACCACACGGACAAACCAAAAATCAATAACGCGCAAAGCGAGAGGGAGTAGTTCAATGGACGAGTATAAACCTTTTTGGCCGGACCCGGTTAAGGCACCGAAGGATGCACCGAACATTCTTGTGGTTCTTTTTGATGATGTGGGCTTTTCTGATTTCGGCTGTTATGGCTCCCCTATCAAAACGCCGACCATCGACAAACTTGCCGAAAAAGGCATCCGTTATACCGGTTTTCATACGACGGCCATGTGCTCGACCACCCGGGCAGCCTTGCTCACTGGGCGAAACCATCATTCCGTTGGTGTCGGGTGCCTTGCCAATTTCGACAGCGGATATCCCGGCTATCGCGGCAAGATTGCGAAATCGGCAGGAACTCTCGCTGAGATGCTGCGCCCGAACGGCTATCGCAACTATATGATCGGCAAATGGCATGTAAACCCTCTCAATGAAAGCGGACCGACGGGTCCTTTCGATGGCTGGCCCTTGAGCCGGGGATTTGACCGCTTCTATGGTTTTTTGGATGCGGAGACCGACCAGTATGCCCCGGAGTTAGTGCGCGATAATGGCCATATCGATCCGCCGGGCGACTATGCAAGCGGCTATCACCTGACAGAGGATCTTGTGGATCAGTCTATCCGCATGCTCGCCGATCATCAGGCGGGAGCAGAAGAAACGCCCTGGCTCCTCTGGTGCGCCTTCGCGGCCTGCCATGCCCCCCATCAGGCCCCAAAGGACATTATCAAAAGCTATGATCCGATGTTTGAAGGTGGCTGGGACAAGGAGCGCGAACAACGTCTCGCCCGCCAGAAAGAACTCGGGATCGTCCCGGAAGATACTCAAATGCCCCCCCGCAATGACGGCGTCAAGGCGTGGGAAGAGCATACGAAGGATGAGCAGCGCCTCTATACCCGGCTGCAATCCGCCTATGCCGGCATGCTGGACCACACCGACAGGCATATCACTCGACTGATCGACTTTCTCGAAGAAACCGGTCAGATGGACAACACCTTGATCCTTGTCCTTTCCGATAATGGCGCAAGCCAGGAAGGCGGCCGAAACGGGCTGGTCAATGCCATGGGCCCGTTTAACCTTCGCCCCGAGCCGATGGAAGAAAAACTCGCGCGGATCGAGGATATCGGCGGACCCGATACCCACACCAACTTCCCCCATGGCTGGGCCATGGCGGCAAATTCCCCGCTGAAACGCTACAAGCAGAATACCCATGGCGGCGGCATCCGTGATCCGTTGATTATCAGTTGGCCGAAGGGCCTTCCTGCACGCGGAGAGTTGCGGCATCAATTTGCCCATTGCTCCGACGTAGTACCAACCCTCCTTGATATTCTGGATATCGAACCGCCGGAATCCATCAATGGCGTTAAGCAGCAACCGATTGAAGGGCAGAGCTTCAAGGATAGCCTGTTAAAATCGGAGGCTCCATCCCGAGATAAACCGCAATATTTTGAGATGTTCGGTCATCGCGGCATCTGGCAGGATGGCTGGAAAGCCGTGGCCTTTCATCCCATGGGAACACCGTTCGAAAATGACCAGTGGGAGCTCTATAACCTCAACGAAGACTTCTCCGAAAGTAAAGACCTCGCAACAGAACACCCGGAGCGCCTGGAAAAAATGATCGAAAGCTGGTGGGAAGAAGCCAGAAACAACCAGGTTCTGCCTCTGGATGACCGCTTTGCGCCGCGTTTTGCAGAAAATGCCGAACGATTACAGGGAGACCGGAACATCGCGATTTTCCATCGCGGTGTCGGCCATATCCCTTCTGATGTGGCACCGGACCTCCGCAGCCGCAATTACCGTATTGAAGCGGACGCGGATATTCTGAACGAAGCCAGCAACGGCGTCCTGATCGCCCATGGAGATACGACCTCAGGCTACAGCTTGTTCATGAAAGATGGTTATCTGGTGCATGACCTGAATATCGGCGGCGAGCATGTGGTTGTCACATCGGGCAAGAAAGTTGCGCCCGGTCGTCATCTTCTCGGCCTCCGGGTTGAGCGCCTGACAAAAGAAGAGAAGCCACGCATGGGCAAGGGTATGGGCCAGAGCCGTTATACGCTCACCATCGATGGGGAGGATGCCGGATCAGTCGAGAGCCATCTCGGCTTCTTCATGCTGATATCCTGGTCCGGGCTGGACATCGGGCGGGATCGCGGCAACCCGGTTGGTGATTATGCATCGCCGTTCGAGTTTGACGGGTTCCTGCGCAAGGTAACGGTCCATATGGATACCCAAACCCTTGATGGAGAGGGAGTTGGCAAGGCGGAGATGGCGCGGGAATAACCTGCGCCACCCTGAATTCCCTCAATTTTCTTCGCGAAGCTCCACCCGGCGGATCTTGCCCGAGATAGTCTTCGGCAGGCTGTCCACAAACTCGATCTGCCGGGGGTATTTATAGGGAGCGGTCAGGTTCTTGCAAAAATCCTGAATATCGGTCACAAGGTTCGGCCCTCCCTTTTCCGGGTTCTTCAGGATGATATAGGCCTTGACCAATTGACCGCGTGTTTCATCAGGAATACCGATCACGGCACTCTCAACGACTTCAGGATGTTCGAGGAGCGCGCTTTCCACCTCGAACGGACTGATCCGGTAGGCGCCGGAGCTGATCAGGTCATCCGCCCGACCTTCAAACCAGATATAGCCATCCGCGTCACGTTTTGCGGTGTCTCCGGTAAAATACCAGCCATGACGGAATGATCCCGTATCCGGTTCACCGCCCGTGTAATAGCCATCGAACAGGCCCGGCGGCCAGTTGCCTTTATCCGCCCGGATTGCAATATGGCCAACCTCCCCATCCGGCTGGCGATTGCCGTCATCATCGATGATATCGATATCAAATCCCGGAACCGGCTTGCCCATAGAGCCAAACCTCGGCTCCATTCCCGGAAAATTACCAACGATATTGATGGTTTCCGTCTGGCCATAACCGTCGGCGATAACATTGCCGGTATGTTTCTGCCAGTAACGGATAACTTCCGGGTTAAGCGGCTCCCCGGCGCCCAAAGAACGGCGCAGGGAGGAAAGGTTGCTTCCACTTAGATCATGCTGCGCGAACAGACGATAGACGGTCGGTGGCGCACAAAATGTTGAAACCCCAAGCTGTTCGATCATGCTCAGGTGAAAATCTACATCAAACGCCCCTTCCCCATCATAGAGAACGACTTTTGCGCCCGCCAGCAACGGCGGGAACAGCAGGCCCCATGCCGCCTTCGCCCAGCCAGTATCGGTCAACGTCCAATGAACATCGCCCTCTTTCAAATCCATCCAGAAGAGCGCCGTTGCCACATGTGCCAGCGCATAGCCAAAATCGCGCGGCACCATTTTTGGCATGGACGTTGTGCCGGATGTGAAATAGGCCATCATCATATCAGAGGCAGCCGTCGGAGGCGCATCCTTACGATCAAGCGTTGGTGCCGCATTCGCAACCAGCTCATCGAATGACAGCCAACCCGGATGCGTGCCGCCCACAACGATGAAATGTTCAAGGGTCGGGCATTCATCCCGCACCGAATCCACCTTCTCGCAATGCTCCGGCGTGACAATTACGAAGCGCGCCTTGGATTTTTGAACCCGATAGGCAATATCCTTTGCGGTCAGCAAGTTCGTTCCCGGCATCGAGATGGCTCCGACCTTCATGCAGGCAAACAGGACCGTATACCACTCGGGTATCCGGCCAATCACCAGACAACCGAAATCCCCTTTTGTAATGCCAAGGGATAAAAAGGCATTGGCGAGGCGTGCCGACTGCTCTGCATAGTCCGAGTAGGTAATCTCCCGGACCGTTTCTCCATCCCGGGACACGGCAATGACGGCAACGCCATCCTTACCCTCTCCCCGCTTGTCGATTATGTCATAAGCAAAATTAAAATCATCTGGAATATCAACGCGATAATCCTTTGCCGCAGATATATAATCGCGGTTGAATTGACCCAAATCCATCGTCATCTCCCATACTGACGTAGCCTTAGTTTTTATATTTCTCGGCGCAGCTTAGCTTATTGTGCCGGCCCGTCTCAATTTCTTTTAAACCGGGCAAGCGCCGGATCGCGAATATCGCGCTTTCCCGCTGCCATTTTACCCATTTCCTCCAGCCCCCGTTCATCGACCATCAGGTCGCAAAAAAGCGTTCTCTCCCTTGCAAAACCATCTTCGACCGGCCGATCATCTATCCCTTGGATCAAATCCTTTATATGGCTGATCGCGCGGGGAGAGCGAGATGCCAAAAGCGATGCGACCTCCAGCGCTTCTTCAAGAACGTCCCCCTCCACGCAGAAGCTGGCAAGACCGAGTTCCAATGCTTCCCGCGGGCTCACAGTCCGCCCGAGCAGCATCAACTCCAATGCTTTCGCCTTGCCGACAAGCCGCGTCAGCCTTTGGGTGCCGCCTGCACCTGGCAAAATGCCAAGATTAACCTCCGGCAATCCCAGGTCATAGGGGCCGTCCTTCACAATCCGGATATCACAGGCGAGCGCGAGCTCGAATCCGCCGCCCATCGCCGAGCCATTGATGGCCGCAATAAAAGGCTTGCCCATGGCCTCAATACGCCGATAGCATTTATGGATCAGGGATTCCGGCACTGGACGGGCGGGATCGAAGGTAAGGCCACGCGCCGCCATTGCCTTACTTCGCTCATACAGCACCCCTACATCATAGTGGCGGATAAAGACATCTTCGTCTGCGCCGGTAAGGACAACTACCCGTATCTCGGGATCTCCCTCCACCTCCGTCAGCGCCACCTCAAGCTCGCCTTCCGTTTCCCCATCCATATAGCCCTGAGGCGGATTGCTGAAACGGATGATACCGATGTTACCCTGCCGATCGAGTGTGAGTTGAGCCATTCCCTGTTCCTCCGGTCTTTTTTTGCGTTGCTTGTTATTTGGTGATCTTCGCCGCCCTGCTCTTTTGCCATCAGTATAGGCTAATCTCTCTCAGCAAAACGATCAAAATAACCTGCCCTTATCTCTTCACGTGACAAATCAAAGGCCCTCCGCTACAAAATCGCACCTATATGGACAAATTCTCACCATTATCTACGGATAAAGCCTGCGGATGAAATCGCTTCGAACCGCCATAGCCGCCCTTGCCTTGCTGTCCTCGTCAGCCACGCAGGCGTTTGCCAATGAGGCGGCGGAGGCAGAGACAGAGGATTCCGGCACCTTTACCCTCGTCCTTGAGAATGATTTGTTCTTCGGGCTCGACAGGGACTATACAAACGGTATTCAGCTTGCCTGGATGTCAGAGCCGGATTATGCCCCGCAATGGGCGCTGAAGGCGGCGCGGCTTCTCCCCTTCTTCCCGGAGAATGGCAAAGTCCGGTCGAGCTACGCCGTCGGCCAGAATATGTACACACCGAATGATATCTCGGACCAGAACCCGCCCCTCAATGAACGCCCTTATGCGGGTTGGCTTTACGGCGCGGTCGGCATAGTTGTCGAGACAGGAGAGACGCAGCTTGATCAACTGCAACTGCAGCTCGGTATCGTTGGTCCTGCGTCCCTCGCGGAGCAAACTCAGGAATATGTTCATGAGGTTGTTCACTCCCCGGATCCGCAAGGCTGGAATTACCAGCTTAAAAATGAGCCGGGGTTGGTCCTGACTTATCAACGGAGTTGGCGGGCGCTTGTCTCGACGGAAATCAACGGATTTTCAATTGACGCCACGCCGCATATCGGCGGAGCGCTTGGTAATATCTACACTTACGCCAATGCCGGCGCGACACTGCGCTTTGGCTGGAATCTGCCCAACGATTATGGCCCGCCGCGTATTCAGCCCGGCCTTCCCGGCTCCGGCTTTTTTGAGCAGCAGGATGATATCGGCCTCTATTTCTTCGCCGGGCTGGATGCGCGAGCCGTGGCGCGAAATATTTTCCTGGACGGAAACACCTGGGCCGACAGCCGCAGCGTGGACAAGGAACCGCTTGTCGCCGATGCACAGCTAGGCGTTGCCCTGACCATCAAGTCGGCGCGGCTCGCCTTCACCCATGTCTTCCGGTCGCGCGAATATAAAGGCCAGACAAATGGCGATGAATTTGGCGCTATCAGCCTGTCCCTCCCATTCTGATCAATACCAAAATCAAAAAAATAGTGGCGCCTTTTTCCCGCTCTTTCCTATCTTGTTAATAAACGATAGAAGTAAACCCAACAGGGCGACGCAGCAATCGCCAGAAGCTCATAGCAAAAGAAGGAATAGATGCGATGCAAATGGCTGAAGAAACCACCCAACTGCTTTCGCGCCTCGGGGTGAAGGAAGCCTCCTACACCGGCGGAAACTTGCGCGTAACAAGCCCGCTGACCGGAGAGGAGATTGCGGCAGTAAAAAGCGATAGCACAGAAGATGTCGCCGCCACAATTCAACAGGCCAAAGCCGCCTTTGCCGTCTGGCGTTCCGTACCCGCGCCGCGCCGGGGTGAGCTTGTCCGCCTGTTCGGGGAGGAGTTGCGCGCCGCCAAAGACGACCTTGGCCGACTGGTTTCGATTGAGGTTGGAAAGATCCCGTCCGAAGGGGCGGGCGAAGTGCAGGAAATGATCGATATCTGCGATTTCGCCGTTGGCCTCTCCCGCCAGCTCTATGGCCTGACCATTGCGACCGAACGCCCGGGCCATCGGATGATGGAACAATGGCATCCGCTCGGACCGGTTGGCGTTATCTCTGCCTTTAATTTCCCGGTTGCGGTCTGGTCCTGGAATACAACCCTCGCCCTTGTCTGCGGCAACCCGGTGATCTGGAAACCGTCCGAAAAGGCGCCGCTCACGGCGCTTGCCTGCATGGCGATCATGGCCCGCGCTCTGGATCGCTTCGGCGACTCGCCGGAGGGGCTTCTGTCGGTCATTAACGGCACAGGGGAAGTCGGTGCGGCGCTTGTGGAAAGCCCTGATATCGCCCTTATCTCCGCGACCGGCTCCACCCGGATGGGAAAAATTGTCGGCCCCAAGGTGGCGGAACGATTTGGCCGCGTCATTCTGGAGCTGGGCGGCAACAATGCAGGCATCGTCGCGCCGAGTGCGAATATCGATTTGACCTTGCGGGCCGTTGCCTTCGGTGCCATGGGAACAGCGGGACAGCGCTGCACCACCTTGCGCCGCCTGTTCGTGCATTCCTCTGTTTATGACAAGCTGGTGCCGGGGCTCAAGAAAGCCTATCAGTCCGTCTCCGTCGGCAACCCGCTGACGAGCGGCGCGCTGGTCGGACCGCTTATTGACAAGCAGGCCTTCGACCAGATGCAGACCGCCCTTGGTGCCGCAAAGGCGGCCGGTGGAGAAATAACCGGCGGAGAGAGGGTGGAGGATGGCCACGCCAATGCCTATTACGCCCGCCCTGCGCTCGTCGAACTCCCAAAGCATGAAGGCGTTGTCCTGCAGGAGACCTTCGCACCGATCCTCTATGTCGTGAAGTATGATGATCTGGAGGATGCCATCGCCATGCATAATGAGGTGGGTGCCGGCCTTTCCTCCTGCATCTTCACCCTTGATATACAGGAAGCGGAGCTGTTCCTGAGCGCAGCGGGATCGGACTGCGGCATCGCCAATGTGAATATCGCCACTTCGGGCGCTGAAATCGGTGGCGCCTTTGGCGGGGAGAAGGAAACCGGTGGCGGGCGTGAGAGCGGATCGGACGCCTGGAAGGGCTATATGCGCCGCGCGACCAACACCGTTAACTACTCCAAAGAACTCCCCCTTGCGCAGGGTGTCTCTTTCGATATCTGAGAGAACGAAAAAGCATGACACATCTATGGGTCCGCGCGGAGCAGCGCGAAAATGAACAGCGGGTCGGTATCACGCCAGAGGGTGTCCGGTCCCTGATAGCCGGCGGATTTCGGGTAACGGTCGAAGAAAGCAGCAATCGTGCCATCCCCATTTCCTCCTATCGGGAAACCGGCTGCGAAATCGCCGAGGAGGGAAGCTGGCCCAACGCCCCCAAAGATGCGATCATCTTCGGCCTCAAGGAACTCCCCGTGGAGACATCGCCGCTCGTCCACCGGCATATCATGTTCGGCCATGCCTTCAAGGGACAGGCGGACGGCCCTGCCCTTCTCCGCCGGTTCAAGAAAGGCGGCGGCAAACTCTATGATCTGGAATATCTGACGGACGAGACAGGTCGCCGCGTTGCCGCCTTCGGATACTGGGCGGGCTTTGCCGGCGCTGCCGTTGGCATGATGGTCTGGCTCGCGGAGCAATTCGGCAAAGGTCCCGGACAGGAAAAGATCGATGTTTATCCGGGGCGCGATGTTTTAATCAACAACCTTAAAAAGGATCTGACGCACGCGCTCAATTCAGGAAGTGAAAAACCCAATGCGATCGTCATTGGTGCCCTTGGCCGCGTCGGTAACGGCGCGAGCGATTGTTTCGAAGCGCTCAACCTCAAAGTGACGAAATGGGACATGGCCGAAACCGCCCATGGCGGACCCTATCCTGAAATATTAACGCATGATATATTTGTAAACTGTATTCTCGCGCAGGAAGGCGTTCCCGTTTTCGTGCCCAAATCAGCACTGACGACACCACGTCGCCTTTCGGTTATTGCCGATGTCTCCTGCGATCCCGGCAGTCCCTATAATCCCATCCCGATCTATGATCACGCGACATCCTTTGATAATCCGGTTATCCGTGTCAGCGACGGGACGTCGCCCCTCGATGTGATGGCGATTGATAATCTGCCCTCCATGCTCCCGGTGGAGAGCAGCGAGGATTACGCCGCCCAGCTTCTTCCTTCTCTCCTTGCGCTCATTGATATTAAGAGCGGTGTATGGGGTAGGGCTTCCAAAATATTTGATGAAAAGATATCTGAATTAAGAATATAAATAAAAAATATGATTAAAATCAATATATTGATATATTTTTATAATCTAAAATATTAATTCCGATATCATCCTATTAACCGGTTATTTCTCAATATCCAGCAACTTGATCATTTCATCCCGCATGATGAATTTCTGCGGCTTGCCGGTGACGGTCATCGGCAGTTCAGGGACGAACCGCACATGGCGCGGTACCTTGTAATGCGCAATCTGATCCCTGCAATAGTCTTTCACCCCCTCTTCATCAAGCGCTGATCCGGCACGGGTGACGATCCAGGTGCAGACTTCCTCTCCGAACTTTTCATCCGGCACGCCAAAGACCTGCACTTCCTGAATATCCGGATGAGTAAAGAGGAATTCCTCAATCTCCCTCGGGTAGACATTCTCGCCACCGCGAATGATCATGTCCTTCAGTCGGCCAACGATCTGGCAGTATCCCTCTTCATCGAGAACGGCGAGATCGCCTGTGCGCATCCACCCGCCATCAACGATCGCCTCCCCTGTTTTTTCCGCGTCATCCCAGTAGCCGCGCATTACGGAATAACCGCGCGTCCAGAGCTCGCCCTGGGCGCCGACGGGAACATCCGCGCCATTTTCATCAACAATGCGAACCTCCACATGCGGATGAATACGGCCGACGGTAGAGACCCGCTTCTTCAGCGGATCATCCACATTGCTCTGAAAAGACACCGGGGAGGTTTCGGTCATCCCATAGCAAATCGTGACCTCCGACATATGCATATGATCGATGACTTTCTTCATCACCTCAATCGGACAAGGCGCGCCCGCCATCACCCCGGTGCGCAGACTGGAAAAATCAAGTTCCGAGATGAGCGGATGACCAACCATGGCAACAAACATCGTCGGAACCCCGTAAAGCGCCGTGCAGCGCGCATTTGCAACCGCCTGCAGAGTTTCTGCCGGATCGAAGGCTTCGCCGGGGAAAACCATCGCCGCTCCTGTGCTGACACAGCCCAAAGAGCCCATCACCATCCCGAAACAGTGATAAAGCGGCACCGGAATACAGAGCCGATCCGCCTCGGTGAAATTCATCCGCCCGACCACATGGGTCGCATTATTGACGATGTTGTAATGGGTCAGAGTCGCGCCCTTGGGCGCACCGGTTGTGCCGGAGGTAAACTGGATATTGATCGGATCATCGGGCGACAGGTTACCCGTAATCGTATCGAGTTCGGCCAGCTCTCCCGCGCCTACAAGCCCCGCAATATCAGAGAAGGCGTACATCCCCGCACCGGGGCTGTCATGAATGCCGATAACGATCTGGAGGGCGGGCAGCTTCGCGGCGTTCAGCTGACCTGGCTCGGAATGCTCCAGTTCCGGGGCCAGCGTCCGGATCATCTTGAGATAGTCCGACGTCTTGAACTTGTCCGCCGCAATTAGCGCCTTGCAGCCCGATTTGTTGAGCGCATATTCCAGTTCCGACAGGCGGTAGGCCGGATTGATATTGACGAGGATCAGACCGATCCGTGCCGTCGCATATTGGGTCAATATCCATTCGAGATTATTGGGCGACCAGATCCCGATACGATCTCCCTTGCTGAGCCCAAGTGCGACAAGCCCGGCCGCCAGTGCATCGACCTGCCGGTCGAATTCCTCGTAGGTGAGAGTGAGGCCCTGCTGCGGAAAAACGAGCGCGTCCCGCGCGCCGAATCTCGCGACCGTCTCCTTCAGCATCTGGGGGATTGTCTCGCGCCGGAGCGCGTGTGTTCTCTCCCCCGCCACATAAGACTGGTTATTGATCGGCGAGATAATTGGCTGAAACTGTTGCTCCGCCGCGCGCGGCGCAGACCCTGTATCCTGCACAGTTGACATAATTTCCTCCCAGTTCATGTCTCTGTTTCCCGGGAGTTTACGTCAATCAAACAGGCTTGTCACATGAACAGTTAGCTCGTCCTTTTCGCGTTCTTTAAAATCGCGTCAACCATGGTCGGCACGGCTTCGTCCGGAATGTCATGCCCCATCCCGTCGATCACAACAATCTCCGCGCCGGGGATTGAATTCTTCACATCCTCTGCGCAGCCAAGCGGAACAAGCGGGTCTTCCCGTCCGTGAATAACGAGTACAGGTGCGGTAATCTCTGACAAATGCGCCACCCTGCTATCGCCTGAGGCAAGGCTCGCGAGGAGATGGCGTCCGTTCCCTTCGGGGTAGTAGGAACGCTCGAAAAGGGCGATCGCACGTTCCCCTAGAATCTTTTCATCCACGGGGAACGCTGGGCTGCCAATTGTCTTCGCGGTCGCAACGGCATCTTCCACCGCGCCTTCCCGGGTTCCGGCAGGATTACGCAGCTGGTTGAGCCATTTGGCAGCTGCTTCCGTCGGGCGCGGCAATCCCCGTCGTCCGGACGTCGCCATGACCGAGACCAGCGATTTCACGCATTCCGGTCGCCGGTAGGCAAGGGTTTGCGCGATAGCACCGCCGTTCGAGCTTCCAAGGATATGCGCCTTTTCTACCCCAAGCGCCGCGATCAGCTCCGCCGCATCATCGGCCATATCCTCCAACGTATAGGGCGCAGAAACCTTTTCCTTCGCCCGTGCTTGTGCAAAGGCCGCAGGAATATCTGCCGGCCCCCAGTCATCAAATTTTGTGGAAAGCCCAACATCGCGGTTATCATAGGCAACGACATAAAATCCTGCCTCGACCAGCGCCTTGATGAAGGTCTCGTTCCAGGCAGTGAGCTGTACGCCGACCCCGCCGACGAGAACAAAAGGATCATTGGAGGCATCCCCCCAGGTTTCATATTCAATTTCGATACCGTTTGCGGAAATTTTTGACATTTCTTCTCTTCTTTCTGTTGATGCGGTGATCCCGGAAGATTGCTCTGCATCAATTTTACGCGCTTACCCTAGCCCTGCGCAAGCGTACTGATCAGGAGAGGATCAGGACCGGCTCTCCCAACCCGCGTCATGCCGAGACCCGGCATCTCAGATGACGTCATCCGGCCATTTACGCGCTTAAGAGCGCCTTCGGCGATTGTCACTGCACCGATCACAATAATTTCCGGGTTTTTCTTGTCCTGCCCTGACATTTCGCCCTTCCAACTGCCCGCCCGAACCGGCGGCAAGGCATGCTAATCCAAAGGCGAATTTCCCCAAAGCATAGAAGGATGGGATGAGCTAACCGGTGAGTTCCATACCGAACCTCATGGCGGCATATTCCATCGGCAGGTCAAATATCTCGGAAATAGTATCGGCGGTGATCAGCTTTTTGGACTCACCACCACCGCGAATCCATCCTTCCCGGATAAAAAAGCAACGATCCGTACAATGATAGGCCAAAGTGAGATCATGCATGACGATGATAACCGTGAGATTTTTCTCGGCGCAAAGTTTTTGCACCAAATCCATCAGCTGATGCTGGTGTTTTAAGTCAAGCGCAGAGGTCGGCTCATCCAGAAAGAGGCAGGCGCCTTCCTGCTCCCAGATTTGGGCCAGAACCCGCGCGAACTGAATCCGCTGCTGCTCCCCGCCGGAAAGAGTCGGATAGGATCGGTCCCGTAGATGCCAGGCATCAACAAGCGTCAGAGCCTCATCCGCGATCTCCGCATTTGAGGCGGTGGTTTTCTCAAGCGAATAGGGATTGCGCCCCATCACAACAATTTCATGGGCCGTAAAGGGAAAGCTGATGGGATTTGCCTGCGAGAGAACCGCACGCCGACGGGACAGCTCCGTCAGGGAATAATCCCGCAGGTCCTTTCCCTCTAGGGACACTTTACCTTCATCCGGTTTCAGCGCCCCGGTCAGGCATTTCAACAGTGTCGATTTTCCTGCGCCATTCGGGCCGAGGATCGCCGTGACTTTGCCGGGCGTGAAGGTCGCATACACATTCGCGAGGATACGCTGCCCGCCAATGGAATAAACAATGTTTTCTGCGTTAATCACAGGCCAAACCTCCCGGAATATTGCTTGACCAGCAGCCAGAGAAAAAACGGCCCGCCGATCATACTCGTCAAAATACCGACGGGCATCTCCGCGGGCGCGACAATCGTTCGCGCGATAGTATCGGCGAGCAGTAACAGGATCGCGCCCAGCAAGGCCGAGGCCGGGATAAGCAGGCGATGGTCGGGACCAAGGGTCAATCGGATCAGATGTGGTACCACAAGACCCACAAACCCGATGATCCCACTCACGGCAATCGCCGCGCCAACCGACAACGCCGTGCAGACGACGATCCTTCGTTTCAACCGCTCAACGTCAACGCCAAGATACCGCGCCTCACTCTCTCCCAACAATAGCACATTGAGTTCCCGCGCATTTTTAACAAGGATCAAGGCAGATGGAATGATAATGGTCGCGGCAACAATAACGGACACCCACAAAGCCCCACCGAGACTCCCCATGGTCCAGAAGGTCAGGGTTCTGAGCTGTTGATCATCACTCAGGAATGTCAGGAACCCCACACCCGCCGCCGACAGGGCGTTTATCGCAATACCGGTCAGGAGCATATAGGTAACCGAGAAGGTTCCGGTCAGCCTGGCGAACCGGAAAATCACAAAACAGGCGGCAAGCGCGCCGGTGAACGCGGCCACGCTCATGGCGTAAAGTCCGAAATACCCGGCAATCGGCCCGGCCAGCACAATGACGATGGCAACGGCCAGGGCCGCACTTGTCGCAATACCGATTAACCCCGGATCCGCGAGCGGGTTACGGAACAGGCCCTGCATCGCGGCCCCGGATACGGCCAAAGCCCCGCCGACAATGACAGCGAGCAAGACACGCGGAAACCTGATGGAATTCAAAACCGCCATCTGCTGGTCCGTCAGGGTCCCTCCGACAATCTCCGAAAGTGGAATTGAAACGGCCCCGATCGACGCGGAAACCAAGGCAGCCCCGAGCAGAAGAAGGCCAAGTAGCGGCAACGCCGAGAATTTTATCCGTTTCAGGAAAACCGGCATACCAACGGCCTTTTCGGGCAAGCTCATGGATTATTCAGTTGACGATTTAGTTCGAGGGCAGCTTCGGCCGTCCGCGGTCCGAAGCCGAGCAGCAGAAGGGCATCCATCGCTACAACATACCCGTTTTTTGCTGCTGGCGTGAGCGACACTCCCGGAGCCGCCAAAAGCGACGCTTTGCCCCCCGATTGCTCAAGCCCCTGGGTCGTCACCAGCAAGATATCAGGAGCTAAACTCGTTGCCGCCTCCGGAGACAGGGGTTTATATCCCTCATATCCTGTTACGGCGTTTGTCGCACCGGCCAGCTTGATGACGCTGTCCGCTGCGGTTCTTGATCCGGCAACCATGGGGGCTCCCCCACTATGCTGCAGAATGAACATGACTGATTTCGGTGTTTTCTCTAAGGCGACGGCCGCTTTCAAAGCAGTTTCGGCTTTGCTGATGCCCGCAATCAAATCGGCGCCTTCTCCTTGCTTATCCAGTGTCTTCGCAAGAATTTTAATGTTTTCTTTCACATCCTCAATCGTGCGGCCCGCATCAAGGACCAGCATGGGAACCCCTGCACTCTTCAATTGTTCGAGCACGTTCGGCGGGCCTGATTCCTCAGATAATACGACAAGGTCCGGGCTTAGCGACAAAATCCCTTCCGCACTCAGCGCCCGCATATATCCGACCTTGGGCGCGGAGGCCGCGGCCGGGGGGTAATAGCTTGTCGTATCGCTGCCGACGACAAGGTCTCCCGCACCAAGGGCATAGATTGTTTCTGTGAGCGCACCGCCCACCGAGACTATTTTCTTGGGCGCGTCCGCATGCGCTGCCGCAGAAATGAAAACAAATAAAATAGTGAAAATTCTGATCATGGATTTGTATCTTTTTGCATAAGAATATTAGCGGCCTCAATCCCTTGCGACTGCAGGTATGTCAGCACTTTGAGTAATTTTTCGATTGAAATCTGACGATCACCGGCGACGATTATTTCATGATCCGGCTGAGCCAGCCGGCTCTTCTTGATCGCTTCTTTAAGCTCTACAAAATGAGCAAACTCCTCACCATCAAGTGCGTAGGAACCTTCCCGGATTTCAAGCATGAGATGCCGGGGCTCATTCATTTGCTCTAATTCTTCCTCAACGGCGGAAGGGAGTTGCAAGTCGAGCGAACGCAGCACGGTTCCGACGGTCAACAGAAAAAATACCAGCAGGATAAACAGGATATCCAGCATAGGCGTCAGATCCGGTGCAAGATCCCGCAAGGTGCCCCCGTGCGGGTCCTCTGACTGAAGCGTGATCATGATCGGCGCGCCTCGGTATTCAGGGTAACAACTTCACGGGCCGGTCGCGTTTTTGCCATTTCAAAGGAAAGCGACAGGCGATTAAGTTCCAGGCAAAAGCGCTCTAACTGCCTATCGCTGAACGCACTGAAAAAATGCGCCATGAGAAGCGCCGGCAAGGCAATCATCAGGCCAGCCGCGGTCGTCAGCATCGCCTCCCACAAGCCATCGGCGATCAGGGCGGGCGATACCGGGCCGGTTTGTACGGAGATCACCCTGAATGCCGCGATAATCCCCAGAATGGTTCCAAGCAATCCGATGATCGGGCTGATCATGCCGATCAGCCGCAGCAGTTTGATCCCGCTGTAATAGGGGCGCCTGAAATCATTCAGCGCCAGCCCGACAAGCTCATCCCGGACAGCTTTCGGGTGGCCCTTATTGGCGCGCAAGTAATCGGCCAGCCGTTCATAATGCATCTTTGTCTTTGACGCCGCCCGGGCAGTAAATACCAGCCGCTCCAGCCCGACCGCAACGGCCAGGACGGAGCATATGGCGAGCGGCCAAGCCATCAATCCCATTTGGGAAAACCAGTCAGGAAGCGCGAATGTAAGCCACTCAGGCGACATTCGATATCTCCTTGCGTGGCAGGCTGTCGACAATTTCACGCCATTCGGTCAGTTCCGGCACACCGGGTTTCCGCTTGCCAAAGAAGGTCGCGATCAACTCATTGTTGGTATCGAATATCTCGACAGCCGTAATGAGCCCATCAACGGAGGGTTTTTTTGTTACCCAGCTATGGCTGATCCCGGCTTCATCGAGATGCAGGTTAAATTTGGGATCGAGAACATTGTACCATCCCCCGGCCTCTACCAGTTTGTTGACCGGGCCGGTGTGAATTTGGATACAGCCTTTGTTCCCGACAAATACCATAATTTCGCAATTACGATCCCGCGCGAGTTCCAGTACCAATCGCGCCGCAATGTTATCCAGCTCTGCCGCGAAATCCGTGCCGATCTTTTTCAGCGCCTGAACACGCCCGACTTTAAACTTCCGAAGCATGGGGAAGAAGTCATGGGTGTCTTTCAGGTTTTCCCAGGCGGAACGGAATCCTTGCCAGTCAATTTCTGAGTCCGGACGCTCTTCTGCCTTAGGCGCTGTTCCTTCAATTTCGATTGACGTATCCTGTTCAGCGTGGCGATACATTGCAACCAGATCATCATAGGCGTCCTCATCGGAATGGTTGGTGAGATAGATTTTGTGGACAGCCTCGCCAGCGCCGTTAAAAAACTGCAGGCTCTTGCGGGCGCCGGTTTTGCCCGTCTCGGTTAAGGCGAAGGCATATTTCCATTGCGCCATGAACAGACGAAGGTCGATATCGGGATTGACGAACAAGCCTGTTGTCATGGGCCCATGTTTAAAGAAGCTGGGGTTTTCGTAGATGCCCTTCCGCTCATGAACGCAATGCTCATTGCGGGTCAGCGCCATCACTTCTCCAAGAGAGATCACGGCCTTCAGGATTGCCTCGGCATCGTCGCTGAGGCGGGTGGCTTCCGCCCCGACACGCGCCGCCACCAGTTGGCCTTCGGAAACACCGATTTCGGTTGCGGCATTTCGGGCGCGTATTCCGCCCTCTTGTTTGAGCCGTTCATACTCTACTCTGATTTCTTCCGGCGTCAGCTTTGTCGCTGTTTGAACTGATTCACTCATTGTTGTTTCTGGCTCCTAATGGATAATAAAATTCACGGGAACACGGACCCAGCTGACGACGGCATTTCCATCGACACTGGTTGGCTCGAATTTCCATTTCTTGACGGCTGCCATGGCCGCCATATCAAGCAAGCGATGCCCGGAGGACTGAGCTATTTTAAGATCCCGCGGCGTGCCGCTCGGCAAAACTTCCGCATGCAGTGTCACGGTCCCCTGCTGGCCCAGATCCAGCGCCCGGCGTGGATAGGAGGGCGCCACCTGATGGAGATAACGCGCCTCGTGAACGACGGTCGAATTATCTTCACCCCGGCCCTTACTGCCATCCGGGAGTGCCGCAACAACCTTGGACTCCGGTGCCGGTTGTGGCTCCGGCTTGGCGACGACTTCCTTCACAACTTTCTTCTCCGGGACTTTTTCAAGGACCTCCGGAACAATCTTTGCCATCTCAACCGGAGGAACCGTCTTGGTCTCGGTCGATGGTGCAAGCGCCGCGGCAGGCCGAACCTTGGGACGCGGAACCGGCTGGGCTTTCGCTTCCCGAACAGGTTCGGCCTTCGGCTGCGGCAGCTTGGGAATAACCGCAACCTTCTCCGGCGCGAAGGGAGTCGTGACAACAGGTTTGACACGAACCGCCTCCGGTGGTGGAGGTGGTGGAGCCTTTACAGGTTCCACCTTTGTTTCAACCGGTGGGCTTGAGATCGCCGGACGGGCCAACGTCATCAAATTCACCTTCAGGATAGGAATATCGAAGATTGGCTCGATTTTCGGAATCGGATGGACTTGCATCAAGAGAAAGGCGTTCGCACAGATGGACAGGCCAAGAAAGACAACCCATCTCTTGCCCCAATCCACCGGTTGTGCGAACGCCGCCCCTACCATTTATAAGCTACCCTGACGTTATAGCTTCGCCCTTCTTCAAGAAGAGTGGCAAAAGCGGTGGTGTAGGCCTTATCGAGTATGTTTGAGACACCGAGATCAACCGTCAATGTCTCTAGTCCCGGCTCACTCGGGATCCAGCGATAGTAGACATCGTAGACAGAATACCCCGCAGTCGAGAGATTATCGCCGCCGACTTTATCGTTGGCCGCCGCGAACCGGCCGCGCAGGCCGAAGATACTATCGATGTCCGTTGCGCTATAAGAAAGATCCGCAACCAACGTCAACGGCACGTTATTCGAAAGATATTCGCCAGTATCCCTGTTCTCAGCCTCGACATAGGAAAGGCCCAGTTTCGCCGTAATCGGATGAAGCTGATACTGCCCGTCCACCTCGAAACCGCTCAGGCGCGCATTAGGAATATTTACAAATTCCGTCGTCCCACCAAAAATATCTACTTCTTCACTGATAAAGTTGTCCCCTTCACTAATGAACCAGGAGCCCTTCACCAACACCTCGTCTTTATCCGCAATAACATTATCGAAATTGACACCCGCACCAACTTCAAACGTCGTCACCGTTTCAGGTCGCAGATTGGGATTAGGTACAAAGAAGTTGTCCGGGATCGGGCCGCCACCTGGAAAATGCTGACCGGAAGCATAGATTTCCGTTAAATTCGGCGCACGAAAGGCCTGGGCAATACTGCCGAAAAACATAAGATTGTCATTTGGCAGGTAGCTCATTGAGAGCTTCGGTGAAACCTTGTGCTCATTCTGGGAATTACCGGCGTCATCGCTGCTGCGATATGAATCAAACCGGGCCGCTGGAATGATCAGGAAACGGCCAGCGTCCGTCTGCAGCGCGACTTCATCCTGCACATAAAAGCCGTAGTTGGTGGCGTCTGCATTCGGCACACCTGGACGCGTTCCCCCGTTTGTCGTCGTCCCGGTTTGATCATCATGATAAATTTCAAAGCCATAGGATAGCGTATGCTTCTGCATATCGCTGACGCCAAGGGCCGTCTGATTATCCAGAGTAAATCCGATAGTGTTCATATCGCGTGTCTGCACCCGCCCGGCGTTGGTGCCGCTCACGTCTTCTTCGCGCACTTCCGTATCGTTGTAATAAAGATGCAGCTTTGGATTCAGCCAGTCATTTGACGGGTCGCTGAACTCGTACTTGATGCCAAACTGGTTGTCATTGACCCTTTTCTCGACAACGGGATTTTCAGCAGTGACGGCGCCGCCACCATTGTTCGGCTCCGTTCCATCGTTATGAAGACCCTGATACAGGAACTTCACGGTATTGAAGTCATTGAAGCTATAGCCGACTTTGAAAGTCCCTGAGATCAGGTTGTCTTCCGAAATCAGCTCATTGCCGTCACCTTGCTTGATATCGCCGGAATTACGAAGCGCCGCGACACCGATGATATCAAAGGGGCCGGTCCGCCCGTAGGCTGAGATCACCGGCGAATATTCCTTGCTCGCCGTCCGATATCCTGCCGAGGTGTAAACGCCCCATGTCTCACCGGGCAGCAACATATCAGCCGCATCCTTGGTTTCAAAGGCGATGACACCACCTATTGCGCCGCCCCCGTATATTGCCGAAGATGATCCTTTGACGATTTCGACACGCTTTAAAAGCGACGGGTCGATAAAGAACCGGCCATCATGCGCCGCCTCAAAATTCTGTCGCCGCCCGTCGATCATCGTGATAATCGCCTCATCGTCGAAGCCGCGGATCGAAACTGTCTGGCCATTGCGGCGGGGACCATTGGCAACTTCGACGCCCGGAGTAAATTCCAGAAGATCCCCAGTATCCCCCGCCATGGCATTGCCGGGCGCATCCGCCTCAACCGTCGAGGTCATAGCCGGCACCTCAAAAGAGGATTGCGGGCTACGCGTGGCATATACGGTGACAGTATCCAGCGATACGGCCGGCGTCTCATCCGCCATGGCAACGAAAGAAGACGTAAGACAAGTGCTTGAGAGAAGCGCGCCCAGACAGGCAAGCGGCAGAGTTCGACGCATTACAACAGCTTTCTAGTAGTGTCGCGTTTGCTTGCTGCCTGGCTGCCGAAAGCGTCGGGTGGCTGGGTGGCGGGCTATTAGCTTATTTTGTTAAGATCAGTTTTCCGTTTCCGGTAAGCCGCAATTTGTAAAACTCACTATTGTGGGCGATCGTCAGCTCCTTGCCATGTGCGAATAATTCACCGCTTTGCAGGGTGTCATCCACAAGCATAATCGTCCGCTTACCACTTTTGCGACCGGACTGATTATCCAACATGATGCGACCGTTCATTTCGTTTGCAATTACAATATTTTGGCTTAATTTCTAGGAATGATTATCAATAGCGCAGATAAGAGTCAACTGGAATATGCGAATTATTATCAATTAAGAGATAATGCGGACCGGATAGAGAAATCCCCTCTCGTCCGGATATGGCAGGTCGTTTTTCTCTATCTTTATGTCATCTCTCCGCTTAAATTAACGCTATATAAAGCTGATCAATGTGCCGATGCCAAAAAACTAAGGATAACGAGCAACGGGGCATTATTCTCTAAACAAGAAAATTAAGATGGAGATGGAACGACAATGAACCTTGATGGAATAACTGCGATTGTCACGGGCGGCGCGTCCGGCCTTGGCGCAGCAACAGCTCGAAAGCTGGCGAGTTCCGGCGTGAAAGTAGGTATCTTTGACCTGAACGAAGAATTGGGCGAAGCGATTGCAAGTGAAATCGGCGGAGCTTTTGCGAAAGTTAATGTCACCTCGGAAGAGGATGTCGATGCCGGCTTTGCCGCCATTCGCGAAAAGCTCGGCCAGGAGAGAATTCTTGTAAACTGCGCCGGCACCGGCAATGCAGTGAAGACGGCAAGCCGGGACCGGGAAACCGGCGAAATCAAACATTTTCCGCTGGATAAGTTCGAGATGATTATCCAGATCAATCTTATCGGTACTTTCCGCTGCATTGCAAAATCGGCAGCGGGCATGATGACCCTTGATCCCATCGAAGGAGAGCGCGGCGTGATTATCAACACGGCTTCTGTCGCCGCAGAGGATGGACAGGTTGGCCAGGCCTCCTATTCCGCCTCGAAAGGCGGGGTGATCGGGATGACCCTTCCGATTGCCCGCGATCTCGCGCAGGAACTCATTCGCGTCAACACAATTTTGCCAGGCCTGTTCAACACGCCCCTGCTGCAAGGAGCGCCAGACAAGGTGAAAGCCGCCCTCGCTGCGCAGGTTCCGAACCCGTCCCGCCTTGGCAATCCGGAGGAGTATGCCTCTCTCGCCCTTGAAATGTGCCGGAATGGATATTTTAACGGGGAAGACGTTCGCCTTGATGGCGCAATCCGTATGGCGCCCCGATAGAAACAAGCAATAACAAGGATCAAAACAATGACTGAAGCCTATATTATTGATGCCTGCCGAACCCCGCGTGGTATTGGCAAAGTTGGCAAGGGCGCCCTCGCCCATCTTCACCCCCAGCATCTTGGCGCAACTGTTCTCGGCGCTCTTGCTGAACGGAATGATTTTGATACCGCCGATGTGGATGACATCATCTGGGGCACCTCAACCCAGGTCGGCAAGCAAGGCTATGATCTTGGCCGAATGGCGGCTCTCTCGGCGGGATACGACATCAAGGCCTCTGGCATGACGCTGGATCGCTTTTGCGGGTCGGGCATTACCACGGTCAACCTCGCGGCGGCGCAGATTATGTCCGGCATGGAAGATCTGGTCATCGCGGGCGGGACCGAGATGATGAGCTATACCGCTTCCATCGCGGACCCCAACAAGCCGTCGATGCTTGACGGCGGCAATCTGGATCTTCGCGAAATGCATCCGCAATCACAGCAGGGTGTCTGTGCGGACGCCATTGCCACGCTGGAAGGAATTGACCGGAAAGCCGTCGATGAACTCGCCGTTGAAAGCCAGAAGCGCGCCGACAAGGCAATTCAGGAAGGCCGGTTTGATAAGTCGATCATTCCGGTAAAAAACAAGGATGGCTCCATCGCCCTCGACCGGGAGGAATTCCCGCGCCCCAGCACGACCATGGAGAGCCTTGCCGGGCTCAAGACTGTTTTTAGCATGTTCCGCGATGTTGTCATTGATGAAGCCGGGAACACCTATGGCAGCCTGATTACCCGCAAATATCCTGAGATCAAGGAATTCGACCATGTGCATCATGCCGGCAACTCCTCGGGCGTTGTCGATGGTGCGGCGGCTATTTTGCTGGCCTCCGGTGATTATGCGAAGAAGCATAACCTCAAACCCCGCGCCCGCATTGTGGTTACAGCGAATATGGGGGATTGCCCGACATTGATGCTGAACGCACCAGTTCCCGCCGCGAAGAAAGCGCTCGCCAAGGCTGGCCTCACGCTGGACGATATCGACCTTTGGGAAATAAACGAGGCCTTTGCTGTCGTAGCCGAGAAATTCATCCGCGATCTGAAACTTGACCGCAGCAAGGTGAATGTCAATGGCGGTGCAATGGCGCTTGGTCATCCCATCGGAGCCACGGGATCGATCCTGATCGGCACCTTGCTTGAT
Organism: Sneathiella sp.; assembly: GCF_029233945.1. Classification (GTDB taxonomy): domain Bacteria; phylum Pseudomonadota; class Alphaproteobacteria; order Sneathiellales; family Sneathiellaceae; genus Sneathiella. The sequence goes on along the minus strand of NZ_JARGOQ010000011.1, from coordinate 2,532 downwards.
GAACTTGAGCGGCAGGATAAAAAGCGCGGACTGGTGACCATGTGCGCCGCCGGCGGAATGGCTCCTGCGATCATTGTCGAACGACTTGATAGCTAGGCATTTTCTATATTTGCAGATAGATCGAGCCCGGAGAAATCCGGGCTCTTTTTTATCTCCAGCCGGCATCTACAGTAGCTGAGCCAACTGCCGAATAGGGGCGGAAGACCTTCTTATTCTTGAAATGATCAGAGCCCCTTCTATGGCAGCCACGACGAGTTCCGCTTCCTTGTAAGCTTGCTCGGCGTCCATTTCCGATCCTTCAAATACCGCTGAAATCTGCCCGATCCAGCGATCCATCGCCGCCTCTCCCGCTTTGGTCAAAACCGGAGATTGAGGTGCGGTCTCCAGCATCGTGGTTGCAATCGGACATCCCGAGCGGAAATCAGATTCCTCCATCCAGCCCGCAACGACGTCACAATAGGCAACAATAAATTGTTTAGGCTCAGGGTAGCGCCTCGCCAGATCCGCAAGGGTTTCGCAGATCAGATTCGCCGCCATTTCAACGGCAGCCTCCGCCAGCCCTTCCTTTCCGCTTGGAAAGTAGTAATAGAGCGATCCTTTCGGTGCCCCGCTTTCGGCTAGGATTTGCTGAAGCCCTGTTGACGCATAGCCCTGCCGCCGAAATAGCCGCATGGAGGTATGAACAAGATTATGCTTATGCTGTGTCGATTCTTTCATACCCAATTCTATATTGACTGGTCGCTATAGTCAAATTATAGTGACTGGTCTACATATAAAAATAATCCACAAAGGAGCGTAAAAAAAAATGACGACAAGAACAACATTGGAAATTCTGGAAGGCGGCATCGCCTCAATCACGCTCGACGATGGCAAGGTCAACGCAATGTCGACGGAGATGCTGGCAGAAATCGGGGCGCAGTTGGACAAGGCATCAGAGGCGGCTGAAGTTGCCGTACTTTCAGGGCGTGAAGGAATTTTCTCAGCCGGGTTTGATCTTGCAGTCCTCGGTGGCGGTCAAAAGGAAAAACAAGAAATGGTTGCCGCCGGCTTTCGTCTCGTGGAGAAATTCTTAACGCATCCGCAACCGATTATTGTCGCTTGCACCGGGCATGCCTACCCGATGGGCGCCTTTCTCATGCTCTCTTCCGATATTCGCATTGGCGCACATGGAAACTGGCGTATGGGGTTAAATGAAGTTGCAATCAAGCTTACCGTTCCCCATTTCGCGCTCGAGCTTGCACGGCATCGCCTCACACCTCCAGCCTTCGCACAGATTACGACAGCAACAATGTTTGGCCCGGAAGCCGCATGCCGGGCTGGCTATCTCGACGACGTCGTGGAGCCTGAGAAATTGCAGCCCTGCGTCTTCGAAAGGGCCGCAAATCTGGTAAAAATGCTCGATAAGGAGAGCTATATCGGCACCAAGGCCCGCTTGAACGCCAAGGTACTGTCGGCTATCCGCGAAGGCGCTCAAAAAGATGGACTAATTAACTAGGCCGCCTAGTCAATTTATTTTTGCCAACATATGCGATGGAAACCGATATTTCCTAGCCTGCATATCATCTTTCTGGATGTCTCACCCAAGCAACATCATGGACTGTAGTTTTCCGCTGCATTCTTGGGGAACAGTTTTTCGATCGTGACCCGCCGCGCCGACAGGCCCTGTCGATGGCGGTGATCGAAAAATGTGTTTATTGTCGCTTCATTGCCGTTGATGCCATAGGACCAGAAGTTATCCCCCATCAGCTTCTTATGCCAAGGCTTCTTGTCGAGGGGATTTTCTTCCCATCGGCAAGCGCATGCGCTTCATCGACAGCAAGGTTGTGAATCATCGCCAGCAGACTGTTACGAACAATCTTTTGCGTCTTATCATCAATCCCATCGAGCGCGACTTTATTCACTTCCTGAGCAAGCGGCACAAGTTTATCCTCCAGTGCCCGCCCCTCGTTCGTCAGAAAGATATATTGCTTTTTCAGGTTCCCCGCCCTGCGGCGACGGCTGACGTAACCAAGCTCAACCATTTTCGTGATCGCCGTATGGGTAGTCGGCTCCGTCAAGCCCACCCGCACCGCGAGATCGCGCTGCGTCACCCCATCCTTGTGCCACATGGCCAGAAGGAAAATCCAATGCCCGAAAGACACCCCATGATCCCCCAAACGGGTTTGCAATGACCGGGTAAATCCTCGGGCGAGATCCCTGACGAGATGAGCAATCCGGTCATCGGGCTTGATATGATCCCGAGGCTCAAGAATAGCCTGGGTCGTTGCACCTGCTTCAGCTGTCAATTTTTTCTGTCTGACTATAATTGTCTTAAAGTTGCGGCATTACGCCTTCAGCGGCCCTCAATGTCGAACATTAGAAACTCTGCATGATCCGCCATAGCTGTGTATAGAACTGAAACAGACCTGTAGCAAATATTTACGCCGCTTATTGATCTGATTCCGACACCGGAGTGATATGTCAAGATGCGGACCATTTCACGATCATCAACACATGGCATTCGGTATTATCAGGGATAAAACAGGGAATAGC
>NZ_JARGOQ010000076.1 GCF_029233945.1 Sneathiella sp. | reverse complement strand
CTCACGACCCTAACCTTGGCAAGGTTATGCTCTACCCCTGAGCTACGCCCGCTCGAGCGTGCAACATCCGTTGCGAGGCGGGATAATACGTAAATGGCCCCTGAATGCAAGCGCGTTTTGTCAAAAAATGCGGCTTTTGTGAATTCTTTATTTCCCCGGAGCGGCGGAGTCGCTAATTTTCCTCACCTAAACCAAGGAGAGGAGAAAGAATGCCCGCAACCCCGGAGGAACTGTTTGCCAAACTCGATGAGTTGGGAATCACTTATGAAACCCACCACCATGCGCCGGTTTTCACGGTCGATGAAGCGCAGACGCATACGGATCATATCCCCGGCGGGCATTGCAAGAACCTGTTCCTGAAAGACAAGACGGGCGATCTTTACCTTGTTATCTGCCTGCAGGATACGGCCGTCGATCTGAAAGCCTTTCGCAAGCTGATTGGCGCGAAGAACCTAAGCTTCGGCAAGCCGGAGCTTCTATGGGAGATCCTCGGCGTTGAACCGGGATCGGTGACGCCTTTCTCCCTCATCAACGATACGGATCAAAAGATCACGGTAATCCTGGAGGAACGGATGATGGCACATGATCTGCTCAATTATCATCCGCTTCGCAATTCGATGACGACGCAAGTCACCTCAAGCGATTTAGAGAAATTTATCGAGGGGTGCGGGCATCAGCCGCGCATTCTTGAACTACCGGAGCGCAATTAAGATTTCACACCTGCCTTGATTGTCTTTAATCCATGGCCTAAATCATCCACAGGACTCTTAACAAAGCAGGCGTATGGTGCTATCCCAAGGGTCGGGCAACAGCGGCTTCGATGGCTCGCTCTTCTTTGAAAACAAAAAGACATTGGTAAACTAGGCTTATGGAAACTCTGATTAGCGAAGGCGCCAGCGCGGGCGGCGATTTGATCAAGGACGGCTCGACAGAGAGCTTTATGCAGGACGTCGTTGAGGCAAGTAAGGAAACTCTGGTCCTTGTCGATCTCTGGGCGCCCTGGTGCGGCCCGTGCAAACAGCTCGGCCCGATGATTGAAAAGGTGGTCACCGATGCGAAAGGCACGGTGAAGCTGGTTAAGATCGATATCGACCAGCATCCGCAGATCGCCCAAAGCCTTCAGGTGCAATCCATCCCGGCGGTGTTCGCCTTCAAGGATGGTCAGCCTGTAGACGGCTTTATGGGGGCGCTGCCGGAAAGCAAGATCAAGGAATTTGTCGAGAAACATGCGGGTCCGATCGGGCCTTCTCCAATAGAGGAGGCCTATCAATCCGGCACCGAAGCGTTAGAGGCCGGTGACACGGAAGTCGCGCTCACGGCATTCGCAAAAATTCTGGAGCTGGATCCGGATCATGTTGATGCGAAAGCGCAGCTTGCCCGGGTTTACATCAAGCTTGGCGAAGTTGACGCCGCCAAGAGCCTAATGGAGACACTTCCAGAAGACACCAAGCAAACCCCCGCCGTCACCGCGGCACTCGCCGCTATCTCGCTCGCCGAAAATGCCGCCGATGCCGGGGAGCTGGAACCGCTCCGCCTAAAGGTTGAAGAAAACCCTGATGACCTTGCGGCCCGGCTTGAATATGGGAAAGCGCTCGCTGGCAGCGGTGAATATGAAGCAGGTGGGGCTGAGTTTCTGGAAATCATCCGCCGGGACCGGGACTGGAATGAAGCCGCCGGACGGCAGGAGCTTCTCAAGATGCTGGAAGTGATGGGGCCGACAGACCCGCTCACCAAGAGTCTCCGTCGGCAGCTGTCATCGATCCTCTTCGCATGACGGATACGGGCGCAAATACGGGGCTGGAAGAGCTCCCGACTGCCCTGCCGCTCTTTCCCTTAACCGGTGCGCTCTTATTAACGAATGGACATTTGCCGCTGAATATTTTCGAGCCCCGCTATCTTGCCATGGTGCAGGACGCCATGGCCACCCATCGCCTGATCGGTATGATCCAGCCGCGCGACCCGGATGCCAACCAGATGACCCCGGAGGTATATCGCATTGGCTGCGCCGGTAAAATCTGTGAATATGGCGAACTGCCCAATGGCATGCTGCGCATTACACTGGAGGGCATTTGCCGGTTTGAGGTGGTTGAAGAGCTGGACGTAGCGACGCCCTATCGGCAGGTAAAAGTGGAGTACCGAAAATTCATGCATGATATGGAGCCCGTGCAGCGCAACTGTATTGATCGCTTGGCCCTGCATGAAGCCCTGCATCATTTTCTGGAGTTTGAAGAAGAGGCCCGCGACTGGCAAACGCTTGACCATCTGGAAGATGATAGTCTGGTAAATTCCCTGTCCATGATCTGCCCTTTTTCCCCCGTCGAAAAACAGGCCCTGCTTGAGGCGGCCGACATTGCCGCCAGATCAGATTTGCTGATCAGCCTGCTGCAAATGATGCTGCAGCAGGTGGAAACACACCGCACCGTGCAATAACCTCTACTTAAAGAGACACCCATGTCCGACAATAAGACGTTAGCCGTTGATCCAAAGCTTCTGGAGATCCTTGTCTGCCCGCTCACCAAGGGTCCGTTGATTTTTGATCGGGAGAATAATGAGCTGGTCAGCAAGACGGCAAGTCTCGCCTATCCGATCCGAAACGGCATTCCGATCATGCTTGTAGATGAAGCAAGGGAAATTGACGAGACCTCAGACTAATGAGCGGCGAAATCTATGACCAGGCGGGTCGGCCGAAGCCGACCGAGGTCCGCCTGAAAAAAGCCGAAAAAACGCTGGCCGTCTCCTTCGAAGATGGCCAATCCTTTCAATTTCCGGCAGAGCTTTTACGCGTGGAAAGCCCCTCTGCGGAGGTGCAGGGCCATGGGGCGAGCCAAAAGCAGACCGTCGCCGGACGGCGGCATGTGGGGATTATGGGGCTGGAACCGGTTGGCAATTACGCGGTGCGCATCAGTTTCGATGATCTGCACGACACCGGCCTCTTCTCCTGGGCGTATCTTTATGAACTCGGCCTCAATCAGGAGAGCATCTGGGAAACTTATCTCAACAATCTCGCGAAAGCCGGCCTTAGCCGGGATCCATAAGTCCGCCTCAGAGAGCTTCGCCGCGCAGGAGTCGCGGCATCTTTCCAACCGTGCCGCGTGCATGCTCCATAAAGAAGCCTTTGAGCTTCGGCATCTTGTTTACCGCCGCGAGCCCCAGATCGCGCGCCAGCCGGACCGGAGGAATATCATTTGTGAATAGCCGGTTCAGTCCATCGGTGATGGCCAGCAAGACGATACTGTCGAACCGGCGCCAGCGCTGATAATCCTCAAGTACCGTGGCGCCGCCGATATCCTGCCCCAGCCGGGCCGCATCGATGACTACTTCCGCCAATGCCGCCACATCGCGCAGGCCAAGGTTGAGACCCTGCCCGGCAATCGGATGCATTCCATGCGCCGCATCCCCGATGAGCGCGAGCCTTAAATCAGCATATCGTTCCGCCTGATGAAGCGTGAGCGGATAACTCCAGCGTGGACCAGCAACCTTAAGATCACCCAGATAGTCACCAAAACGCGTGGCCATCTCCCGGTGAAAGTCCGCGTCCGGCAGAGCCATGATGACTTTCGCGCGCTCTGTCGGTTCCGTCCAGACAAGCGAAGAGCGGTTCCCCGTCATCGGCAGGATGGCGAAGGGTCCAGGTTTTAAAAACCGTTCCTGCGCGACACCATGGTGCGGTTTCTCATGCACGATGGTGCAGACAATGCCCATCTGATCATAGGACCAGCCAACGGTTTTTATCCCGGCCTGCTGCCTGATCGGTGAATTGCGGCCATCCGCTGCAACGACAAGCCGCGTCGTTACAGTCTCACCCGAGGCGAGGCGCGCGGTCACGCCGGAGTTCTCTCGCGTAATATCTGTGTATTCCGTCGGCGCCTTAATGGTCAGTGTGGATATTTCCGCCGCCCGGGCGTAGAGAGCTTCGCGCAAGTGCCGGTTCTCGACCATATGACCAAATGGCTCATCACCAAGTTGGCTGTGATCATAGTGAAGGAAGAACTTCGACGGGCCATCCGTAATCCGGATATCCAGCATCGGCTCCTTCGCCTTTACATGCTTCCAGACATCGCAGGAACGGAGCAGGTTGCGCGAGGCATGGGCGATTGCCGATACTCGTCCATCAAATTCCGTATCAACAAGATGTGTCGGCTCCTCTTTCTCCAGAACCAGAACGTCCAGACCAGCAGACGCCACAGCGATAGCAAAAGGCAGACCGTTCAGGCCACCCCCCACCACCAGAACATCCACATTGATCGATTTTTCCGTCATCATTTCCGCCATGCGAATAAATTCACCAGATTGCTTGTCACCCAAGAGATATATGCCTAATTTGCTGCCATGGCAAAACATTGGCACGAAATGACAGCCCTCGAACTTGGGCATCTTATTGGCAAAGGATCGATTGACCCAATCGAACTTGCGCAATACTTTCTGGATCGCATCAAAAAACTCGACCCGGACCATAAAATTTATGTCCGCCTGACCGAAGAGCGGGCGCTGAACGAGGCAAAAGCCGCCGCAAGCCGGGCAAGGAATGGGACACGTCTCGGCCCGCTGGATGGCGTACCGATTTCCTGGAAAGACCTATTCGATACAGCCGGCGTTGCGACGGAAGCGGGCACGAGACTTTATGAGGGCCGCATTCCCACGGCAGATGCAGAATGCCTGACCCGGGCAAGCCGAGCCGGTCTCGTCTGCCTTGGCAAAACGAATATGCCGGATATTGCCTTTTCCGGTATCGGGGTCAATCCATGGACAGGAACCGGTCCCAATCCCTTTGATCGGGAAATCGAGCGGGTCCCCGGCGGATCGTCGGCAGGCGCCGCGCTCTCCATAGCGGAAGGACTGGCTCCGGCGGCGATCGGGTCGGACACAGCCGGCTCCGTTCGGATTCCAGCAGCCTGGTGCGGCATCACCGGCCTCAAAACAACACATGGTCAAATTTCTCTGGAGGGTGCCGTCCCGCTCTCCTATTCCCAGGATACCATCGGGCCACTCACGCGCGATGTAGCGGATGCAAATATTCTCTACAGCATTCTTTCCGGTCGGAAACCAGCCGACCTTTCCGGTGCCTCACTCAAAGGCGTGCGGATATTGCGGGCGACAAGCCAGTTCGACAAACTCTCCGATCCCGCTATCACGGAACAGGTAAAAAAGGGTCTCTCGCTATTAGAAGCTGCAGGCGCAATCGTGACGGAAGGCCCGGTACGGGCGTTCGATGACGTTGTTGCATTAACGACCAAGCATGGAAGCCCGGCTGCGATAGAGGCTTGCATGATGTATGGTGACCAAATTCGCGCCAATCGAGGCTGCATGTATGAGCCGATTGAAGAGAGAATTCTTGCTGCAGACAATTTCTCCGCCATCGATGCCGCTGCTCTTTATCGTGGCATGGAAAAGCTGACGGCAGCGTATATAGAGCAGACTGCCGGCTTTGATCTGGTGGTCGGCCCGACCCAGCCGGAGCATCCCCCGGCGATCGCGCCGCTCCTTCAAAGTGTTGAGGCTTATCTGAAGGCAACAATGATGTCTATCAGCCTCACGCGGCTGGCGAACTTGCTCCGGCTTTGTGCGACGACACTGCCTTGCGGCCTTGAAAGCGGCTTCCCGGTAGGGCTAATGTTAATGGCGCCGGGTGACTCCGAAGGAAAGCTACTACGCTTGTCCGCTGCGGCCGAAGTCGCCCTCAAGCCAATAAATGCCTAAATATTAGTCTTTTTATCCAATATGGTTACTTTTTAGGCATTTCTAGGGCTAAATTACGCTCAAAATTTTAGCACCATATCCTTAATACATTGATAACACTATAAATTTCAAAACGAGCTTCAGTTGGCACGGGTCTTGAAAAAAAGAGGCCGAAACCGGAGTTTTTCGCTCCGGTCAAAAATGACAAGTCAATGAGGTGACCATCATGAAGCTGGTAATGGCTGTAATAAAGCCCTTCAAACTGGACGAAGTGCGTGATGCCTTGACATCCATCGGTGTCGACGGGCTGACAGCAACGGAAGTCAAGGGGTATGGCCGACAGAAAGGGCATACAGAAATATACCGCGGCGCGGAGTATGCAATCTCTTTTCTCCCCAAAATTAAAATCGAGGTTGCCGTCAAGGAGGATCTTGCTGAACAGGTGGTCGAAGCAATTGCTGGCGCCGCGAAAACCGGGCAGATCGGCGATGGCAAAATCTTTGTTTTCGATTTGATGAATGTTGTCCGTATTCGCACGGGCGAAACTGACGCAGACGCGCTCTAGGAGATTAATGATGCGTAATTTGAAATATATAAAAACTGCCGCCGCATCCCTTGCGGCATTCGCTCTTGTTGGTGCGGCACCTGCTTTCGCCGCGGTTGATAGCGAAACGGCCTATGTTCTCAACACTTTCTCTTTCCTTGTAAACGGTGCCCTTGTCATGTGGATGGCTGCGGGCTTTGCCATGCTGGAAAGCGGGCTTGTCCGTTCCAAGAACACGGCGACCATTTGCCTCAAGAATATAGCTCTCTACTCGGTTGCCGGTCTGACATTCTATCTCATCGGCTATAATCTCATGTATATGGATGTGACCGGCTTTATCGGAAGCTTCAGCCCGTTCTGGGGTCCCGATGATGCGGAAGCATTGTCCGGAACCTTTGCAGATGGCGGTTATTCTGCGTCTTCCGACTGGTTCTTCCAGATGGTTTTCGTCGCAACAGCGGCTTCCATTGTATCGGGAACATTGGCTGAGCGGATCAAGCTCTGGCCATTCCTGACCTTTGTCGTCTTGCTGACCGCGATTATTTATCCAATCCAGGGCTCCTGGGTATGGGGTGGCGGCTGGCTCGCGGAAATGGGCTTTTCCGATTATGCCGGCTCAACGCTTGTGCATTCCGTTGGTGGCTGGGCGGCCCTGACCGGCGCAATCATCCTTGGTGCTCGCAAAGGCAAATATTCTGCCGACGGCAAGGTCCATCCGATCCCCGGTGCAAACCTGCCACTTGCGACCCTCGGTACTTTCGTTCTGTGGCTCGGCTGGTTTGGGTTTAACGGCGGTTCTGTGCTCGCACTCGGTTCAGCTGCCAGCGCGATCGAAATGGCAAATGTCTTTGCCAATACCAACATGGCGGCTGCCGGTGGCGTTCTTGCGGCAATGATTGTAACACAGATCATGTATAAGAAAGTCGACCTGACCCTGGCCTTGAACGGCGCAATTGGCGGTCTTGTATCGATTACCGCAGAGCCTGCTGATCCGACAATCGGAATGGCCATCATCATCGGCGCGATTGGTGGTGTGATCGTGGTTTTCGCCGTTCCGTTGCTCGACAAGCTGAAAATTGACGATGTTGTTGGCGCCATCCCGGCCCATCTGTTCTGCGGTATCTGGGGTACGATTGCCGTCGCTATTTCCGATCCAGACGCAACCTTCGTCACGCAGCTAACCGGCATTGTCGCAATCGGTATCTTCGTACTTGTCCTCAGCAGCATCTTCTGGCTGATCCTGAAGTACACCATGGGTATCCGGGCCAGCGAAGAGGATGAAATCGAGGGTCTCGACAAGGCAGAGCTTGGCCTTGAAGCCTATCCTGAATTCGGACAAGGCTCACAGTCCTTCTAACAGCAGACTAGGCGGCAGTGCCGCCTAGTATTTACGCAATTGCCCAATTTTTGGCCGTGAAAATGGTTAGAAATTGGGCAATTTTCGTTTGTCGAACTCCTGTATATGCCCGAAGCTACCAAAAAATGGGCAAAATCAGACTTGGCACACTCCTTGATTAAAACACTCTAATCCGCGCCCCAACGCGGGAATAAAATATGAGGGAGCTAAGTTGAATGTCTGAGGGAATTACAGGCACGGACGTCCTGTTCGTGCTGCTAGGCGCTATTCTGGTTTTTGCCATGCACGCCGGTTTCGCCTTTCTTGAGGTTGGCACGGTCCGGCGGAAAAACCAGGTCAACGCCCTGATCAAAATCATCACGGATTTCGGTGTTTCGACAATCAGTTATTTCTTTATCGGCTATGCCGTCGCCTATGGGGTTGATTTCCTTGTGGGGGCCGCCGTTCTTGCGGGCGAGGCGGAAGCAGACGGATATGTCTTTTCAAGTAATGGGTACGATCTGGTTAAATTCTTCTTCCTGCTGACATTTGCCGCCGCTATTCCGGCCATTATATCTGGCGGTATCGCCGAGCGTGCAAAGTTCTGGCCGCAACTTATGGCAACGGCAATTCTGACCGCCTTGATATACCCCTTCTTTGAGGGGATCATCTGGAATGGCAACTTTGGCATCCAGGGCCATATCGAAAATATATTCGGGGTCGGTTTTCACGATTTCGCCGGATCGGTTGTCGTTCATGCTATGGGCGGGTGGATCGCTCTTGGTGCCGTATTGCTTCTTGGCGCCCGCAAGGGCCGCTATACGAAAGACGGGCGGGTTATTGGCATTCCACCGTCGAATATCCCGTTTCTCGCGTTGGGCTCATGGATTCTCTGTATCGGCTGGTTTGGCTTTAACGTCGTGAGCGCACAAACAGTTGGCGGGATATCAGGCCTCGTCGCCATGAACTCCCTTATGGCGATGGTTGGTGGCATCGTCGCCGCGCTTTTTGCCGGACGCAATGATCCGGGATTTATACATAACGGGGCGCTTGCGGGCCTTGTCGCGGTCTGCGCCGGTTCGGATATTATGCATCCAATCGGAGCGCTGCTGACGGGCGGGGTTGCCGGTGGGCTGTTCGTCTTTGCCTTCACCTATTGCCAGAATACGCTCAAGATCGATGACGTGCTTGGCGTCTGGCCATTGCATGGTCTTTGCGGCCTGTGGGGAGGTATCGCCGCCGGTATCTTCGGGCTTGAAGCCCTCGGCGGGCTGGGCGGGGTGAGCCTTGCCGCACAAGTCATTGTCAGCCTTCTCGCCTGTGCTTACGCTCTGATCGCTGGCCTTCTGGTCTATGGCCTTCTTAAGATGACCAGCGGTATCCGTCTTTCGGAAGATGACGAATTTATCGGCGCGGATCTCAGTATCCATAAAATCGGTGCCTATCCGGAACAGGATTTGCGCTAACTTGCGCCCTGGCGCCTGAAAGGCGTGGTATAAAAGCAAGAGGTCGCGATTTATACCACCCTTCGGCGTGTTGCCGCTTGTACAGCCGAGACGATTTAACTAAATTCGGAGCCCGTTTAATTCCTTCGGCACCGGTGCTCTGTGTATGATTAACTCCGAATTGTCCCATTTGCGCGGCTCTCCCTTTGATGCGCTGAGATCGCTTCTCGATCCTTTGGCCCCGGTACCGGATATCGACCCCACAATCCTGACCATCGGCGAGCCACAGCATAAGCCGCCGCAATTGATGATCGAGGCACTTCGCGCCAATGAGCATCTTTATGGCAAGTATCCGCCGGTAGGCGGCACCGCTGAGTTGAGAGGGGCGATTACCGGCTGGCTTTCCCGGCGATATGAGCTGCCGGAAGGCATGATCGAGGCCGATCAGAACATCGCGCCCGTGAATGGGACGAAGGAAGCGCTCTATATGATCGCGTCTGTCATTACGGAGCGGGCAGGGCACAATCAGCCCAAGCCGGTTATTCTCCTGCCAACGCCCTATTACCATGTCTATCACGCGGCCGCCGTCATGGCGGGGGCGGAGCCGATCTTCCTGCCTGCCGGACAGAAGAGTCATTTTTTTCCGGATCTGGACGCGCTCACGCCGGAGCTTCTCGATCGCACCTCCGCCTTTTATCTCTGCAACCCTTCCAACCCACAGGGAACCGTGGCAAGCGCAGATTATCTGGCGGAGACCCTTGCGCTTGCGCGCAAACATGATTTCATGCTGATCGTCGATGAATGCTATTCCGAGATCTATGATAAAACACCGCCGACTGGCATCCTTGAAATCTGCGCGAAAGCTGGCGGCGCGCTTGATCATGTGCTTGCGTTTCATTCCCTCTCAAAACGCTCCAGCGCCGCAGGGCTCAGGTCGGGCTTTTGCGTTGGGAAAAGTGACATTATCAAGACTTTTCTCAATTTGCGAAACTTTGCCGGCGCGGCCTCCCCTCTCCCCGTATGTGCAGCGGCGGCGGCACTCTGGAATGACGATACTCATGTGACGGAAAACCGGTCTCTTTACCGCGAAAAATTTGATATGGCCGAGGAAATATTCGGGTCGAATTTCGGCTTTTATCGCCCGGAAGGAGGGTTTTTCCTCTGGCTGGATGTCGGCGACGGTGTCGAGGCCGCGAAACGACTCTGGACGAAGGCTGCAGTTCGCGTTCTACCAGGCAAATTTTTGAGTGTGCCCGGTCCTGATGGCGTCAATCCCGGTGACCCTTATATCCGGGTTGCCCTAGTTTCGCCGCCAGAGGACAGTAAAGAGGCTTTAACTAGATTAGCCAATAGCTTATAGAATAACCGTATGATGTTTAAATCAAAAGGCTCCAAATCGATTTCCCTTTTGCCGAGCGGAAGCGTAGATTTTCTCCACCGGCGACTGGTTGAGCTGGGGGGGCTGGTACTGTTGTTGCTCGCGCTCATCTGCGTTCTAGCTCTCGTATCCTATTCGCCGGATGATCCCAATTTTAATCACGCCACGTCAAACCCGCCGAGTAACTTTCTCGGACTAGGCGGGGCCCATTTGGCGGATTTGTTACTGCAAACCATTGGTTTTGGGTCCGTTGCCCTGATCCTGGGGCTGATTGCCTGGTCATGGCGAGTGATGTCACATCGGGGGCTGCGGTGGGGATGGGTGCATCTTGCCGTGCTTCCCTTTGGCGTATCAATTTCTTCCTCCGCCCTTGCCGCACTTCCCGTGGCAGAGGGCTGGCCGCTTAACTCCGGTTATGGCGGCATCGTTGGCGAGGTTATTTTCAACTCGATCATTGTTGGCGGTCAGCAGATCGGCCTCGATATTCATGCGGCGATCCTTGGGCCTGTTCTGGCGATCATCGCCATTGCCCTGTTACTCGTCTCTTTTGGCGTTTCTGCACAAGAATGGCGGGTTGTCGGCCTGTCACTCAAAGCCGTCGTGCAGACACTTCTGCTCGCGCCAGGGTATTTGCGTGACTTCCGCTTTCGCCGTGACATAGAGGAGGATGGCGACGAACCCGTAGATACGAACGCACCTGCCAAAAAGAAGAAAAAATCTCGTATCAAGAAAGAGAAAGCGCCAGCCGTTCGCAAGACTGTCGAACCGCAGATCGAACAACGGAAATCAGGGGCTGCCGTCGGCAAACGGGTTGCGGCAGAAAAACAGCCCGCGCTTGCTCTGGGGCCTGCCGGAGAATACCAGCTTCCGCCTCTTGACCTGCTCGCGCTTCCTGACGCCAAGCTTGTTTCCAAACCTGTGAGCGAAGAGGCATTGTCCAAGAATGCGCGCCTGCTTGAATCCGTGCTCGATGATTATGGAATTAAAGGGGATATCAGCCGGGTCCGTCCGGGACCGGTTGTCACGCTTTATGAATTGGAGCCAGCTCCCGGCCTTAAAAGTTCCCGTGTGATTGGTCTTGCCGATGATATCGCCCGGTCCATGAGCGCGATATCCACCCGTATTGCCGTTATCCCCGGCCGCAACGCGATCGGGATCGAGCTTCCCAATCAGCGACGGGAAACTGTTTTCCTGCGTGAGCTTCTCTCCGCGGCTGCCTATGAAAGCACGAATTCAAAACTTACTTTGGCCCTCGGCAAGGATATCGGCGGCGATCTGGTCGTGGCCGATCTGGCCCGCATGCCGCATCTGTTGATCGCCGGCACAACAGGTTCGGGTAAATCTGTCGCCGTCAACACCATGATCCTGTCGC
>NZ_JARGOQ010000114.1 GCF_029233945.1 Sneathiella sp. | reverse complement strand
GGCTCCCTTTTCGATCAGGTCGCCGAGGATATGTTCATGCTCGGTGCGGAGGCCGCCCACAAGGTCGCGCATCATCGAGGCGGTAAAGATCGAGCCTTCTTTTGTCAGCATGGCGAGCTGCCCGGCCTGCACTTTTTCGGGGATCGGGTGATCATTCGCGGCGGCGATGGCGCAGGCCTCCGCATGGGTGCGGCGGGACATCTCGGCGCCGTAGCGGGTCGCGACGATCTCCCCGACGGAGCCAAGGCAGAGCGTCGTCATCGCGGCGAGAGTCGCCAGCATCACCCATTTCTCCCAGAGGGATTGCTCGATATCCGCAGCGTAGGTGAAGTTGAAATCAGCCTTCTCGCAGAGCCCCGCAAATTCCCGCGCGGTCGCCTCTTGCGCGACGGTGCGATGGCCGACAATGAGCCCGCCAAGATCGCCCAGGCGCTTGACCGCACCCGTCTCCGTAATCATCGAGGCGATATGGGCAACGCCGCCCATCACCCGATCCTTGCCATATCTTTTATCCAGAAATTCAAGATGGTTATAGCCATTCAGGAAGGGCAGAAACAGCCCCTTCCCGCTCGCCTTTTCAAGGGAGTTCAGCGAATCCCTCAGGTCATATGACTTGGGCGCGAGCATAATCAGGTCATAGTCAGGCGAGAGCTGATCGGCGGTCACAGAGTTCGGATGGACGGTGAAGCTGCCGTCGTCATTCTCGATTGTCAGGCCGTTCTCGGAGATGAGCTTATGCCGTTTATCGCGCAAGAGGAAGGTAATGTCCGCCCCCGCCTGCATCAGTTTCGCGCCAAAATATCCGCCCACGCCCCCGGCGCCTACGATCAGAATTTTCATGATTTTCGCCTTAACCGTTTCTTGTTGGTATAGATTCCTTGCTCTTCTATGGGACTTTTACGCTTATTTATCAATCAGCAATGTGCCCGCCTTGGAGCTGTCCTGCGGCTTTTCCGCTTCCGGGTCATTCTGGCTGATGGTCAGTTTCGGCGGTGGCGGGCCCGCGACCACTTCCTCTGTCTTCGCCTCCCCGGTCGAGGCGGCGGGGCTGCCCCCCGGCTCCGACGCGCCGTCCGTGCTCTGGTAATAGATCAGCTGCGGGTCGGTCGGATCGATGTCGTTTGCCTCAAACGCCTCCTTTATGGCGCGGACCGCGCGCGAGCGGGTCACCACCTCGGCGGAGCGCTCGGAATTGATCCACCAGCGGACCTTCATCGCGAGGGAAGTCGAGCCCAGTTCCCAGCAGAGGATTTGCGGCGGCGGATCGGTCAGGATTTCCTCAACCTGCTCTAGCGAATTCTCGATAATGGTGGTCATCTTGCCGATGTCATAGACATAACCGACCGTCAGGTCGATCTCGACCCGGCGCTCCTTCTGCGACGTATGGATGATGACCGTGCCGGTGTAGATTGTCGTGTTCGGAACGACAATGTCCCGGCCGTCATAGGTGCGGATAACTGTCGCCCGCGGCTCGATACGCAGGACCGTTCCTTCCGCGTCACCGACCTTTATCTGATCGCCGCGCCGGAACGGCATGCGCAGCAGGATCAGCAAGCCGGCCAGCCAGTTCTGCAATATATCCTTGAAGGCGAATCCGATAGCGAGGGAGCCGATGCCGAGGCTCGCGAGCATATCTGCGGGCCTGACGGAGGGAAAGACAATGGTCGTTGACAAAAGAAGGCCGAAAACAATCACGCCCCAGAAGCTGAAACTGGAGAGGATAAGCCCGAGGTCCTGCCGGCCCATGCGCCGGAAATACACTGTTACCAGCCGCTTGACCGCATAAGCCAGAAGGCCGAACAGGATCATCGCAAGCAAGCCGACGATCAGGTTGGGAACAAGCCCGTAGAAGGAGTCCGCCCAGCTTCCGATCGTCTCCCGTGCAAGAGTTACCCCTGTGGCGAGGGGTTCGGTATCATTCATTTTTCGCCTTCTTTCTGGCGCTCCCGGTTGGCCTTGCGGATGGCGGGGGGGAGGACCTCGATCACGCTCTCGATGTCTTCGGGCAGATGCCCCGCCTTTTCAACCTCCCGTATCAGCAGGAGCGCGTGATCGGTCAGCAGGTTCCGCACCCCCTTTCCGCAGGTCGCGCAGAGCCGTGCATAGGCGCGGGCAATGCAGATCGCCATCAGGATATTCCCGCCCGACGCCTGACGGAGCGGGTGAAACGCCT
>NZ_JARGOQ010000010.1:5942-80513 GCF_029233945.1 Sneathiella sp. | reverse complement strand
CCGCAAGCCATCCTGAAATCCGGATGACGCAAGTCCCCTTACCTATGTTGCCGGGCGGGCAGTTTTTTGAAAATCTTGACATTGCCCTGAACCGGGGGATGAGCGGAATGGACGGCAATGGTGTCGGTTATATGATGCTGAACAGCCTGATTATGGCGATGATGATTGCCGTTGGCAAAATTGCAATTTCCTTGCTTTCAGCTTTCGCCATTGTCTATTTCCGTTTTCCGTTCCGGATGTTCTTCTTCTGGATGATTTTTGTGACCCTGATGTTGCCGGTGGAGGTCCGGATCCTGCCGACATATGAAGTCGTCGCCAATCTCGGGATGCTGGATAGCTATTGGGGACTATCCATTCCATTGATCGCGTCCGCGACAGCAACCTTCATGTTCCGGCAAGTTTTCCTCACTATTCCCGATGAGATGCTGGAGGCGGCCCGTATCGACGGCGCTGGCCCCATGCGCTTCTTCTGGGACATTCTGATCCCCATGTCCCGCACCAACATAGCGGCACTTTTTGTCATCTTGTTTATCTATGGCTGGAACCAGTATCTCTGGCCGTTGCTGATCACATCCGAGCCCGAAATGTTCACGGTCGTGATGGGGATCAAGCAGATGCTGGAGGCGGCGGAACAGGCACCGCAATGGAACGTCATCATGATGACGGCGTTGCTCGCAATGTTGCCGCCGGTCTGTGTGGTTATTTTCATGCAAAGTCTCTTCGTCAAGGGGCTGACGGAAACCGAAAAATAAGTTGGGAAAGTTAGACGATGGCAAGGGTAGTTCTAGAGGGTATTCGCAAAACCTATCCAAATGGTTTCAAGGCGATCCATGGCGTCGATGTAGAGGTCGAGGATGGAGAATTCCTGGTTCTCGTCGGGCCGTCAGGCTGCGGTAAGTCGACATTGCTCCGGATGATCGCCGGGCTGGAATCGATTACGGAAGGGCGGCTCAGCATTGGCGATCGCGACGTCAATAACCTGGAGCCGTCGGAGCGGAACATCGCCATGGTGTTCCAGAACTATGCCCTCTATCCGCATATGAGCGTCTATAAGAATATGGCTTATGGCCTTAAAATCATGGGCTTGCCGAAGGCCGAGATTGAGACGCGGGTCAAGAAGGCCGCCGCCATTCTGGAACTCACGGACGAGCAGTTGACACGCAAGCCACGGCAATTGAGTGGGGGGCAGCGTCAGCGTGTTGCCATGGGGCGTGCCATCGTCCGCGAACCGAGTGTATTTCTATTCGATGAGCCGCTTTCCAATCTGGATGCGAAACTTCGGGTTCAGATGCGTCTTGAGATCAAGACGCTTCAGGCTAACCTCGGGATTACCAGTGTCTATGTGACCCATGATCAGGTTGAAGCCATGACGCTTGGCCACCGTTTGATGGTGCTGAATGCAGGCAATGTCGAGCAACTTGGTACCCCGATTGAGCTTTATCAGCGTCCGGCCTCTCTTTTCGTGGCGGGGTTTATTGGCTCTCCGTCGATGAATTTTACAGAAGCCAGGATCGATGCGGAAGGGAAGACGGTCACTATCTCCGGTCAGGAGGCACTGCCGCTCGGGAGTGGTGGTATGGCTGAACAAGGCGGGAAAGAGGTTATCCTTGGTATTCGTCCCGAACATCTGGAACTGGTTGCGGGCGCGCCGGACGCCGTGCCCATGACAGTGACGATGGTGGAGCAGCTTGGTGCGGATACTCTGGTGCATGGCCATTTCGGCGAAAGCCGGTCCGATCTGACAGTTCGGCTGGACGGTATCCGCAATATCAAGGGGGGTGAAGTGCTGCCAATTCGCGTGACACCGGACCATCTTCATCTGTTCGATCCCAAGACCGAACGGCGGCTCTCATAATCTCTGCTAACTAAATTTTATCGTCGGGACAAACTGTGGCGATTTGGATATGCTGTTCGCGGGAAAAGGAGCGAAATCTCTAGCGTAAACCCGGGATCGCTCCTGCGCATTGATCTAAATAAGGAAGAAAAACGATGGCAGGGATAGCATCAGACGGAAATAATATAGGCGCGCTCAGGGATTTGACTGGCAAGGTTGCCTGGGTCACGGGCGCCGGTACAGGCATAGGCCAGGCGGGCGCGGTCTGCCTTGCGCGCGCCGGCATGGAGGTCGTGTTGTCCGGTCGCCGCAAAGAAAAGCTCAAAGAGACTGAGGAAATGATCCGCGCCGTCGGGAAGGAGCCCGTGATCGAGGAGCTGGATGTAGCAGACGCCGATCAGGTTGCCGCAGTTGTTGATCGGATTGAGAAGCGATTTTCCCGCCTTGATATTGCTGTGCTGAGTGCAGGCATAAATGTCAAAAAACGAAGTTGGAGCGAGGTTGATACAGACGGATGGGATTCAGTCGTCGATATAGACCTTAATGGTGCTTTCTATTGCTGTAAGGCCGTTTTACCGATCATGCGCCGTCAGAAAGAGGGACTGATCGTAAATGTGTCGTCCTGGGCGGGAGTGCGGGTATCGAAAATGACTGGACCCGCCTATACGGCCGCGAAACATGGCATGGTCGCCATGAGCGAGAGCATCAATATGGAAGAGGCGGTTAACGGCATTCGTGCTTGTGCTCTTTGCCCTGGAGAGGTGGCGACGCCGATCCTAGATAACCGGCCCGTCAAGGTAACGGATGATGAAAAATCGGTCATGCTGCAAGGCGAGGATTTGGGGGAAACAATCCTGTTCCTGGCGCAGCTTGATAAGCGGGTCTGTGTCAATCAGTTGGTGATCAGCCCGACGGCAAACCGGATGTATACGGCGGGAATAACCTAAGAAGACTGTCTTGTCTTCATATCCGAATAGGCATTCAGCGCGCGTTGGCGTGACATTTTAAGATCAACAAGCGGTTCGGGATAGGTCTTGCCGAGAGTTATCCCCGCCACGCTTAATATCTCCTGCGGGGCGTCCCATGGATTAAACAGCCATTTGTCGGGCAGACAGGCAAGTTCAGGAACATATTTTCGTGTGTACTCTCCTTTTGAGTCGAACCGCAAGCCTTGGGTGGTGGGATTGAAGATGCGGAAGTAGGGGGCGGCATCGGCACCGCAGCCCGCAACCCACTGCCAGCTTGCGCTGTTGTTCGCGAGGTCAGCGTCAACCAAACAGTCCCAGAACCAGCGCGCACCCTCTCGCCAGTCGATCATCAGGTTTTTCACAAGGAAGGAAGCCGCAACCATGCGCACCCGGTTATGCATGAAACCGGTCTGCCATAGCTCCCGCATTCCCGCGTCGACAATGGGTATGCCGGTTTGGCCGCGCTGCCACGCCTTTAGCGCCGCCGTATCCTTACGCCATGAAAAGGCATCGAATTTTGGCTGCAGGTTCTTATCAGGCAGATCAGGTATGTGACACAAAAGATTGTAGGAAAACTCTCGCCAGGCAACCTCCATACGGAATTGATCTGCATCTTCTTCGTTTTCGATCATGTGCTCACGGAAGGCAAGCGCATGCCAAATCTGATGCGGTGATATTTCGCCAAAGCGAAGATGCGGGGAAAGGTAGGAACTGTTTTCACTCGCCGGAAAGTTCCGGCCCTGATTATATCCATTAATACCATTGTCGAGGAAATGGTTCAGTTTGTCCTGCGCGTGCCGCTCGCCCGGGGCCCAATCCGGCTCACTCTTGATCTCCCAGTTTGTCGGCTGAAGGTCGAGATCGGAAATGGAATGGGCGTCCTTTAACATATCGAACGTCGCAAACTTGATTTTCTCAGGTGCTTTGATTGGTTTATGGGGCTCTTTGCTGTTGAGGCAGCCTTTGCGATAGAAGGGCGTAAAAACGCGATAGGGCGTGCCATCTGGTTTCAGGGCTTCCCAAGGCTCCCACAACAAAGAACCGTTTCGGGAAATGACCTCCACGCCGGATTCTTTTAACCCTGCCAGTATTTTTTTATCCCGCAGGATACGCCATGGCTCGTAGCACCGGTTCCAAGTAACGGTCTTTGCGCCTGTCTCTTGCACAAGTTTTTGGAGGATTTGGACTGCATCACCTCGAAAGATTCGGAGTTTTCCGCTTAGACTTTTGTTCAGCGCGATCAGGGAATGGTGAAGCCACCAACGGCTTGCGCCTCCTATCCTGTGAGCGTCCGCATTCTCATCGTCCAGAATATAGATCGGGAGCAGCCTGCCAGCCTCAATCGCTGCCATTAGTGCCGGATTGTCAGACAGACGTAAATCCTGCCGAAACCAGTGGATTGAAATTTTGTTTCTGGAAGGGTTCGTTGTCACAATGAGAAAGTCTGCTGCCGACGTAAAAAATTTATTATACCTAGTTACGCTGACATTTTAAATTCGGATCACCTTTCACAGGCTTACTTCACGCCACTTTCTTTACCCGACTTCTTCCGTTTCCTTTAAAGGTTGAGGCTCGAGAATTTCGCTTCTGGCTTCTGTAAAAATTACCAGATTATTCTTGAACTGCGTTGCGCTGGTTGCCCATGAATAGCCCATCGCGTAATCGCGACATGTTGCGGGATCGATATCCAACGCATTGAGTGCCGCAGCCTTTAGATCTTCATCGAGAACACCCACAGGGTGATCCCCGATGACGTCAAGAGGGCCGGTGACGGGATAGGCGGCAACCGGTACACCACAGGCAAGCGCCTCCAGAAGGACGAGGCCGAATGTATCTGTCTTGCTCGGAAAAATAAAAACATCGGCAGCGGCATATATTTCCGCGAGTTCCTCTCCCTCTTTCAGCCCGAGAAAGACAGTTTTCGGGTACTTTTTCTGCAGATCCTTGCGCTGCGGCCCATCGCCAACCACAACTTTGATGCCCGGAAGGTTGAGGCTCAAAAAATCTTCAATGTTTTTCTCGACAGCAACCCGGCCAACATACAGAAAAATGGGGCGCTTATGGTTGAGCGCGTCTTTTCCTCTGGGGTAAAAAAGCTCGGTGTCTATTCCGCGTGTCCATCGCCTGATATGGCGAAATCCGCGCTCTCTAAGGTCTGTTTCCAGACTTGGTGTGGCGACCATGATCGCACGGGATGGCCGATGAAACCAGCGTAACCCGGCATATCCCCATTTGATCGGCAGTCGGATGCGGGCATGCACATACTCGGCAAAGCGCGTATGAAATGCGGTGGTGAAGGGGATATCGTGCTTCAGGCAATAACGCCGGGCCGCAAATCCAAGCGGGCCTTCCGTTGCGATATGGACAGCATCCGGCGGTGTTTGCGTAAAAATCTTGCGAATTTTCCGTGCTGGAAAAAGAGACAAGCGGATTTCAGGATATGTCGGGCAGGGAAGGGAGGTAAAAAGCTCTGGCGTTACCATAATGACTTCATCGCCGAGCCCCGTCAAATAGTCCCTTAAGTTCGAGAGCGTCCGAACAACCCCATTGACTTGAGGATGCCAGGCATCGGTAACGAGGACGAGTCGCATGATTTGTTTCCTTGTATATCGGAGAGGGAAGCAACCGCACCCATCCAGTGAATCAGTTCCAGCCGGCCGTCGAAATGCTCGACCAGGGCCGAGCAGCTTTCCACCCAGTCACCGTCATTGCAGTAGGTGACACCGTTTATCTCGCGGATTTCGGGGTGATGGATATGGCCGCAGATAACGCCGTCGACGCCCCGGTCCTTTGCGACGTCGGCAAGCGCATTTTCAAAATCCGCAATGAATTTAACGGCGTTTTTCACCTTCAGCTTCAGATATGCGGAGAGGGACCAGTAGGAATATCCCAGCCGTTGGCGAATGGCGTTGAGAGTGTCATTGAGTTTGAGGCAGAGGCCATAGCTCCAATCCCCGAGATAGGCGAGCCAGCGGGCGTATTTGACAACTACATCAAATTCATCGCCATGCAGAACCAGAAACTTCCGGCCATCTACGGTCGTGTGGACGATTTCATGCACGACCTGAATGGAGCCGAAATCATGATCGACATAGTTTCGGGCGAATTCGTCATGGTTTCCGGGGATAAAGACGACGCGGGTTCCCTGCCGTGCCTTGCGCAGGATTTTTTGCACCACGTCATTGTGAGCCTGCGGCCAATACCAGCCTTGCTGTAAGCTCCATCCGTCGATAATATCACCGACGAGGTAGAGGTTCTCGCTCTTGGTGCTTCGCAGGAAATCCAGCAGGAAGTTCGCCTTACACCCGGGTGTACCCAAATGTATATCCGATATCCAGATGGATCGATATTCATGGCTTATTGTACGGGCGTCCATTACGCATGACTCTTTTGGGTTGTCATCAAATGGTCATCAAAAGTTTTAAATGACGAAACAATCGTATGGGCAATGTCTACGGGTTTTACGGGTCAGTTTGATGACCGCTTGGTTATGTTTTTGTTGCGATAGAAGGTCAGTCTCATGACTCCAGCGAACAGGCGCCTGGTCATTATTCACAATCCCACCTCCGGAATGCGTAACAAAAGCAGATTTTCAAAGGCGCTTTTGCGGCTCGCCGAGACGGAGTGCGAGGTTGAAATTCTGAAGACCGGCGGCCCCGGGCATGCAACGACG
Source organism: Sneathiella sp. (assembly GCF_029233945.1). GTDB lineage: Bacteria > Pseudomonadota > Alphaproteobacteria > Sneathiellales > Sneathiellaceae > Sneathiella. The sequence goes on along the minus strand of NZ_JARGOQ010000010.1, from coordinate 74,038 downwards.
CTAACCAAAGAGCTCATTGCACGGAACGATCCCGATCTTGTTTTGGTTGCCGCGGGCGGAGACGGCACTGTATCGGAGATTTTGAATGGTCTTAAGGGCGGGGAACTTCCTTTGGGCGTTATCCCTCTCGGCACGGCGAATGTACTGGCGCGAGAGCTTGGCGTCGGTGTCTCAATCGATAAAGCGGTGGAGACTTTGGTAAGCGCGGAACCGGTTCTCGTACATACGGCCATTGCAAATGACAAACGATTTATGCTGATGCTGGGGGCGGGTTATGACTCTCTGGCCGTCGCAGCGTTGCGATCGGATCAAAAGAAGCGTTATGGTGCCATCGCTTATGTTTTTGCGGCGGTACGCGCGATATCCGGCTTTCGCAATATGAAACTTGAAATCGACGTGAACGGCACGCGCTATCGCGCGGGGACCGTCATCATCACAAAGGCAAGATACTATGGCGGCCCCTTTATCATCGCTCCCGAAGGGGGAATTGGAAAGCCGCGGCTTGATGTCCTTATTTTCAAGGGATCGGGTATCGTAAATGCCATTCGGTATGGGTCGGCACTGCTTTTAAACCGGATTGACCGTTTGCCTGATATTGAAATGCTGGTGACTGACATGCCGGTTTCGCTGACCTCACCTGCGTCATTTCCCTGCCAATGCGACGGTGACGGAGGGCTTGAGACGCCGGTTAATATTTCACTTGATCCGCAGCCGCTGATGATACTGCGTGCGGCGATTTAGTTGCGGTCAAATCGCTCTATGTAGATATTGCCCCAGGCTTCTTCGCCCACTGAGGTAAAATGCTCGCTAAGGGTCTCTCTTGTAACGTCATCCGGATCGAAAAGATCATACTGACGGGTGACCAGAAAGACGCGATCCTTGCCGACACTCAGGTCTCTGATGACTTGCGCATCTTCCGCGCGAACCCCCGGAACCGCAGGAAAGCCATCAGGATAGAAGTCGGAATACTCTGTGGCCGGATATTTTGCTGGAATACTCTCAATCCGGGCGGCCAATTTGGGATCGGAAACATAGAGGCTGGATGGAAGATAAAGATCATTTGGCATCAGCAGGATAATGTCATTTTCCCGGGTTCGTTCTGCAAGGCCCGCCATAATGTCGTCCCATGGCTCCTTCTCTCCCGCGCGTAAAATGGCAATAAGCCCGAGTATCAGGACCACGACATAGAATATTTTGATCGCATTTCGAAGAAGCCGACTTCCGATAAACTCAATGGTTATGGATAAAAGCATAAAATAGGGAATAAGGCCCGGCAGCAATGTCCGCTCCAGAAAGATATTGGGGCCCAGTATTGAGATAAGGAAAGAGACGACCGGTACAGCGAAGCAGCTTAGCAGGAAGAAACTGGCGAGGGAAAACGCCTTTAGCCGGATAATTTTGTAAAGACCGAATAAGATAAGGGCAAATGACAGAATAGCCGTGGCCAGGCCGAGAGCAAGTCGCCCTGTGTGAATAATTGCGGATGGCCCAAAGGCCGCATCGATGAGCTTGTCGGCATAGCCAAAGCCAAAAATCCGGCGCATGATCTGGATAAAGCTGGTGATCGTGGGCTCGGCGACCCAACTGGAGGCATCCCAATAGACTATCTGCCTTACTATCTGAACGATCAGCGGCGTGGAAAGCGCGAGCACTACGACAGAACAAAACAGTAGCCTGAAGAAAAAATATTTCCTGAATTTTAGCTCAAGGGCCCAGTGCACGGTGAGGGATGCGAATAGAACCGCCGTGAAAATACCGCCCAGATGATGAGACCAGTTAGTGAGGAGAGCGCCAAGGGCAAATATCACCCAATCCTTTATTGTCGCCCTGTCTTCATTCATAAAAATTGAAATCAGTCCGAAAATTGCCAGGGAATAGGCCAAAAACAGGAGAATATAAGGTCTTGCTTCAATCGAATACCAGACAAGAACTGGGCTAAAACAGATCAGGATGCTGTTGAAGAGGGCTGCGTTATTTCCCTCCCTGTGGAGATAGATCGCAGTATTTTTTGTCGAAAAATAGGAAGAAAAAACCAGCAGAAGACTGATAAAAATTGAAAGAGATCGATGCCATAATCCTGTTTCGTCTGTTTCGATCAAGCCCCAAAGCTTGACCAAGCTATAATAGAGCGGCGGATGTGCTTCAACTTCGGGAAGCCAGAACCAGATGTCGTGAAATGATAGCTTTGCAAACCAGGCGGTGTAGCCCTCGTCCAGCCAGTAAGGAAGAGCATTTTCATTGATGATTTTTAGGGACAGCGAAATGAGTATGACGGCCGCAAGAACGGTGTATTGCCATATATATTTCGCTCGATCCTTTTGATTGTACAAATGCTTAGCTCCGTCCATGGCAACGCAAAAATGTCACGTTTTTTAACATTAACTGACTATAAATTGGTTAATGCTGGCCCGCATCTCTGTTTTTTCTAGAATAGAGATAAGGAAATCTAAAATTAAGGTTTATTCGATACATACTGGCTTTCAATTGCGAGTGATATCGTTGCTGAACCAAGGGGGCGTTAAAATTACCCTATTGTTTACGGCAATCTGTATATGAGGGCGAGAATCCGTTGATTGAGAACGTAAAACATATAGTTGTGGACTTGGACGGTACGTTGGTTCGGACGGATTTATTCGTGGAATCATTGCTGCGTTACCTGAAAGGCAATCCGTTTAAGATCTTCCAACTGATCCTCTGGTTGCTGAAGGGGCGTGCGTTTGCCAAGGAAAAGATTGCTCATCTAATCGATATCGATGCTGAATATCTGCCCTATGAAGAGGGTTTGATCGCCTATTTGAAACAGCTCAAATCTCAGGGAAAAGAACTGATCCTCGCGACCGCGACCCATCGAAACTATGCCAATCAGGTGGCGGAACATCTGAGCATTTTCGATAAAGTTATGGCGACGGAAGGCGACTATAACCTTAAGGGAGAAAACAAACTCGCCGCGATCAAGGAATTGATTGGCGATGAAGATTTCGCCTATGCGGGGGACAGCTCTGCGGATGCACCTATCTGGCGGGCGGCGGCGGCGAATATTATGGTCAATGCACCAGCTCAGTATGTTGCCGAGGCCGAAAAGAGCGGGAAGCTCGTCTGGCAAGCAAAATCCGAGGCGTCTACGCTTAAAGCCTTCGTCAAGGAGATGCGCCCGCATCAATATGCCAAGAATGTCCTGATTTTTGTGCCATTGGTGACGTCGCATGAATATTCAGACTTTATGCATCTGATGACGGCATTGTTGGCCTTTGTTTGTTTCAGCTTCTGTGCCTCAGGTGTCTATTTTCTGAATGATCTTCTTGATCTGCAAGAAGACCGTCGGCATCGGAGCAAGAGATACCGGCCGATTGCATCTGGGGCGCTCCCACTCCCCATTGGGGTTGCGGGCGCGCTTGGGTTCCCAATTCTGGCATTCGCCATATCGATTGCATTTCTGCCATTTGCCTTTGTGAGCGTTCTCTTGGTTTATTTTGCCATCACAAACGCTTATTCCTTCCTGCTCAAGCGGATCACGACAGTTGATGTCATGACCCTCGCAATCCTTTATACTTTGCGGGTGGTTGCAGGGGCGGCGGCAACGGGCGTGGATCTTTCTTCCTGGCTGATCGCGTTTTCGGTCTTTATTTTCGTCAGCCTCGCCTTCATGAAGCGCTATATAGAGGTTGCGGCCTTATCTGAAAATGACAACAAGGTTCGTGGTCGCGGATATTCTGCAGACGACCGCGAAACAATGTTTGGCCTTGGCATTACGAATTTCACGGCGGCAGTTGTGATTCTCGCTCTCTATGTAAATAGCCCATTTGTGTTGAACTCATATTCCAGTCCGGAAGTTCTGTGGCTTCTGTGCCTGATTGTTCTGTTTTGGGGAAATCATATCTGGGTCTGCGCGCGCCGGGGGGAAATTCCGGACGACCCGGTTGTTTTTGCAATCAAAGACCGGGCGAGCCAGCTTGTTGGGGTTAGTTTTGTTGTGGTTCTGTTTCTCGCAAAATATGTTGCATTTTGATGTTACCTGCCGCGTCGCATGTGATGTGTAAATAGGAGACTTATAAAAATGTCATTCCTTGTTCTCAGCCTGATCCTGCTGACGGTTTTTGCGTCGGCATGTGCGCAGCTTGTCTTGAAGCTTGGCGTCGCGGATCAGAAAATGCAGGCGGCAATGCAGTCGGGTATTTATGAATCTGCCTTGGCAGCTCTGTTCTCGCCCTTCATCTGGTTTGGGTTAATTATCTACGCACTGAGTGTCGTGCTTTGGCTCTGGGTCCTCTCGAAAGTAGATCTGAGTGTTGCCTACCCCTTTGTCGGCATCGGCTTTGTGGTCACAATGCTGTTCGGGATTTTGCTGTTAAATGAGAATGTCACCCCGATGCGGATTATCGGAACAGTGCTGATCGTTGGCGGATGCGTGCTTGTCGGAAGATCAGCGTAAATTGCAGTAAATGCAAAACTCACTTCGTGACCCGGGAACAAATCAAGTGATCAACGAAATGAGTTTTGCTTTATTTTAATGTCCACGTTACTCCGTCGGCATATGAAAACCTGGCGTCGAGAGGGAAAGGGCGATTTCGTCGTCCGCCATATCTTCAACGATATTTTCAAACAGCGGTGAAGAAAGATAGCGCTCTCCCGTATCGGGCAGCATGCAGAGGATGACTGATCCTAGTGCCGCTTTTTCCGCAACCTTCATGGCAACAGCAAAGGTTGATCCACCCGATATACCGGTGAAAATTCCTTCCTTCTGGGCAAGTTCCTGTGACCATTTAATTCCTTCCGGACCTGCGATCGGAATAAGCTCGTCATAATACCCCTGATCCAGAGACTCCTGAAGAACAAGCGGGATAAAATCCGGGGTCCAACCCTGGATCGGGTGGGGCTCGAAAGATTTATGCCCTTCACTCGGGGAACCGCTTGCATCGCGTTCTTGCGCAACCCCGCTTCCGACAAGCTGGGCATTTGCGGGTTCCGTCAGAATAATCTTGGTCTCTGGCCGTTCTTTCTTGAGGACACGGGATACGCCAGTCATTGTGCCGCCCGTTCCATACCCGCTCACCCAATAATCAAGACGATGCCCCTTGAAATCGGCGAGGATTTCCCGCCCCGTCGTATTTTCATGGATCAACGCATTATCGGTCGTTTCAAACTGACGCGCGAGGAACCAGCCGTTTGCCTCAGCCAGCTCTTTTGCCTTTTGATACATGCCGAAGCCCTTTGCGGCTCGCGGCGTGAGAACTACTTTTGCGCCAAGAAAGCGCATTAGCTTCCGGCGCTCGATCGAAAAGCTGTCCGCCATCGTAACGACGAGGGGGTACCCCTTGGCCGCGCACACCATGGCAAGGCCGATGCCCGTATTGCCGCTGGTGGCCTCGATAACGGTTTGGCCGGGTTTCAAGTCTCCACGCTTTTCCGCCTGCTCGATAATCGAAATTGCAAGCCGGTCCTTAACGGACGCCGCCGGATTAAAGAATTCTGCCTTCACGTATAACTCAATACCTTCAGGCCCAAGGCGGTTGACACGGATGCAGGGCGTATTGCCAATGGTGTCGACGATAGAATTATAAAGTTGCCCTAATCCGTCTGTTGTGCGTGAGTCTCCTTGTGGGTTCTGGTTCATTTTTCACTCCCGATTTATTGTTGCTCGGCCCTGATCGCCCAGCGTTTGAGAAAACTAAAACTGTAAAAAGGCAACCTGACGATAACCATGTTGATGAAACAAATCCAACTCATTCCGTAGATGAAATATATGACGATATTATCGTTGTTGGCATGCGGCGCAACATGCACGTTTCCTAATGTTTGGGTGGGCGGCATCATAGGCAAGGGATTTGCCAATCTCGCGCGCATTAAATTGATGTTTAATAAGTAATAAAATATAGTTACAATGTAATTATAATAGTAAAAAGCATATAATTAATTTTTTTATTGATTTTTTATTAATAAAATAAATTATATTGCAAATGCGAACAAAAAAATACTGCGTTTATTGAAATGTTTTATTGACGCTGGGTAAAACGCTTGCTTATACTTTCGCGACCATCGTATTCGTCCGCTTAAGTAATATGGTGTGAAAAATAACTAAAAAAAATCGGACAATAGTGGGAGGCTATCCTGTTTGAATTTTTTCAGTTGGTTATCGGTGGCGTGTCTATCGGGTGTATCTATGCCCTTGTCGCCCTCGGTTTCGTATTGATTTATAAGGCGACGGAGGTCGTCAACTTTGCGCAAGGCGAGTTGATGATGCTTGGCGCTTTTCTCGCCTATACCTTTATTTCCATTCTCGGGTGGAACTATTGGGTGGGTGCCGCCGCCTCAATTTTCTGCATGTTCGTCATCGGGAACTTTGTGGACCGGATATTTCTTCGTCCGGTACTGGGACAGCCGCAATTTTCAATTGTCATGGTGACCATCGGATTTGGGTATATGGCGCGAAGCGGGGCAGGGATGATTCCCGGCTGGGGGACGGAAACCTACGCGATTTCCACACCATTTTCGAGCGAGGGGATGAGCCTGGTTCCAGAATCGATCGGCTCTCTCGTTATATCGCAAACGGATCTGTCCGTGATTATCGCGACCGTCCTTCTCTGCGCCATCCTGTATGCCTTTTTCACCCATACGCGGCTCGGTATTGCGATGCAGGCATCTTCGCAGAACCAGCTTGCCGCCTATTATATGGGGATACCGGTCAAGGCCGTCTTTTCGATGATTTGGGGCATAAGCGCGGCGGTGGCCGCAGCGGCTGGCATCCTACTTGCGCCGACCACCCTGATTGACACCAGTATGGGCTTTATCGGGTTGAAGGCCTTTCCGGCCGCTGTGCTTGGCGGCTTTGGCTCCATTCCGGGCGCCGTCGTTGGGGGCGTGATCATCGGCATTATTGAAACGCTCGCGGGGTTCTATCTGCCGCCTGGCTTCAAGAACGTGGCCGCATATATTGTGCTGCTCGTTGTGTTGGTTGTCCGGCCGCAAGGGCTGTTCGGTCAGAAGACCGGAAAGAGAGTGTAGTCATGCGGTTTCTTTTTAAAACAGATTATAATCAGGATATCCGGATTGCGAAACATTCAGGATACTATTGGTCTTATGGGTTGTTACTGCTGATTGTGATTGCCGCGCCTTACTTTCTGGAAGGCTATTACATAGGCCAGATGACACAGCTTTTTATTATCGCTATGGCGGGCGTCGGTTTGATGCTCCTTGCGGGTTATACCGGCTTGGTCAGTCTTGGGCATGCGGCGTTTTTCGGTATCGGCGCCTATACGGAGGCTGTGCTCACAAGCAATGGGGTTCCGCTGCCGTTTATGGAAGAACCGGTAATCTTTCCCTTCGTCATTTCCATGCCCCTTGCGGCCATTTTCGCCGCGCTGGCGGGTGTGGTAATTGGCATCCCGGTTCTGCGCCTGACAGGAATTTACCTGGCCATTGCGACATTTGCCTTTGCCTTGGTAATTGAAGAGATCCTCTCTCGCTGGGAGAGTGTGACCAACGGCTACACGGGCCTATTGGTGGAATCTCTCTATGTCGGGGATACGGAACTTACGGACGGCGCGCCTTTTTATTTTCTGAGCCTCGGCTTGCTGGTCCTTGTTATATTGATATCGATCAACCTTCTGCGGTCTCCAACGGGGCGGGCAATGATGGCCATCCGCGATTCAGAGGTTTCCGCGCAAAGCATGGGCGTCAATCTGGCGCGGGTGAAAACCACTGCTTTTGCGCTAAGTGCCGGGATCACGGGCCTTGCCGGGGCCTTGTTTGCACATAAGCTGGGGTTCCTCTCCCCGGAAAGTTTTACGGTGTTCCAGTCTCTGGAGCTGCTGGTGCTGGTTGTCGTTGGCGGCATCGGGTCACTTCATGGGGCAATATTTGGCGCGATATTCGTGCTGGCCCTGCCGCAAGGGCTGGCCATTCTGAAGGACTATCTGCCAACAGCTATCGCCGAGACACCGGGAATGGAGCCTTTTATTTTCGGCTTGATCCTGGTGCTGGTCATTATTTTTGAACCCTATGGCATTTATGGTCGCTGGTTGAAGATAAAGCATTATTTCCAGATGTTTCCTGTCTACAAGAAGGCCACCTTCAAGCGCCAGAAAGCCTATATGAAGTCGGAACGATTGAAATGAGTTTTTTCAAAGCGGAAAATCTGGCGATTAATTTCGGCGGCGTTAAGGCGGTCGACGGAGTCAATTTTGAGATTAACAAGGGCGAATGTTTTACCATTATCGGCCCGAACGGCGCCGGTAAGACAACGATCTTTAACCTTATCAGCCGGATATATGACTCGACCGAAGGCAAGATGACGTTCGACGGCCAGGATATAACAAAAGTACCGCCTCACGCTATTGCGAGCCTCGGTATTGCGCGAACTTTTCAGAACATTGAACTGTTTGAGCATGCGACGGTATTGCAAAATTTGCTGGTCGGGCGTCATTGCCATTCAAGGACCGGTTTATTCTCCGAACTGGCTTTCACGCCCTCGGTTCGAAGAGCCGAGTTTGCGCATCGAGAAAAGGTGGAAGAGGTTATCGATTTCCTTGACTTGCAGCATTACCGGGAAAGTTTGATCACGAACCTGCCCTATGGTGTGCGTAAGGTGGTCGAGCTTGGTCGCGCGCTTTGTACCGAGCCGAAACTGATATTGCTTGATGAACCTTCTTCCGGCCTCAATGTCGAGGAAACCCAGGATATGTCGTTCTGGATCGACGATATCAAAAAGGATCTCGGGATTACGGTGCTGATGGTCGAGCATGACATGGGCTTGGTGTCGGAAGTTTCTGATCAGGTTCTGGTGCTGAACTACGGACGGATGTTGGCCTTCGGCTCTCCTCAAGAGGTGCAGAACGATCCGGAAGTCATCAAGGCCTATCTGGGAGAGTAAAATGAGTGATGCGATCCTGAAAGTCCGCAATATTGAAACATACTACGGCCCGATCATGGCCATTCGCGGCATTTCGATTGACGTGCGAGAAGGGCAGATTGCAACGGTTCTGGGGGCAAACGGTGCCGGAAAAACCACGATACTCAAAACCGTCAGCGGTATTATGGACCCGCAAAAAGGTATTGTGGAGTTCGACGGGAAGGAAATCCAGAAACGCGATCCCGACTGGGTGATGCGCCAGGGGATCAGCCATGTTCCAGAAGGGCGGGAAGTATTCCCGTTTCTATCGGTTCATGACAATCTGATGATGGGGGCATACATTCGAAAAGATCGGGACGCGATTGCTCAGGATGTTGAGTTGGTTCACAGCTATTTCCCGATTTTAAAAGAACGGGCGGAACAGCCGGCGGGGCAGCTTTCAGGCGGTGAACAGCAGATGCTCTCGATCAGCCGGGCACTAATGGCACGGCCCAAGCTGATGCTGCTCGATGAACCGAGCCTTGGCCTGAGCCCGCGGTTGGTGAAGGAAATTTTCACGATCATCAAACGGCTGAATGTGGAGCAGGGCATGACGATGCTGCTGGTCGAGCAGAACGCCAACATCGCGCTACATACGGCGGATTTCGGCTATGTCCTCGAAGTGGGTCGTATCATGATGGAGGATACGACTGAAAATCTTCTGCAAAAAGAGGATATTCGGGAGTTCTATCTTGGCATTCAGGATCACGGCGTTCGCGGTAAACGCCGTTGGAAAAAACGTAAAACCTGGCGATAGGAAAGTCTGAAGCTGGAGGGAAATATGAACGCAATGAGTTACCCGCCAACGGTCATTGATGGCACGACGACAACCTGCCAGCTTTTCTGGAAGCGCGTTAAGCAACATGACAAGAAAATTGCGATGCGTGAAAAGGATTTCGGCATCTGGCAAACAGTTACGTGGTCCGAGTATGGCGAAAAAGCGCGCGCTTGCGGGCTGGGCCTGGTGGCGCTCGGCCTTAAGCGAGGCGAGACAGTCTCGATATTGAGCGACAATAACCCCGAATGGCTCTACATGGATATGGGCATCCTGTGTGTCGGGGGGGTCAGCAACGGAGTCTATACGACGGATAGCGCGAAACAGGTGGAGTATCTCTGTCTGGATTCCCGGACGCGGATTTTCGTTGCTGAGAATGAAGAGCAGCTTGATAAAATCCTGGAGGTGCGCGAACGACTACCTGATCTTCTAAAAATCATCGTTCTCGATATGGAGGGGCTGCGTGATTTCAAGGATGATATGGTCATCAGCATTGATGAGTTGTATCAAATTGGAGAGGATTATCATAAGCAACACTCCGATTTTTGGGATGAGCAGATTGCTCTTTCCAAACCCGATGATTTGGCAATTCTGATATACACTTCCGGCACGACGGGCCCGCCCAAGGGCGCAATGATCTCGCACCGGAACCTGATGTTCCAGATATCCAACCTGACGCCGATCATTAACTTCGGCCCCGAGGACGAGCAGCTCTCCTTTCTTCCGTTGTGCCATGTGGCCGAGCGTTCCTTTAGCGTCTTCCTGCCGCTCTTTGCGGGGTCTGTGATTAATTTCGTTGAGGGGCCGGACACAGTGCCGGAAAATATCCGGGAAGTCTCGCCGACCGTATTCTTCGCCGTGCCGCGTATCTGGGAAAAATTTTACTCGGCGATAACATTGCAGCTGAAGGAAGCGACAGGACTGCAGCAGCTTGCCTATAAACTGGCAATCGGGGCAGGCTACAGAATAGCGGATCGGAAGCTGAACGGAGAAACACCGAATAAACTGGAAGAACTTACTTTCTGGCTGGCAGACCATTTGGTGCTCAAGAACGTGAAGCGTCTTTTGGGACTTGATCGCGCGCATTACCTTGGTTCCGGCGCCGCGCCGATTTCACCTGACCTCATCAAATGGTACTGGGCGCTGGGCCTCAGCATGTATGAGGTTTATGGGCAGACGGAAAATACCGGCGTTGCGACGACCAATCTTCCTGATCAATACAAGCTCGGTACGGTGGGGGTTGCGGCGCCAGAGACGGAAGTGCGTATCTCCGATGAAGGAGAGATACTCCTTAAAGGACCACATGTCTTTCTTGGTTATCTAAATCAGCCGGAAAAGACCGCAGAAACGGTGACGGACGGCTGGTTGCATACCGGTGATGTCGGGTATGTGGATAACAATGGATTTGTGAAAATTACCGACCGAATGAAAGATATCATCATTACGGCCGGGGGGAAGAACATCACACCGTCAGAAATCGAAAATCAACTAAAATTCAGTCCCTATATCTCGGACGCGGTTGTCATCGGTGACAAGCGGAAATACCTCAGTTGTCTGATTATGATCGATCACGAGAATGTAGAGAAATACGCGCAAGACCTCGACGTCCCTTTCACGAACTTTCAGAGCCTTTGCAAAACCAGCGAGGTGCTGGACCTGATCCGCGAGGAAGTTGAAAAGGTGAACAAGAATTTTGCGCAGGTTGAGACAGTAAAGGAATTCAGGTTAATTGAGGAGGTTCTCACGGCGGAGGATGATGAGTTGACGCCGACCATGAAACTGAAGCGCTCATTCGTAAACCAGAAATACAAAGGGTTGATCGATACGATGTACGCTTGAGCAGTAATTTCGATAAATTAGAATAATAGAGTATAATGTCGCTATCAGGGAATAATTTGGGAGAATAACCATGAAACGTAGAAGCTTTTTGAATATCTCGTTGGGGGCTGTCGCGACAATCGCAACAGTATTTATCGGATCGGCTGGAACAGCCTTGGCCGATCAGGGAATTTCTGACGATAAAATTGTCCTTGGATCGCATCAACCGCTGTCCGGTCCGGTTGCTCTTTGGGGAGTGCCAGTGACTAACGGAATGCGGATGGCTGTCGAGGAAACTAATGCCAATGGCGGTGTCAATGGCCGGATGATCGAGTTGATCGTTGAAGATTCAGCTTATCAGCAGAACAAGGCTGCCCAGGCCGGGGATAAGCTGCTCAAGAAGGACAAGGTTTTCGCGCTTGTCGGTGCTCTTGGAACTCCGCCGAATATGGTAACCATGCCCCGCGCCCTTAAAATGGGGGTCATGAATGTTTTTCCGGTTACGGCCGCGAATGAGATGTTCCTGCCATACCATAAGCTTAAATTTGGCGGCTTTACACCCTATAGCGACCAGATGCAGGCTGCCGTGAAATATTTTGTTGATAATAAGGGTGTCAAAAAAATCGGCGTACTGTACCAGGACGATGACTTTGGTAAAAATGTACTTCACGGTTGTGAAGATCAGGCCAAGGACATGGGTCTTACGGACGTTGTAAAAACCAACTTCAAGCGCGGGTCCAAGGACTTTTCGTCACAGGTTGCCCAACTAAAGTCTGAAGGGGTTGAACTGGTCTGCCTTGGCACGATCATCGGTGAGACCATCGGTAGCATGGCGACAGCCAAGAAAATTGGTTACGACCCGATCTTTGTTGTCAGTTCAGCGGGTTATGTTCCTGAGAATGTAACGCTGGCGAAGGGCCTGACAGAAGGTCTATATGGTACGGGGCAATCCCCCATCCCTTATTACGAGGACGCAACGCCAGAAGTGAAGGCATGGATGGATGACTATAAGGCGCGCTTCGGTGACGACGCGGTTTTGCAGTCGATTGCCGGTTATGACGCAATGCATGTTTTTATCATGGCACTTGAAAAGGCTGGCCCGGATCTGACCGCCGAGAAAGTCGCTGAGGCTATTGAGAGCATTCAGGACTATCAGAATATATTTGGTGGCGCTCCCTACAGCTTCTCGGCTGAGGATCATCTAGGTCCGGACGCGCGTAATAGTGCCAGCCTTTATCAGGTTGTTGGCGACAAGTGGCAAAAAGTCAGCGCGATCAGTTATTAATACCGCGTAGTGGGAGGTGAAAAGCCCGGCTTTCGAGCCGGGTTTTTTATTGCCGGAATTATGGTTGCGTGTTCTGGGCGACAAGCTCCCGATAAAGGCTTTGAAGTCGGGCGGTCATGGGCCCGGTGCCGTCGTGAGGTCCGATCTTTTTTCCATCAATCCGCGCGACAGGTGTCTGGGCGCCGAACGTGCCGGTCAGGAATGCCTCTTCGGCGCCATATGCCTCGACAAGAGAATAGTTCTTCTGAAAAACCGGAATATTGTTCGCTTTGCAAAGGTCTATAACCTTCTGACGGGTCACGCCGTTCATGCAATAGTCGCCGGTAGAAGTCCAGACCTCCCCCTTTCGGACGATGAAGAAGTTGCAGGCGTTTGTGGTATTGACGAAACCATGCGGGTCCAGCATCAGGCCTTCGTCCGCCCCGGCCTGCTCTGCTTGCAGGCAGGCGATGACGCAGTTCAGCTTGGAATGTGAGTTATATTTTGCATCCTGCGACATAGGCAGGCCGCGCACTTGCGGCACGGTTGCAAGTGAAATGCCCTTGGCTTGAAGATGCGCTGCAGGTTTTGAATGCTCCATAATGATCACGATTGTCGGGCCGGATTTTGAAAGGTTAGGGTGCTGAAACGGCTTGGATTTAACGCCGCGTGTGATCATCAGGCGGCAATGAACGTCATGGGTCATTCCGTTGGCTTCAGCCGTCTGGGTGAGGGCGTCGAGAACGCCTTGCCGGTCCATACCGATATTCAACGAAACCGCTTTGCAGCTGTCGAACAACCTGTCCATATGTTCATCGAAGAATGCCCATTTGCCTTGGTAAAGGCGCATTCCTTCCCACATCCCGTCGCCCAGCATGAAGCCGGAATCATAGACCGATATCTTCGCTTCTGCCCGAGGAACAATTTCACCATTCACATAGATCATGATGTCCCGGTTTCGAATATCCTCTTCTGCATCGTGAGTGCTTATTTCGCTGTCGTCCATCTTGTCCACCTTGAATAATTTAGCGCCAGAGCAATATTCTGCCCGACCGCTATACTTTACTGATCTTGCGGCAAGGGTGAACGGGAAATAAAGATGTGATCTAAAAAAAAGGATAAAGAGAGTTCCTACATCCGCCGCAATCGTGAAAAGGGTTTCTTTGAAAAACGAGTGACAATTTGAGGGACCTTCCCTACTGTCGTGGGATGAGAAGTAAAGCACTTCAGGATAGCGTGTACCCGTGACCGCAAATGATATTTCATTATTGATCAGCCGTGTTGCGCTCGGGAACCGGGAAGCCTTTACTGATCTTTATTCCGCCACAAGCTCGAAACTTTTTGCGGTCTGCCTTCGTATCTTAAATAATCGGGCGGAAGCGGAAGATGCTTTGCAAGAGATTTACGTCAAGATATGGCGGGATGCGTCGAAATATGCGCCGAGTGATTTCAGTCCGATGTCCTGGTTGATTGCCATTGCACGCAATCACTCAATTGACAAAATAAGAGCAAGCAAGCCTGCCGCGGTTGATATTGATGAAATGACGGATTTATCAGATGAGGCGGCAGATCCGGAAAAAGAGGCAATAGCCTCCTCCGACCGGCGCGGAATTGATCGCTGCTTGAACGAGTTGCCGGACACGCGGGCTGCAGCAATACGTGGTGCCTATCTTGAGGGTTACAGCTATCAGGAACTGGCAGAGCAACAGAATATTCCATTGAACACAATACGGACATGGCTGCGCCGTGGCCTGTTGAAACTGAAAGAGTGTCTCGAAAGATGACAACTGAGGACGACATAAAGGAGCCTGACGACATACTCGCCGCCGAGTATGTGCTGGGTGTCCTGCCACATGCGGAACGGGTAGCCTTTGCGGCACGCCTTTCCAGTGAGGCGTCGTTGCGGGCTCGCGTTCAGTTCTGGGAGGGGCATTTTGCGGAACTCGAAGATGAGTTCGCACCGGTTTCCCCGCCATCTCGTGTGTTTTCCGGCATAGAAGCTGAAATTTTTGCATCGGGTGCCAGGTCATCCGCACCAACTTCTGGCTGGTGGGGCAGCGTTGGTTTCTGGCGTGGTTTGAGCGCAATTTCACTTGTTGCGCTCGTCATCCTTGCCGGACTTTATAGCGGCATCATAGCCGGACCGGGTGGATCAGGGCCTATTGTCGCGCCAGTCTTCGTTGCCGAGCTTTCCGGCGAAAGCGATGAAGTGGAACTGGTCACTCTCTATGATGCGCGGAGCGGTATTCTGAAGGTTAGTCGGGTCAAGGGCGCCCCTGCCGCCGGGCGATCTTTCGAGCTTTGGTTGATCGAGGGCGGCAATGACCCCGTCTCCCTCGGCCTGGTGCCGACAGGCGACCGTGGTGAAGTTACTGTGCCTGAAGCTTTGCGTGATAAGTTCTCCGAGGCGATTATCGCAATCAGTGATGAGCCCGAAGGCGGATCGCCGACCGGAAAGGCAACCGGGCCGGTACTTGCAGCCGGCAAGGCGATAGAAATTTAAATTTTTTTCCGAATACTGAAACTATTTCAGCAAGTCTCTCGTTGCTCCCTGTAACGGTTCATTGAAGAGCCGTGCATTCAACAAGGAGAATAGGAATGAGACTTCAAAGTATGCTACTCGCCGCCACGCTTGCCCTGCCTGTCGCTATCACGGGCTGTGCCGCTTCTGCCGATAATCCAATGGTTGGCGGAGCACCTATGTATGAGAGCAAGAACATCGTTGAGAATGCCTCAAACTCCAAGGACCATGAAACGCTGGTTGCGGCCGTAAAGGCCGCCGGTCTTGTCGAAACACTTCAGGGTGAAGGTCCCTTTACCGTTTTTGCGCCTACGGACGCAGCTTTCGCGGCGCTGCCCGAAGGCACGGTTGAAATGCTTTTGAAGCCGGAGAACAAGGACAAGCTTACTAAAATTCTGACCTGCCATGTGGTCGCGGCGAAAGCCCTCTCCGGCCCGATTAAGGGGATGGTGGATGACGATAGCGGTGCCCACCCCGTCAAGACAGTGGGCGGATGTGTTTATACCGCCATGTATAAGGGTGATACCATCATGCTCAAAGACGGCCAGGGCAATGTCGCCCATGTCACGATTGCGGATGTCGAACAGTCAAATGGCGTCATTCACGTGATTGACAAGGTATTGCTTCCTGCGTCCTAACTCAGAGCATTGATTGCCCCCGCCAAGGCGGAGGGTCACTCCGGGGCCGCAAATCCTTTTAGGGTTTGCGGCCTTTTAATTTGCCCACCTCTCAATGATGTGCAAATCTCTATCAAATTAGAAACTCCTGATGCGAATTTCCGGCAAAATACGGAGACAATAAATAAAATAGTGAATGGAGATGGGGGATGGCTTTTTTCTTGTCGTTTGTGCTTAAGTCTGCAACCCTTAAGCTCTTGCATTTTCAAGAATAACACGGAGAAAATCCGGAGGGAGAATAACATGCATGTTATTTTGATTGGCTGTGGGATCGCAGGCGCGGCATTGTCGCTCACTTTACAGAGGGCTGGAATTTCCCATTTGGTGCTGGAGCAGGCATCGGAACTTTCCGAAGTTGGCGCGGGCCTTCAGCAAAGCCCGAACAGCATTAGGGTTCTTGAATATCTGGGTCTTAAGGACGAACTGGCGCGCATCGGCGTGCCGCCCTCGGCCCACCTGTTCAAAGATTATAAAACAGGGGAAGTTTACCTCAAGACACCATTAATGCCGAAGGTCGAAGAATTCTTTGGCGCACCCTATTACCATGTACATCGGGCGGACTTGCTCGATATTATGGTGAAGGCGATGGATCCGAAAAACATCCGGCTGAACTGCAAGGTCGTCGATGTTAAAGAAAATGACGACTGGGTCGAAGTTCACTTAAGTGACGGAACGGTCGAAAAGGGAGATGTCCTGATCGGATCTGACGGGCTTCATTCCATGGTGCGGGAGAAATTCTTCGCGCCCGAAAAACCCCGCCCCTCGGGCTGTGTCGCCTGGCGCGGACTGGTGCCGGTTGATGTCGCACGGAATCTCGGCTTCGAACAGAATTCCTATGTCTGGATGGGGCCGCATCGGTCTGCGGTACTCTATTATGTCTGTGGCGGCGATCTTTTTAACTGGGTCGGGATTGGCCCCTACAATGACAATGCGAAGGAATCCTGGTCACAGACTGGCTCTCGCGATGCTGCCCTTAATGAGTATGATGGCTGGAACGAGCAGATACGTGAGTTGATCGCGGGCACGGAAAGCCTCTTCATGACCAATATGATCGATCGTGAACCGCTGGAGAGTTGGGTCACGAGCCGGGTTGCTCTGATGGGGGACGCGGCCCATGCGATGATGCCGTATCACGCACAAGGCGCAGGGCAGAGTATTGAGGATGCCTGGGTGCTGGGCCGATCCCTGGAGATGGCGGAAGGTAATATTTCTGCGGCACTTAAAAAGTACGAGAGACTTCGCCTCGACCGCGCCAATCGGGTCCTCCTGCAATCGCGCGCGGCGGAACATCTGTTCCATATGACCGACCCGGAAGAGGTTTCGCGCCGGAACGCCCGTTTCGCGCGTCATCAGCAGGAAGATCAGGACGGCTTCCCGGTCGGTCAGCGCTGGCTCTATTCCTATGATGCGGAAAAGGCGGTCATGGGCACGGATGATGAATGGCGAGAACTATCCTGGTAAGGCATAATCCTGCCCGGAAATAACAACCATTCTGATGACCTGTTTTTTAAACTCGATAAGAAACGGGTCTGCTTAGCCGGGCAGGAGCGCCAGTCAGATTACAAAAAGGGGAAAATAATGAATAATACACAGCCCGCAGACTATATCACCGTCGCTGATCATGCGCATTTAATGGAGACATATACCCGGGAGGGCGAGGCGCGCGCCTATGCGCTCGGGAATCGCGGTCCGATCAAGTTGGACCCGGATGGCAAGTTGGACAAGGAAATCCTCGATGCCTACCGGGAGCATGGTTTTTACGTTTTTGAGAATGTCGTGGATGCCCCTGAACTGCATGAGCTCCGTGAAGATGTCGAACACTTCCTGTCGCGAGCGCCGGTCGAGCCGGAGGCAGAACTGGACGCGGCGGGTCGACCGGCGTTAGGTCCAGAATTTGTACGTTATCCCTACCGCTTTGCCAAGCCGCTCAGCGATCCGCTTGGGGGAACTACAAAGAACAAGGGGCGTCATCCAGTCAAGATGCTCAATCCGACACCGGGCGAAGATGCGCCGAGTTGGACCATCGAACTTTTGACGGGCAATTTGCACCTGATGGATTCCTGTCTGCGCCTCTATGGTCATCCGGGCTTGCTTGCCGTGGCGGAGGCTATTAGCGGCCCCGATTTTGTTCCCTATAACGAAGTGGTTTTCATCAAGGAGCCGGGCCTTGGGCCCTCTGTTGCCTGGCATCAGGACGGCACGACCCATTGGGATGCGCCGGACTGGGACGGAGATGCGCATGGCTTTAATTTCATGACCCAGCTTTACCCAAGCACACCCGCCAACTGTGTCTGGGTTCTGCCGGGCAGCCATAAGGGTGGGAAAGCGGATATTCCTGCCCTTGTAAACGAAAGCAGATCGGAGCGGCTGAATGAAGCTGTGCCGCTTGTCTGTAAGGCAGGCGAGGTTTTTGTCGTTAACCGGCAGATGGTGCATGGATCTTTTGCGAACTCCTCACCGGATCGACGCGTGACCATAAATGCCGGATTTTTCCCGCGTCATCGTGTCCTCGATATTTCGACAAGTCAGTTGGATGGGCGAATGGAAACATATGATGCAGAGCGTATTCATACGCGCAGCCGGATCATCGCACTTGGCATTGATGCGCGCCAGCAGCGGTTTCCGGATGAACCAAGGTATGATTATCAGCCGTTGTCAGGTGAAATTGAGGAAAATCGCTGGAACGAGGAGAATCGCGAAAAACTCCTCAAAAATTACAACCTCAAGGATATCTATATTTGACGTTAACGATTTAGGCCGTAAACTTGCAGCAGCGCGCATATCCATGAATGAAATGTGCCTGCCGTGGGAGTAACGCGACATGATTTCCTTACTGATTGTCTTTGGCCTGATTGCCGCCGTCATTCTATATGTCATTGTGACTTACAATGGATTTGTCACTCTGCGTGAGAAAACCAACGAGGCATGGAGCGGGATCGAAGTCCAGATGAAGCTTCGATATAATCTCATTCCCAACCTGGTCGAGACCGTAAAAGGTTATGCCAAGCATGAGGCGGGCACGTTCGAGGCCGTAACACGGGCGAGAAACGAGGCTATGGCCAATGATGGGTCTCCGGCGGAGCAGGCGGAAGCTGAAAATATGCTGTCGGGCGTTTTGAAATCCCTGTTCGCCCTTGCGGAGGATTATCCCGAGCTCAAGGCTAATGAAAACTTCCAGAGTCTTCAGGATCAGCTATCGGAGGTAGAGGACAAGATACAGTCCGCCCGGCGTTACTATAACGGGATGGTGCGGGACAACAATATCAAGATTGATCAGTTTCCCAGCAATCTCGTTGCCAACGCCTTTAACTTCCTCAAAGCCGAATTTTTCGAGCTGGCCGAGGATGAAGAGGCAGCTCGCAAGCCGGTCGATGTTAAGTTCGACTAATCGGTGCATCCCTGATCCGGTGACTTTTACAGCCCGAACGCCAAAATTTCCCCTCGCGGCTCTGTTCGGGCTGTTCTTTCTGATTGGAGCTATTTCTCCGACCTTATCCCATGCAGAAGAACTCATTCGGAATTTCCAAAGCAATCTCTGGGTTCATAGCGATGCAACCCTGACAGTGCAGGAGCGGATTACCGTCGTAAGCGAGGGGAACCAGATCAGGCGCGGAATTTACCGCGATTTTCCGACGGACTACAAAGATACCCAAGGAAACCAGTATCGGGTTGGCTTCGAGGTCGAGGAAGTCACCCGCGACGGGCAAGCGGAACCATTTCACACCGAGCGACAATCCAACGGTGTGCGCGTTTATATCGGGGATAAGGATGTCATCATTCCACATGGTGAGCATAGCTACATGATTACTTATCGAACGACGCGCCAGATTGGGTACTTTGATGGAATTGACGAGCTTTACTGGAATGTGACTGGAAATGGTTGGGCCTTTGCGATCGAAAGGGCGAGTGCCCGCGTGCATCTGCCGGAAGGTGCCTCTGTACAGGATTATATCGCCTATACCGGATATCAGGGGGATCAGGGCAAAGCCTATGGAACTCGCGATTTTGTCGATGGCATTGAATTCTATACGACGAAGCCGCTTCGTCCCCAGGAAGGATTGACCATTGCCGTTTCCTGGCCGAGCGGTTTTGTTACGAAGCCCACGAATACGGAGAAGCTGGGCTATCTGCTGTCTGACAATAAAATCCTCTTCATTGGTATCATTGGCTTGCTGGTTATCGTTGCCTATTATCTATTTGTCTGGTGGCGTGTCGGACGGGATCCGGCGGCTGGAACGATTATTCCCTTTTTCGAGCCCCCCGATGGATATTCTCCTGCGGCGATGCGATATATCCGGAACATGGGCTTTGATAACAAGGTTTTTTCAGCGGCCATATTGAGCATGGCGGTGAAGGGCTACGTGACAATTCATGAGGATTCTTCGGGGACATATACCGTGAAAAGGATCGCAAAGAAGGTGCCGCTCTCTATGGGGGAAAGAGCGGTTGCCAGAAAGTTTTTCAATTTCGAAGATAATGAACTTGAGCTCAAGCAGAAGAACCGGGCGATCATACAAGCTGCTCGTAATAGCCTGAAAGAATGGTTGCGGACCGAGTATGAAAAAACCTACTTCAATGATAACCGGCATTATTTCCTGCCGGGTGCAGGGCTTTCAATTCTTGTCATCATATTGATGATTATCGGGGCAAGGGAGCCGAGTGCTGCCGCTTTTATTTCGTTTTGGCTCGCCGGCTGGGCTGCAGGGGTCTATTTTATTTTGCGCCGAGGTTATCGGGCATGGCGGGAATTTTTAAGCGGAAAAAATCCTCTTTCCGGTATTGGCGCCATAATTTTGTCTGTCATGGCAATTCCGTTTCTCGGCGGGGAAGCTATGGGCCTGATGTTTTTGGTCGAGGCAACCTCACCTGCAGCTGCGATCGTTTTTCTGCTGATACAGATAGTAAATCTTGTCTTTTATCATTTGTTGAAGGCGCCGACTTTGCTGGGCCGGAAGATGTTGGACAGGTTTGCGGGCTTTGCCGATTTCCTGAGTGTTACCGAAAAAGATCGGATGAATTTTTTCAATCCGCCGGAACGGACACCGGAGCTGTTTGAAAAGTTCCTGCCCTTTGCCGTGGCGCTGGATGTTGAAAATGCCTGGGCCGAGCAATTCTCGAACAGCTTTGCAAATGCACATGAAGCTCCTGCGCAGATGACCGGCTATCGCCCGACCTGGTATCACGGACGGCATTTTAATCCGACAAATCTGGGCGAATTTTCCACCTCTCTCGGACGTGGATTTACGAGCGCTATTTCCTCCGCGGCGACCGCACCCGGCAGTTCCAGCGGCTCGTCAGGCGGCGGGTCTTCCGGCGGTGGCGGAGGTGGAGGCGGCGGAGGTGGCTGGTAATTAAATTTCCGGCTCCTCGCTTGCTCGCCTTGTCAGAGCA
Organism: Sneathiella sp.; assembly: GCF_029233945.1. Lineage (GTDB taxonomy): Bacteria > Pseudomonadota > Alphaproteobacteria > Sneathiellales > Sneathiellaceae > Sneathiella. Next base: position 52,708 of record NZ_JARGOQ010000010.1, on the reverse strand, counting down.
TCGTAGGATCGGCTGTCCTTAACGAAGGAGCCGTTCGATGAAATGCAGCCCGCAAAACAATCCCCCTGAAGATGCAAAGAGCCGCAGAGCCATCAAGCCGGTGATTGTTTATCCCGTTGATACGCTCCCGCTGCCAAACGCAGATATTTATTCTGACGCACGGGCACATCTGGAGCAGATCGATGAAGTTATTGTCGCCCCGCGAGATGCGAAATGCTTTCAGGTGCCGGCTGGGCATTTCTTCCGTATTGTCAGTATCGAAGGCCCTCAGGTTGGTGACCTTAACCTCTGGAACGCACATGACGTGAACGAACGGTTTTTCAGCGGCAAGACACGGGCGCTTCATGGTACCCATGTCAGCGTTGGAGACCGGCTCTGGAGCAACCTGCCCTATATGCGGCCCATGGCGACGATCACTCATGACACGCTTGACTGGTATGGCTGGGATGAGGATGGCGGGGGCATCCATGATGTCATCGGAACGCGCTGTGATCCCTATACCAATGTCATGCTGGGCAGTGAGGAATATCATTACTGCTGTCATTCCAATCTTATTCGCGCCTTCGCGACGTCGCGGAATATTTCATACGATGCGGCGGAGCCCTTTGTGCATGACGTCCTGAATGTATTTATGTGCACGGGTTTCACCAAAGATACGCATCAGTATTTCATGAAAGCGAGTCCTGTCCGACCTGGCGACTATCTGGAAATTTTCGCGGAGATTGATCTTTTAGGCGGGCTCTCGACTTGCCCCGGCGGGGATTGCAGTTCCGGTCATTCCAGCGATGAGGCGGCCTGCTATCCGCTGAAAGTTGAGATATTCAGGGCTTCCGAAGGTTTGCCCGTAGACTGGCAACCGGCGGAGCGATCCCCATACTCCCGTAATCACGGCGCAAAAGGCTAATATTAGCGGGTTATCGGCTTCTCGCATGATGGAGGACCGTCGTGCCGATTTTTGCAAGACGGGCGACATGGGCATTTTTGGCGATAGAGAGTGATTTTGATATATCGCGGAACAGATAATTGATATGAGGACTGTCTGAATCGGGCAGCTTTTCAAGCAGGGCGCCAAACGCTTCGGAACAGTTCTGGCATTGCTGATGAAATCCGAGCTGTAACTCCAACAGAGGCTGAAGATCATTCCCTGCGGCGTCCGCCATTGATGCAAGATGCTCAGCAATAACATCCAGTGCTTGCAGCCTTGTCGCGATTGCTCCGATTTCCATAGCGAGATCGTTGCCTGCCGTCTCGGCAATATCCGACAGAAGGCAATACATCGATCCGACCTGACCGGCGGCCCCGGCGGCATCCTCGATCGCCCGCATTCGCATAGAGGTTTTAGTAAAGGCGTCCCCCTCCTCACCAAGCAGGTTTGCTACCGGAACGCGGCAGTCCTCAAGCGCGATGCCACCGTGGGGACAGGGGTGCAGGAAATCTATCTTAACGCCTTCCGTCCGGTGAAATCCGGGGCTATCGGCGGGCACGAGAATGGCGCTGAAGGCTTTCCTGCCATCTGTTTCACTGGTTATCGCAAGGACGATAAACTGATCGGCGAGTGGCCCGTTCGTCAGAAAGGCCTTCTCTCCGTTTAGAACGAAATCATTACCGTCCCGTCGTGCCGTTGTTTTTAAATGCTTCGGATGGGCACCGGCGCCGGGTTCGGAAATCGCGACAGAGAGCGTCGTTTTCCCGGCGGTGAGTGATGGTATCAAATGCCGCTGCAGCGAGGAAGGAGCGTCTGTCGCGATATGCAGTTTGGACATGAGCCAATGGGCCATGAAGACCATGGTTACACCCGGAACGCCGCCGGTCCGGCTGATTACACGTGCGGCAGCAGACAGAAGCTTATAGTTCGCGCCAAGGCTTCCGTGATCTTCGGGTAGGGAGAGGCCCGCGAGACCGGAGGCAGCAAAAGCCTGCCAAAGATCCTCTGGAAATACGTCGGAGACAATTAATTCCGCACGCCGTGGCCGGATATGATCGTCGGCAAAATTCCTGATTAGTTGTAGTATGTCTGCTGATTGGTTCTTTGCCGGATTCACGTCACTCATCCTTTATTATGGGTCTGGTTTTTATTTTTCGCGTGAACGCTGCGGCCATCATAGCATAACGGTGGAGATAATTTCGAGTTCCTTGCATGTCAGCTGTTATTCACTCTGTAGACGCTGACATCGCAAGCCTTTATGGTAGGAATATTGATGGCGGCGGAATCAAGCAAGAGAAATCAAAAACTCCCGCCGCCCTATTTTTCAGGGAGGGTTAATATCATGAATTTTACCGTAAAACCTGTCGATGCAACGTTCGGCGCCGTTGTTACAGGCCTTGATCTGAAATCCTTGAGCGAGGGTGATTTTTCCGATCTTTATGCCAACTGGCTGCAGTATTCACTGCTGATATTTCCGGCGCAGCATTTAACCACGGAAGAACAGGTAGAGTTTGCCCGCCGCTTCGGCGATATGGAGTTTGATCTCACGGCCATCAGCAATGTTGATGCCGCCGGAAATTTGGTCAAGTCTGATGAGAATGATATGGTCAAGATCCTCAAGGGAAATATGGGATGGCATCAGGACAGCACATATATGCCGGTGCAGGCCAAGGGCGCGGTATTCAGTGCCCATGTCGTTCCGTCAGAGGGAGGGGAGACAGGTTGGGCCGATCTCACCGCAGCTTATGGGGCGCTTGATCAAGCAACGCGGGACCGCATTCAAAACCTGAAAGCATATCACTCGCTCCATTATAGTCAGCAGAAAATGGGTTTCATCCAGAAGAAGAAAGATAGTGAATACAATGGTTACGGCCTTCACAATCTGGAGCCGCCGCTTCGTCCTCTCGTAAAAACGCATCCGGAGACCGGTCGTCCTTGCCTGACCATCGGACGTCATGCGTATGGTATTCCGGGCCTGAGTGAGGAGGAGTCTGAAACGCTGTTGGAAGAACTGGTCGATTTCACTTGTCAGGCACCTCGCATTTATCATCATCACTGGGAGCCAGGGGATGTGGTGATTTGGGACAATCGCTGCCTCCTGCATCAAGCCACCCCGTGGGATATGAACCAGCCGCGGGTTATGTATCATTCGCGTATTGCCGGAGATCCGAAAAGCGAATTTGCATCGAGCCAGCCGTAATCTCACGGATATAAAAACAAAGAGGAGAGCATTGTGAAGCTTTACGATCTACCCGCATCGCCAAATGCCCGCCGGGTCCGGATTTTTATCGCGGAAAAGGGGTTGGATATCCCGAAAGAGGAAATCGACCTTTCCACGGGCTATAACAAAACATCAGAGTATTTAGAGAAAAATATTCTTGGACGTATGCCGGTGCTTGAATTGGATGATGGAACAACGATCTCGGAAAGCCATGCGATCTGCCTCTATCTGGAAGGGATGCATCCTGAACCGCCGCTAATGGGAAACACCCCTTTGGAGCGGGCGCAAATCGAGATGTGGAACCGGCGTATGGAATTGGAGTTGCTGATCCCACTTGTAAGCGCCTTTTCTCATGGCCATCCCATGTGGAAGGGTATTCGCGAACAGATCCCGGATTACGTGCCGGTTTGCCAAAAACAGGCGACCCGAAGTCTAGACTGGCTTGAGACGTCTTTAGACGGGCGTGAGTATATCGCGACAGATGCCTACAGTATCGCTGATATTACGGCGCAGTGCGCGATCCTGATGGGAAAAGCGGTTGGCGTCCGTCCCGCTGAGGAGCAGGCAAACATAAATAGCTGGTGGGTGCGCGTAACCAGCCGCCCGAGCGCCCGAGCGTAAAATTATAGGAGCGTGAGAAAGAAATATAACTTTCTCACCCCTTTAGTCATGCTCTAGGCTTGCCTTATTGGTATGTCCATGTAACTGACATAAAGACATGCAGGAAGGGTCGATGGCGGCAGGCGCTAAATCAGGCAATCTTCGAAAGCTTATTTGGGGCGGGTTTTTTTTGCTCGTTGCCTTGCTTGTCTCCCTGATTCTCCTGCGCTCCACCGTGCTTGAATATGTTGGCGAACTTGCTCTTGATTATTACGGGTTTGACGATGTCACCTTGACCGTTGAGGTGGTTACTCTCGATCACGTCACTATTGAAGAATTATCGCTCTCTGATCAGATTATACTGCGTGATGTTGCTGTGCATTATACGCCTCTTTCCCTCCTGCGGGGAGAGATCGATAAGGCGGAAATCGACGAACTTCTTATCGATTTTTCCAACCCGGAAGATGGTGCAATAAGGCAAATAGTCAGCCTTGTTAATGAGGAGGGTGGCGGTGAAGATGCCGTGCAAACCCGCCAGATTCCGGAAATCTCCCTAAAAGCGGGAAAAGCTTTCTCGAAAAACGAAAAGCGGTCGTTTCATGCGGATTTTTCGGGCGCCTTGTCTGCCGATCAGAGGCTAATGGTCAAGGCCATGGTAAAGGCTCAGGTCAAAACAACCTCAGGTCCGATCATTCTGGAAGATATGACGCTCTCTCTGCGCGCGGATTTGGGGATGCAATCAGCGGCGCTGGTGCTCAATGGTGGGATCATACGCCATGCCGGACCCAAGCCGGATTGGGCGCCGCTCATGCTCACGGGGCAAGGAGAGCTGGCGGCGGGCGTATCTACTCTACAAATGGCGGTGAAAACAACGGACGGCCCGTCTCTGATGGAGTTGACAGGAAATTATGACATCGCCTCCGCATCTGGCAAGGTTCAGCTTACGCTGGAAGCCTTAATATTCCGGCGTGATGGGCTGCAGCCTGTGGATTTAACACGTTACGCGGAAAGATTCCCGGCCATTGATGCAACGGTAAAATTTGTGGCAACTGCTGACATTGCGGGATCCGCCATCACTTATGAGGGGGATTTTGTCGTTGAGGAGATGGCGATGGCGGTCGCCGATGGGCATCTTGTCTCGGATCGGCTGCCTGTTGGATTTCGGGGGAAATATGATCTGCAAGACAATGCGCAAAATGCCCGAGTGACATTACATAAGTCTGAAGTGTCGGGTGAATTTTCTGGTAAGACGCTGGTCGTCAGTGACCTTTTCGGCGAGCTGGATGTTCAAAATCTTACCAAAAAGCTTGATCTAAAAACACTGAGCGGAGTGATGAGAGATACTGGTTCAATACCCGATTTTTTTCCTTTTTATTTTACGCTCGCCGGTGGGATGTTGTCATTACAGGACCTATCGCTTCAAGGAGAGGTGGGCAATAGAGCGGAGAATTTCAAAGTTGATGTATCCGCGGCGTATGGGATTGAGTCCGGTGAAGGGAAGCTATCCTTCCAGATACCGAACACCCAAATCGGAAAGGACGGAGCGTCACTTGCCGGGCTATCATCTCATTTAAAGGAAGTTGGAAATAGCCTTACCGGGACTGTGGCGGGAGCTGGCGAAATAACCCGTGATGCAGCGGGTAAACTTGTCTTTTCATCGCTGGAGGCTGAGCTGAGAGATGGCCGTTGGCAGGACAAGACGCTGGTCGCAGAGGGGCTCAATTTCAAAGTAATTGGCGGGCAGAAGGAAGAGGGCGCTCTATTTGAGGGAGATATTACAGGGCGCGCTGGAAATGTTCGGCTGGATGCCCAGAATATGGCCATTTCGGATATTAGGGCGGGGTTTGAGACCTCACTTGAGAACCTCAGTCCCGGGGAAAGCGGGGGTTTTGTGATATCCCATCTGAAGGTAAACCCGAAAGAAGGCGCGCTTTTCAAGGAGGCTCAAACCGTGACGGGAGATGCGAGCTTAAGAGGCGGACAAATTGTTTTCTCGCTGGCGCTGGCCTCAGATTTTCTGGGGAAGTACCTCCATCTGGGTGGTCATCATTCTTTATCGGGCGGTGCCGGAGCGGTACAAGTTACCGTTAATCCGCTCTCCTTTTCGGAAGACGGCCTGCAACCCTCTGATCTTATCGCTGTCGATACCGAAATGAAAGTAGAGGGCAGCATTGTGCCGATCGGCGAGGCAAGCTGGTCTGCAAAAGGGATGAAGTCTTCTGCGGATATCAGTCTTGACGATCTTTCGATCAAGGCGGCGGGGAGCAGTATTTCGGGCCTCACTGGAAAGGTTCATGTTAGTGAGTTGAACCCAATCACTGTTTCATCACCCCAGGAACTGACAGCGCGGAGCGCTACGGCGGGCATTTCCCTGGAGAAGCCTTTTTTGCGGTTTCGCGTCGAGACCAAGAACGGCTCTCCGGTTCTATATATTGATCGGCTAACCGTTGGGCTGGTGGGCGGTGCGGCCATTATTGAAGAGGCGCTCATAGATACGGGGGCTAAAATCAACCGTGTGGAGGTTCAAGTGACCCGCCTTGATCTAGAGGAAGTTATGGCGCTCAGCAATGTCGAGGAGCTCATTGCGACCGGCCGCGTCAGTGGAAAAATACCGCTGGTTTTTGGCGGCGCGCGCTTGCTCGTTGAGGACGGATCGCTGGCGGCGGACGGGCCGGGGGTCCTGAAAATGACGTCGGACGCGGCGCGTCAGGCCCTTGGCGGCGGGGGAGAGCAGGCGGAGTTACTTCTCGATATATTGGAGAATTTCCGCTACTCGGAGCTTTCGATTCAGATTACAAAGACGGAAAGCGGCGAAGATACGGTTAAGCTGCACGCCGCAGGCAGTAATCCTGATGTTGAAAATAATCGCCCCGTGGTCCTCAACATAAATCTGACGACAAGCCTGGACAAGATATTTAATGCCATTCTGGATGGCTATCTCTTGTCGGAAAAAGCGCTCCGTGCTACCGTCGGTGACCGATATAATGAGTGAAGGAATATCTGTGGATAAGCATTCTCTTCTCGCGATTCCGATCGTGACAGTGGTTTTGTTCGTCGCAGTTTCCTGCACACCAACAGTTAAGGTCGAGGCGCCGGCTGAACCCATCACAATCAATCTGAATATCAAGCTGGATGCGGAAGTACGCCTCAAGATTGAAGAGCAGGCGAAAGATGATGTTAGTAACAATCCGGGAATCTTCTGATATGCGATCTGGAAAAAACATTGGAAATTTGAGCCGCAGGCAGCTTTTTCGGAAAGCTGTGCTCTCTCTCTCCATTATTGCGTGCCTCCCGCTTTTTGCGAGCGTGCCCGCTTGGGCGGACCAGCTTGAAGACATGCGGCGCTCCGGTGCGGTGGGGGAGGCGTTTGATGGATTTGCCCGCGCGCGCGATGGGTCAGCGCAAGGATTTGTTGCCACCCTGAATGAGCAACGGCGCGCCATTTACGTGAAACGCGCGAAGGCGGAAAACGTCACCGTTGAACAGGTCGGGCGGGTTTATGCTGTGGAAATCTTCAAGAAGGCGCCGCAGGGAACCTGGTTTCTGAATGAAAACGGTAAATGGACGCAGAAGTAGATCTTATTTCTCTACTTTGCGAAAGCGAAAGTCGCACATCCCATCGCCCTTCATGCAGGTTTTTTCGCGCTTGAGTTCTAGGCCCAAACCTTCCGCGAGCGCATAATCGCAGTTGCAGATCAGCAGCGGACCAAGATCGCGGGCCTCCATCTCTTCCATCATTTTTGTATAGGCACATTTATGCACATCGACGTGAAACTCATCGTCACTGCGCTTTAGCACATCAAATTCGAAATCAACACCTATCCCGAACGAGGCAAATTCGGCTTCAAGTTTAGGAATGGTCATCGGCGCTTCGCGCGATCGTGCCTCGGATATTTTCCGGTTGCGGCTGTCCAGTGCCTGCCGCACCAGTTGATGGGCCTTGTCCCGCCCAAGCTCTTTTTCCATTGCCCGAACCAGCGGAATTTGCGTTTCGACTGTGAGCTTGATATGTTCAAACGGGGTAATATCGGTTGCATCCGTCATCTGTTCAACGTCCTTGGTGCCGGTTTCCCGCCCGGTTGCTGCCGGGCGGAATTATCGTGCAACTTCGTCTAGCTCGCGTCGTCCACTGCTTCGAGTTTGTCCTGAGTCTTGTTCTCGAAATCACTGGCATCGTGTCGTTCGTGGAGTTGTTCTTCCAGCGGACCGGCCGTCTTGTTGACCATGCGGCCGCGTCGAACTGCATCCCGGGCACCGACCTCTTCCGTCCAGCGGTTAACATGCTTGTAGGAGGCGGCGTCAAGAAACTCGGCCGCCTCATAAACCCTGTTTAAAACCAGCGCACCATACCAGGGCCAGATGGCCATATCTGCAATTGTATACTCATCTCCACAGATATACCGGTTGTCAGCTAGTTGTCGGTCCAAAACATCGAGCTGCCGCTTCACCTCCATGGCGAAGCGGTTAATCGGATATTCGAATTTTTCCGGCGCATAGGCGTAAAAGTGGCCAAATCCGCCGCCAAGATAAGGGGCGCTGCCGATCTGCCAGAAAAGCCAAGAGAGACATTCTGCCCGCTTGGCAACGCCGGTTGGGATAAAGGCTCCGAACTTTTCAGCCAGATGCAGCAAGATTGCCCCGGACTCAAATAATCGTATCGGCTTTTCGCCGCTATGATCCATCAATGCCGGAATTTTGGAGTTTGGATTGACTTCAACAAATCCGCTGCTGAACTGATCTCCCTTTCCGATATTGATGAGCCAGGCGTCATATTCCGCGCCGGAAAAGCCTTTTGCCAGCAATTCCTCCAGAAGGATCGTGACTTTGACCCCATTAGGCGTTCCGAGAGAATAAAGCTGCATCGGATGCTTGCCGATGGGACGGTCCTTTTCATGGGTTGCACCCGCGATAGGGCGATTGATGCTGGCAAAGCGGCCGCCGCTTTCCATTTCCCATTTCCAGACCTTTGGGGGTACGTAGGCTGCTGTTTCATTCATTTTCGAAACTCCGTTCACTTATCGTGTGACGCGATAGGTGGCATTTTTTCTGTTAAGCGCCCAAGGTTATTTTGAACAAATTTCCCCAAAAGTCCACCAACAGATTTGTGATATGCAGTGTTCGTCACAAATCGGGCCTTGACGGGATCGGCCTTACTATATCCAGGCCATAATTGGATCATAATAAATACTCTCTTATATAGAATTAAGAAGATATTTTTTCTCTCTTAATATTATATAAGAAGTATGTGAGCTTGCTGGCAAGTTCTTTTACGTTATCAAGAACCGAAAGGCCTAATTTTTCCGCCGCAGCGCAGTCGTATTCGGGGTTTTCCTCACCTTGAATTATAACATGCAGACGGTTACACATAAATTGAACATTCCAACAGCTATAAATCTATCGGTTTTTTGAACAGAATTTTTAGCTTGATAATGGACGAAAGCAGAAAGGTCAGATCGTGTTTGCTTCAAATGTAAAGGTCCTGTGTTTTGACGTCTTCGGAACCGTCACGGATTGGTATTCTTCCGTGACGCAGGAAGGGCAAAAAATATCAGACAAGACCGGGATCGCTGTTCCATGGGGAGAGTTCGTCAACAAATGGCGCATTGACGGCTATCTGCAAGCGCTTGGCGATATCTCCACAGGAAAGAGGGAAGTCATCCCGACCGCTGAAATCCATCGAGAAAAACTATTATGCCTGATTGATGAGTATGGGATAAGCGGGCTTAGTGACAAAGATATTGAAGATTTCAATCTTGCCTGGAACCATCTGGGTGTTTGGGGTGACGCTGTGGAAGGTCTCGCAGAGTTGAAAGAAGACTATATGATCTTGCCTTTTTCCAACGGGGACTTTCGATGCTTACTCGATATAAGTCGCCACAACAACCTTCCATGGGATGGAATAATCTCCGCTGATTTTTTCAAGAAAGTTAAGCCCGATCCCACAATTTATCATGATGCCGCTGCCCTGCTTCAATTGCCGCCTGAGCAGATCATGATGGTGGCCTGCCATGCGCGAGATCTTGAGGGGGCAAAGAATGCCGGCTTTAAAACCGCTTACGTCAACCGACCCCTTGAGTATGGTCCGGGCGTTGCGCCGGAAGAAAAACCTGTTCCCTTTGATTATGATGTCGATAGTTTTATCGAGCTTGTAGAGGCTTTGCGAAAGTCATCTTCCTGACAGGCTGCTAATCCAACTCAATATTTTGTTCCGGAATCTCGCTTCCCTGAATTCTTCCGCTGATGATCCATTGATTGAGCGGGGTTCTCTCCGCGCCGGAGGTATAATATTTCAGCGTTGTATAGAAGATATAGAATTTATCCCCCGCCGGTTCCGCGGTTGCGACCTGAAACTGATCCCATTCGTAAAAATAGGTGGTTTCCGTTCCTGAAAGTGTGACGGTGCCGGTTGAGCTGACATCGACCTTGTCGAATTCCGCTGTACTGGTCTTTTTGGTACGATGGGCTTTCTCGGTATTGATAACAAGACGCTTAATCTCCCCCACATAGCCATAATCCGGGCTCTTGAGCGTTTCCATCGCGATATCGGTCAGATCGGAATCCGTTGTTGCCGCTTTTGGCATCCGCACCAATTCCCGTGCCTTTTTGTAGTTGCTTTCATATCTGCTCGCGACATCTTCGACGCGGGCGAGCAGTGTAACCCTGTCGTCATAGGTGTCGTGCTTGAGAAGCTTTGCGTATTCGGCTGCTTCGCTGACCAGAAGATGTTTTCCTGCCAGTTCCTGACGAATTTCATCCGCCCGCCCGGCGAGCAGGAACTGCTGCATTTGTTGCTGTGGGTCCGTAGGGTCAAAATTGTCATAGTATGACAGGTTCTCGGTCTCAAACTGGACGGTATGGGTAAGGTTGGCAGTGAAAGTTCTAACGCCATTATCTATATTGCCAACAACTTCTCGCAGGTAGCGATCAAACCTGTCGACATCCTGAAGGTCATAGGGAGCGCCCTGTTCTACGGTGCCGACATTATTCGGCAGATAGGCGCGTTTCGTTATCTCGGGTATGGGCTGATAGATAGAAACTGCGGCTTTTCGTGTTTTGGCAAGATCGCGGAGCCATTGCGCCAATTGTCCTTTTTCAAACGGCTGTTCCGGCGTAGGCGGGATTTTTAGCTGACGAATATAGCCATTGATTTCTGTAAGCCGCGCCTGCACATCCCCAAGTTCGGCAAGTTCCTTCGCGGCGTGATCCTTCCCAAAGGCGACCATATTTTCCAGCGTAGCCAGAGCGTTTGCAGCGGCAACAACATCCGGGTCATCTTTAAAATCTGTGAATTTGGCATATGTACCCTGAAACCTGCCAACGGCGTTATCCACTTTTTCAACATAAGTCGGGTCCTGGAAAGGTTTGGGTCCGGCTTTGTCGACAGTATCCGTCGCGCTTTCAACATCGCGTTTCAGTTTTTTGATATGAACGCGTTGCTGAGAGATCATCTGTTTGGGCGCTGAACTTGATGTAGTCGCGGCGGTAGGTGAGTCAGCTTTCTTCGGTGCTGTTGACGTAGTCGAGGTCGCACTTGATGTGCCGCCGGATGGGTTCAGTAGGCTATTCAGATGCGTCAACAGGGCATTGTACCGTTGATCGGCCTGTTGCCATTCAGGTTGGCTGTGATCTGCTGCGTCATCAAGTCGCTGGCGGGTTAACTTCAGAAGCTTCAAGTCACGATTGATACTCGTTTTCGAGGCAGAAGTCTGTCCGGAATACTTTTGCTCATATTTTTCGATATCAGTGAGGGCCGCAGCCACATTCCTGTCGACATCGGCAAGGGCCGCTCCGGTCAGGACAAAGAACAATAGAAAAACGGCACTGGTCAGCTTTTTCATGATCGCTAAATCCGCCCTTGTTTATTTATAAAAAAGTGATTTTTACGCGTCTTTACGGTCCTTGAAGCAAAACCGTAGCATATTTCGTCTGGGCAGACGAGACCTTCGGTCCACGGCGCGGCGTGCAACACCAAAATTTCATAAAAAAGAAAACGCGATTGGAAATGTAAAGGGAGACGCTCTTGAAGGGCGTCTCCCTCTGTTGTTAGCCTTTGAACTTCTTGATTTCACCCGAAGCAAGGCGCTCGCGATAGGAATAGAATTCCTGTTTCACTAACTTCATCAGGAAGTAAAGCGCGAAAATATTGACAACGGCCATCGCGAAAATCGCGGCATCCGAGAAGTCAATGACCGGCCCGAGGCTTGCTGCGGCGCCAATGATCACGAAGGCGCAGAAGATCAGCTTGAAGATCAGCTCCGTTGTTTTCCCCTCACCGAACAGATAGGTCCAGGCTTTCAGTCCGTAATAGGACCAGGAAATCATTGTCGAGAAAGCAAACAGGATCACGGCGATCGCCAGAACATACGGGAACCAGCTGACAGCGGATCCAAAGGCCGCGGAGGTCAATGCAACGCCGGATGTTCCGCCGACCGTGGCAATCATCGAGCCATTCATCATGTAGTCGCCGGTTGCCGGATCAACAATAAGCTGGCCTGTGATGATGATGACCAGCGCCGTCATCGTACAGATAACCACCGTGTCAATGAAAGGTTCCAGCAGGGAGACAACTCCCTCCGTGATCGGTTCTTTCGTCCTTACGGCTGAATGGGCGATGGCGGCGGAGCCGACACCGGCTTCGTTGGAGAAGGCCGCCCGTTTGAATCCCTGGATCAATGCACCGACAAACCCACCAGCGACGCCGAGACCCGTAAAGGCACCTTCAAAAATCTGACCAAAAGCCCAACCGATCTGGTCGTAATTGACCGCGAGAATAATAATCGCGGCGGCTACATACATGATGCCCATAAAGGGGACGACCTTTTCAGTTACCCGCGCAATTGACTTCATGCCGCCGACAATCACGGCAAACACGACGACGGCGAAGACGACACCGGTAATCCATCCGGGATACTCCCCAACAATGCCGGAAATCTGGGCGTGGGCCTGGTTCGCCTGGAACATATTACCGCCGCCGAGGGCGCCGAGAATACAGAAAATGGAGAAGAGAATAGCGAGAGGCTTGCCGCCCGGAATGCCGAGCTGCTTGAAACCTTTCGATATGTAGTACATCGGTCCACCTGAGACCGTGCCATCTTCATATTCATTCCGGTACTTAACGCCGAGCGTACATTCCGTGAATTTTGACGCCATGCCAAGAAGCCCGGCAAGGATCATCCAGAAGGTAGCGCCCGGGCCGCCAATGCCAACAGCGACGGCCACACCAGCAATATTGCCAAGTCCGACAGTGCCCGAGAGGGCTGTTGCAAGGGCCTGGAAATGGCTGACTTCACCTGCGTCATTAGGGTCTGAATAATCGCCCTTCACCAGGCTGATTGCATGCCCGAAGAAGCGGAACTGGACGAAACCGAAATAGATTGTGAAGATAGAGGCGGCAATGACAAGCCACATCACGATCCAGGGAAAGCTGGTTCCCGGGATGGGTGCGAAGATAAAACTGACAAACGGGCCTGTGACGGCGGCGAACGTCTGATTTACCTGAGCGTCCAGCGACATTGCCTCCTGGGCGAGCGCGGGCCCGACGGCGGCGATTGCTGCAATCTGAACTAGCAGTGCGATAAATATTTTTCTCATGACAACTCCCCCTTCAGCCAATCACAGTTACAGGTACATGTGCGCTCATCACCAGAGTAGACGTTGAGCTCCCAAACAGTCGATCAACCAGCCCCTGATTTGAGGCACGCCCGACGATGATTTGCTCCGCGCCTTCTTCCTTGGCGACAGCGTTCAGAATGTCTGCGACATGGCCATGGCGAACGACGCCCCGGGCGTTGACGCCGGCCTCTTTCAGCTTCGCCAATGCTGGATCGATCACCCGTTCGGTCGCGAGGGAGATTTCTTCATCTCTTCGCTTGTGGCGCTGCGCATTTTCCTCAGGCGTCTGAAATGAATAGGGTGACCATTCAACGACATAGACGACCAGAAGTTCGCTGTCCTTGATCAGACCTGCCATTCGCTTGCCATAGTCAAGAACACGTTCCCCCGACTCATGGCCATCAAGACCAATTACCAGTGTAGTTGTCATTTTTACTTCCCCTCCTCTAAAAATACCGTTATTTGCACACACTTGCTAAGAGTATGTTATTGCTACAAAATATCGGGAGGGCAAAAAATCGAAACTAGAAAATATATGCGTCGATACAATCGTCCCCCGATCACATAATAGATTAAAATGATGTAAATGGGGAGCAATCTTATTAGGCTTGTTGAAATGATCCGAAATACGAAATTTTTGAAGGTCAAATATAGGTTGGCCACGGGATGCATAAAAAGGCTGAAATCTTGAACCTCGTCCTATCATAAGTACCGTTAGCTGTCGCAATCAATGCAGGGCAAGGTTTTTTCTTATGGATGCTTTAGGGCGGCGCATCTTCAAATGAAAGTAATTGCTCTTGCCGCAAGAATTCATCAATAGCTACATGGGTCTGTAGTCCGTGGATTAAGGTCGAGATTGGGGCCTCAAAAAAGACAGCGAGACGCCTCTTCTGATTTGGGTTAAACTTTATTCCCCGTCAAAAGCAATAAAAAGGGAAATGTAATGGCCTATGAGCATATAAAATTCGAAACAGAAAACGGTGTCGCAATAGTAACCCTGAACCGGCCGGATAAGCTGAACGCCTGGACCCGGACGATGGAACGCGAAGTGCGTGACGCGATGGAATCTGCGGAAAAAGATGATGCGGTTCGGGTTATTATCCTCACCGGGGAAGGTCGTGGGTTCTGCGCCGGGGCCGATATGGATCTCTTGAGCGGAATTGAGGATGGATCGGAAAAGCGAGAGGCCGGCGCGGTATATGGTACAAAGGCATATAATGTTGCAGTCCGGTCGGACTTCCAGACGCAATATTCCTATTTTCCATCCATCAGCAAACCCATCATTGGCGCTATTAATGGCCCCGCTGCCGGATTGGGGATGGTTGTGTCCCTATATTGCGATATGCGCTTCGCCAGCCGGGACGCTATCTTCATGACGGCATTCGCGAAACGCGGCCTGATCGCTGAGCATGGTATCTCCTGGATGCTGCCGCGCTTGATTGGCCACTCGGCGGCGCTGGATCTCCTGCTGTCCTCCCGTAAGGTGACGGCGGAGGAAGCCCTGCAACTCGGTCTTGTGAACCAGGTTCATGATGCCGACGCTCTGATGCCAGCTGTCAAAGCCTATGCAGCGGATCTTGCGCAAAACGTCTCGCCACGCTCCATGGCGGTTATGAAACGCCAAGTGTATGAAGCCCAGTTCCAAAGCCTGAGCGATGCCGTCGCAACCGGCAATGAGGAAATGATCAAGAGTTTTGCGAGCGAGGACTTTAAAGAAGGCGTCGCCCATTTCCTGGAAAAGCGTCCCGCGAAGTTTTCAGGGCAATAGATGAGCGCATTGCATTTCTTACAAATGCTTACGCGGGCAGGGGTTTCTCGGGCGGTCTGTATAGGGCAAACATAATTTGCGCCAGACCGGCTGAAATCCCCAGTCCAACGCCAATTTGTAGCGCCAGATCATAGGAGCCGAGCAGGTCAAACAGCCAGCCGCCACCGAAGGCGCCAAAAAAACTGCCAATCTGGTGGCTAAAAAAAGCGAGCCCCTGGATCATTGCTTGCCAGCGCAGACCGAACATCTCAACAACGGATCCGGCGACAAGCGGTGAGACACCAAGCCAGAGGAACCCCATAACGGCCGCGAACAGTATCGTCGTTGTCGGGGTGGGGGGGAGAATGAAGTATATGGCAAGGACAAATGATCGTGAGACATAGATTATCCCAAGCAAAACCTGCTTCGACCAGCGTCCGCCAGCCCAGCCGAAAAAGAGGCTGCCCACGACATTGAAACCGCCAATGATGCCAAGTGCGGATGCGCCCAGCATTGGATCCATTCCGCATATAACGAGGTA
Source organism: Sneathiella sp. (assembly GCF_029233945.1). Classification (GTDB taxonomy): domain Bacteria; phylum Pseudomonadota; class Alphaproteobacteria; order Sneathiellales; family Sneathiellaceae; genus Sneathiella. The sequence continues at coordinate 37,062 of NZ_JARGOQ010000010.1, read as the reverse complement.
GGAAGGCAAGTGCGTTGTCAGGAAGACGAGTTGCATGCCACATACAAAATAAGCAATCGCCATTACCAGAAACGGTGCGTGCCGGAACGCAACGGCGACGGCGGCTCCTGCGGGCAGTCGATCCGAGTTGTTCTCGGAAAGCTCCAGCGGTGCTTCCTTGTCGACGCGTCCGGCAATCCAGGCCGCAGGAATGATAACGAGGGCGACGACGGTAAAACCAATTAAGCCAACATGCCAATCATAAAGCGATTCAAGCAATTGCCCGAGTGGGGCCGTGAACATCGCACCTACTGATCCGGCGGCGGACATAATGCCGAGGGCGGTGCTGCGCACTGACGCGGGAACCAGCCGCGAGGTGAGAGACATCGTCATCGCGAAGGACGCGCAAGCCATGGCAATGCCGACGCAAATACCCGCCCCGAGGATTACCGTCATCGTTCCACTCGCGTTGACAAGGCAAATCATCCCTATGGCGTAAAATACTGCGCCGCCGACCATAACGGGGCGATATCCCCATCGATCAGCGAACATACCGGCAAATGGTTGACAGAGGCCCCAGACAAGGTTCTGTATGGCAATCGCGAAGGTGAAGTCCGTAATCGTAACGGCAATATCCTGCGTAAGCGATGGCATAAAAAGACCCAGGCTTTGCCGAAGGCCGAAACTCAGGCTCAACATCACAGCGGCGGCGATCAGGATCGGTAGAACTGGCCGTAAGGCCCTTAAATTGGACATCGGGAATTTACCGTTATTATTATTTTGCGCCATCATAATATGCGGACGCGGTTTTTTGCAAATGAGTTTACCGACACGCGCCTGAATGAATTCAGCTCTGATCATTCCATTCAATCAGAACCGCTCGCACAATTCGAGCAAATTGGTGCGAGATAACCCTCTATGAGAATGATGCTATAAAGCTGTTAGCCAGACCTTCAATTTCATGCCTGTTTCCGCGTTGGCACTCTGCGCGTGCCTGTTGACTTTCGATATTACCCCGGTTTCCAGAGTGGATCGGGCATCGCCGATTCGTGCCGTTTCATGGGAGACTGTCACGGCAGCCACTCCTTGATCATCAAGGGCAGGCAACCGAGAAATACCGACTTTATTGGAGAGCACCCCGGCGTCGTTAAAAACAGCGATGCGTGCGGCGGCTTTAAGCGCCCGGGCTGGATTTCCACCAATAAGGTAACCGTGCGACCCGGTAACTATGATCTTGCTTTTATCTTCCGGGGTCACAAGAGAGGCAGAATCCACCATCAATACCTCCAGTCCGTTTTCTTTCAGTCGCAGTTCATTTCTGGATTCGTTCACTTCGGGTAGAAGGCCTTGCGGTTGCGGTGCATTTTCAAGTGCACGTACTGCCTTGTCTACCGGCATGCCAGCCGTCAGGCCACATTGGGCTGCGATGGAATTTACGGTAGTAAGGATTCCCCGCCTAAAGGCATCTTCCGCCGATCCTATCAGGCAGCTTCGGCAGTCGATCGCGGCAGCAGCCATGCCGCTTCCGGCAAGCGCAAGCACCCCGGCGACACCAGCCTGATCGAGGCCGATGCCCGCGTCATTGAACAGGACAGCGCGAATACCTGCTTGGGATGCAATGGCAGCCGGATAGATGCCACCATGCGATCCGGAAACCACAATCTGGCCCCGGTGCCCTTCATCTGCATCCGTTATAGAATCGAGTAAAATTGGATTTTCTGACATTTTTTGACCTTACATATCTTGACTCTTCCCTTCAATAAGTTTCAAATTGCGCAACAAAAAATTCCGATAAACGGAATTAGCGGGAGAGAGCATGACAAACTTGTCGGCACCAAAAGGTTCGATAGCCCGTGCAGCGCGCGTGCTGGATGTGCTGTCACTTGCGTCTGAGGGTGCGGATCTTACGGAAATTGTGGCGCAATCGAAATTCACGAAAACGACCACGTTTCGTGTATTGGCGTCTTTGCGCGAGGTCGATTATGTTTTCCAGGATCCTGCGACCAGGGTTTATCGGCTGGGATCTAAACTCGCTGAGCTTTCCCGAAATGCGGAGCGAGTCAACGTCGGCGCCTTTGCCGAACGTGGTATGACACGCTTGGCGGAAATGTCGGAGGATACGGTTTTCCTGTCTGTCCCGGAGGGCGCGGCCTCAATCTGTGTCAGCCGAAAGGTCGGGGCATTTCCGATTCGCACCCTTACGCTTGATAAAGGAGATCGCCGACCCTTGGGGGTCGGTGCAGGTTCCCTCGCTCTTTATTGTTCGCTGTCTGAAGATCAAAGGGCAGCCGTCTGCCGGGTCAACAAGAACTGGCTGACTGACTATGGCGTCACCAATGAGGGTCTGGAAACTGAGTATAAGTTTTTTAAGGCGCATGGCTATGCTCGCAATCAGGGAGGGGTTGTCAGTGGCATGAGCGCGATCGCCGTGCCTGTCGTAACAGCCAGTGGCCGGTTGGTCGCGGCTCTCGCCATCGGTGCCATCAACGACAGAATGAAACAGTCGCGTATCGACGATCTTCTTCTGCCGGGATTGAAACGAGAGGCCCGTCGGCTCGCCGGTCGGTTTAATGCATTGGAAAGGGAACAAAATAAATGACTTCCGCCGGTCACAATTTTGAGCGTGGGCGATCGTTGCTCGAGATGATGGAGCGTATTCGCGCGTTTGAGGAGCAGGCCTGTCTGGCAGCGGAGCGCGATCAGCTGGTGCTTGGCGCGATTCATCCTTCCATTGGTCAGGAGGCCGTCGCCGCCGGCATCATGCATAACCTGAAAAAAGAGGATATTCTTCTGTCAACGCATCGTGGTCACGGACATACACTGGCCAAGGGTGCGAGCTCCCTCGCAATGATGCGCGAATTGCTCGGCCGGGAGGGCGGTTGTTGCGGTGGCAAGGGCGGATCCATGCATATTGCGGATTTTGATGTTGGGATGCTGGGCGCCAATGGTGTCGTTGGTGCGAATATCACGATTGCGGCCGGTGCGGCCCATGCGATCAAGTTGCTGGGTGACAATAGAATTGTGGTCGACATATTTGGTGATGGCGCCATTAACAGGGGACCCTTTCTGGAGGGGATGAACTGGGCGGTTGTCTTCAAGCTTCCGATACTTTTTGTTTGTGAGGATAATCAGTATTCCGCAACGACAAGGACGGCGTCGATGACGGCGGGCGATGGCGCCGCTACGCGGGCTGTGTCTTTGGGGATGCGATCGACAACGGTTGATGGAAATGATGTGGAGGCGATCGCCGATACGGCCGCAGATATTGCCGCACGCTTGCGCGCGGGCGGACCGCCGGAATTTCTTCATGCGAAAACCTATCGCCGTACTGGCCATACGTCATTTGATCCGGCAACCTATCGCCCGGCAAACGAGGCGACCGAAGAAGAGAAAAGGAGCGATCCGATAAAACGCCAGCGCGCAATTTTGCAGACCGCTGGCATGTCGGAAGCCGACACACAGTCTCTACATCAGAGTGCTCAGAAAGAAATGATAGATATACTCAAAGAAGCCGCCAATACGCCATTCCCGGCAGATGCGACAGCATTTAACGATGTGCAGGATATCGGTAGTCCCGCAGTGGAGGCTTATTGATGCCGACATTAAGTTATAGAGACGCGAGCCTTGCTGCCATCCAGCACTCCATGCGAGAGGACTCGACTGTCTGGTGCGTGGGCGAAGATTTGGGTCGCGGGGGTGTATTCGGCCAGTATAAGGGATTACGTGAGGAATTTGGCGAGGCACGGATTTCCGATGCGCCCATTTCCGAAGCCGCAATTATGGGTGCCGCTTTTGGCGCCGCGATGATCGGCACACGCCCAATCGTCGAAATGCGGTTCTCAGATTTTGCGTTATGTGCGACAGACGAACTGGTCAACCAGATCGCAAAGGCCCGGTTCATGTTCGGCGGCCAGTCGCGTGCGCCGATGGTCATTCGAAAACCGATGGGCCTTTGGCGTTCATCCGCAGCGCAGCATTCCCAATCCCTTGAGAGCTGGTATGCGCATATCCCTGGTCTTGTCGTCGTATGCCCCGGAACGCCTCAGGATAATTATTCCATGTTAATGGCGGCCATCGCCTGCGATGATCCTGTGGTCTATCTGGAGCATAAGGGTATTTGGGACCTTGAAGGCGACGTTGATTTCTCGAAAAAATATGAGTTTGGAAAAGCTGAAATACGGCGTGAAGGTTCGGATGTCACCATTGTCAGTTGGTCAAATACCGCGAATCTTGCGATGGAAGCCGCTGAGGCTCTCTCCAATCAGGGTGTCAGCGCCGAAATCATTGACCTTCGCAGCCTGTGGCCATGGGATAAAGAGGCTGTACTGAAAAGTGTCGCCAAAACCGGCCATCTGGTCGTCGCTCATGAGTCGGTTGCTGTCGGAGGGTTTGGGGCGGAAATCGTTGCCACCGTTGCTGAAAAGGCTGGCCATACACTTAAAGGCCCGGTTCGCCGCCTCGGTGCGCCCCGTTCGCTGGTCTCCTATGCGCCGAATCTCGAAGACATGCTGCGTGTTACGTCGGAAATGATGGTTACCGCAGCGCAAGAAACACTCAAAAAGGCAAGTTAATGATTAAAAATGAAATGACAGGCGGTGAAGCGCTGGTTCGGATGCTACTCGCACATGAGGCGGGCCCGATGTTCGGTATGGGCGGGTTTCAGCTCTTGCCGTTCTATGACGCGGCACGGCGTTTGGGCCTTAATCACAATCTGATCAATGATGAGCGCTGCGCGGTATTCGCCGCAGATGCCTATGCCAAGGTATCAAACCGGGTCGGTTTGGTCGATGCGACATTGGGGCCGGGGGCAACGAACTTGGTGACCGGACTGGTGGAAGCCTTAAACGCGGGCTCCCCAATGGTTGCCATTATCGGAGATGCGCATCGCGATCATGCCGGGAAGAATATGACCCAGGAAACGGATCAGGTTTCCATACTCCGGCCCGCGTGCAAGGAACTCCTCAAAATCGAGACTATTCACCGAATTCCGGAAATCATGCGGCGGGCCTTTGCCATCGCGACATCCGGCCGGCCGGGTCCGGTCGTGGTGAATGTGCCGGAAGATATCGCGCACGGGACCCATAATTTCGAACCAGAAGAATTCGCTGTTGATGGTGCTCATTCCAGGATGCCATCCCTTCGCTGCCGCCCGGATGCCGAGATGGCGGCAAAAGCAGCGGCTCTTATTGCAACGGCGAAGCGACCGATGATACTCTGCGGCGGTGGCGTCCATATTTCCGGCGCGCAAGAGCAGGTTACGCGATTGGCCGAAGCCTGTAGTATTCCGGTTGCCCATACGCTTACGGGTAAAGGGGCGATTGCCTGTTCCAATCCGCTGAGTGCCGGTCTTTTTGGTCGATATGACCGCATTGCAAATGACTTGATTGCCGAAAGCGATTGCCTGTTGGTAGTTGGATGTAAGCTGGGCGAGATTGCCACCAAACGATATACCATCCCCGAAGCCAATGGACCCGTCATTCATCTCGATATCGTCGCCGAGGAAATGGGGCGGACTTATGAGCCCGCACTCAAACTATGGGGCGATGCTAAATCCGGATTGAATGACCTTTATGACCTGCTGAAAGACAGCGTGAGCGAACAGCGGCAAATGCGCGAAGGCTATATTGCGGAAATCCCCCAAAAAATGGCAGTCTGGCGGGATGATGTGTCGGAGCGTCTTAATTCAGATGAAACGCCTGTGCATATGGCGCGGCTGATCACGGAAATTAACAAGCTGCTGCCGGAGGATGGGTATCTCGTTGCCGATGGTGGGTTTGCCGCGCATTGGGGCGGATTACTCTTTGATACAAAGAAAGCGGGCAGGGCATTTGTTCCGGACCGTGGCTTTGCCTCAATTGGCTATGGGCTGCCAGGTGCGATGGGTGTTCAGTTGGCCGAGCCAGGAGCAATCGTGGTTGGAATTACCGGCGATGGCGGCTTCAACATGGTTCTGGGTGAGCTGGAAACGGCCCGTCGAATGAATCTTGGCGTGACCATTGTTGTCGTCAATAATGCCGCGTCCGGATATGTCAAAGCTTTGCAGCATCTGATGTATGGGGATGGAAATTACCAGTCATCGGAACTTTCGGAAACCAACTATGCCAGCGTGGCAAATGCTATGGGATGCCATGGAGTCCGCGTTGAAAGCCCGGACCAGTTGGAAGCCGCATTGCTCAGCGCATTTTCCGAAAAAGACCGCCCAAGCGTCGTAGATGTTGTCGTCACGAGAGACCCCGCAAGAATGCTTCCTGCGGTGGATAACAGGACCGTTCAGGTCAAAAAAGGAGACCGCGTGGCATAACGCGCGGCTTTCATAAAAAGGGAAGGAAAAGACAATGAAACTGTATGCTTTGCTTGCGTCCGCCTTGATTGGCGTTGCCAGTATTTCGCCGTCATATGCGGCCGACTACAAGTCTGAATATAAGGTCTCAACCGTTGTGCCTGCGCCGTTTCCATGGGGACTTGCTGCAGACAAATGGATTGAACTGGTGCGGAAACGTTCCGATGGCCGGATCAATATGAAGGCCTACCCCGGTACGCAGCTTGTAGCCGGTGAACAAACCAAGGAATTCACCGCGGTGCGCAAGGGAGCGATTGACATGTCCGTCAGCTCCACCATCAACTGGTCACCGCAAATTCCGGAAATGAATATCTTCGCACTGCCATTCCTGATTCCGGATTATAAGGCCATGGATGCGTTGACCGGTGGTCCGGTCGGCGAGGAAATTTTTGAAATCGTCCGTTCCAAAGGTGTTGAACCTCTGGCATGGGCTGAAAACGGGTTTCGGGAACTGACAAATTCAAAAAGGGAAGTTCGGTCGCCAGCCGACCTGGAAGGCATGAAGATTCGCGTAGTCGGTTCTCCGCTTTTCAATGATACCTTCACGGCTTTTGGCGCGAACCCGGCCCAGATGAGCTGGGCGGATGCGAAACCTGCGCTCACCACAGGCGCCGTTGATGGTCAGGAAAATCCGTTGACGATTTTCACCATTGCGAAAATGCATCTCGTCGGTCAGATGTATGTCACCACTTGGGGATATGTTGCGGATCCGCTGATTTTTGCGGTTAGCCACAGGGTTTGGAACGACTTCACGCCTGAAGATCAGGAACTTATCCGTCAGGCAGCTGTAGATGCCGGTGCATATGGCATCGAAGTAGCGCGTACAGGCCTGACCGAAGGGGATGACTCTCTGTATAAGTCGATTGAAGGCCTTGGTGTGACTGTGACGCATCTCACGGATGAAGAGCGGCAGAAATTTGTTGATGCAAGCCGTGGCGTTTATGAGAAATGGACGGAAATTGTCGGTCCGGATCTGGTGAAGAAGGCGGAAGAAAGCGTCGCGAACCGCTAATTCGCTTTATTAAATATGGTGAGCCGGAGGGACAGACGCCGCAAACGCGGAAAGGCCTTCCGGCTTCTATAAGGTAAGTATGAGTTCATGGAACAAGAAAGCGCGGATGAAACAGACGACAGTCTGCAAGAAAAGCAACCGTTTCGAATAGAAGAGGCAGTTGGAGCCCTTGCAATGGGCCTGATTTGTCTTATCAGCATTCTAAACGTCGTTGTTCGATATGCGACAAATGTCTCTTTTGCCTTCACAGAGGAATATTCGGTATTTCTTCTGGTTATTGTCACCTTCGTCGGCGCAGGGCTGGCCTATACCAACAACGGCCATATCTGCATTACTTTTGTTGTCAACCGGTTCGGCCGGCACGGGCGGGCATTGCTGAATACAATTTCGTTCCTGGCATCTGTCTCCTTATTTGGGTTGCTTGTCTACTACGGTTCAGATCTGGCCATTGACGAGTATCTGTTCGAAGAAACGTCCCCGGCGCTCGGCTATCCGACCTGGATTTATACGATGTGGTTGCCACTGCTGTCACTGGCCGTTCTCTTCCGGATTTTCCAGGTGCAGTGGAATGAACTGAGGAACAAGAGATGAGCGCGCATGTCATCCTCCTCGGGTCGTTTTTCCTAATTCTTATCTCCGGCGCGCCAATTTCTGTCGCTCTTGGGCTTTCAGGAGTCATCGCTATATTCTTTGGCCTTGATATGGATGCCGTTGCGAATATGAGCACCATCACCTATGCCAGTATCGCGAAATACCCCCTTATCGCGATCCCGCTTTTTATTCTGACCGGCATGATTTTCGAGCGGTCTGGCGTGGCAGAAAGATTGGTCGAATTATCGCGGGCAGTCGTCGGCCCTCGCCGTGGCGGCCTCGCGCTTGTTGCCATACTAGTTTGTCTTATCATGGGCGGGATGTCCGGCTCTGGTCCGGCGGATGCGGCGGCCGTCGCGACTGTCATGATCCCGAGCATGTTGAAGGAAGGGTATCCGCGTGCCTTTTCCGCCAGTATCATTGCCGCCTCCGCCTCCACCGCTATCCTCATTCCGCCCTCCATCGCCCTGATCGTTTATTCGATCATGGTACCGGGAGTTGATCTGCGGGCCTTGTTCGCCGCAGGCTTGTTTCCGGGCCTTCTCGCAGGATTGGCCGTTGCAATCCCGGCGCTTCTCATCAGCCGCCGAAAAGGGTTTGGCGCTGTCGATACCGGACGTCCGCCGCTTGGGAAGAGCTTTGTCCGGGCGTTGCCAGGGCTATTCGCACCCGTTATTATCCTGGGTGGATTACGAAGCGGTCTGTTCACGCCAACCGAGGCGGCTGCGGTTGCCGTCTTTTACGGACTAATCGTCGGCCTGTTTTTGCACCGCTCCATGGGAATGCGGGACATTTACAATGTCCTCGCCGAAGCGGCCCAGATTTCTGCGGTTGTGATGATCATTATCTCGCTCGCCGGAATTTTCGCTTTTGCCGGTTCGATCCTTGGCACATTTGACGCGGCGGCGAACCATATCCTGTCAATTTCGGAATCCCCGATGGTTGTGCTGATCTTGGTAATGGCGATTATTCTGCTCGCCGGAATGGTCCTCGATGGGGTGTCGATCTATTTGATTGCCTTGCCGTTGCTGATGCCAATTATGGCGACGCTTGGCTGGAACCAGGTATGGTTCGGCGTCCTGATGGCCATGAACGTCGCGATCGGCCAGTTTACGCCGCCGGTTGCCGTTAATTTGATGGTCACGGCGAAGATAGCGAATGTGCCGATTGAGGCCACGATGCGATGGGTCCTTTGGCCGATTGTTGCGATGATCATCTCTGTTGGTCTCGTTATCGCCTTTCCGTCCATCGCGCTTTGGCTCCCCACCGTCCTCGGATATAAAGTGTAGTTTTCTCCATGCAGGAGAGAGCCTTCCACCGATCTGCATGACATTCCTGCCTGCCCATGACATGATTATAGGCAGTGTATGTGAATAACAAAGGTGATGTCATGCGGTGGCGGGGCAGACGGCGAAGCGACAATATTGAAGACCGGCGCGGGCAGGCAAGTCCGAGAGGACTCGGTCGAGGCCGGGGAATACCCATTCGGCTGCCAGGAGGGCGAGGCGGGAAGCTCGGGATTGTCGGTATTCTTGCCGTTGTCGGTATTTCGCTTTTCCTTGGCATTGATCCGACAGTATTGCTGCAAGGAGGGATGCAAACCGGTGGAATGCAATCGCAGCCGCAGTCAGGCACAACCCGATCCGCAACGGATGATGATCTCACGAAATTTGTTTCCGTAGTCCTGGCGGATACTGAAGATACATGGCACGGGTTATTTGAAACTGCTGATCGGCGCTATCAGGAGCCGACCCTGGTGCTTTTTTCCGATGCCGTTCAGTCCGCTTGCGGCTATGCACAATCTGCTATGGGGCCGTTCTATTGCCCGGGGGACCAGAAGGTTTATCTCGATCTATCCTTTTTCAGGGAGCTTCATAATCGATTTGGCGCGCCGGGTGACTTTGCGCAAGCCTACGTAATCGCGCATGAAGTGGGGCATCATGTTCAGACTTTGCTAGGTATTTCCCAGAAAGTTCATGAACAGAGGGGCCAACTCAGCAAGGTCGAAGGAAACAAGCTATCGGTCCGTCTTGAACTGCAGGCAGACTGTTTTGCCGGTATCTGGGCCTATAATGCGGATCGATCCCGTAATCTTCTGGAAGCCGGGGATATTGAAGAAGCGCTTAATGCGGCCACGGCAATCGGTGATGACAGATTGCAGAAACAGTCAACCGGTCGGGTCGTGCCGGATTCCTTTACGCATGGGTCATCCAAGCAGCGCGTGAAATGGTTTATGACGGGCTTTGAAAGCGGCGATGTCCGTAAGTGCGATACCTTCAGCACGGATGATCTATAAAATACCGCCGACAATGTAATGATCTTGTGAATTCAAAAAAATCCCGTTGCGCAGACTAGTTTCTGCGCAACGGGGCTGTATGAGTTTATATGTAACCTACCCTACACCCTACTGGAACAGATAGTTCGGTAGCCACAACGCAATTGCCGGAAACAAGACAATCAGGAAGAGCCCTGCCAGTTCGACCAGGGTATAAGGGCCAACCGACCAGTAGATATCCTTCATCGTTACATCCGGAGGGGCAACGGATCGAAGGTAGAACAGGTTGAACCCGAAGGGCGGCGTCATATAGCTGATTTCCATCATCACCACGAACAGGATGCCGAACCATACCGGATCAAATCCGTGGCTTGCCACCAGCGGCAGGAAGACGGGCAGGGTAATCAGCATAATACCGACGGGATCCAGCACCATCCCCAAGAGGAAGAGAACAAACATCATAAAGGCAAGCGCCCCCCATTTTCCGCCAGGAATCTGCGCGGTCATATGGGTGATAAACTCTTCCGCGCCCATTGCGGTATAGGCCATCGAATAGGCATGTGCCGCGAAAACGATCCAGGTAATGATCGTCGTAAGCCGGAAGGTTCGAAGTGAGGATTCCGAGATTACCTTCCACGTCAGCTTGCGGTTTATGGCACTGGCAACCAATGCACCGAAGACGCCAACAGCGGCGGCCTCCGTCACAGTGGCGTAACCGCCAAATATCGCCCCGAGAACGAGGAAGATAATAAAAATCGGCAGAAAGACGGCGCGAAGTGCGCTTAGCTTTTCACTCCAGTCCGCCCGTTCCTCTTCTGGCAGGGACGGTCCTAAATGAGGCTGGAACCAGCATCTGACACCAATATAGATGGAGACCAGCGCAAAGAGAAGCAGACCCGGGAACACACCGGCAGCAAACAGTTTGCCAACCGAGACTTCGGTAATCAGCGCATAAAGAACCATCAGGATAGAGGGCGGGATCAATATGCCCCAGCCACCCCCGGCGTTAATGGCACCAAGCGCAAGGCGTTTATCGTAGCCTCTGTCGAGCATTTGCGGGAGGGCAATTGTTCCCATGGTGACAACAGCTGCACCGGAAATTCCGGACATCGCCGCGAAGATCGTGCAAATTCCAACGGTGCCGATAGCGAGGCCGCCCCGCACGCCACCCCACCATAAATGCATCATTCGGTAGAGGTCATGTGCAACGCCGCTTCTCTCCAGCAACATGGCCATGAAAACATAGAGCGGAATCGCAATGAGTGAGGACGTCTCCATCAAATCCCACATCTTTGAGGCGATCAGGTAGAAGGCGATTGGACCCTGTTCAAAATACAGGAAGATAATAGATAGCCCGCCCAGAACGAACGCGAGCGGCACTCCGAGCATGATAAACAGGAACAGGAGACCGAAAAAGAGGAGGGTAAGAACCTCGATACTTAAGAGATCATACATCAAACAGATTCCTTCTCGTCATGCTCGTCATCCCGCAGCGGGCCAAAGGCAGTCTCATCAACTTCTATGCCGCAGAGGATCATGATGTCGGCTATCAATTTCACTATTCCCTGCAGCAGCAGTAGGAATGCGGCAACAAAAATCATCGATTTGGAGGGCCAGATCGCGGGTCGCCATGTGGTTTCATAACTGACTTCAAGGCGGGAAATGCTATCAGATGCCATCGAATAGGCTTCGGTAAGCAGAACGCCTAGGAAAAGGAAAAACAGGAATGATGTTGCGATATCTGTTAGCGCTTTCTGCTTTGCCGTGAAGTTGCCGTAGAAAAGATCGACATTGACATGATCACGGCGCGCGAGCAGATAGCCGCCACCGATAATTGCGTAAATACCGAACACAATTTTTGACGCTAAGGCGGACCAGGATATCGGACTTTGCGTCACATAACGCATGATTACGTCGCTGAGCAAGAGAACAAACAAGATAAGAACGGCATAACTTGCGAGCCGACCGATCTTGGCGTTTGTATTTGTCACTGCACGAGCGAATGCTGTTAAGGCAGCCATGATATTCTCCAGAAAAAATTGACTAAAGCGACCTGTTCAATCTCAGGCACAAGCTCAATCAACCGGAAAAGGTCAAATTTGCCGTCACCCCACCGTAGTCCGTTGCAAATTTCTGCAACGAACTCCGGATGAGGTTAGGTTAGCATGTGCCAAATTTTTGACAGATGAAACGGGCCTTAGACGTAGCCCATTCCCTTGAGGAAATTGGTGAGCATTTCACTCGCTTTTGTCGCGTTTCCGCCCTTGGAGCTTTCCTCGGCCAGAATTGCGCCTGATGCTTCGGCGAATTTTTTCTGCACATCCGCCGGGAACTGGGAGACAGTAATGTTCTGTTCCGCCAGACCCTTCGAGAGAGCAAGCTTCTCTTTGTACTGATACTCGGTCGTCCGCTTCCAGAAACGCATGTCGAGAAGAGTGAGGAACTCCTTGCGGAGGTCAGGTGACAGATTGTCAACTGCTTGCTGGTTCATGATGAGCGTGTCAACCGCCAGCCCGAGAGTTGGCTTCATATGGAATTTGGCAACTTCCCAGAGGCTCATTGACATGGCACCTTGTGCGGCACCCCAATGTGCGCCGTCAACAACGCCGCTGGCCAGGCTCGAATAAAGCTCGGGGCCGGCAACATATTGCGTTGAAGCACCGGCGGCTTCCAGGAATTTCTGGTAACTACCGGATGAGCGCAATTTCAGCGTGGAGAAGTCCTCAACCGAATTGATCTCTTTTGAGACAACCAACTCCGTTGGATAGACTTTTTCAGCCCGGCTTATAACACCATGCGCCGCCAGATCTTCGTTGAACAGATCCTCGAAACCCATGTTTTTCAGGAAATGCGCAAATTCCCATGGTTCACGGAAAGTGCCCGGGACACCAAGAGCAATGCCGGCTGTCGGGGCTTCACCCAGGATATAGCCTGGAGAGATTGTGCCCATTTCAACTACGCCCTTCCGGACGATGTTGAAGATTTCGCCGCCTTTTGCGAATTCGCCAGCCCCGAAGAGCTGCAGTTCAAATTGCCCGTCAGTGTTAGTCTTCAGTTCCTCTGCAATAACGGCGAGACTGTCGCCATAGGACGAAGATGCTTTTGGCCAATGCGACTGCACCTTCCATGTCACCTTCTCGGCGGCGGCCGCCTTGCCAATAAAGGCCGGAGCAGCGAGTGCAGCAGCGCCGCCTGCCAACGCGCCACGCCGACTAATTACATTTGTTTCTTTTGTCATGGTAGTATTCCTCCCGTTGTGCGTTTTTGCTGCCCTGTTAAACAGCCATATTTTTGTTTTCTTGCCGCAGCTATTTCTCTTTGGGAATAAGCATTGCTGTATGGGCCTTTTGATTGAATGTTGCCACAATTCACTTTTTTTGATTAGGCCGACAACAATATATTCCGCTTTGATGGTATAATAAAGAATTCGGATTTACAAGCCATGGCGTAAACTGCCCGTCGAATTTTAACGAGGGGCAAATCTGCAAGGCGGCGACTAATGGCAATGATTCAATTTGCGCTAACCTGTAAATGTTTTTCTCACGTCTTCTGCTGTTGCGATGGGCCGGCCAATAGCCTCGGCCACTTCCCGGACCTGTCGAATAAGATCCGCATTCCTCCTGGCGCGCTCGCCGGTTTTTAAAAGCATATTGTTTTCAAAGCCTACTCTTACATGCCCCCCCATTGCCAAAGCGCCGCTCGCGGCGGCATGTTCCAACGGCCCGAATGCACAAGTTGCCCAAATTCTGGAAGGACTCATATGGTTCAGGAATGGGATTAAATCATGCGGATGGGATGTCTGGTTTGATGTGTACCGCCCGAGCACTAATATCAGAAATGGATTTTCGAAGGGGATAACATTCTCAGATTTCAGAGCCTCGAACCTCTGCATATCCTCGGGGGAGTAAAGGATGAACTGCGGCATGATTTGAAGCGCGTGCATTTCTTTAAAGAATTCTTTGGCCGCGGGCTCATGCCCTTCCGGGGCCAGTTCCTTGATCGCGAGGGAGGCGGCTTCGGGCTTCAACTCCAACACCATATCCATCTGTTGCTGCGGTGTGTAAATACCGACAGCCTCCGTCGTTGCCTGTATAACAAGGGCATCTCCGACCTTGTCCCGAATTGCCGCGATGGCCTCCCGATATTTTGTGACATCCAATGTGTGCCTTTCCTGATCATCACGCACATGCAGATGTATCATGGCCGCCCCTTCTTTCAGGCAGGCCTCGGCCTCGTCTGCAAGCTCGGCAGGGGTAATGGGTAGCATCGGATGATCCTGCTTGGTCTTTCTCGCCCCATTTGGCGCGACCGTCAGAATTGCCGGGGGAAGGGAGGATGGATTATCCATGACATCTTGTTCCTGAACTCAAAAAACATCGTCTCAAATGCACTTTATCTTAAAGCTGATCAAGTGAGTGTGTAAACTGCAGCACGTTGGGTTTTTATCGGCATTTGGGATGGATCACGCCGTAAATGATGGCATCACGGCACTTGCCGAGAGTGTCAGATATGGGTATTGACTACGTACAATTTTTAAATCGGGTTGGATAACAAGTAAGCAGGTGAGTTCGGATAATAGTCGTCGGGTCACCGCGCAAAATCTCCCCTCAGTGAAAAGGACAAGAATAATGCTGAAAGACGTCGTGATCTGCGAACCAGTAAGAACACCTGTGGGCCGTTTTGGCGGCCAGTTCAAGGATCTTCATGCCCATGAACTGGGCCGCACTGTGATTGAAGGATTGCTGGCCCGCTGCGACGGCCTTAAAGATCGGGTGGAAGATGTGATCTTTGCTCAATGCTATCCGTCGATGGATGCCCCGGCGCTTGGTCGTGTCGTTGGATTGGATGCGGGTCTTCCCATAACCATAGGAGGCTATCAGCTTGACCGCCGATGCGGCTCCGGCCTTCAGGCGATCATTAATGCGGTTATGCAGGTGGCGACGGGAGGTTCATCCGTCGTGATTGCGGGCGGGGCGGAATCTATGTCGAATGCACCGTTCTACTCCACAGCCGGTCGCTGGGGGATCAAGGGTACGTCCCTTGAATTTCACGATGCGCTTGCCCGCGGCCGCGTGACTGCCGGCGGCATTAACTTCCCCGTACCCGGCGGTATGCTGGAGACGGCTGAAAATCTTCGCAAGAGCCATTCCGTTCCGCGTGATGAGCAGGATAGCTTCTCGGTGGAATCCCATCGTCGGGCAGTGGCTGCGCAAGGCGGGGGGCGCTTCGACGATGAAATTATTCCAGTGACCGTAAAAGGCCGGAAAGGGGATACGGTCTATGACAAAGATGAGCACCCCCGACCGGAAGCGACTGAGGAAAGCCTTGGCAAGCTACGCCCGATACGTCTTAAACAAGACCCGGACTCAACCGTTACCGCCGGTAATGCCAGCGGACAGAATGACGGCGCATCAGCCTGTGTTGTCACAACACGGGCGATAGCGGAAGAGCTTGGCCTCAAACCTTTCGGCAGTCTGGTAAGCTGGGGCGTCGCGGGCGTGGGGCCGGAAATCATGGGTATCGGGCCCGTTCCGGCGACGGCGAAGGCGCTGGATCGAGCCGGACTTGGCCTTAAAGATCTGGACCTGATCGAGCTGAATGAAGCATTTGCCGCGCAGGTTCTGGCCTGCACCCGCGACTGGAAGTTTGAAAAATCTGATTTTGAGCGGATGAATGTGAATGGTTCCGGTATTTCGCTCGGTCATCCGGTTGGCGCCACGGGCGGTCGTATCCTCGCAACCCTGCTTCGGGAGATGGAGCGGCGGGACGCCCGTTATGGCCTTGAGACCATGTGCATCGGCGGTGGGCAGGGTCTGGCTGCGATCTTCGAACGCGCTTAAAAACCGATTACCATATTGCAAGGCGTAGCAAATAGTTACGCCTTACACCAAACGGCTTTTCCAAAAGGCGTCGTCTGCCTAAAGCCCAAGAGGGTGGCGGCTATAAAATGAAGCGCTGAGCAAGGATATTCCGATGGCGAGAAGTATGCCGCCACCGGCCAACGCAACGCCGTTCCCAAGAACTTTCCATAGGACGCTGTCCGTGGTCGCCGCTGCGGCTTTTTGCCGGGCAGCCACAGCCAGGAAGGCGAGCAAGGCAACCGCCATACCGGTTCCAAAAGACATTGCGATCACGGCACCAATACCCGCGAGCGGCAGTCCCATGGCCTTTGCCAAGACAAGCACCAGAACGGCACCGGTGCAGGGGCGGAGCCCGATGGCTAAAATAACGCCGATTGCGGATCGAAGACTGTTGATTTGCTCTATCTGATCCCCGCTTGGCATATGGGCATGGCCACAGCCGTCGTCATGATGATGATCATGGGAAGAATGATCGACGGCATGTTTCTGCGCCATATAGCGGTTGAACAGCTGCCGGATAGTCCGCAAAATCAGCAGGGCGCCTATGCCCGCAACCAGTAAGTAACTAAGCCGTTCGCTCCATGCTACAGCGGAACTGGTCTCTCTCGGAATCCAGCCGGCCAGATAGATCAGCCCATAGACAAGGATTATCGCCACAAATCCCTGGCACAAGGCGGCCGCCCCGGCAATGCCGACGCCGCGCCTGATCCTGTGCGGATGGGTCAGCAGATAGGTTGTGAGGATGACTTTGCCATGCCCGGGCCCGGCGGCATGAAAAATCCCGTAGAGGAAACTGCCAAGAATAAGGCCCCAGGCTGTGGTGATCCCGCCGGAATCTGCAAGGGCTTTTAGGGCGGTTACCAGCTCTTCATGAAAGGCGCGTTGCTGCGCCATGATCCAACTGACAAGACGTGACCAGGCCGAAGGTTCCACCGTGCCCGCAACCGCAAAAGCTGACGGAATGATCAGGGGTGATAGGGCCACGACGCACAGGCAGAGCCAAATGACATAGATTACTCTTCGGGACATATCAGGTTGACGCGTTCTGCAAAAAAAGATCCCAGGCCTGTCGCCCCGCGCTCAGATGCATCCAGCATGGCGGCCTGCGCGACCGCGCTCGGGTCTGGGTTAGGCGGTATCAACTTATATGTACATCCTTCCGGGGCGCCAGATATGATGACGGGCGTGTCGGTTTCCGCGTGCAACATCTCGACATAGTAGGTGGGATCAAAAATGGCGTAGGAAAAATCATTCCCGGTCACTGATGCAGGTTCTTCAAAGGGCGTCACGAAAGACATCTCCAGCCGCTTATCAACCATTTTTGTGGACATATTGGTTACGGGCTTGAGTTTGATAACCTTGTTCTTAACCGCCACTTCCGTGAAATATCCATATTCTTTCAGATGACCCATGTTCACCTTCATGATTTCATCGAGCTCTTCCTGATCGGGAGTGCCGTTGCCATCTCGGTCGGTCCCTTCAACCGCATAGGCTGTGTAATAATCATCAAACAGCCAGGTTTGATGCAGGCCATAAGCCCGTCCGTTGTCATCAAACAGGATTTTGATTGTCATGTCCGTCCAGACGTGAGGATGGGCAAGGACAGCGCGCTGCGGGGCCAGCAAAAAAATGCAGCATATGAAAATCATCAAGCGCATAAAAGATCCTAGTGTGAACGCGACTGGGCGAAAGATAGTGTAGCTTTTCCTATATGGAACCACCAATCACTTTCTACAATAGAGGGCGTAGGAGTATTCCATATCTTAGCGCTCAGATCTTCCGCGTTCACGGGTTTAGATGCCGGGCGGCCCAAAGGCGGCCCGACAGCACCTGCAATATTCCCCCAAGCGAGGATGCAGGGGTTGCAAACGGCTTTAGTTAGGCATTATCGAAAACTTCGCCGACGGCTTCGGCCATAGCGCCGACGATGGTGTCGGCTTCTCCTTTCGTCAGGCATAGTGGCGGTGCGAAGCCGAGGATATCCCCCTGAGGCATAGCGCGCGCGATAACACCTCTCTTCAGAAGGGCGGCGGCCACTTTTGCACCTGTCAGTAAGGAAGGATCGAGAAAGGTTCTCGTTTCCTTGTTCTCGACCAGTTCAACGGCCATCATCAGGCCCTCTCCACGGACATCCCCGACATTCGGGTGATTGCCTATCGCGTCGGTCATAGCTTTCTTCAAGTAAGGACCGACGTCACCCGAATTCGCGACGAGCCCCATGCTATCGATTAGTTTCAGATTGGCAACGCCTGCGGCCGCGCAGACGGGATGAGCAGAATAGGTCCAGCCATGGCCGATGGCACCGAATTCGTCTGTGCCCTGCTCAAGTACCTTCCAGACTTTCTTCGACACAATAGACGCCGACAGCGGCGCATAGGCGGAGGTGAGGCCTTTGGCTGACGTAATGATATCCGCCTCAATGCCGTAGTGATCGGAGCCGAACATAGAGCCAAGGCGCCCGAACCCGGTGACCACTTCGTCCGCGATCAGCAGAATGTCATATTTTTTAAGAACGGCCTGAATTGCGTCCCAATATCCGGCTGGAGGAGGAACAAGGCCACCCGTTCCAAGTACAGGCTCCCCGATAAAGGCGGCGACGGTATCGGGTCCTTCTTTCTGGATAAGGGCATCCAGATTTTCCGCGCATTGGCGGGAGAATTCTTCCTCGCTGAGATTCAGGTCTTCGCGGCGGTAGTAATAGGGCGCATCCGTGTGGATAACCTGCGTCAGCGGAAGGTCGAATTTTTTATGGAAGAGCTCCAGTCCTGTCAGGGAACCCGTCATCAGGCCTGACCCGTGATAACCGCGCCAGCGGGAGATGATCTTTTTCTTCTCGGGACGGCCGAGGACGTTGTTGTAATACCAGACCAGCTTGATGTTCGTCTCGTTGGCGTCCGAACCGGAAAGACCGTAATAGACCTTGCTCATATTCTTCGGAGCCCGGTCGATAATCATTTTCGACAAGGTGATGGAAGCTTCGGTGCCGTGCCCGACATAGGAATGGTAATAGGCAAGTTCTTTCGCCTGTGCCGCGATGGCATCGGCGATTTCGGTGCGGCCATAGCCGACATTGACGCAATAAAGGCCAGCAAAGGCGTCCAGAAGTCGGATGCCATCCCGATCTTCAATGTGAACGCCAGACCCACCCGTTATAATGCGGTTGGACATTTCGCCGCGGGCGAACTGCGCAAGATGCGTGGAGGGATGAAAGAAATTCTCACGGTCCCATTGGCTGAGTTGATCATTTGTAAGCATTATACTCTCCTGATTAAAAGTGACTGGATTAAGCCCAGTCCCGACAGACATATTTGATATTTGAAAACGCCTCGATCCCGTGGCGGGAGCCTTCGCGCCCGAGCCCGGACTGCTTCATCCCGCCGAAGGGGATCGGGGCGCCAGTGACTTTCGTGCGATTGACGCCGATCATCCCAAATTCCAGCGCCCGGCTCAGGCGATAGATACGAGACGGATTCTTGGTGTGAACATAGGCCATCAGCCCGTATTCTGTGTCATTCGCACGGTGAATGACCTCGTCTTCGGAATCGAAAGGAGCAATGGCGGCGACGGGTCCGAATGTTTCGTCATGCATAATTTTGGCAGACGCCGGCACGTCCTTCAGAACAGTCGGTTCAAAAAACAACGGCCCCAGTGCATGGCTCTTTCCGCCGGTCAAAAGCGTTGCTCCCTCTTTGAGGGCATCTTCAACATGTTCTTTCTGTTTGGTAACGGCATTTTTATTCATGAGAGGGCCGATGTCCCGATCATCCAACCCACGCCCAATTGTTAAAGCGGCTGCCTTTTTTGCAAACTTCTGGCAGAAATCGTCATAGATGGATCGCTCCACAAAAAAGCGATTGGCACCCAGGCAATCCTGGCCGGATGTGGCGAACTTGGCACCGATACCTTCTTCAACGGCCTTGTCCAGATCCGCATCCGCAAATACGATAAAGGGCGCATGTCCGCCAAGCTCCAAACTCAGGCGCTTGATGGTCGGGGCCGATTGCGCATAAAGGAGACGACCGATTTCTGTTGATCCCGTGAAGGAAAGTGCCCGAACGCGGACATCTTTCGTCCATTCCCCGACAATTTCGACAGGATCGCCAGTGATAACATTGAAAACACCAGTGGGGAAACCTGCGCGCTCAGCAAGTTCGGCGAGCGCGAGCGCCGAAAAGGGCGTTTCCTTGGACGGATGCACGATAACAGGGCATCCGACCGCGAGGGCGGCCGCCGCTTTCCGGGTTATCATGGCATTCGGAAAATTCCATGGCGTTACGAGGGCCGCAACGCCAACCGGTTCCAGCCACACTTCAACCTCCGCATTATGGAGATGTGACGTTACGCCTAGAATGTCCGTGCGCTTGGCCTCTTCGGCAAAGAATTCGATAAAAGACAGGCCGTAATCGATTTCGCCCCGGCTTTCCGATATGGGTTTGCCTTGCTCCAGCGTCATGATCAGAGCCAAATCTTCCTTGGTGTCATTGATCAGTTGGAACCAGTTTTTTAAAATCGATGCTCTTTCTTGAGGGAGAAGGGACGCCCAGCCCGCAAATGCCTGATGGGCCGCGGCAACCGCCGCCTTGCTTTCTTCTTTACTGAGTGACGGGATATTCCCCATCCAGGCGTTATCTGCCGGATTAGTCACCTCAATAATGTGACCGGACTTTGCAGACTGCCACTCACCACCGCAGTAAGCAAATTCCTTGAACAATCTGGGATCTTTAAGCAGATCCAGCTCCGGTATCCGGGATAGGTTTTTCTTTCCTTCGCGCATCACTTATCTCCGCCAAAAACTCTGAAGGAAGTATAGGAAAGATCGGCTAGAGAGTGCGTTTATAGTAGCGGGAGAATTCAGAGAAGAATTCTTGGAAACCCGACAAAGAAAGAGGATTTATCGGATCGTTCCGTTCACATTGAGAATTGCCCGATGAAACTTAGCTGAAGGCGGAAGCGGGGATCTGGTCTGTATTCTTTACAGGCTTGGTCACCACATATGTGTAGTAGCGCCGTAAACCGATATCTGCCGCCAGCATTTCATCAACTTTTCGCTGATAGGCATCAACCCCTTTGCAGACCAGCTTCAGGAAATAGTCTACGCCGCCGCCGACGGCCCAGCATTCCGTGATTTCGTCAATTGCGCCAACAGCGTTTTCAAAGCGCTCAAAATCTTCGGCGCGATGGCTCGCAAGTTCCACCTGCATAAAAATTATCGCCGGGGACCCTAGGCTGGGGAGTGAAAGCCGAGCTCCATAACCCTCGATAACACCAGCCTCCTCCAGCCGTTTTAATCGTTCCCAGCAAGCCGTTGGAGAGAGATGCACTCTCTGTGCAAGCTGGTTTTTGGGGATGCGGCCATCCTGTTGTAGGACAGCCAGGATTTTCAGGTCTCGGTCATCAAGTTTGATCATACTCTAGATATACCGCTTCTATGCTTTAACGGCAACGACGCCCACAATATCTCCCATGCCGATCAGGCCGGGAAAGTGGCGGGCGGCAAAGATACCCTCCATCGGGCTGATATACTCTGTGGGATCGCTGCCCGTGCGCTCCATGTCATAGACGCGGGCCAGAAGCTGCCCCTCCATCACGACGTCGCCCAAATCCACACAGAGTTCGAGCAGCCCTGTGGTTTCGCTGGAGATAAAACAGCGGTGATCCGGCATGTACAGGGCAACCGACTCGCCGCCTTCCGGTTCCCCGGCCAGAACGCCGGCATGGTGCAGAAAATTCTTCACGCCCCTTTTGGCGATGGCCACACTCCGCACCGTCGTTGATCCGCCGCCGCCGAGTTCAGTGGAAATAAATATCTTTCCCATTTCCTCTGCGGCCGTGTCAAACATGCCGGTTGAATCCACTTCCAGAAGCATCATTGAAAAAGGCGCATTGAAGGCCCGCATGGCGGCAACGCATTTTTCTTCCTGCACCTTGTCGTCCTGAAAATGGACCGCACAGAAAGGCACAAATTTCAGCGTTTTCCCGCCCGAATGGATATCCAGCACATAATCGGCAAGGGGCAACAGGGTGCGCTGGAAATAATCTGCTATTTTTTCGGTCACCGTCCCGGCGGGATTGCCGGGGAACGTCCGGTTCATATTTCCGCTGTCAATGGGTGATGTCCGCCGCGCCGCCCGGAACGCCGGATAATTCATGCCGGGCACAATGATGACACGGCCGCTGATATCCTCATATTTTATCGTTCTGGCAAGGTCGAATAATGCCACCGGGCCTTCATATTCATCGCCGTGATTGCCGCCGGTCAACAGGACCGTCGGCCCGTCACCATTTCGGGCAACCGTAATGGGGATCATGATCGATCCCCAGGCAGATCCGTCATGGGAATACGGTAGCTTCAGGAAACCATGTTGAACACCATCTTCATCATAGTTGACTGTGGCGGAAATAGGATTGGCTCTCATAGGCTTAATCCTTGATCATGAGTTGGCGGGGGACGGACGCAAGGAAATCGGGCGCTCCATCAGTAATGATAATGCTTTCCGTTGTTTCCATGCCCCAGTCATCCATCCAGAGGCCTGTCATGAAATGAAAGGTCATGCCGGGTTCGAGAACTGTTTTGTCCCCAAGCCGTAAACTCATCGTCCGTTCGCCCCAATCCGGTGGGTAGCTCAAGCCGATGGGGTAACCGGTCCGATTGTCCTTGATAATGCCGTATTTTTTTAACACAGCAAAAAAGGCACTCGCGATATCTTCACATGTATTACCGGCCTGCGCTTTTTCCAGCCCGGCTTCCATGCCTTCCTGAACCGCTTTATCCGCATCGATAAATGTTTGCGATGGCTTTCCAAGAAAAATAGTTCTGGATAGCGGTGCATGATAGCGCCGATAACAACCCGCAATCTCGAAGAATGTGCCTTCGCCCGCTTTCATGGGTTTGTCATCCCATGTGAGGTGTGGCGCCGCCGCATCTGCGCCTGACGGGAGGAGCGGAACAATTGCCGGATAATCTCCGCCGAAGCCATCCGCCCCGCGAATGCCTGTATTATAAATTTCTGCCACGAGTTCATTTTTTGGAAGGCCGGGTTCAATTTTTTCGAAAATGCATTTGTGCATCTCCTCGACAATGCGGCCCGCTCGCCGCATATAGATTAACTCCTGCTCCGACTTTACTGCGCGGCACCAATTCACCAATGCCGTGGTGTTCTTGAACTCGGCATTGGGAAGATGATTGACCAACGACATATAGGCGGCGGCGGAAAAATAATAGTTGTCCATTTCGACGCCGATAACGACATTTCCAAAACCGCGATCAGTCAAAACTGTGCTCAGATAATCCATAGGGTGACGTACTATGGATTGAACATAGTTATCCGTATAAAAGAGGATATTGTTCTCACTCAGGAAAGTAGTTCGCACGGCACCATTCGCGTCTTGCTTGCGGCCAAACCAAAGTGGATCGCCGTCCATCGACAGGATAACGCATTGATGGACATAAAAGGACCAGCCGTCATAGCCCGTGAGCCAGGCCATGTTGGACGGGTCGGTGACGATAAGGAGGTCAATTCCATGTTCGGCCATTGAAGCTCGCGCTTTTGCAATGCGCTGCTGATATTCTGAAAGAGCGAAGGGTAGATCAAGTCCAGACATAGTTTTCTCCAAACCTGCTAGCTGTTGAAAATGGTGCCGATGTCTGCGTCCTGCGCTAGCTCTCGGGCTAAGGTGGCAATGGCGGTATCCTGAACGCCTGTACCGGTCAGATCGCAGATCGTGATACTTTCATCCGACTGGCGGCCGTTGTGGTGCCCTGCAATAATACCGCCGAGTTCCGGGAAATCAGTAGATTCGCCTACAGTTCCAGCAGCGATGGCAGCGCGCAGTTCACCCTGCTTGCGGCATTGGGCAAGGTTGTCGCAGACATATAGATCGGCTGTGGGGATAACGTCTGGCGCGAGCTCGGTTTTGTAGTCGGCATCCGTTCCCATGGCAGTTATATGTTGGCCGGGTCGAAGTTGTGCCGCTGAAATCAGGGCGGTTTGGGATGGCGTTGTCGTCACCACGATATCGCTCTCGTCCATCAGGGCATCAATGGTTTTGGCGACCTCGATTTCGATCCCGAGTTCTTCTTTGCATTCTTTGGCATATTGCTGTGCCTTCACGCCATTCCGGCCCCAGACAACGGCTTTTTTGAGGTCACGAACAAGGGTGAGGGCTTTTAGCTGGAGTTTGGCCTGTGTCCCAGTGCCAATTATTCCAGTGACATTCGCATCCTTTCGGGATAACCACTTGGCAGCGACTGCACCAGCTGCCGCGGTCCGCACATCCGTCAGATACCCGTTGTCCAGCAGGACGCCTTCGACGATGCCCGTCTTTGAGGAAAAAAGAACCATTAATCCATTGAGGCTTGGCAGGCCCAGTTTGGGATTATCAAAGAATCCGGGACTCATTTTAATTGCGAAGGAGCCAATTCCCGGGACATAAGCCGTTTTGACGTCCACTTCCCCGTTATGATCCGGGACGTGAAAGCTGAGGATGGGCGGCATTACCACATCCCTCGTTGCGAGAAGCCGGAATGCATTTTCGATGCAGTCAACGGCAGCCTTGTCCAGCGAAACGACCTGCCTTAGTTCTTTTTCGCTCATAATGGTAATTTCAGGCATGTCGGGCTTCCGCTTCCAACTGTTCCCGACCGACGTCGACATTCTCTCCGTCGATAAGCCGTTTATGCAATTTCATGTCAATGTTGCATCCACTGATGAGGCTAACGCAGGTGCCAGGGGTCTCAATCTTTCCGGCAAGCAAGGCGGCAATGCCGACGCTGCCGGACCCTTCGATCACCAGCTTTTCCTGCCAATAGGCATGGCGGATGGCCTCGGCAATTTCGGTTTCTGTTACCAGCACGATGTCATCGACAAGTTCCTTCACCATCTGGAATGTGTAGCGATTGTTAAGACCAATCCCACCGCCCAGTGAATCTGCGAGAGTGGGGCATTCTTCTACCAGAATGGGTTTGCCAGCCCGTTGACTTTCATGCATGGTGGCACCATGGCCCATAGAGACACCGATGATCCTGATCGCGGGGCTTTTGGCTTTCAGGGCAAGGGCAACACCAGAAATCAGGCCCCCACCGGACAAGGGCACCAATACGGTTTCAACATCCGGAAGCTGTTCCTGCAGTTCCAGACCGAGCGTTCCCTGTCCCGCAATAATATCTTCATGGTCAAAGGGCGGCAGCATGGTCATCCCTTCTTCAGTAACCAGCCGATCCACCTCCACCTGCGCATCGTCTTGCGAACGCCCAATAATACGGACTTCTGCGCCATGCGAGCGGATGCCGTCCACTTTGTTTTGTGGCACGAGTTCAGACATGCAGATGATGCATTTCACACCGGCGTTATGGGCAGCATAGGCAAGTCCGCGCCCGTGGTTGCCGGTTGAGACACCGACAACACCGTTTGCCTTTTGATCCTCGGACAAGGACAACACAGCATTCGTTGCGCCGCGCAACTTGAAACTTCCCGTAATCTGGAGCTGCTCAAGCTTCAGATGAATATCTCCGCCCGTCCGTTCCGACAGGGACGGGGAGGATACCATCGGCGTTTGCCGGATAAAGGGAGCTATCCTGAGACGCGCCTTTTCAATAGCTGCCAAACTTATTGAACCCATCTCGTGGTCCTTCATGCTGGGTAAATAAAATTTGAAACAGTCGGCCATAACCGGGAATTTTTCTGCGTAAAATCCGGCTCTGGTATGTGATCAGTAGCAAGAGCGATCAGGCCAGTTCTTTTAGAGACGGGAGATGCATCCAACTCGGATGAAAAGATCCGGGAATATTGAGTTGAAGATTCCATTTAATTTTATCCCACCTGAAAAATATGATGAGGTCGATATTACAAGTCGGACGAGGCGTTTAAACGACCATCACTGGACAGTTTGCGAGGCTTGTTACCTTGTGGGAGACGCTTCCGAGGAGGAAACCTTCCAAATCTCCGTGTCCTCGGCTGCCCAGAACAATGAGATCCACATCCTTGTCCTTTGAAAAATTGACAATTGTTCTGGCGGGCGGGCCGTTCTTTACAAAAGCCCGAACTGCTTTGGCGCCCATATCCAGCGCCGCTTTTTTTGCACTTTCCGCTACATCGGATGCATGCTTCCGCAGAATATCATCCATAACCTCGGGTTCCTCCGAACGGACCATCGATATGGATGTTTCCAAAAGACTATGATGTCTGAAAACAGTCAGGATGAGGAGTTCGCAGTCAAAAGACTCTTGCATTTTGACAGCTGTTTTCAGGGCTTTCTGGGAGGGCTCAGAACCATCCATCGGGATCAGGATTTTTTTAAACATATATTATCTCCTGCCCATCAACGAAAGGCCAGATCGCGGGCAAACAGGGCAATCTGCGGGAAAAAGATGAGAGCGACCGACACAGCCGCAAGAATGATCGTAAACGGGAAAATCCCCCTTACAACATCTGCATATGGCCTTTTAAAGACGGCAATTGCCGTGAAAATATCACATCCAAAGGGCGGCGTAGCCGAGCCAATGGCAACCTGCAGCGTGATAATCGTTCCCACCAGAACCGGATCCAAAGCGACGGCCTCGACCACCGGCGCAAAAATGGGCACGAGAACCAAGATCACGACGATCGGATCAACAAACATACATCCGATGAAGAAGGAGACAGAAATGACGCCCAGAACCCCTTTCGGGCCCATCTCGGTAATACCAATCGCCCCCAGAATTTCCTGCGGGATCTGGGCGAAGGAGATGACCCATGAAAAGGCGGCTCCGGCGCCAACCAGGATAAAGACGACGGCCGTAATCAGTCCTGTGGATTTGGCGATCTGGTAAATATCTGTGAGTTTCAGGGACTTGAAAATGACAATTTCCAGAATCAGGGCATAGAATACACAGGCCGCTGCCGCTTCTGTCGGGCTAAAAATGCCACCATAAATACCGCCAATAATTATGACCGGGAAACCGAGTGGCCAGATAGCTCTTCGGGCGGCGCCCAACCGTTCGGACCAGGTTGCTTTCGGTTCAGTCGGCACCTTGTTAATGGTCGCATAGATCATACTGTAAGCGGAAAAGAGGACCATTAACAGAAGGCCGGGGCCAACACCGGCGATGAACAATTCTGAAATGGACGTGCTGGAAATTACGCCATAAATAATCATGCCAATGCTGGGCGGAATGAGGAAGGCAATATCACTGGCATTGATGATCAGGGCGAGGATAAATGAATCCTTGTATCCCGCCTTCAGCATACGAGGGCGCAATGGCGAACCCACGGCGACGACAGTGGCCTGGGTGGAACCGGATACCGCACCGAAAAGAGTACAGGCCGCGGCCGTGCTGACGGCGAGACCGCCCCTGACATGGCCGATAAACTTCATCACCATATCAATAAGACGGTTCGCGGACTGGCCCCGGGTCATGATTTCAGCGGCGAGAATGAACATCGGGACTGCTATTAATGACGCGGGGCGTATGCCAGCGAGCATCTGCTGGACCATGAAGTCCATTTTCGAGAAGCCATTGAAAAGCTCATAAAAGCCATAAAAAGCGCCGAGCAGGAGCGGGATCATCATGGGCAGGCCCGCGAGTAGCAGGACGATCATGATTGCTGTTATTTTGATTGCCATCCGACCCTCCTAAACTTCGATCTCGTCGTCGTCATAACCTTCCAGCATGCTGGTGGAGAGGTAGACGTCTTTTTCGAGAATATTTTTGACCGTTGTGAGCGCATACTGGATTCCGGTGACGGCGAAACCGACGGGTACCCAAAGAAAAATCAGATAAACCGGTATCTGAAGGGCAGGTAGTACACGTCCGGAGTTTGCAACTTTCATGATATAGCCGATTGAGAAGTAACACAGGGCAAACATCGTCAACGCGGTGATTATGGTAATGAGGATCATCATGACTTTGCGCGTTCGAATGGGCAGGGCGTCATAGATCGCTGACATCCTGATATGCCGCCCGTGCCGCGCGGCATAACCGATGCCCGCAAAGGTGATCATGATAATAAGAATTCTGTTTATCTCTTCGGTGAAGAAGAAGCTGTATTGGAAGATGAAACGGCCAATGACATTGCCCACTGTATTCAGGCCCATCAATAATACACCGGCTGCGAGGATGACGGCTTCCACCCGACCGATCAGAGTATCGATCTGACCCAGGAAACCGGGTAGCATTGATTTGTGAGCTTTATCTGTCACGAGGCATCCCCTGTATCGTCCAAATCCAAAATTCTAGAGGGAAAAATACCGGGCAATTTCATTTTGGATCGCCCGGTATTTTTGGATGTACAGCCCTATTTTGTGGCCGCAAGATCTGCCTTGAACTGTTTAAGGATTGCCGTGCCGCTATCACCGGTCATTTCGATGAATTTGGCCTCAACGTCTCCTGCTGCTTCCTTAAAGCAGGCGCGCTGCTCCTCGGAGAGGACGGTAACTGTCATGCTTGGCTTGGATTCCTTGATTTTTTTCAGTTCCTCCTGAGCCAGACCTTCCTGATAAACAACAATATGTTCATAAGCTGCTTTGGCGGCATCCTGAACAATCTTCTTGTCGGCATCGCCAAGACCATCAAAGAATTCCTTGTTGGCCATAACCGCAGTCGTAAAATTGCTGTGGCCTGTATAGGTGATGTAATCAGTCACTTCATACAGCTTGGTTGAATACAGATAGAAAGTCGGGTTTTCCTGGCCCTGAATGATATTGGTTTGCAGGCTTCCGTACACTTCTCCCCAAGGCAAAGGCGTTGGTGTCGCGCCGAACGCTTTATAAGCTTCTACCAGAAGAGGGTTCGTCATGACGCGGAATTTAACTTCATCCAGATCCGCGCAGCTGTTGACGGGCTCTTTGGTCGTCATGGCTACTTCGCCTTCAGGGAACATTTGAAGGAGTTCAAGCCCTTGGTTCGCGTAAAGCCCTTTGAAATCCTTGTTAATAGCCTTGCTTTCCCGGAAGAAGCGGGCCAGATGCTCCTGATCTGTCGGCAGCAGGTAGGGGACAAAAAAGACCTGTGCTTCGGGGATCAGCGCGCCAGTAAATCCGGGAGACTGGTCAACGAATTGCAGGATGCCTGCCTGTGTCTGCTCCATCAGATCGGCTGACTCGCCTAATGTGCCATAAGGAAACAGCTGGATTTCGTGATCAGAGTTTTTCTCAATCTCTTCCTTGAATTTTGTAGCATAAACCCCCTGGACTTCGGTCAAGGATTCCTCAAATGCATATTTCCAGGTATCCGCACTTGCAGCGCTCAGTCCGGCTGCAATTGTCGCCACTGCTGTTAAGCCGCTAATCAAGCCGCGTTTCTTCAAAGTCATTGGTATCTACCTCCTGTTGGATTTTGGTAATTATTGACGCGTTTATCTTCCTGGCACGAAGGCCCCATAATCCTGAAACACCTCACGGTCCGTAAAAGCAATACTGGCTCTTCCTGTGAATGCATGCCCGAAAATACTGCTGGAGTCAGAATTTGGCGAAAAACAACCCGCCTGAATTTTTCAACCGAAAGTCTGGCCTCCAATTGTAATGCATGTCAAATATTATATTGACGCAGTACAATTATAGAAGTTGTGGTAAGGGTTCGGGAGATCGTTTCAACAGGCTTTTGATAAGGCCGAGCCCTTGTTGAAACCTTTCCGTACGGGCTACGCCACCAACGGCGATCCGGACCGCATTCAAGGGTTCGCACTGCGCCGTCATGAAAGGTTGCGGTGGGGCCACGGCAACACCGAGAGCTTTCGCATGCTCCACCATGTTATGTGATGTCCATTGCTCAGGTAGCGGAAGCCAGAAATGCAGGGCAGCCGGATGGCCGACCCAGGTAAATTCGGTCAGTTCTTCAGCCGCGATTTCATGACGTTCGGCAAGTTTCTCGCGCTGCCAAAGCACCAGTTCGTCTGCCGTGCCATCCTCAATCCAGCGACTTGCGAGTTCCGAGATAAAGGGAGTGGCCATCCAGCTGAACACAATCAGCCTTCCAATAATCGAGGGCAGCAAGGCTTCTGGCGCAACCAGATATCCTGTTCTAAGGCCCGGCATTACGCATTTTGTAAAAGAGGTAAGATAAATTGACCGTTCGGGGGCGAGCGCAGATATCGGAGTTGGGCGGATTTCTGGCAGGGGGCCGAGAACATCATCTTCGATAATCAGAATATCATATTGTCGTGCGATTCGAATGAGTCTCTCTCGCCTTTCCATCGACATTAAACTGACGGACGGGCTGGCAAGGGTCGGAACCGTAAAGAAAACTTTCACATCCTGTTGTTTGCAGGCTTCTTCAAATGCATCCGGCAATACTCCTTCCTCATCCATCCGGAGACCCTGCAGGCGCAGGCCGAGATAGGCGCAAAGAGAGATAATAAGATGATGGGCAATGGTGTCTGTCACGATAACATCGCCATGACGGGCAACCGAGGAGAGAGCCGTCGCCATGCCGTGGCAGACGCCATTGGTCATGACAACATTTCCTGCTGAGGTTTCCAGCCCGCACTTCGACAGCCACTTCACGCCTGCATGACGATGTTCTTCTAATCCGATGTTGGGTCGGCAGGCCAGATAAGTATCCGGGTTTATCCCCTCGGACATCTCCGCCAGTGCGGATTGCATCTTGTTGACATGAATATTGTCATACAGCGGCCGGGCAATTGAAAGATCAATCAGCCCTTGGTCGGTTCGCTCCATCAGAAATGGTTGGCGGGAGGTTCGTGCGGGATCCAGAACGAATGTCCCGCGCCCGACCTGACCACCAATTAGCCCGGCGCGCGTGAGCTCATCATAAGCCTTGCTGACGGTATGAACACTGACGCGTAAAATATCGGCCAGTGTTCTGTGCGGCGGGAGACGTTCCCCAACAGCCAGCTGCCCGTCAGAGATGGCGTCCCTGAGGAGATTTGCAATACCAATATGGAGGGGGCGTTCGAGTGTTTCACGCTTGGGGATCCATTTTGTCATGCAACAATTGTAATCGATAGCATGACAACTGCAATATAATTTCTTTCGGCTGTGTCCGGCGCGCAATAGCCTCCTTTTGGAGAGCCTATTTGCTACTCAACGAAACTAAATAATCCAAAGGATTGGCTTTTGCTGTCAGC
>NZ_JARGOQ010000010.1:0-5842 GCF_029233945.1 Sneathiella sp. | reverse complement strand
CTATTTGCTACTCAACGAAACTAAATAATCCAAAGGATTGGCTTTTGCTGTCAGCCTTCACGGGATCCCAAACGCGTTGTTTTCATTTATATCGGCGATCTGTTCAGGATATCCATTCTTGCTCGGATGGAATATGCGATGGCTTGACAAGGGCGTTGCTCTGATCCCGGAAGGTTGTGGTTTCTTTCCAAGCGTACCTGTCCGGGATCGAGCATTCTAGTCGTCAATATCAGTCTTCGGTGCCCGGACAGGCGACACATTTTTAGCGGCGATAATTTGCTCCCGGGTAAGCCCAATATCCTTCAACAGATAGTCTGGTTGCGCCAGAAGGTTTTGATAATCTTGCTGGCAACGAAAATACTCACGAATAGTGCGGAAAAAACGCAACGGAATTGTCGCGAGCAATTTTCCGGATTCTCGCCCGTTGCCGGTTGGGAAGACCTCATTGGCCGTGGGATTTTGACTGTAAGACATATTTTATCTCCTATAATGGTTTAGATCGGTTTCACATATACGGTTGACTAGCGGGCTGTAGACACGAAGGCTTGTCTGCATATCTTGATGTTTTGCAGCAGCGCTAGAAGGTGAGTGCGTCAAAAGACGGCTAAGACAGTTCCCACCGCCAGATTACCGGATTACTTCTGTAATATTCGGTTTCGATAGGGCACTGGCCCTCCGGTCGAGGTAGTATGGTGCTGCCAAATGGGATGACTTTTGCCGTGTCCCTAGCTTTCCTGCCCCGCGCTTCGCACAGGTTATCGATGGAATTCTGATGCGTTGGATCAAGGTTAAACAGATGATTGTAACCAAGGTTTTGAAGGACGGCTTCAACAGATTTTTGAGCACCGCATATCCGCATGTTGCCACGGTTACTTTTCATGAGTCGGGCGGCAACAACAAGCCCGCGCATTCCTGCGCGTGTCATGAGCTGCACGCCTGACAAATCGATGATCAACTTCTGCTTTCCACTGCCAACACACTGAACGAGCGCATCATAAAGGCGGCCTGCGACATGGCTATCCACAGTACCAGCAATTTTGACGGTCACGATATCCCGACGGATATTAATTGAAATTTTCACTCGATTATCCTTCTCATCTATCTGGTGTCGTTAGTATCGGTCAAATGTGCCGATGAATAACTTGCAGGGGAGATAGGGACAGACCGTTGTTGTCATCGTTGTAATGAGAGTGGTATTGTTATTCTTCTATCGTTGTTTTTAGCACCGCGGAGTATCACTTGCTGAAGGATCTCCAGGTTTCGCTTTTGGGCGAACTGCGCATTACATTACACGGGAAGAATGTGGCACTGCCTGCATCACGCAAGGCGCGCGCATTGCTGGCATTTCTCGCAGCAACCGGACGCCCGCATCGCCGTGAACGTCTGTGCGAGTTGTTGTGGGATTTACCCGACGATCCGAAAGCCGCGCTGAGATGGTCGCTCAGCAAACTGAGAAAAGTGGTGGACACGCCGGACCGTCCGCGAATTATCGCCGACAGGGAGCGGGTTTTCCTCGACATTGAGGACATCGATATCGATATCAGAGACATCTATTCTCAATTGCGGGACCAAAAAAAACATCTGCCGGTTGACGATCTGGAAAAGATGGCTCAAAGGCTCGATTTGATCTTGTTCGATGGTCTTGACGGTGCGGGCGATAACTCATTTGAGTCCTGGCTTCTGTCGGAGCGGGAGGATGTCCAGGTAGCAAGAGCTAATGTTTTAAAACTATTAGCGACACATCCGCAATTGCCACCAGCGGCCGAGAAAAAATGGAAACGGCTCTGGCGTGAGGTGGATCCGATTGCGGCAAAGGCTTATGATCGGCTCGCCTCTGAAGGCTCTTCGCCAAATCAAAATATAGGAACGCCTGTGTCTGATCTTTCAATCCGGCGCGCCACAGGGCTGAAGATAAGCTCTGCCTCTCGTGCCCTTCGGGCACAACGGATCGGGTTTTGCGAGGTTCGCGATGGGACGAAAATTGCTTACGCTACTGTCGGATCGGGTCGGCCAATCCTCAAGGCGGCCAATTGGCTCAATCATCTTGAGCTGGACTGGCAGAGCCCGATCTGGGGTAAAAGCTTCGCCGCCGCGGCCCGGTATCGTAAATTTATCCGATATGACGAACGTGGATGCGGACTTTCGGACTGGGATGTCTCGGAATTGAGTTTTGACGCATTCGTCGAAGATCTTGAAGCCGTCGCCGATAAAGTCGGGCTGGAGCGATTTCCGTTATTCGGTATCTCGCAAGGGGCTGCAGTGTCAATTGAGTATGCCGCGCGCCACCCTGAGCGAGTCTCAGGATTGATTTTACTCGGTGGATATGCTGCAGGGTGGCGGCATCTTTCAAGCCCGGAGGAACAGGCGCGGCGTGAAGCCGTGTTAAAGCTGACCGAGGTCGGTTGGGGTACGGACAATCCGGCCTACAGGCATATCTTCTCCCAGACCTTCATGCCGGATGCGAGTGCGGAGGACTTGGCCTGGTTCGATGAATTCCAACGGCAAACGACATCTCCGCAAAATGCGGCCCGATTTCAGGACGCATTCGGTTATATTGATGTTCGCGATCGCCTTGCACAAGTTAAAGCGCCGACCCTTGTCCTCCATTCAAAATTTGATCAGCGCATCCCGCTTGAAATTGGGCGGGCTGTCGCCTCCGGTATTCCAGATGCCCATTTTGTTCCGCTTGAGAGTCGCAATCATATTATTGTTGACCGTGAACCGGCATGGCAGGTTTGTCTTGAAGCGGTTGCCAGGTTTCTGGCTGAAAAAGGAATTTAGACCGCCAACGCGCGTCCATCCGCCTTAGGCATGCGGCCAACTTTTTTATCGTTAATCTGTCACGCTACTGACCAATGCTGGATAGTCGATATACCCTTCCGGCCCGCGACTGTAGAACGTTGCGCGGTTGTACGGGGTTAAGGGTGCGTCCAGTCGCAATCGCTCGGGCAGGTCGGGGTTGGAAATGAAAAAGCGGCCAAAGGCAATTGCGTCGGCATCGCCCTTCGCCAACATATCGCTCGCGCTTTCCCTGTTGAAATTACCAGCCGCGATCAGGATGCCATTCCAGATCGGGCGGAAGAGCTGTGCCGCCGAGGGCACATTTTTATGATCCACATCGCGTTGACCCGCGCCGCTGGCGCGCGGTTCGATCAGATGCAGATATGCCAAACCAAGCTTGTCCAGTTCGTTTATGAGATGTGAATAAAGCGGCATTGGCTCGTCCTCGCCACTATCGTTGGCAATGCCGAAAGGAGACAGGCGAATACCAACCCGGTTCGCCCCCCACACCTTGGAAATGGCTTCCGTGATTTCGAGCACCAATCGGCAGCGATTTTCAATCGAGCCACCATAAAGGTCGGTGCGCTTGTTTGTGCGCGACTGCAGGAATTGTTCCAGCAGATAGCCGTTGGCTGAATGGATTTCGACGCCGTCAAACCCTGCTTCCTTTGCACAGCATGCAGCGTGGACGTAGCGTTCGATCAGGTTCGGAATTTCCGCAGTTTCCAGCGCCCGTGGTGTAGGGCAGGGAACGCGCTTGAACTCCTGCGTAGTGACCTCTACATTTGCAGGCACTGCTGACGGGGCGATCGGTAATCCCCCGTCAGGCTGATAGGATGGGTGGGACAACCGGCCCATATGCCAGAGCTGCAGAAAGATCTTCCCGCCTTTTGCATGAACAGCCTCCGTGACCAGCTTCCAGCCAGCTATTTGCTCGGCGGAATGAATGCCGGGCGTGCATGGGGCACCTCTGCCATCTTCCGAAACCTGAGAAGCTTCGGCAATGATAAGGCTGTCGCGACTTGCGCGCTGGCCATAATATTCCGCCATCATTTCGTTCGGGATGTTCCCGGGAACTGTCGCGCGCATCCGTGTCAGCGGTGCCATCACGACACGGTTTGATAGTTGCAGCTCGCCAATAGCTATTGGCGTGAATAAGTTGTTTGTCGTCATTGGTGATTATTGCCCTAAGAATTTATCGGCCCCGGCATACAGCTTAATGGACCTGAAGTTCAAAAACTAGTTTTAAGACTAACCTGATCGCCATGTCGCCATAACGGATCAATTGGATACACTGGCATGGCCAATGCGGTCGCGAAATCCGTGATTATTCGAGCCGATATACACGGCTCGCGGTGTCGTGGAATAAATCGGCCTTTTCCTCCGCGCTATAATCAGCCGTCAGCCGCTTAAATGAATTCCATAGAATATTGTAGCTGCAGCTTACCTTGTCGACCGGAAAGTTTGATTCAAACAGACACCGGTCAGGGCCGAATTGTTCGATGGTATGTTCATAAAAGCGTCGCGTTGCTTCCATCAATTCTTTGCTGGATGGAGGGCGTTCGTTATGGTGCCAGTCAAAGCCGTTAATCTCCATATTCAGGCCGCCAAGCTTTGCAACGACATTCGGACATGTCGCAAGTTCCGACACGGATTTTTTCCAGTCTGGAAAATATTCATCATGCTTGCCTTTATAAGGCCCAATGCCTAAAGGTCCGCCAAAATGGTTGAGGATGATAGTTGTCTCCGGAAAATGACGCGCAAGATCAGTTAGCTGGGGTATCTGCGGATGATAGCACCAACCTTCGAAGCTGAGATTCCGGGCGGCGAGGTTCGCAAATCCCTCGCGGAACGTCGCATCCAGGTAAAGATTTTCAATCGTTGTTGGCAATGAGTTTGGCACCTCGTCACTTGCATCCCAACTTGCACGATGGCGAATGCCGCGAAATCGTCCGCCGCCCGCACCTATATGGGCATCCAGTATCGGCCCTACAGCATCGCCCAGCATTAGATCGGCAGTGCCGACAATGCCGGCTGCAACGCGTGTATCGCCATAAAGCCCGGAAGCACTCATCGCCGCGATACCGTTTACGAACTCAGTTTCACCGACCGGCTTCATCTCCTCAGGTCCGGTCGACCGATACATGGCGCCGCATTCGATAAATACGGTGGAGATGATATTATGGCCAGTATTCACATCGGCAAGGATTTCATCCAGAAGATACCGTTCAGTTATTCTGCCAGGGCGCACATCCCATAGGTGATGGTGAGCATCGCAAATCGGCAAATCAGGATCTAAAGTCTCTTCAACCGTCTCATTAAGCCAGTCATTATTTGTTGGAACATCTGTCATTTTTATTCTTACATTTTTTGAAGTTCGCGAAGTATAGTACCAAAAAAATGTGGGAGACCCTAGCGGTTTTAGCCTAACCAAATTAGGAGCCTACGAAACTATCATTCGTTTGATCTTGGCAGGCACCTGTTGCTCTCAGACATATTCCGCGTTTCATGTAGTTGTGATAGCAGTTGACAGATAGTGGCGAACAATCGCAGCATTAAGGACATTCAACTTATTCAAAATAAGGATTAATAATATGTCGGGAACCGACCAGGAGCTGTTTAACCT
This sequence comes from Sneathiella sp., assembly GCF_029233945.1. Classification (GTDB taxonomy): domain Bacteria; phylum Pseudomonadota; class Alphaproteobacteria; order Sneathiellales; family Sneathiellaceae; genus Sneathiella. The sequence goes on along the minus strand of NZ_JARGOQ010000010.1, from coordinate 435 downwards.
AGCTATGTCAGAAGAGGCGCGCCCCCTGCTTTATGCCGTGCAAAAACATATTCAGGAAAATGTTGCGCCAATTACGGAAGAATTCTATGCCCTAAACGAAGGCAAAGAAGACCGTTGGAGCTGGCATCCGCGTCAGCTAGAACTGCTTGACGGCGCTAAGGCAAAAGCCAAGGAATCGGGATTATGGAATTTCTTCTTGCCCGACGCAGAGACTGGCGAAGGCTTGAGCAATCTAGACTATGCTTACATTGCATCGGAACTTGGCAAGAATAGTCTTGCGTCTGAAACCTTGAATTGCAGTGCGCCCGATACGGGTAATATGGAGGTATTAGAGCGGGTCGGAACACCGGAGCAGAAAGAAAAGTGGCTGAAACCATTGCTGAACGGCGAAATTCGGTCGGCATACGCGATGACGGAACCGGGAGAGGCCTCTTC
>NZ_JARGOQ010000113.1 GCF_029233945.1 Sneathiella sp. | reverse complement strand
ATTTGCTGATTGTGGGCGAGCCGCGGGATAAACCCGCGATGGCGACAGAAATTTTTCGCCATCCGGCCCTGAAAGTGATGTTCGCCGATCATTTGCAGATCAGCATTCCTTCAAACTTTTGGGTTTGCGGGACGCCCGTTATTGCCGATGCCATTGCGGAACTGCATGCTGTCAGATCCACACTTACACGTCCCCGAAAAGCAACGCAGGAGTGAACAGTTCGTAATGGGTAAAGAGCATAATCTGATTCTGATTGGGATGCCCGTCCTGCTTTCCGCGCTGACGGTATTGGTCATAATCGCCTTTGTGGCATCGTTGGTTGTGGGGCCGGCATCGATAAACCCGCTCGAATTTCTGGGGGCAGTTATCTCAGATGATGCCGGGACGGCGTCGCTGATATTTTTTGAGATAAGACTACCCCGCGCCATATTGGGTCTGATGGTCGGGGCGACGCTGGGTTTGACGGGCGCCGCGCTTCAGGGGTTTTTGCGCAACCCGCTAGCGGAGCCGGGCATTATCGGAGTTTCGGCCTCTGCGTCGCTCGGCGCGGTGATCGCGTTCTACTTCGGACTTGCCGGGTTGTTCGCGCTCGCCTTGCCGCTGGGAGGGATGTTGGGTGCAGGGTTGGGCGTTATGGTTATTCAACTCCTCGCAGGGCGGTCAAACAGCCCGCTTACATTTATTCTTGCGGGCGTTGCGGTCACCAGCTTTGCCGCCGCCCTCACATCGCTTGCGCTGAATATGGCGGAAAATCCCTTTGCCGCGCTGGAGATTATGTTCTGGCTTATGGGGTCGCTCGCTGACCGGAGTTTTGAGCATGTCTGGCTGTCGGCCCCGTTTATCCTTCTCGGCTGTATTGCCTTGATGACGATTGCGCGGCCGCTTGACGCCCTGACACTGGGGGAGGAGGCGGCCCAGACCATGGGTTTTGATATGGGGAAGGTTCGGAGGCGGCTTGTTTTTGGCACGGCGCTCTCTGTTGGCGCGGCAACGTCGGTTGCTGGCGCTATCGGTTTTGTCGGGCTGGTCGTTCCGCATTTACTTCGTCGTTTGACGGGAAACCGCCCCAGCCTTCTCTTGCCCGCAAGCATGTTGGGCGGTGCCGCCCTTACCCTGACGGCCGATGTTGTCGTCCGGCTGGTGTCTCCTGGTCGTGAGCTTAAAATCGGCGTTCTGACCGCCTTGATCGGCGCGCCGTTCTTCCTGTATCTGGTTCTGCGTCAGAGGAGGAAATTTTTATGACGCAACTATCGATACGGTCACTCTCAAAATCCTTCGGACAGCGTAAAGTTCTTGAGGACATCACGCTGGACATCGGCAAGGGAGAAATTATAGGGCTGATCGGTCCTAACGGTTCGGGGAAGACAACGCTCCTTCGCTGTATTGCCGGACTGCTGGACCCGGACAAGGGGGAAATCTGCTTTAAAGGTCATGCACGCCACCAGATCGATCCCGAAATACTCGCCCGGTCACTGTCCTATCTTCCGCAATCGGGAGAAGTCCATTGGGACGTAACGGTGGAGGTGCTGGTATCGCTCGGACGGCTTCCGCATCAAGGGAGATGGCGCGCCCTGACAGATGCCGACCGGCAAGCGGTCACTCAGGCGATGGAGGCCTGCGATATCCTTGAGTTCCGTCACCGCCCGGTTGAGCAATTATCCGGCGGGGAGCGGTCCCGTGTTCTTCTGGCGCGCGCAATGGCAGGGGAGCCGGATATCCTGCTGGCGGATGAACCGATCAGCGGGCTCGATCCTGGCCACGCCATCGATGTTATGGACCGGCTTTCGGCGCTTGCGCATTCGGGCAAGAGTATCGTCGTCGTGATGCATGATTTAACGCTTGCCGCGCGCTATTGCGATCGCTTGGTTCTGTTACATGGCAAAAACATAGCTGCCTCCGGATTCCCCTTATCCGTATTGACCGAGGAAAACCTGGCTCGCAGTTATGGAATTCGAGCGTTTTATGGATCGGTTGAGAACGGCTCCGTAATTGTTCCTATTGCAAGGCTGGACAAGCCAGCGCGTCGACAACGGAAATATTCGACCTGAGAACATTCAGATCGAACTCACTCAGGCGTCCTTTTTCAGCTATAGAGGCCTTCCGCTTCTCTAAAAGGCTTGCGAAATGTGCTTTCAGGAACGTTCTTAGTGTTCCGGTGTTAGGCGGATACAGGTAATTGATGTGTCAATGCTGTTTCCTCTGAAATAGGTTTTTTGCCGACGAAGGGGGAAGACATGGCA
>NZ_JARGOQ010000009.1 GCF_029233945.1 Sneathiella sp. | reverse complement strand
TTAACATCGGAGCTGTCAAAATCCGCGCCGTCGTGGAATTTCGCGCCCTCAACCAATTTGAAGGTATAGGTCAATCCGTCATCGCTGATGGTCCAACTTTCAGCGAGCGCAGGCTGTACCGCACCTTTCTCGTCCATTCGGGTCAGGCCCTCATAAACGTTATAGAGCGTGGTCAGCGAAATCGCGGCTGCGGCGCCAGTTCTCGGGTCAAGCCCCGGTGGCTCCAGTCGCTGGGCGAAGGTAACGGTATCATTTGCTGCCTGTACCGATATCGGCACCAGAACGGCGCCGGCAAGGGCGGCGGCAATAAGCAATCTTTTCATAGACTTATCTCCCTAATGTGAAACCTTAAAATCTAAGACATGTATCCCGGCAAACCGCCTAAACTTTTGGCGTTATAGACGGCCCGGGCGATGGAACGTGCGACACAGTCGGCAGCCATTGCACCGATCCTCGCCACACCAAATGGTCTTGAGCCTGATAACTCTTCTCTTTCAGTCGACATGACAAAAATACTATCGCCGTCGAAGGGGGTATGTACAGGCCTAATTGCGCGCGCAAGGCCGTCATGGGCCATGATGGCGACGCGCTTGGCCTCTGATTTTGTAAGGGCAATATTCGTCGCGACAACACCGATAGTTGTATTTTCCGCAAGGCGGGACTCGGCCGGTATATCCAGCGGCATATCCCCGTCAAATTCGGGAGACCCGCAGCCACCGAATTCCGCATTCTGCTCAAAAGGCCAGGCCCAGAAATGCCGCGTCCCGGGGATAACCACGCTACCGACCGGATTAACGGCGAAAACCGCCCCGACCTGAACACCATTCTCACTGATCAGGGAGGCACTACCGAGCCCCCCTTTCATCTTACCGGCGGCAGCGCCATACCCTGCGCCAATATTGCCGAGAGGAAAATCGTCCGACAGATTCTCCACGGCTTCGATCCCGAGTTGGCGATAAGGCGGCATATCCCCCCAATCCTTGCGGCCCGCATTGGCCAGATCAAACAAAATGGCCGACGGGACAATCGGCACGCGAATGCCTCTCACATCGAAGCCGCGCTCCTGCTTGGCAAGCGCCATAACGGCGCCTGCCGCCGCCTCCAGCCCGTAGACGGAACCGCCACTTAAAACGATACCTTCCACGCGCTCCACCAGGCAATCGGGGTTAAGCACCTCTGTTTCACGGGTGCCCGGGCCGCCGCCGCGAACATCGACCCCGGTGACCGCCGAAGTATCGGGGATGATCGCCGTGACCCCTGTCATAGCCCGCTCATCTTCGGCGTTACCGATTTTTATACCGTCTACATCTGTGATAAGATTCTTCGTGCCGGGTTTGTTCATAAGATTTATCTTTTGCTTTTATTTCCTTAACGTTAGCCTTGGTCATACTATCGGTCAACTTATCTTCATGACCGCAGAAAATTCAAGCAAGGAGTTCTTTTTAATGGCCGCCTTCTCCCTGTTACAAGTCCCGTCATGGCGCCGAGTACTGGCGCTTTCTTTATTTTGCCTGCTGCTTGCCACAGCACTTCGGGCGGAGGCTGACCAGAAATTCATGATTGCTGCTGCCAATCCGCTCGCGGCGGAAGCCGGGCGGGACATGCTCGCACGCGGAGGCAGTGCTGTTGATGCAGCCATAGCAACCCAGATGGTACTCACACTGGTGGAGCCGCAATCCTCCGGTATCGGCGGCGGGGCATTTCTGCTCTATTTTGATAGCGAAACAAAAGAGCTTGAAACATTTGACGGGCGGGAGACCGCGCCAGCGGCTGTGACGGAGACACATTTCCTGAAATCGGACGGTAGCCGGAAGAAGTTTTATGAAGCAGTCGTTGGAGGCGGGTCGGTTGGCGTTCCCGGTGTTGTCGCCTTGCTGGCAAAAGCGCATCAGGATCACGGAAAGCTGCCCTGGAAAGACCTGTTCGAACCGGCAATCAAACTGGCTGAGGAAGGCTTTCTTATCTCGCAGCGTCTTCATTATCTGCTCGACCGGGATAAGTATCTGAAAACCAAAGCTGCAGCCGCTACCTACTTCTATAATGTCGACGGAACCGCAAAGCTTGAAGGCACGCGTCTTAAAAACCCCGCCCTTGCGGCCACATTCAAAAAAATCGCAGAGGGTGGCGCGGGCGCATTTTATTACGGAGAGATCGCCAAGGCGATTGTCGAGACGGTCCGCGGGGATAACCAGAATCCGGGCCTGCTGACACTCGAAGACATGACGAATTATAACGCGATAAAAAGGAAGCCCGTTTGTGCACCCTATCGCACACATCATGTTTGTGGCATGGGGCCACCAACGTCTGGCGGGATTACCCTGTTGCAGGCTTTGCGCATCCTTGAGACATGGGACATGCCCACAATCAACCCGGGTAGCGCCGAAGCAATCGATCTGATCGCTCAGGCAAGCGCCCTTGCCTTTGCAGATCGCGGCAAATATCTCGGCGATGGCGATTTTATCGATATACCAATCAAGGGGTTACTGAGCGAAGAATATCTTGGCGCCCGGGCAAAACTGGCCAAACCCGGCGAATCGCCGCTGCCGTTTCAGGCGGGTACTCCGGTAAAGAAGCAGGGCTCCCTCGGCTTGGATAACGCAATCGAACTTCCCTCCACCAGCCATTTCAGCATTCTCGATAGCATGGGCAATGCCGTCTCCATGACCACGTCGGTCGAGAATGTGTTCGGGTCCCGCTTGATGGCGGGCGGTTTCATCCTCAACAACCAATTGACTGACTTTTCCTTTTCCCCAACCTCCGAGGACGGCCCCGTCGCAAACCGGATTGAGCCGAACAAACGCCCCCGCAGTTCCATGTCCCCGACCATGGTGTTCGACGGGGACGGGAACCTTGAGATGATTATCGGTTCCCCCGGCGGCAGCCGGATTATCGGCTATGTCCTGAAAACAATTATTGCCTCGCTCGACTGGAATATGGATATGCAGACGGCCATCGCAATGCCCCATTTCATTAACCGGAATGGCTCTCTCGATCTGGAAGCGGACACGCCTCTCGCCGATCTTCAACCTGAATTGGAAGCCATGGGCCACGACGTCAAGGTCCGCACGCTTAACAGCGGCCTTCATGGCATTCGGATAACGGATAGCGGCCTTGATGGCGGCGCGGACCCAAGGCGCGAGGGCGTGGTCCTGAGCGGAAGCGCGGAATAATTATTCCTCTGGCACTTGCACGACGATAAAGAGCCGGGAGAATGGGTAGAGGGTCGCATCGTCTTGCCTTAGTGGGTAGGATTCCAGCAATGTCTCGGCATACTGACTTTCAAACAGCTCTGCCTCCTTTGCGTCCAACGCCGCGAGGAAGGGCCGAAGCGCGGTGCCCCTTGTCCATTCCAGAACGGCATCCTTTCCTTTCAGGACCTGAAAATAGGTGGTCTCCCAGATATTGACTTTCTCCGACAGCGGCGACAAGAGATCGAAATACCAGTTAATGTTATGAACGGGCGCCGGGCGGACCAAAGCCCCCAGCCTGTCGACCCATTCCGGGGACTGGGCCAGATCATAGAGATTCTGATGGGACGGGGCGGAAAAGTTATTCGGCATCTGCACGGCCAGCACGCCGCCCGGGCGCAGTTGCTTCAGAAGGTTGGGAAACAGGTTTTCATGATCGTCCAGCCAGTGGAGCGCTGCATTGCTGAAAATCAGGTTGCCCTTGCTGGTTGGGGAAAAGCGGCTGATGTCCGCCAGCTTCCATTCGATGGACGGGTGATCGCGCCGCGCCTTGGCAAGCATTTCCTCGGAACTGTCTATGCCGGTAATGATCGCCTCATTCCAATGTTGGGAGAGGAGCGCCGTGACATTTCCCGTACCGCAACCGAGATCATAGATAACGGAAGGTGAGATAAGCGGCACCTGCGACAGCAGATCCAGCGCCGGACGCAGCCGATGATCGGAGAAAAGAATATACTGTTCCGGGTTCCATGCCATCGTCGGTTTGCCTCCTTGTTGTTGGTTATCTACAAGGTAGCAACTTTATGCGGCAAATACAGCGGCGTTTCAGGAAAAATCAACAAGCCTAGTCGGCGGCCACTATTTTCGCTTCTGCGGCTTGCAAGCGTTCAAATTCCTCAACGGAGATATTTTCCACACCGGAGGACAACAGAGCCGGTACTTTGCGCACCCTTACCGACTTTTCCGTTATGTAGGGGTTTTCCTCGCGGTAGCAATTGACGCTACCAAGTGTTTTATAACAATAAAGCGGTGGCTGGATGAAAATCTCTTTCTTGGTCGGGCAGAAGTCATCTCCAGATGAAAGATTGGTGAAAGAACAGGAGTCACCGAAGATGCCGGCAACTTTCTTGTCGACCGCCTTAAAGACATCGCTCGAGCAACCGCTTGTTGCGACGGCAACCCCAAGTAACGCCGCAATTGTAAAACCCCGCATTATTGTCATGCAGAACACCCTAACATCCGATCGAACCAGCCAAAATGATCCGCTTAGCGTATCGGAGGAGCGTTTATTTTGCGTTAATCCGGTATTTCCAGGCAAAAAATCGTGCCGGCGCTTCCCGTTCGTTCCAACGTGATTTCGCCGCCATGGGCGACAATCAGCTCCCGTGCAATGGAAAGGCCAAGGCCGGTTCCGCCAGCGCGGGCGGAACCGGAAAAGGGCTCGAACAGATGCTCCCTCGCCTTTGCATGCAATCCCGGGCCGGAATCACATATCCGGATAAGAGTGCGCGATCCCGCGCGCAGCGCATGGATATCAATCGTACCTTCCTCCTCCATCGCCTGAACGGCATTCCGGCATAGGTTGAGCAATATCCGGTAGAACTGATCGCGATCGGCATTCAGCATCAATCCAGCCGGAATTTTATTTTGCCAGATGATGCCGTTATTCTCCTTCAATCCCACAGAGGTTTTCACCTCATTTACAAGCGGTTCAAGCAGGAATCGTTCCCGTTTGGGCTCCAACTCGTCGGCGCGGCCGTATTTTAAGGTCTGCGTACAAAGCTCAATCGCCCGGTCAATGCTGGTCATCAGCCGCGGGATCACTTTTTGTACTTTCGGGTCCTTCACCTCGGACAGGCTGTCACTGACAATCTGGGAGGTAGAGAGGATATTTCGAAGGTCATGGCTGATCTTGGTAACGGCCGTGCCGAGCGCAACAAGATGCTGTTTTTGCTTCAGAGCTGCCCGAAGACGTGTCTGCATAATTTCCAGCTCTCGCTCGGCAACGCCGATTTCGTCACTCCGCCCGGATGGGACAAGGGCAGTGCTGACATCCTCCGGGGCGCGACGAAAAGCGATCATGCTCTCGCTCAAACGACGCATCGGACGCACCATCAACCAATGCAGGGTCAGATAGACAAGTATCGCCGTCAAGGTCGAAATAATCAGGGATAGCCAGAAAATATTCCACGCATAATCATACATGGCATCGATCAGGGGTGCCTCGTCAATAACGACTTCCAGGGAGGAATTGGGCTCATTCTCGATCGGGCTAATAATCCGGATAATGCGCCCCGGCCCGACCATCAGGCTCATGAATGCATGCTCGATCAGGGTAAAGGGGCTCTGATGGGCGAGATCAAATTCCGCATCGATGGCGTGCGGCATATTCTCACGCAAAATTAGAAGTCGTGAGTTTGCGCCATGCAGAACAACGCTTCGGGCTCCGACACGAAACAGCAGTTCCTCCCGCAGTTCCTCCGACACCATATTGTCGGGCGATGCCAGCAGCGAAAGGGTTGCGAGATGAGCAAAGTCTGTCTTCTTAACAAGATAGTTCAGCCGGAAAAAGGCAATGGACGGCACAAAAATAAGCACCTCCGCCAGCATGACGAAAACCAGCGTCAGGATCAGCAGTCGCGCTGAAAGGCTGCGGAAGGGCGCCACTATTTTTCGCAAAAAAGCCATTCTTCAGAATAGATCAAAAAAACGGGCCGGCATCAACTGAATGATACCGGCCGGTCCGATACAAATATCTATGAACGCGATATATTACTTTTCTAAGCGTTAGCTCTTTTTAGCTGCGCAAGGGTTAGCCTTGCAGGGATTACAAGGGTTGCAGGTCTTTTTCGCAGCGCATGGATTGCACGGATTACAAGCCTTTTTCGCGGCGCAAGGGTTACAGGGGTTGCAGGCTTTCTTTGCAGCGCAGGCGTTACAAGCTTTTTTCGGCGCGCAGGCTGCCATTGCAGATGGCACAGCAGCGGTTGCGGCCATAGAGGCGATCGCGGCGGCGGTTAATACTTCTTTGAACATAATTCTCTCCTGTTAAAATCTGATATCCCGGTAAGCAATTATTGCTTACCGGAACAATGCCTCTTTTAAGGTTGAATTCCGAATCAACTGCGATAACGAACGCGTTATCAAAAAGGCTATCCAAAGAGAGAGAGAAATTTCACGATCATGCGGGTGCGGGAGCTGAACAGGCTTGGCGTATAATAACTGCCTGCGGCCCGCTTGCTGATCTCGCCCAAGGTCGGATAAGGTGCAATATAGCTCGCCATGGTCCCGATTTTGAGCTTCCCGGTAATCGCGACGCCCCAGGGGTGAATCAATTCCCCCGCATGAGGGCCGACAATGCCAGCGCCCAGTATTTTTCCCTTGTTTGTTGTGATCACCTTGATCATACCCTCTGTCTCCCGCTCCGTCCGGGCGCGATCAATATCGGCAAAGGAAAAGGTGAGGACTTTTATCTTGTCACCATATTGTTCGCGCGCCACCGTTTCACTCAGGCCGACATTGGCAAGCTCCGGATCCGTATAGGTCACCCAGGGCACAGCGCTATAATCGACCTTCGCAGGAAGACGGAAAAGCGCGTTTCGAATAAAGATACCCGCATGATACCCGGCAATGTGCGTAAACTGATAACTACCTGCAACATCGCCAATGGCATAAATCTTCTTGTTTGTGCTGCGCAGGCGTGCATCAACCGTGACGCCCTTGGGGGAATATTCCACGCCCGCCACTTCAAGATTGAGCCCGTCCACATTTGCCTTGCGCCCCGCCGCGACGAGGAGATGCGACCCTGACAGGATTTCCACCGTCGCGCCCTCACCCAGCGAGATATGATAAGCGCCTTCCGTATCTTTCTTAACGTCGGAAATTTTGACTCCTTCACGGATATCGATCCCCTCCTCCCGAAGGGTTTTAAGAACGATTGCGCTCAAATCAGGGTCATCACGGCCAAACGCCTTGAATGCTTCCAGCACGGTGACTTTCGATCCAAGCCTGACATGAGCTTGCGCCATTTCAAGGCCAATCGGTCCGCCACCGATAATAATCAGGTGATCCGGCTGGGTGCGATTCTCAAATATAGTTTCATTGGTTAGATAGCCAGCCTCTTCCAGGCCCGGAATGGGAGGGGCGGTCGCGGTCGATCCGGTTGCAATAACAAAACGGCGGGCGGTCACTCGCGTATCGCCGACCGCAAGTTCATTTCCCGAAACAAAGCGGCCATAGCCCTGAATTACCTCAACGCCCAACTCTTCGAAGCGTTCAACCGAATCATGGGGTGCGATAGAACCAATAACATCCTGCACATGATCCATGACTTTCGGGAAATCAACAATAGGGGCCGGGCCTGTTACACCAAATTCACCGGCATTCTTCAGGCTCGCCGCTTTTTTCGCCGCTGCGATCAATGCCTTTGACGGAACACAGCCATAGTTCAGGCAATCGCCGCCCATCTTGCCACCTTCGACAAGAACGGTTTTCGCCCCCATCTGGCTTGCCCCCGCCGCAACAGAGAGGCCACCGGAGCCACCGCCAATTACACAAATATCTGCCTTGATCTGCGTTGTCATAAAGGAAGGCTCCTGCGTGTTAATTTGGACTCTTACGGAATTTCTTCAGAACGATCGGCAGAAGGGCGATGACACCAAGCGCAATGAAGGAGAACAAAATTTCTGTCGTCACCAGAGAAGTAATTTGAAAATCCAACACGCAACCACTCTGCCCGCTATCCAGGCAGGCCTGATAACTTGCCTGCTGCTCACGAATAATGCTGTCGAGACCACCTCCGAGATAAGCAAAAACAAAGGTTCCCGGAATAATACCAACAAACGTCCCGATTATGTAAGTGCTGAGTTTCACCCCCAGAAACGCCGGCGCAATATTGACAAGCCAGAACGGAAAAAGCGGAACCAGCCGCAGGAACAGAAGATAGCTAAGCGCATTTTCAGCAAATCCGTCTTCCAGCTTTTTCAGCTTCGGCCCTGCTTTCTTGCGAAGCGGTTCCCCAAGGGACGTCGCCGCGATCAGGAAGAGAATTGTCGCACCAACCGTCGCCGCAAACACCGTCATAAGCCCTGCGGCAAGCCAGCCGAACAGAAATCCACCTGTCACTGTCATCAACAGTCCGCCCGGCAGCGAAAACGCGACGACAATGATATACAGCCCCATGTAGAGAAGCGCCGCCAGAAGGAAATTCGCCGATACAAAATCAATCAGGCGGTCGCGATTATCGCTGAGGGCCCGGAACGTTAGATAGTCATCAAGCCCCAGAACAAAAAACGCGGCAATGGCCCCGACAATGACCAGCAACGGCACCATTTTCTTGAGCGAGAAGCCATTTCCGACATCGCCGTTTTGACCCGTGGCCTTACCCATGGCTGATTCGCCCCCTGCCCGCGCTACCGGCATCTGTTTGTCGAAACCTAACATGAATCCCTCCTTGGGGACAAAATTTAGCGTACACCGGCAATTCCCTTTAAAGCAGCTTACGGTTCGCCTTGAAACTTATCGAAACTTATGGTTCCTCGATAGTTTCGAAAGGCTCTTTCACCCAAAAGTGAGCCGAATTGAACCGCCGCACCCTGCAAAGCCGCAAAATTTATCTCCCGCATTGACTTAACCGGGGAGAAACCTTATACAGCGGGGCTTGTTTTCCCTTCGCGCAGATCGCGCGGATGATCGACGGAGAAGTCTCTTGAAACGTACATATCAACCGAGCAAACTTGTGCGCGCTCGCCGCCATGGATTCCGTGCCCGCCGGGCAACGGTCGGTGGACGCCGCGTCCTTGCCAATCGCCGCACCAAAGGCCGTAAGAGCCTTTCAGCCTAATCCCATGCCGATAGGCGTCGAACGGCTCAAAAAACGCTCGGAATTCCTCCGTGTTGCGTCCGTTCGCCGCAAATGGGCCGCGCCGGGGATGGTGCTTCAGGCCGCCCGTGACCCGAGCCCCCTAAAGGCCGATGTCGCGCGCGTGGGCTTTACTGTGACCAAAAAGGTTGGCAACGCAGTCGTCCGCAATCGTATTAAACGCCGTCTTCGCGCTGCCGCCCGGGAGATTATTCCAGATCACGCTGAGGCGGGATGGGATTTTGTTCTGATTGGCCGCGCCAAAACAAAGGACCGGCTGTTTGACGAATTAAAGTCAGACCTGCGCACAGCACTCGGTAAGGTTGGCGCTACCACGTCGCATCGGCGGAGCAGACCATGATCGGAAGAATTCTCTCTTGGGCGTTTATTCTGCCAATCCGCTTTTACCGCTATTTCATTTCGCCTATGCTGCCGGCAAGCTGTCGCTATTATCCCAGCTGTTCATCCTACGCAATGGAGGCGCTATCAGTGCATGGCCCTCTGAAGGGTGGCTGGTTTACCCTGAAGCGGCTTGGGCGATGCCATCCGTTTGGTGGCGAAGGATACGATCCGGTACCACATAAACATGGAAATTGTCATCACGGCGCAACGGGTCTCTCGGGTCGCGCCCACATAGAATAAAACGTAAGGGCTGTAAAAATAATGTCGGATCAGAAAAACCTGGTCATTGCGATCGTTCTTTGTTTCCTGATTATTTTCGGGTTCCAGTATTTCGTTGAAGGCCCGCAGATGGAGCAGGCCCCGCAGCAACAAACCGAAACATCGACAACGGATGGGGATACGCCGTCGCAAATTCCGTCTGCCGCAGTTGATGGCGCAAGCGCCCCAAGCGTGCAAGGATCCGCGGGCCAAAGCGGGATGACCCGAGCGCAAAGCCTGCAGAAGGCGGACCGGATTAAAATCAATACGCCGACATTACACGGCTCTGTTTCCCTGACCGGCGCGCGCCTTGATGATCTAACGCTGATCGACTATCGCGAACAGGTTGATCCGACGAGCCCGGAGATCAAGCTCCTCTCTCCGGCAGGTAGCCCGCGTCCTTACTATGCGGAGTTTGGCTGGAGCCCTGCCCCTGGCGCAGATATCAAGCTCCCCGGCGCACAAACGATTTGGGCAACGGACAGCACGGAACTTACTCCGGAAAAACCACTGATACTGACATGGGATAATGGCGAGGGCATCACCTTTCATCGCACTATCTCAGTCGACGACAACTATATGTTCTCGATTGAGCAGATGGTTGAGAATAACACCGGCACGGCCGTCACGCTCTATCCTTACGGCCTGATTTCCCGCCACGGCACACCAGAAACAACGAATTTCTACATTCTGCATGAAGGTCCGATCGGCGTTCTCAATGAAACGCTGGAAGAAATAGACTATGACGATCTTCAGGAAGGTAAGGCTGAGAGCTTTTCTTCCGTTGGGGGCTGGCTTGGTATTACCGATAAATTCTGGTTGACGGCGCTGGTTCCCAATCAGGAAACCAGTATCAAGGCCCGTTTTTCCTACGCCCCGCAGGGCGAAAGATACCAGACGGACTTTCTTAATCAGGAAGGCATCAATGTCCCCACCGGCGAAACGGTCGGCCTGACCAATCATTTGTTCGCAGGCGCCAAGGTCGTCTCGGTTCTTGATACCTATGAGAAGGAATACGAGATTGCCCGCTTCGATCTCGCGATTGACTGGGGTTGGTTCTACTTCCTGACCAAGCCGATATATTTCGCACTTGAGTTCCTCAATAGCTGGATTGGTAACCTCGGCCTCGCAATCATGGCACTGACGGTCATCATCAAGCTCATCCTGCTGCCGCTTGCCCATAAGTCCTATGTGTCGATGAGCAAGATGAAGCGCCTGCAGCCGGAAATGGTGAAACTCCGCGAAAAATACGGTGACGACAAGCAGAAGCTCAATCAGGAGATGATGGCGCTTTACAAGCGGGAGAAGGCGAATCCTGCCGCTGGGTGCCTTCCGATTGTGCTGCAAATCCCGATATTCTTTGCGCTCTATAAAGTGCTGTTCGTGACCCTACTGATGCGGCATCAGCCTTTTTACGGCTATATCAAGGATCTTGCAGCACCAGATCCAACAACCGTGTTCAACCTTTTCGGCCTTATTCCCTGGGATCCGCCCCAGTTCCTGATGATCGGCTTCCTGCCGCTCCTGATGGGTCTCAGCATGTTTTTACAACAGAGGCTCAATCCGCAACCGGCCGATCCGGTGCAGGCGAAGATCTTCCTGTTCATGCCCATCTTCTTCACCTATCTGCTGGCAAGCTTCCCGGCAGGGCTAGTGATTTACTGGACCTGGAATAACATTCTCAGCATGGCTCAGCAGTGGTTGATCATGAAGCGGATGGGTGTCTCCGTTTCCGGCACCAGCGGAAAAAGCTGACGAGTGACATGGAATGACTGACGCGACGGACCCCCGCGACGAAGATGAAGCAAGGCGTATAGAAGCGGGGCGTTTGCTCTTTGCGAAGGAATGCCAGTTTGTCGCCGGCGCCGCAACGGAGGAAATGCTGCCGGAGTTGGACCTGACAGAGGTTGCCTTCGCCGGTCGGTCGAATGTCGGCAAGTCCAGCCTGATTAATGCGTTGACCAATCGTAACACCCTCGCCCGGACATCCAATACGCCGGGACGCACGCAGCAGATCAATTTTTTCAATTTGGGCGGCCAGCTTCATCTTGTCGATTTGCCGGGACATGGCTATGCCAAGGCATCGAAACAAAAAATCGGCATTTGGACGGACCTGGTAAACAGCTATCTCAAGGGGCGCTCTACCTTGCGGCGGGTTCTCTTGCTGATTGATGCGCGCCACGGGCTGAAGGTGACCGATCGGGAGGTTATGGACATGCTGGACGTTGCCGCCGTCAGCTATCAGATCATCCTCACAAAGGTTGACAAGAGCAATCAAAGTGACGTGAAATCGCTCACCGAAAAAATTGAGGCGGAGCTTGCCAAGCGGCCAGCGGCCCATCCGGAGATCTTGCTCACCAGTTCCATCAAAGGAACCGGGATAGAGACGCTCCGGGCGGAACTTGCGTCATTGGCAGAAGAGGTTGGATGATAGAAATGAGTGATAAACCCCTGTCAGTCGAGGAGCAGCTTGCCAAGGCGCGGACACTGTCCGAAGCCCTGCCTTATATGCACCGGTTCAGCGGCCAGACCTTCGTCATCAAATATGGCGGCCATGCCATGGGAGATGAGCAGCTTTCCCATTATTTCGCACGGGATGTCGCGCTGATGAAGCAGGTCGGCATTAACCCGGTTATCGTCCATGGCGGCGGCCCGCAGATCGGTAGCATGCTGAAGCGGTTGAAAATCCAGAGCTCCTTCATCGACGGCCTCCGGGTTACGGACAAGGAAACGGTGGAAATCGCCGAAATGGTCTTGTCCGGCTCATTAAACAAAAAAATTGTTACTTCGATCAACTCCGCTGGCGGTCTTGCCATCGGCCTCTCAGGCAAGGACGGCAACCTGATCGAGGCGCAGAAGCTGAACCGTACCAAACGCGATCCGGACAGCAATATCGAACGGATACTTGATCTCGGCTTTGTCGGGGAGCCACGGCGCATCAACCCGGAAATTCTGGAGAGCTTCGAGGAGAATAACCTAATTCCGGTGATCGCGCCCATCGGCGTTGGGTCAAACGGCCAGACTTTCAATATCAACGCCGACACGGCCGCAGGTCATATCGCGGCGGCAATTGGCGCGACAAAGCTTATCATGATGACCGATGTCGAAGGTGTTCTGGACAAGAATAAAAAGCTCATCAACCGCTTGAGTCCGGATGAAGTGAGGCGGCTACAGAAAGACGGCACTATCGTTGGCGGAATGATCCCGAAGCTTGAAACCTGCCTCTTCGCACTTGAAGAAGGGGTGGAAGCCGCGACCATACTTGATGGCCGTATTCCGCATGTCCTGTTGCTTGAAACCTTCACCGAGCATGGTGTCGGGACCATGATTACCGAAGCAACGACCTAAGCCACAGGCTTTATCCCTCGTAAAAGGACAGTTGCCAGTCCATTTCCTTGTCCGTGAAGGGATACTCAATCCCGTTGCGGGCATTGACAATATCACCGCGCGGCACATGGGCGATAACTGTCTGTATTTTAAAGGCAAGGCGCATGGAAAGCCCCGCCTTCCAACAGAGCGAAGTTACCACCTTGCCGTTGCGGGATGCCATCATGGTGTTGATTTTCTTTGCGCTATATTTACTGAGCAACGAAAGAGCCGTCACGACAAATTCCTGATCTTTGAGGTCAACAGCATCGGCAATAGCGTCTTCATCGAGCGTGCTTTCCGCAAACAAATTCTCGGCACGGACCGAACCACCTTCCTCTTTGGGAGTAAACTCGCGGGTTTCCTCGATACGTCCGCGAACGATATTTTTGAGCTCCTTTTCAGTTGCGGGCGGGAGGTTGTTCCGGCGTACCAGCTTTTCAACGAGGGAAGAAGCAACAAACCCAGAAATCCGGCGCATTGCCCGAAGCGACAGATTAATCCGCATCACCAGAGGTTCATGCAATGACTCGACACTTTCGGCCTGATCCATGATCTGGTCGAGCGTCTCTTCGCGTATCTTCGCTGATGGATTGGCAAGCAAAGTGGAAATTGCGGGCACCTCTAGCTGTGCCACAACGGCGCCGGAAACATCTTCGCTTAGGCCAGGACGACGGGCGACGGCGGGAAGCGCGCCTGCCGCAATCCCACTCGCCATGATTTCCAGAAGGTCATTATCGGAAAGCAGCGGGGAATATTCCAGGATCGGGCTCGCGACGATTTCTTCCACATCCCTGGCAAGATCCATGATGATATTTTTCGGTGCGCCGACATTTTCCTTCAGTGTATCTGAAATAATCGCACGCACCGCTGTTACCTGATCTCTTGCGAGAATTTCCAGAACCTCGATCGTTTTTTCAAGGATTATGGCCGTCTGCTCCCCCGAGAGGTCGGGCAGGAGGCGGCAAATTTTCCGCGCCAGATCCATCCGCACTTCTTCGTCTTCGTCCTGCGCAAGAATGAGATTGGCCTTAACCGGCGTGCAGGGATTGAGGGCAAGATTCTTTCGTACTTTGTCAGACGAATCATCCGTAAGGTAGTAAAGAATTTCCGGTTCGGCTTCCTCATACGCAGCGAGGTCCGCGCGGATAGTGACATCCGCACTCAAAGCACGAGCCTTATTATCCTCATAAGTTGGGGAGGCCGTTTTTTCCAGATTTGATTGCCCACTCACGCCACTAACACTCGCCGGTTACCAATAGTTGTATCATGGACGGATATAATAAGGTTTTAAGCTTAATAGCCTCTTAAAAAGGGCATTTTTTGATGAGCGGCACCTATTTTTCACTCACAGACATTTATTTCTTGTCGCAACCGGGAGGACGCGGCAAAGTCGAGCCCATGACAGAAAATCCCCGCTGGAAAAATTTCGCCCATATCGATTGCTGGATATTCGACCTGGACAACACTCTCTATCCATCAAAATCGAACCTGTTCGCGAAGATTGACAAGAAAATGGGAGAGTTTATTTCCGATTTCCTGAAAGTCGACCTTGTCGAGGCAAAAGATATTCAGAAGAAGTTTTTTCACGAACATGGCACTACTCTGAACGGGCTCATGCTGAATCATGATATCAATCCCGCCGAATTCCTTGACTATGTACATGATATCGATGTCTCTGACCTAGTCGCCTCCCCGGAGCTGAGTACCGCGCTGGAGCAATTACCGGGGCGCAAGATCATTTTCACCAATGGATCGCATTATCACGCAACCAATGTATCGACGCAGCTCGGGATCGATCATCATTTTGAGCATATCTTCGATATTGTTGCGGCTGATTTCAAACCCAAGCCGCACAAGCCAGTTTATGAAAAGCTGGTGCGTGAATTTGATATCAATCCGGAACAAGCCGTTCTTTTCGAGGATATGGCCGTCAATCTGGCACCGGCGCATGAAATGGGCATGACGACCGTCTGGATCCCGAATGAAGCGCATTGGTCGAGCCATGGCGCCGAAGGGGAGCATATTCACTACCAGACAGACGATCTCGCCCAATGGCTGAGCGCCCTGCTGACGGACCGCCCTCAAATTACATAAAAACACCCTGCGCAGATTGACATCTGCCGGTGGCGGGGTATGTTCTCGCAAACGCAGATTTACCAGATTTTGGGGATAAACCACTATGACATTAGCCGAATTGCAACCGGTTGTTGAGGCCGCTTGGGAGAACCGGGACGCCATTTCAACCACTACGACGGGCGAAGTTCGCGATGCCGTCGAAGCAACGCTGAATGCTCTCGACAGCGGAGAGCTCCGTGTTGCGGAAAAAGAAAGTGACGGCTGGGTTGTCAATCAATGGGCAAAAAAGGCGGTTCTTCTGTCTTTCCGTCTTAATGACATGGAAATGATCGCCGGTGGTCCGGGCAGCAATTCAAGCTGGTGGGACAAGGTGCCAAGCAAATTTGAAGGCTGGGGAGAGAACCGCTTTCGCGAGGCCGGCTTTCGGGCGGTGCCGAACTGCATCGTTCGCAAGAGTGCCTACATCGCCCCCGGCGCTATTCTGATGCCGAGCTTTGTTAATCTCGGCGCCTATGTCGATAGCGGCACGATGGTCGATACCTGGGTGACGGTCGGCTCCTGCGCACAGATCGGCAAGAATGTGCATTTGTCTGGCGGCGTTGGCATTGGCGGCGTGCTGGAACCTTTGCAGGCTGACCCGGTCATCATTGAAGACAACTGCTTCGTCGGTGCCCGCTCCGAGATTGTGGAGGGTGTCATTGTCGAGGAAGGCTCCGTGCTTTCCATGGGCGTCTTTATCAGCGCGTCCACCAAGATCATCAACCGCGATACCGGCGAAGTGCATATCGGCCGCGTTCCCGCCTATTCCGTGGTTGTCCCCGGCAGCCTTCCCGGCAAGCCGCTGCCAGATGGAACCCCTGGCCCGAGCCTTTATTGCGCTGTTATCGTCAAGACGGTGGATGCGCAGACCCGCTCCAAAACCTCGATCAATGATCTGTTGAGAGATTAAACGCTTTGTATCGGCGGGGGAACGCTCCCGCCGATGGTCTTATCGGCGCAGGTTTTCGCGGTAGATCATATAAAGACCGCTGCCGGCGATAATGACAACACCGATCCAGACGTTAAACGCCGGAAAATCGGCAAAAACGAAATATCCCAGTAAAACCGCCCAAAGAAGCGCTGTATACTCAAATGGCGTAATCACGCCAACCTCGCCGATGGCGAATGACCTGACCAGGCAGATATTCCCCGCGAGCGACAACAGCGCCATCAACACCACAAGGCCCAGATCGATCATCGGCATGGGTTGCCAGACAAAGATTGACGCAATTCCGGAAGCAACCAAAAGACCGAGGTTGCTGTAGAAAATGATCGTGAAGGTCGTCTCGGTCCGGCTCAACACCCGCCCGGTCAGCATGACACCGCAATAACAAAGGCTGGCGGCGAGCACCATAAAGGCCTCCACCTTCAGCAGACCGGACGTGGGTTGCAGGACGAACAAGACGCCCGCGAAACCAACGAAGATCGCGCTCCAGCGATGGATACCGACCTTCTCCTTGAATAGCGGCACGGAAAGCGCCGTCATCACGAATGGAGAGATGAAAAAGATAACTGTCGCATCGGCAAGCGGCAATTCCTTCAACGACTGAAAAAACAGAAGTGGCGCGAAGATGCCAAAGGCGATCCTGAGGGCGTGACCACCAATCTGGCGGGTCCTGATCATATGGGATTCCCCGCGCGCACCTACCCAGATCAGTAAAAGCGGCAAAAGAACAGCGCCGCGAATAGCCAGCATCTGAACGACGGAATAATTCGCCTCAACCAGAAGCTTCGCGACCGCATCCATGGACGTCATAAAAAACATACCGACGACTATAAAAATGATACCGCGTATATTTCCCGATTCTGTAAGTGAGGTGAGAGACATAGTACAACTTTCTTATTTAAGCGGAGCAGTCTTATCCCGGGCCTGCAAAAACTGCAATGAAAGTTGATTATTTATTTCAGCCTGCCACCTTCGCCATTGACCGGAAGGGTCAGCGAACGGTAAAGGTCAGTCATGGATAAAAACCTGCAAATATCGGATGTCATCGCCCTTACCCAGGCATTGTTGCGCTGCCCGAGCGTAACACCGGAGGATGCCGGTGCTCTTGACGTGCTTCAGGAAAATCTTGAGGAGACTGGCTTTGTTTGTCATCGCCTCACCTTCAGCGATGAGGGTACGGCGGATGTGGGGAATCTCTATGCCCGCTTTGGCACGGCAGGGCCAAATTTCTGCTTTGCCGGCCACACGGATGTCGTGCCTGTCGGCGATACCGATGCCTGGAGTGTCGACCCTTTCAATGCAACGATAAAGGACGGAGTGATCATCGGCCGTGGGGCCGCCGATATGAAAGCCGCCGTCGCCGCCTTTGCGACCGCCGCAAAGCGCTTTATCAAGGAAAGCGGAGATGATTTTGCAGGTTCCATCAGTCTGTTGATTACCGGCGACGAGGAAGGCCCGGCGATTAACGGTACCCGCAAGGTCTTGGACTGGATGGTCAAAAATGGCGAGAAGATCGATCATTGCATTGTCGGCGAACCGACCAACCCGCAGGAGCTTGGCGATATGGTCAAGATCGGCCGGCGCGGCTCTTTCACCGGCTATCTGGATGTGATCGGAACGGAAGGGCATGTCGCCTATCCGCATCTTGCGGATAATCCCGTCCCTCATCTCGCAGCCATGGTGACAGCGCTGGACGAGTTGGTTCTCGATAACGGGACGGAGCATTTCCAGCCAAGCAATCTGGAATTCACAACGGTTGATGTCGGCAATCCCGCAACAAATGTCATCCCAAAGTCAGCGCGGGCGACCTTCAATATCCGGTTCAATACGCATCATAGTCTCGATTCGCTCGAACAAACAGTTATTGAGGTTCTTGATCGCATCGCCAAAGAGTGCGGCTGCCAGTATGAACTCGATATCCGGAAAAACTCGTCCCCTTTCCTGACACCGGAAGGGGAGTTCAGTGCACTTATTGTGGGTGCAATTGAAAAGCGTCTTGGCCGGAAGCCCGAGCTTTCGACCACCGGCGGCACCTCGGATGCCCGCTTTATCAAGGATCACTGCCCGGTTGCGGAATTCGGCCTTATCAGCCAGACCATGCATAAAATTGACGAGCGGGCGAATGTGTCGGATATCGAAGCGCTGACCGATATCTATGCGGATATACTGAAAAGCTATTTCGCGAAAGACGGATGATCAGTATTAGGGAAATCGTCAATTCACTTTTTGGCGCTTATCTTCTCGCGCGGCGGGATTCCCACGCCCTCACCTATTTCAATATGTCGATGGAAGGGTTTTATCGTTCGTTTCTGGCGATGATCCTCGCATTGCCTCTGTTCGCAATCGAAAATTCGATCGACTACCGGGAAATTCCAACGGATACGTCAATTGTTCCATTCTTGCTGTTCCTCTGCCTCGCCTTGTTGGTCAGTTGGGGCTCATATCTGGCAATTATGGCCGTACTCGCGCGTCATATGGGCTTTTCGGAACGCTATAGCATTTTTGTCGTGGTATACAATTGGATGCAATTCGGGATTATCCTTGTCTGGTTCCCAATTTCCATCATTGCGACGGGCATACTCCCTGAGAACATTGCCGCGACGATAACCCTGCTTTTCATTGCGGCAACTTACGCCCTTCTTTGGTACGTACTGAAGGTTACGCTCAACCTGACCGGAATGACGGCGGCCGGCTTTGCCTTTTTGGAATTTCTGATTGTGGTATTGGTACAGGCGGTTTTTTTGGAGTGGGTTTTTACCGCGCCGGTCTAGTCATAATCCACCTGCGTCAGATAGAGCCCATAGGGAGGCGCATTCGGCCCCGCTCGCTGACGGTCTTTTGCGTCCAGCGCAGCCGCTAAATCTTCCTTTGCCCATTGTCCGGTCCCCACAAGGGAAAGACTACCAACCATTGACCGAACCTGATTATGCAGGAAGGAAATCGCAGAGGCCCGGATTTGTATTTCCTCTCCTTCGCGACAAACGGAAAGCTTTTCAAGCGTCCGAACGGGTGACTTGGCCTGACAGGCCGCGGCGCGAAAACTGGTAAAATCATGGCGGCCGATCAAGACTTTTGCCGCCTCATTCATCGCATCCGCATCGAGCTCCCGTTTGACAAGCCAGGCAAGACCCGCATCCACAGTCAAGGGGGCCCGGCGATTGATAATCCGGTAAAGATAATGCCGTTTCTTCGCAGAAAATCGCGCGCTGAATTCCTCATCCACTTCCGCACAATCAAGAATAGCAATCGATGCCGGTTTCAAATGCTGGTTCAGCGCATTCATCACGACTTGCGGCTTTCGGTTGGAGGCAAGCTCGAAATTTGCGACTTGCCCAAGAGCGTGAACGCCAGCGTCCGTGCGGCCCGCGCCCTGAATGCGCACCTCTTCCCCGCAGAAATCGAAAATCGCCTCTTCGATATGCTGCTGGACAGAGGGGCCATTGTTTTGGCGCTGCCAACCGACAAGATCGCGCCCGTCATATTCGATTGTTATGCGGTAACAGGGCATCAGCCCAGCACCTCGCCCTTAGCGATTGGTCGACCGTTTAGAAATGCTGCCGCATCCATTGCGCCCTTCCCAGCGGGTTGCAAGGTGACGAGCTTCAATGCACCTTTTCCACAAGCAATTGTCAATTGATCATCCAGTGCTTCGCCGGGCTTCCCCCTTCCCTCGACCGGCGTCGTCGCGAGCAGTTTGATGCGCTGCCCTCGGTATTCAAAATAAGCGCCGGGCACCGGATTCAGGCCGCGAATATGACGATTAAGATCGATTGCGCTGCGACCCCAGTCAATCGCGGCTTCGGATTTTGAAATTTTCTCCGCATATGTCACCCCGCCAGTCGTTTGCGGCGTCGCGACTAGATCCGAATCTCCAAGGCGTTCAAGAGTTTGAATCAACAGCGTCGCCCCTGCATCCGCAAGTTCGTCGTGGAGCGAGCCTGCTGTTGTCTCCGTAGTAATCGGTACGCGCGCTTCGCTCAGGACTGGCCCTGTGTCCAGCCCTGCCTCCATCTGCATGACAGCGATGCCGGTCTCCTCATCCCCTGCCATGATCGCACGCTGGATCGGGGCGGCGCCGCGCCAGCGCGGCAACAAAGACGCATGAAGATTGAGGCAACCGTACGTCGGCGCATCGAGAATGGCCTGCGGCAGGATAAGTCCATAGGCAACGACAATGGCGGCATCGAGATTCAGTTTTGCAAACTCTGCCTGTACCTCAGACGATTTTAACGACACTGGCGTACGAACCGGTATTCCTTCCACCTCCGCCAGTTGATGCACGGCGGAAGGCATCAGCTTCTTGCCCCGACCCGCGGGGCGCGGTGGCTGGGAATAGACGCACGCCACCTCATGCGGTGATCCGATCAATGCTTTCAGGATATGGGCGGAGAACGCCGGCGTTCCCATAAAGCCAAGTCGCAATCCCGCCATAACGGCTCCTTCAGCTCGCCAGTTTTTTCTGCTTGAGTAGCTTTCTCAGGATCATGTTGCGCTTAAGCGCCGAGATACGATCGAGGAACAGGATTCCGTCCAGATGGTCCATTTCATGCTGAACGCATGTGGCCAGTAAGCCATCGGCGTGAAGGTTCTGTTTTTGCCCGTCCACATCAAGATAACTCACCTCGACTTCAGCCGGGCGGACGACATCGGCGTAATGTTCCGGCACGGAAAGGCAGCCTTCTTCATAGGTGACATCATGATCCGAAGCCCAGGTGATTTCCGGATTGATCAACGCGAGCGGTTGCGGGTCCTCTTCCTCGTTTCCTTTGCCGACAACATCGAGGACAAGCAGACGCTTTTGCACGCCAACCTGTATGGCCGCGAGGCCAATGCCCGGTGCGGCATACATGGTCTCGAACATATCATCGACCAGCTTGCGGATTTCCGCATCCACCTTTTCCACCGGTTTGGAGATGGTTTTCAAAAGCGGGTCCGGCGCGGTATATATGGGCAAAAGGGCCATGGTGTTCCGTTGTTGTTCGCGTTACGATATACAAAAGAGTAGGTATTATGCCTGTTCGCGTTCGTCAAGGCCATTGACGGGCGGGAAATAGGGCATATGGGAGAGTTTTAATGGAAATTGCCCTGATTGCGGTCATCGCGTTTCTGGCGGTTATCACGCTGGTTCTGTTCTTCAAGATGTCGAAGGCGGCAAATCTGGCGGAAACAGCCTCCACAAATAGTGAGAATCTAACCCGCCTGACCGAGAGTCTGATTAACCAGCAGGCACAGCTCGAAGGGCAGCTCAAACAAATCTCCACCGATAGCGCGCAAAGTCGGCAGGAAATCAACCAGACCTTGAGCGAGCGGCTGGACACGGTCTCAAAACGCCTGGGTGATAGTCTCAGCCAGTCAGCGGAGAAAACCGGGCAGAGCCTGACTGAATTACAAACACGGCTGGCCGTGATCGACAAGGCCCAGAATAACCTCACGGAGCTTTCCAATCAGGTTGTCGGGCTGCAGGATATCCTCGCCAACAAGCAGGCGCGGGGTGCTTTCGGGGAAATTCAACTTAATGATCTGGTGAAATCCGCCCTGCCGCCATCCGCCTATGAATTCCAGGTAACACTTAGCAATGGGCGGCGCGCGGACTGCCTGATCAAGCTCCCCAATCCGCCCGGCTCCATCGTTGTGGACGCAAAATTCCCTCTCGAGAGCTATCACATGCTGCGGCAGGCAGAAACTGAAAGCGATAAGGTTCAAGCATCGCGCGCGCTTACCGGCGCCATGCAGAAGCATATCGCCGATATTAGCGAGAAATACATTCTGGACGGGGAAACCGCCGAATCAGCGCTTCTTTTTCTGCCGTCCGAAGCCGTCTATGCGGAGCTTCATGCCAACTTCCCCGCGATACTTGAAAGATCTTACAAAGCGCGCGTCTGGATCGTCTCTCCCACGACATTAATGGCGACGCTGAATACCGTGCGCGCCGTGTTGAAAGACAGCCAGATGCGAGCACAGGCCGGAGTGATCCAGAAAGAAGTCGGGGTTCTGCTCAAGGATGTCGAACGGCTGGATGATCGCGTCGGCAATCTCGGGAAGCATTTCCTGCAGGCCAGCAAGGATATCGAGCATATCGAAACCTCAAGCCGAAAGATCAGTAGCCGCGCGGAAAAAATTGAAGAATTGCAGCTGGGGGAGGAAGAAAGCGATATTCTGGCAAGGCCACCAGAGCAACCGCATCTGATGGACGAGCAGACTTAACCCATCGTGCGACGGGATTTGAGCGCCGCAGACAAGGTCCCATCATCCAGATAATCAAGTTCCCCGCCGACGGGAACGCCGTGGGCTAGCCGGGTGATCTGTACGCCGTATTCCGAAAGGCGGTCGGAGAGATAATGTGATGTGGTTTGACCATCGACAGTGGCGTTAAGGGCAAGAATAACCTCGGTAATCCCCCCCTCCCCGACGCGCCGGATCAGGGGTTCCATATTGAGTTCATCCGGGCCAATCCCGTCGAGGGCAGATAGCGTGCCGCCCAAAACATGATAGCGACCGCGAAACGCCTCGGACCGTTCCAACGCCCAGAGATCAGAGACATCCTCCACCACACAGAGAAGGCTCTGATCGCGCTTTACATTGCGGCAGATATCGCAAGGGTCGGTCACATCCAGGTTCCCACATTGACCGCAGACTTTTACATTGTCCGCTGCGGACTGCATGGCGGCGGAAAGCGGCGTCAACAGGCTTTCCCGGCGACTGATCAGGTAAAGCGTTGCCCGGCGCGCCGAACGGGGGCCCAACCCGGGAAGCTTGGATAAAAGCTGTATCAGATGATCAATTTCAGACTGGCTCATATAACTGTCATGCCGCCCGATCAGAAAGGCATCTGCATGCCGGGCGGCAGGTCCAACCCGCCGGTCATTTCCTTCATCTTCTCCGCCGAGTAGGCATCGACCTTGTTACGCGCATCCGCATGGGCAGCGAGAATAAGGTCTTCCATTACTTCCTTGTCCTCAGGATCGACAAGAGAGGAATCCACCTCAAGTTTACGCATTTCACCCTTGCAATTGAGTGTCACCTTGACCATGCCGGCGCCGGACTGTCCCGTTACTTCATGGGTTTCAAGCTCAGCCTGCATTTCGGCCATTTTGCTTTGCATTTCTTTGGCCTGCTTCATCAGATTGCCAAGGTTCTTCATTCGAATGTATCTCCGTCATCGATTTCGTCTTCACCGGATATGTCATCGGGAAGCATGATGTCAAGTGTGGGGCCGAGATGCCGGATTTCCCGGATTGTTGAGTTGGGGAAAAGCGATTTGATATTCTGCACCATGGGATGGGCCTCCATCGCCTCAATCTCCGCTGCTTTATCACTCTGGCGCTTTTCCGCCACTGTCGCCGCGCCTTCCGCCTGGGCGGTCATCCGCACATCCCATTGATCGCCGGTAATCTCCCGCAAGCGCTTGCCAAGCCGAGCGGCGAGGTCCGCCGCCGCGCCCGCCGCCGGGCTAAACTCGATCAATCCCCGCTCAAACGCAACGGGACGTACGAAGTTGAGTACCTCCCCCTTGAGTTTGATATCCTGCCGTTCGTTAAGGAGATTAACCACATCCTCCAAGGATTGAAGCGGTGGCTTTCCCGGGGCAGGCTCGGCCTTAACCGGTTCGCGTTCCGGCAAGTCGTCATTGCGCGCAACCAGCGATAAATGAGCGCGGGGCTCACTTTCCTGCTGCGGCGCTGGGGAGGTTGATACCGCAACTGCTGCGGCGTGCCCTCCATGGCTCATTGATGGTCCCGCCTGAGATGCAGATGAAGGTCGCCCCCCACTGTTTGTTGAAGGGGCCGTGCCGCCTTCCTTGGGGTTATCCGCAATCTGGCGGGCGAGATCATTTGGCGTTGGCAACTCGCTCACATAGGCCAAACGGACAAGAACCATCTCCGCCGCCGCAAGCGGCATTGGCGCATGACTGACTTCGTCGAGACCTTTCAACAGCATCTGCCAAGTGCGGGCAAGAACGGGCATGGAAAGTTTTTTTGCCATTTCCTCCCCACGGGTTATCTCGCCGCCTGCCATGGCAATATTATTGGCCGCCTCCGGCGTGACTTTCAGCGATGTCAGCCAGTGCGTCAGTTCCAGCAAATCCTGAATGATCACTACCGGATCTGCACCGCTGTCATACTGTCCGCGCAGAAGCGCCAGCGAGTCCTTGATATTTCCTTCCATCAGCAGGCCCAGAAGATCCAGAATGCGGGTCCGGTCCGCAAGGCCCAGCATATCGCGCACCTGCAGCGCCGTTACCTTGCCGTCCCCATGCGCAATCGCCTGATCCAGCAGGGAGAGGCCGTCGCGCACCGACCCTTCCGCTGCGCGGGCGATAAGAGCTAAAGCATCCTCTTCAATCTCGGTCTGTTCCTTCTCCGCGATCGTCGCAAAGTAAGCGGCAAGGGTATCGCCATCGACGCGTTTCAAATCGAACCGCTGACAACGGGAAAGCACCGTCACCGGAATTTTCCGAATCTCCGTTGTCGCGAAGATGAATTTCACATGCTCTGGCGGTTCTTCCAGCGTTTTCAGCAACGCATTGAAAGCATTTTTCGAGAGCATATGCACTTCGTCGATGATGTAGATCTTGAACCGTGCCGCAACGGGCAAATACCGCACGCCGTCAATGAGTTCGCGAATATCGTCTACGCCGGTACGGCTCGCCGCGTCCATTTCCAGAACATCCTGATGGCGATCCTCCGCAATGGCAACACAGTTCTTGCAGACACCGCATGGGGTGACAGTTGGTCCGCCGTTGCCATCTTGCCCAATGCAATTGAGGCCCCGGGCGATGATGCGCGCCGTCGTCGTCTTGCCGATCCCGCGTGTGCCCGTCAATACAAACGCATGCGCAAGGCGCCCCGTCTCAAGCGCATTGGAGAGCGTTTTCACCATGGCCTCATGGCCGATCAACTCGTCGAAGGTCGACGGCCGGTACTTCCGGGCGAGAACGCGATAGGGACTATTGGATTGATCGCTTGTCATGGCGCAATCATAGCAGAGAACTTCAGCTAAATACCAGTCAAAGGAGGAGGATTTGTTTGCTTCTGTGTAGGAAAGATAAAGAATAGAAGAAGACTGACAACGACCCGCACCGAAACTCGTTACGGCTGCTTCCTTCCGGATCTGACCGGGTTCGCGAGGGGCACGCCCGCCGCCAGCCTTCCACCGCCTATATCATGCAGTTGAGGGAGAGAAGCAAGCCCTTTTTCCTGTTTTTTGGTCCCGATCTTGAACAATCATTCAAAATTTAACGTCTTGGCGATTGCAGGAGCGGATAAGTTGTGACAATCTGCCGCCCATGAAAAAACCGATTGTCTTTGCTGGCGGTGACTTCGACCGCGCGTCCCATTTGCGGACAGATCCAAACTGGATAGAACAAAAATTAAAAGATCCGAGCAGCCGGTTCCTCCCGATGCATCAATTGAAGGCCCTGATCAGCCTGACGGAAGGTGCGCGCATCGACTGGCGTGGATATTCGGAGGTACAGGAGTTTGTCGCGGCCGGTGCCGCCCTGATATTTTTGGGCATCACGGAAGACACTTGTCACTTTGCGATTGATGTCTCGGCCATTGAAAATCCGAAACGACCGGCGAATGAGGATTGGGGTAAATTCATTGATGTCCGCTCCGTCGCGCCGCAATTAAGCTCTAGTGAAGCCGGTGCGCTTGCGCAGGCACGCTCAATGATCGACTGGCATAATCGGCATGGATTCTGCGCGGTTTGCGGCACCCACACCCAGTCACAGGAAGCAGGATATTCGCGAAAATGCGAAGACACCACTTGTAACGCCACACATTTCCCGCGCACTGATCCGGTTGCCATTATGATGGTGACCCGTGGTGATAAATGCCTTCTCGGTCAAGGCATAAACTTTCCGGGCGATTTTTATTCCTGCCTTGCCGGATTTATTGAGCCCGGCGAAACTATTGAGCAGGGTGTCAGGCGCGAGGTTATGGAAGAATCAGGTATCCAAACCGGCGACGTCCGCTATCATCAGTCGCAACCTTGGCCCTTCCCCTCCTCCCTCATGATCGGCTGTTTTGCCGAAGCGCTTACCGAGGAAATCACGGTGGACCGGACAGAACTTAACGATGCGCGATGGTTCAGCCGTGAAGAAGTTCGTATGATGCTGGAGCAGAGCACCAAGCCGACCGGTTTGCGGATAGGCGGCCCCATTGCCCTCGCCCATCAACTGGCGAAAGCCTGGGTTGAGCAGACTACGCCTGTTGCCTAGCGCGCGACCGGCGCAAGGGTGAGCGGGTTGGTAATTTTGATCAGCCCGCGGAAGGGGAGGATCAGTACAGCCACCATAATGAGCTTGGCCGCATAGTCACCGAGCGCCCAAGTATGCCAGGGAAGGCCGGTCCCTGCGAAGGCAAGCACGAAAAAGATCGCCGTATCGACGAATGACGCAATGACAGAAGACGCCACCGGCGCTTTCCACCATGCCTGACGCCGCAGTTTGTCGAAAATGGTGACATCCAGCATTTGCGCGATAAAGAACGCCGACCCGGAGGCAATTGCAATGCGCGGATTTGCCAATAGAAGCGACATGACGACAGCCGCAATAAATCCAACAATAACAACGTCACGCGCAAGCCGGACCCCCAGGACCCGATTGGTAATATCGGTCACGAGAAACGCAATCGGATAAGAGAGTGCGCCCCATGTAAACCAGTCATTCACCGGCATCTCGACCAGAATGTTCGATGCCGTGACAACGACAGCCATCGCCACAACGCCAGCAAGCAGGAACAATTTCTGGGCGCGGCTGAGTTTTACCACATCATCAATATAATCTTTGAGCATTTCCATCTCGATTGCAGTGCACAGGCATCCCGCCCGTGAAGGAATTGAATTTGCGTCAGCTTATATTCAATCGTGCCAGATGAGGCAACCCGTTTTAAGCCCCATACTGCCGACGATAGGGGTTCATTGGATAAACACCCAAAATCTTGAGTTTTGCGGAGAAGAATTGCAATTCCTCAATCGCCCGGGCAACCCGCGCTTCATCCGGGTGGCCTTCGATATCGATATAGAACTGTGCGGCCTCAAAACTTGCATCCGTGATATAGCTTTCCAGCTTCGTTACATTGATGCCGTTGGTGGCAAACCCACCCAGCGCCTTATACAGGGCCGCCGGCTGGCTCCGCACTTGAAAAACAAAGCTCATCATGCAGCTTCCATCTTTCGGATCGGGATCCTGCCGCTGACGGGACATGATGATAAACCGCGTCGTATTGCCAATACGATCCTCAACCCGGTCACGCAAAACATCAAGGCCATAGATTTCCCCGGCAAGGCTGGAGGCAATGGATGCTTGAGTCTTGTCCCCCAACTCCGCGATCATCTTCGCCGAACCGGCCGTATCCGCATGGATGATGGGCTCGATCCCGAGATCGCGCGTCAGACCGCGGCATTGAGAGAGTGCCTGTTCATGACTATGGACAGCCTTGATATCAGACAAGGTTGACCCCGGCACACCGAGAAGCTGATGCATCACCGGTTGGAAATGCTCCCCGATGATATAAAGCCCGGAATCGGGTAACAGATGATGTATGTCGGCAACCCGCCCGCCGAGCGAATTTTCAATCGGGATCATGGCAAGCGCCGCATCTCCATCACGCACCATCGCCAAGGCATCGGCAAAGGTATCGCAGGCAATCGCGTCCATATCCGGATAGACGGTGCTGCAGGACAGGTGGCCATAAGCCCCCGGAACACCCTGAAAGGCAATGTGGTTGTCGGGATCGATGTCTGACATTTCTAACTTCTCAATTTCTCAGGAAACAAACATGCGGCAGATACGCGCCAAATCCTCGGGAGTATCAACACCAAGCGGCACCGTGTCAACGACCGCCGCATCAATCCGCATCCCATTCTCAAGCGCCCGCAACTGCTCAAGCCGTTCCCGCTGCTCAAGTGGTGCGGGTGGAAGCGCAACGAACCGCGCCAGCGCTTCCCGCCGATAGGCATAGAGGCCGATATGATGATAATGCGGCCCGTTCCCCCAGGGTGATTTCAACCGGCTGAACCAGAGGGCACGGCCAACGCTCTCACCCTCCGCCAGCGAGACAACCGCCTTGACGGCATTTTCATCATCCAGCTCTTCCTCATCGGTGATTTCGGCGACAAGCGTTGCGATATCGACTGCGACATTTTGTAGCGGCTGAAAAACAGCTTCAATCGCGGACGGGTCGAGGGCGGGTAAATCCCCTTGCAGATTGACGATGGCATCATAGGCACCATCGGGATCGAAAGCCTCCACCGCCTCAAACACCCGATCCGAGCCGGAAGGGTGATCCGCGCGCGTTAGCAAGGCCGTTCCACCCGCGGCGCGCACAGTCTCCGCAATCTCTTCTTCCGCGCAGGCTACAAGGACTGGGCCAATATCCGCTTCCTCCGCCCGGCGCATGACCTGGACGATCATTGGCAAGCCAGCGATATCTGCAAGCGGTTTACCCGGAAGCCGGCTGGAGGCCATTCGGGCCGGTATGACTATAACTGGTTTTTTCGGCGCGGAACCCATAACAACAATCCAAATCGTCTCTCTTAACTAACAATGGCATATATACGTCTTGCGCTCGGCATGAGAAAGCGGTTAATTTCCCCTCGCTTTTTTTTATCGCGGCTGGTAAATGTACCCGCAGGTTTGATAGCTGAGGTCAGCAATGAATACTTTCGAGTTTAATAAAATTGCCGCCGCCGTTCTGGCTGGCGTTCTAATTATAATGGTCATCAATGAAGTTGCCACATTGGCAATTCATCCGACCTATCCGGAGGAACCTGCATACGTGATTGATACAGGCGCGGTTGCATCCTCTGAAGTTGCCTCGAATGATGAAGTTGAAGGCCCGTCGCTTGGTGTGCTACTTGCCTCCGCAGATGTTGCCAAGGGCGAGAAAATTTTCAAGAAATGTGGGGCATGCCATACGGTTGAAGACGGCGGCCCGAACAAGATCGGTCCTAATCTGCATGGCATTCTGAACCGCGACAAAGGTGTCCATGCCGATTTCAGTTACTCCAGCGCTCTTCTCGAAAAAGGCGGAGCTTGGGGATATGAAGATCTGAATCTCTTCCTGACGAAGCCAAGCACATATATCAAAGGCACCAAGATGTCATTTGCCGGTGTGAAGAAGCCTGAAGACCGGGCGGACCTCATCGCGTATCTCAGGACACTCGGCAAGAGCGACGTTCCGCTTCCGCCCGCTGAATAGCTGAGTTTACGGCCGGGTATCGTGAATAAAGAGTGCCCTCAAGAATTTATTGACCTTGCTCACCGGATGTCTGATGCCGCCGGTGAGGTTATCCGCAAATATTTCAGGCAGAAAATCGATATTATCGGTAAGGATGACAACAGCCCCGTCACCATTGCCGATCGTGATGCCGAGGCCGCGATGCGCGCCCTTATCGAAGCCGAGTTCCCCTCACATGGTGTCATTGGCGAAGAGCATGGCAGCGTGCGGACAGATGCGGAATATGTCTGGGTCCTTGACCCGATTGACGGCACGCTTTCCTTTATTTCCGGCAGCCCAACCTTTGGCAGCCTGATCGCGCTCGCCCGAAATGGTGTGCCCATCATGGGTATCATTGACCAACCCATATCCGGCGAGAGATGGTTCGGGGCGAATGGCAGCGCAACGATGAACGGCGCGGCCATCTCAACCCGCGCCTGTCCTGACCTCTCCAATGCGACCTTATTCGCCTATGGTGCCGAACTGATGGAAGGGGAACATGGTCCTCGCTTTCGGAAGTTATATGATGCCGTGAAACGCAAAAGATTTGGCTATGATTGCTACGCCTATGGCCTGCTGGCGCTTGGGTATGTCGATGCCGTCGCGGATTGCGATATGAAACCCTATGACTATGCCGCCCTTGTCCCGATCATTGAAAATGCCGGCGGAAAAATTACCGACTGGGAGGGGAATCCGCTATCCTTGAACAACCCAGGCTTCGTTCTTGCGGTTGGTGATCCGGCGCTGCATCGCCAAGCGGTTGAAATACTGGCATAATTAAGGCAGAGCCGACGGAGCCTTTTCTACTTGATGTTATGGGCTGAACTCCCCATCTTGAGTCGAAATATTATAGACAAGAGCCGTCAAGCGAGGACATTTATGGGATTATTAAAATCAACCACCACCGCACTCCTCTTGCTTCTAATCGCTTATCCGTCTACTGCGGAAGAAGTAAAAATGATCAAAAGTCACGGGTTGTCCCTGGCGGGCCCGCTAAAATACGGCCCCGATTTCAAGCATCTCGACTATGTAAATCCTGACGCGCCAAAGGGCGGCAACGTCAAGCTTTCGGCGGTTGGCGGCTTCGATAATCTCAATCCCTTTATTTCCAAGGGACAGGCGGCAAATGGCCTGAGCCTGACGTTCGAGACCTTGCTGACTCAATCCTACGACGATCCAAGTGCGGAATATGGCCTTGTCGCGGAAAGCGTGGAAGTCGCCGAAGACCTCTCCTTTGCCATTTTCAATATGCACCCTGAGGCGCGGTTCCACGATGGTACGCCCATGACGGCAGATGACGTTATTTTCAGCCTGCAGGCGGTCAAGGAAAAGGGAACGCCGCTGTTCCGGTACTATTACGCGGATGTCGAATCGGCCGAGAAGTTGAGTGATCACCGGATCAAGTTTAATTTCTCCGGCCCGCCGAACCGGGAATTGCCACAAATTGTCGGGCAGCTCCTGCCGATCCTCCCCAAGAAGTATTTTGAAACCCATAATTTTGAGGAAACGACCCTCACCCCGATCCTCGGCTCCGGGCCTTACCGCGTTAAGGATTTTGAGGCAAATCGCTACATTACTTTTGAACGCGTAGTGGATTATTGGGGCGCCGATCTTCCGATCAATGTCGGACGCAATAATTTCGATACGCTCCGGTATGATTTTTATCGCGACACGGCCGTCCTGCTGGAAGCGTTCAAGGCTGGCGAATATGATTACCGGTCGGAAAACAGCGCGAAAAACTGGGCCACCGGCTATGATTTCCCGGCGGTGAAGGCAGGGCTAGTCATCCTCGAAGAAGTCCCGAATGAAAGATCTGGCGGTATGCAGGGGTATGCGTTTAACCTCCGGCGCGAAAAATTTCAGGACCCGGCCCTTCGTGAAGCGCTGAGCTATGCCTTTGATTTCGAGTGGCTGAACAAGAATATATTTTATGATCAGTACAGCCGGACGAACAGCTTTTTCGAAAATTCCATCATGGCGGCCACGGGTGAACCGACAGAGGAGGAGCTCGCTATTCTGGAACCCTATCGCGATCAGCTGCCGCCTCGCGTATTCGGCCCCGCATATCAGGCGCCCGTGACGGACGGATCAGGACAAGACCGGAATCCGCTGCGTACGGCCAAGAAAATTCTTAAAGATGCGGGTTATAAAGTTGAAAATGGCAAGCTGATCGATCCCGCGACGGGAGAGCCGTTCACCATTGAATTCCTGATGTATGATCCCAATAGCCTCAGAATTACCGGCCCCCTGATCAAGAACCTCAAGAGATTGGGGATTGATGCCTCCTCCCGCGTAGTGGACACGGCTCAGTATACAGAACGCCTTCGCAACTATGAATTCGATATCACGACCGCCGGCTTCGCTCAATCTATCAGCCCTGGCAATGAACAGCGGGAATTCTGGGGCAGCGCCGCAGGCAAGCGCCCGGGAAGCCGGAATGTGATGGGTATCGACAGTCCGGTAATTAATGCGTTGATCGAAAACCTGATTGCTGCGCCAACCTATGACGATTTAATTCCGGCTGTTCGCGCGCTTGATCGTGTCCTGACTTGGAATTTTTATGTTATCCCTCAGTTCCATGCCGCCTATGACCGCATCGCATACTGGAACAAGTTTGGCCATACCGACGTCAATCCGGGCCAAGGGCCGGATATCCTGAGTTGGTGGGTCGACCCTGAGAAAGAACGGCAATTGGAAGAAGGGCTCCGGACATTACGTCAAAAGCAATAGATCAAGCGCCCAGACAGGAGGATTGAGATGAAAAAGCCACTCATATCGCTTTTCGCCTTCCTTCTCGTCGGAGCCGTGACGGCCGAAGCCGAGCCTCGCACAAGCTACGGGTTTTCCACCTTCGGCGATCTGAAATACGGCCCGGACTTCACTCATTTCGACTATGTCAATCCCGATGCTCCCAAGGGCGGCAGAATCAAGCTCCGTGATCTTGACAGCTTCGATACAGTAAATCCATTTTTGCTTAAAGGTAAGCCCGCACTGATCAATGGTGACAAGGGGGGCGATCTCTATTTCAATTTCACACAGCTGATGACACCGTCCTACGACGAGCCAGACGCGGTTTACGGTCTGCTGGCGGAAACAGTCACCATTGACGATCAACGTCAATGGGTGGAATTCACCCTCCGACCCGAGGCGCGTTTTCATGACGATACACCCATCACCGCCGAGGATGTGGCCTACACCTTCAATACTTTAAAAGAAAAGGGCCATCCAAGATATGGCATCCAGTACCGGGATGTCATCGCGGCAAAAGTGCTGGACCCGCATAAAATCCGCTTTGACTTTCGTGAAGGGGCTCTGACCCGGGACCTGCCCTATCAGGTAGCGACCATGCCGATCCTGTCCAAGGCGTCATTCGAAACCCGAGACTTCGCGGTCACCACCATGGAACCGCTATTGGGATCCGGCCCTTACGAACTCACAACAGTCAGTCCGGGCCGCTCCCTTACCTACGAGCGGGTGAAGAACCACTGGGCGGAAAGTCTCCCGGTTCATAAAGGCAGGTTCAATTTCGATGTGATCCAGGTCGATTACTACCGGGACCGAACCATTGCGTTAGAGGCGTTTTTTGCCGGGGAGTATGATTTCCGCGAAGAGTTCACCGCCCGCTCCTGGGCGACTGAATATGACAATAAACCTGCGGTCGAAAAGGGCTTTATTAAGCGGGACGAGCTTGAGGATGCCACGTTGACCGGCTTGCAGGCCTTCTTCATGAACAGCCGCCGCGCGCCGTTTGACAATATCAAGGTGCGGGAGGCTTTCGGCCTTCTGTTCGATTACGAATGGACGAACAAGAACCTCTTTTACGGGGCCTATGACCGGCTGGAGTCGGTTTTTGAGAACTCCGACATGAAGGCGACCGGTCTGCCCTCTCCGGCGGAACTTGATCTTCTAACGCCCTTCAAGGATATTCTGCCGGAGGGCGTCTTCACAACGGAGTTCAAACCACCGCAAACGGACGGATCGGGCAATATCCGCAAGCAGATTAGCGCCGCAGTCGAGCTATTTAAATCGGCGGGCTGGACTATTCAAGACAAGAAGCTCGTGAATGCGGCCGGACAGCAGATGCAGGTCAGCTTCCTTCTCTATGAGCAATCCTTCACCCGCATCATCAATCCCTATGTCGCCAATTTACGCCGTGTAGGAATTGATGCCTCGGTCCGCGTGATTGACAGCGCCAGCTGGCAGAACCGGGTCCGGGAATTTGATTTCGATATCGTCGTCCGGCGTTTCCCGCAACCGCAAGTGCCGGGCGTGGAGCAGCGGGACTGGTGGGGGTCGGCGTCCGCAGGCGTTACCGGTGGGCTCAACATTGCTGGTGTTAAAAATCCCGCCGTTGATGCGATTATAGAAAAAATTATCGAGGCACAAACCAGCGATGAACTGATCACCGCCGCACGCGCGCTTGATCGGGTGCTGATGTGGAATTACTATTTTATCCCGCAATGGCATAAGAACAGCCACTTTATCGCCTATTGGGACAAATTCGGCCGCCCAGCGTCAAAAAAGCCGGGTTTTGATCGTGCGGTTCTGCAAAGCTGGTGGTATGATCAGGCCAAAGCCGAAGAACTGGCCGCCCGACAGGGTAAGTAAATTTAACCTGCGGACAGAGGAGTAGCCGTTGTTTGCCTACATATTGAGACGTATCCTTCTCATGATACCGACATTATTTGGCATCATGGTTCTCAATTTCGTGGTTATCCAGTTCGCTCCCGGCGGACCGATCGAGCAAATCATCGCAGAAATTCAAGGAACGGCCGTCGGCGCCACGGCGCGTATCGGCGGCAGCGGCACGGGCGATACGGGCGGTGGCGGCAGTGCGTCCTCTGGCTTGGGGTCGGAGAGCAGCTATCGCGGCGCGCAAGGGCTCGACCCCGAATTTATCAAGGAGCTGGAAGTTCAGTTCGGGTTCGACAAGCCCGCTTATGAACGCTTCTTCCTGATGATGAAGAACTACCTGATGTTCGATTTCGGCACGAGCTATTTCCGCGACGAGACCGTCGTCAATCTGGTGATCGAAAAACTGCCGGTGTCGATCTCCATCGGGCTTTGGACAACGCTTCTGGTCTATCTGATCTCTATCCCCCTTGGGATTGCGAAGGCCGTTCGGGACGGCACGAAATTCGATATCTGGACGAGCAGTCTGGTGATTGTTGGCAACGCCATCCCGAGTTTTCTTTTTGCCGTCGCGCTCATCGTACTTTTCGCGGGTGGCTCCTATTTCAACTGGTTCCCCTTGCGGGGCCTAACGTCGGACAACTGGGAACAGCTCAGCACCTTCGGCAAGGTAACAGACTATCTCTGGCATATCGCGCTGCCGGTAACGGCATTGGTGATTGGCGGTTTTGCCGCCCTCACTCAGCTTACCAAGAACTCCTTCCTCGACCAGATCAGCCAACAGTATGTGCTCACAGCGCGCGCGAAGGGTCTGAGCGAGCGGCGCGTGCTCTACGGCCATGTGTTTCGCAACGCGATGCTCATCGTCATAGCCGGTTTCCCGAGTGCCTTTATCGGCATCCTCTTTACCGGGTCTTTATTGATTGAGGTGATTTTCAGTCTTGATGGCCTTGGGTTGCTGGGGTTCGAGGCGGCGATCAACCGCGATTACCCGGTGATATTCGCGACCGTCTATGTGTTCGCGCTTCTTGGCCTGATCATGAACCTGGTCGGCGATCTGACATATACATTGGTCGATCCACGCATCGATTTCGAAGCACGGGAGGCGTAGTCATGTCTCTCTCCGCCATCAATCAGCGTCGGCTCAATAACTTCAAAGCCAACCGCCGTGGTTACTGGTCGATGATCTTTTTCGTGTTGTTGTTCGTGATTTCTCTGTTTGCGGAGCTGATTGCCAATGACAAACCGCTCGTTGTCTCTTACCAAGACCAGCTTTATTTCCCCTTCCTCGTCGCTTATCCGGAAACAGCATTCGGTGGTGATTTTGAGACAGAGGCGGACTATCGCGACCCCTTCGTTGCCGACCTCATCAATGAGCAAGGCTGGCAAATCTGGCCGTTGATCCGATACAGCTATACAACGATCAACTATGACCTGACCTCTCCCGCACCCTCGCCGCCAGATGCAGAAAACTGGCTCGGAACCGATGATCAGGGTCGCGACGTGCTTGCGCGGGTGATATACGGCTACCGTATCTCCGTTTCATTTGGCGTGATCCTGACCATTTTCAGCTCTATCATCGGCGTCACAGCCGGGGCGGTGCAGGGATATTTCGGTGGATGGACAGACCTGATATTCCAGCGCTTGCTGGAAATATGGGGCGGTATGCCAAGCCTTTATATCCTGATTATCCTTGCCGCTCTGATTGAGCCCAGCTTCCTGATTTTGCTCGTACTGCTGCTTCTTTTTAGCTGGCCAAGCCTTGTCGGTGTAGTGCGGGCTGAATTCCTGCGGTCCCGCAATTTCGATTATGTCCGGGCAGCCCGCGCACTTGGTGTGCGTGACAGAGTGATCATGTTCAAGCATCTGTTGCCGAACTCCATGGTATCCGCGCTCACCTTTCTGCCGTTCATCCTGACAGGCTCCATCGTCAGCCTGACCTCACTTGATTTTCTGGGTCTCGGCCTGCCGCCCGGCTCCCCCTCCCTCGGCGAACTGCTGGCGCAGGGCAAGGCCAATCTGCAGGCCCCTTGGCTCGGCATAACCGCCTTTCTGACCCTGTCGGTCATGCTGACCCTCGCCTTCTTTATGCAAGAGGGTATCCGGGATGCCTTTGATCCAAGAAAGACATTTCAATAATGACGCTAGTTGAGATTAACGATCTGTGGGTCACTTTTAAATCCGACGGCAAGGATGTGCCCGCGGTCAAGGGCATCTCCTTCAATATCGAGAAAGGAGAAACCCTCGCCCTTGTCGGGGAAAGCGGATCGGGAAAATCGGTCACCGCACTCAGCATCTTGCAGCTTCTACCCTATCCGCTCGCCAAGCATCCGAAAGGGTCCATCAAGATAAATGGCGAGGAAGTTGTCGGGAGGCCGCAAAAAGAAATGCGGAACTTTCGAGGGAATCATGTTTCCATGATTTTTCAGGAACCAATGACCTCTCTCAACCCGCTTCACACGATCGAAAAGCAGATTAATGAAACGCTGCTCGTCCATAAGGGGATGAGCCAGAAGGAGGCCGCCACACGGGTGCGGGAACTTCTGGAGATGGTCGGGCTGGACGCCATTGACGAGCGGCTGAATGCCTATCCCCACCAGCTTTCGGGTGGCCAGCGTCAGCGTGTGATGATCGCCATGGCGCTTGCCAATGAGCCGGACCTGTTGATCGCGGACGAGCCGACAACCGCCCTTGACGTAACGATCCAGGCTCAAATTCTTGAACTTCTGATGAATTTGCAAAAGCGGCTTGGCATGGCGATCTTGCTGATCACCCATGATCTCGGCATTGTGCGGAAGATGGCAAAAGACGTATGCGTCATGACCGATGGCGAAATTGTCGAGGCCAACACGGCTCATGAGCTATTCTCGCGACCGCGCCATGAATATACCCGGATGTTGCTGGAAGCGGAACCTAAGGGTCTGCCGCTTCGCAAGAATGACGCCCTGCCCGATGTGATGTCCTGCAAGAATCTGAAGGTCTACTTTCCGATCAAGAAGGGCCTGCTTAAACGGACTGTCGATTATGTCCGTGCGGTCGATGACATATCGGTCAATGTGAAACAGGGACATACGGTTGGCATCGTCGGAGAAAGCGGCTCGGGTAAGTCGACATTGGGCCTTGCCATGTTGCGGCTTATCTCTTCCAAAGGAGAGATCAGGTTCAACGGGCAATCAATCCAAAGCGCAAGCTGGAAAGAGCTTCGCCCCTTACGCGCGGAAATGCAGATTGTCTTTCAGGACCCCTACTCCAGCCTCAGTCCCCGCCTCTCTGTCGGGCAAATAATTGAGGAGGGTGTGATTGTCCATGAAGGGCATGGCAATCGGCTGGAGCGCCGGGACAGAATATCGGAGGTTCTGAAAGAAGTCGGCATCACCCCGGATGCGCAGGACCGCTACCCTCACGAATTTTCAGGTGGCCAGCGACAGCGTATTGCCATCGCCCGCGCCCTTATCCTGAAACCGAAATTTATTGTGCTGGACGAACCTACATCGGCTCTGGATATGTCCGTGCAGGCACAAATTGTCGATCTGTTGCGGGACTTGCAGAACCGCCACAACCTGACCTATCTGTTCATCAGCCACGACCTTAAAGTCGTCCGCGCCATCGCCGATAGCGTTCTTGTTATGCGCAATGGTAAAATTGTTGAACAAGGCCCTGCGGCACAAATCTTTGACAATCCTGAAACAGACTATACAAAGGCATTGATGAAGGCAGCGTTTGATCTGGAAACGGCTGCCGCTGATGTAGTTAATAGTTAAGGTGTCGGCACAAGATACCGGAGAAGAAAATGGCTCTATTGTTTAAAAGTAATATTGATCGCGCGGACTGGTGGCGGCGTGAACTGGGTAAGTATATCCCGGATCTAGACGTACGTATCTGGCCCGATATTGGCGATCCAGACGAGATCAAATATGCGCTCTGCTGGAAAATGCCGCACGGGGAGCTCGCGAAACTGAAAAACCTATGCGCCGTCTATTCACTGGGTGCCGGTGTCGATCATTTGCTCGCCGATCCAGATTTTCCGCGCCATCTGCCCTTCTCCCGCGTTGTCGATCCGAACCTGACCGGACGCATGACAGAATATGTCGTGCAGCATGTGTTGAACCATCACCGCTTCTGCCACGCCTATGATGCGCAGCAGCGCAAACATGTCTGGAAAGAACATTTCGCCCCCTTCGCCAGCGAGCGGAAAGTCGGTATTCTGGGCATGGGCGAACTTGGCGGCGGCGCGGCAGAAGCTCTCAGCTTCCTAAAATTCGATGTCGCGGGATGGAGCCGGTCAGAAAAGAAAATCGACGGCGTTGAGAGTTTCTTCGGCGATGGCCAGCTTGACGCCTTTCTTGCCCGAACGGAAATTCTGGTCTGCCTTCTACCTCTCACACCGCACACGCGAAACATCCTGAATGCTGAACTCTTTGCCAAGCTGCCGAAAGGCGC
Source organism: Sneathiella sp. (assembly GCF_029233945.1). Taxonomy (GTDB): domain Bacteria; phylum Pseudomonadota; class Alphaproteobacteria; order Sneathiellales; family Sneathiellaceae; genus Sneathiella. The sequence goes on along the minus strand of NZ_JARGOQ010000009.1, from coordinate 43,499 downwards.
CGGCATTATCAATGCAGGGCGCGGTCCTCATTTATTGGAAGAAGACCTGATCCCGGCTCTCGATAGCGGGCAGCTCTCTGCGGCAACATTGGATGTATTTCATGAGGAACCGATGGCGGAAGATCATCCTTTCTGGGATCATCCAAAAATCCGCATCACCCCCCATGTCGCCAGCATTTCCGACCCGGCAAGCGTTGCCAAGCTGGTTGCAGAAAATATCATCCGCACCGAAAAAGGCGAGGGCCTGCTTCACGCCGTGGATGTCGAAAAAGGATACTAGGCAATGCCGGATCAGGTTTGGAGATAAAGAATGAGCATTGAATTTCTTCTCACGACCCTGATCGTTACAATCGCGCCGGGAACCGGCGTTCTTTACACCTTGGCGGTCGGCCTGACAGATGGGGCCAAGGCAGGCATCGCGGCGGCGTTTGGCTGTACTCTCGGCATTTTGCCCAGCATTCTTGCCTGCATGTTCGGTGTTGCGGCCCTCCTGCATACAAGTGCATTAGCATTTCAATTCTTGAAATATGCCGGGGTCGCATACTTGCTCTATCTCGCATGGCAGACAGTTCGAAATTCAGGAAATCTCGACCTGAGCAAAAATGAGAAAAGCAAAAACTATTGGCGAATTGCCCGCAAAGGCACGCTGATTAATATCCTGAACCCAAAACTGACAATTTTCTTTCTTGCCTTTTTGCCTCAGTTTATCCCGGCATCGACCAACAGCCCGACCCTCCTCATCGCTTGGCATGGCGCTGTCTTTATGGCCGTTACTTTCGTCATTTTTGTAATCTATGGCCTTTTCGCCTCAAGAATACGACATTATTTGTTGGGCACGCCCAAGATCGTTCGCGGGATACAGTACGGAATTGCCGCAACATTTGCGGGACTCGGGTTGAAGCTGGCGCTTACTGATCGATAAAATTTACGATTTCTCGTAACGCTCCTTGATCAGGGCGAAGAGGGCACGTAACGCGAAGGCTTCTCCGCCAACCGGTCGGCCGGGACGAGGTCGGACGTTATAAGCCATGATGTCGAAATGAACCCAGCTCTTGGCTTTTTCGACGAACTCTTTCAGGAACAGTCCAGCCGTAATTGCCCCCCCGTATCCGCCAGATCCGGCATTATTAATATCGGCGAACTTGCTGTCCAGAAGATGGCGATACTCATCCCACAGCGGCAGGCGCCAGACCGGGTCCTTTTCCATTTCGCTGTGCTTGGCAATATCCGCATAAAGCGCCTCATCATCCGTGAAAGTCGCGGCGATTTCCGTCCCAACCGCAACTCTTGCGGCGCCCGTCAACGTCGCCATATCGATCAGGAGATCGGGTTCTTCTTCATCGGCGGCAGCAAGTGCATCGGCAAGGATAAGCCGGCCTTCCGCATCGGTATTGCCAATTTCAACTGTTTTGCCCTTTCGGCTGGTCAGAATGTCACCAGGATGAAAGGCATTTCCAGAGATGGCATTTTCAACCGCCGGGATCAGAACCCTGAGCCGCACCGGTAGGTTCGCGTCCATAATCATATGCGCAAGGCCAAGTACCGTTGCCGCCCCGCCCATATCCTTTTTCATCATCAGCATGCCCGCCGCCGATTTAATATCAAGGCCACCGCTATCAAAACATACGCCTTTACCGACCAGCGTTACTTTTGGCGCATCCTTATCACCCCAGCTAATGTCAATCAGTCGCGGGGCATCCGCCGCGGCGCGGCCAACCGCATGCACCATGGGAAAATGATAGGTGAGCAGATCTTCACCGACGATATTGCCCTGTTCAGCCTCAAACTCGCCCGCGACCTGCGATGCGGCGGCCTCAAGCGCGGTAGGGCCGAGATCTCCGGCGGGCAGATTGACAAGGTCCCGCACCAGAGTAACAGCCTTAACCGTCCGCGCGACCATGTCTCTATCGGCGCTCTTTGGCAACATCAGCGTCGCATATTTCTTACCGTCCTTTTTATACCGGTCAAACGAATAGGTGCCAAGGGACCAGCCGATGGCCACGTCCGTCGCTTCCTTCTCTGTGAATTCGGTTGTGATTGCATAGGTTCCCTTCGGAAGCGTTGAAGGCAAATCCGCAAGCGACCAGATATTCCAATCACCATCTTTTACGTAGACAACGGCCTCGGCATCGCCTGCGGACCCGGGTAGAAGCAACGTCTTGCCGCCATCCGCTTCAAACCCTTGCGCCTCTATCCAGCTTTTGTGAAGGTCAGGTTGCGCCGAAAGCCATTCAACAAAATTTGACTTTTCGACTACGATAATCGGCTTGGGGTCGGTTTTGGACGTTGCGACGACAAATGGTATCACGATGCTCTCCTGATGATTTTATGCGACCTTATCAAAGCCGTATTCGGGCGACAACCGCTATCGAGCCCGCCGATCAGAGAGCTTATAAAAGACCGGCCTGTTATCCTAGTCAGTAATAATACCTATTTCCTTGTAATAGCGCTCTGCGCCGGGATGCAACGGCGTCGAAACCCCTTTCAGGGCCGTATCAAGATGTATCAGCAAGCCCTTCGCATGACCGCGGTCGAGGAGATGACGGTTTTTCGGGTGCCAAAGCGCACGGGAAATTTCATAGACCAACTCTTCCGACACGTTCTCACTAACGATCCATTGGGTGCTAACCGCCAGGGTTGGCACGGTATCAAGGTCCCGATAAGTCCCGGCTGGTATCTGAGAAACGGAGTAATAGCCATGTCCGGCGACAAATTTTTCAGCAATCTTCCCACTGATTGGTATTAATTCTATTTTGCCAACATCGGCGAGTTCAGAGACCGCTGTAACGGGATACCCGGCGACCAGGAAAAAGGCGTCCAGCTTATCCGCTTTTATCAGGGTAACGGACTTATCCGGGCTGGCGGATATGGCATCAATATCTTTTACGGAGAGGCCATATGCCTTCAGAATTTCCTTGGCATTTTCCCGCGTTCCCGAACCCGGCACGTCAATCGATACTTTTTTTCCCTTTAAGTCCCGTATGTTTTTTATGCCAGCGTCGCGACGGACAACAAGGTGGACATCCTCGGGATACAGATTGGCAATCACCCGAAGAGAGGTGATAGGTTCCTTATCATCATAAATACCGGTACCGTTATATGCTGCAACAACAGTGTCCGACTGGGCAAGGGCGGTATCAAAATAGCCTCGTGTGACGCCATATATATTGTCCACGGATCCATGAGTTGTCTGCGCTGTCGCAATCAGCCCCGGAACGCCGCAAGATCCTCCATCCTCACAACTCCGGCTTCCCGGCGGGTTAGAGATAACCGACGCAAGCAGCGTTCCAATGGGGTAATATGTTCCGGCAGTGGATCCTGTCCCAATGCGCAAGAAATAGACATTCTGGGCAACAGCACTTCCTAAATAAAGCACCATCAGCGTCAGACAGAACCCTATCACGGTCAAGCGTTTTAAAGATTTTACGTATATAATGACCCCATCCTCCTGACATTCCAACATCACCGGCCTACCATTAATAATAGGAGGGTATCGGGCAGAACAAAGTAAGATTTACCTCAATGTGTGACTAATTTTCCCCTCGGCCCGAAAGTAACCGTATCTTGACTGTTTCCGGGTGTCGCTTACCCGTGCGGACACCTCCCTTATGTCAAAGGCCAGACCTGCCGTTTGATGAAGGTCCGCGCAGGCTTTATGGATGGCATATGGAATTTGTGATAGCAGCTCACGGTCCTTGTCTTTAAGGGATGAATTCGCATGGACGATGGAACTCAGAAGATCGGCGAGTGCCTGACACAAAGAGATGACATGCACATGTTCAGTTCCCTCAACGCTGTCGATCAGGGCGTTATTTCTCTGCTGCATGACACTAATCACGTCCCTGCGGTCTCCAAAACTGTCGGCCGAACCGGAGAGCAGAATGACGGCAGAGGAAAGGCGCATCAACTGTTCTGAATATGTCGATATCTTACGCTCTTTCACCACTTTCATCGCGCTTTTGATCGCCTCCGGTGTGGCGGCGAGTTCCGGTCGGTTTTCCACCTTTGCCTTTAGCGAATTTGGGACAATCATCGTCGGGACGCCCGATCTGCTTCTCAATGCATTGCGTCGGTCGGGTCCGAAGTAATCCGCGGTCACAACAAAGGGTTTACGCGCCATGACCAGCCGCTTAAGCCGCGAAAATATCTGCGTGCGTGACATCGGCCGGGTTATCACATCGTCCGCGCCAGCATTCATGATCTCGCCGACCATGTTGGGCTCTGAGTTCCACAAAAACAAAATAACGTTGATAAAAGGATCGGGCCCGATTTTATGACTACGGATTTCCTGAATGAGTTGGTGAACACCAGTTCCAGCGATTGAGGCTTCCGCCAGTATGAGATCAAATTCCCCGCGGCTCGCCAGCGCTGTAAATTGATAGAGATCGGAGCAGGCAATGACGTCGCCGAGGCCAAGATTAAGAAGGGCGCTTCTTGTGTTTTGGCGCATCGACGGTTCGGAATCAAAAAGAAGGGCCGATGCCGCTTTAAACCGTGGATCGTGCATCAGGGAAGCGTATTGTCAAACTCCGGAAGGAGTTCCTGAAGTTTTTCCTGTATTTTTTTAGGGTCTTCGGAAAACTGTAACCCGATTTTATTGCCGCGCCGCCACACCAGATCGCAGCGAATGGCGCCCAGCTGCGATGCCTGCAAAAGAAGGTTGTTCTTTTCGAAAAACAGGCCCTCGACGTCAATTCTCGCGCCGTTGGCTGATATGTCCTTGATGATACCGCTGACTTCGCGCTCTTCCTCATGGAGGCAGGCGTGCCCTCGCTCCGCGCGGATGGTTGCAGGCCATGTAACATCGGCCCGGCGGTAGCGGCGATCCGCAGCAGTGCCAGTCTTCTTATGATCACACTCCACCTCAAGGGCTCTCAACATTTTTTTGATGTCTTTAGCAATGATCATTTCGGTTCTCTGTAACCTGCTGGCTGAATTCTATGCTGGAACTAATCCTGTTCCCTGACCATGATCCAGTTAATCAAGAAATTGTTAATAATTTGCAAATTAAAAGATAGAATCTTACCAATCTCGACATTTAGCCTGAGTAGCCGCATATGATTCCTGTGTATCGATAACGTCGTTCGCGTCCATTCGCGCCACATTAAATTCATCGAGCAGAGGATCCAGCTCAAGTAGCAACCGGTTCGCAATCGATTTACCTGCCGTTTTCGGACTCTTCGTGTAGAAGGGACGGATACTCGCCGCGCGCTCCGTCAATTCACGTTTTATTTTTGGTACATAGTCAGCGATGATCCGCTCATTGATGCGGACATGTTCACGTTCGTGCGCCAGAATGACCTCATAGGCGCAGGTCCCCTTTTTATATTTCCGATCAATATAAATACTGGTTTTTTGCGCCCCGAACTTCAGCGATACCCGGTCGAGACGTAGACAGTATTTTCCAGATTTCGCGGGCTTGTATTTTGTCGCCGCGCCAAGTCTGGGCGTGATGAAGGAATAAGTAAGACCAAGTAAATTGGCATGGCGCGTCGATTTTGCATACCCGCTTTTCTTGGCGACCATCTCTATCTGGTGGGAAGTTTTCCCATGGTCAAGAACCGGTTTTGCGTTGACAATCTCAATCGTTATCCGGGGATCCTGCCAACTGGCCAAGCATTCTTTATCCGTATTTGCCCAGGCTACATTGCTTATCGCCAAAACTACCGGAATGGCGGTTAAGAGCATGCGTAAAGCAGAGCGGGAAAATCGGCTTAAATTTTCCGGACATTTTCCTCGATCCAAAATGAACCTAGCCAAACATCGCATTGATTTCATCCTGATCGAGTATTCCTTCATCCTCCATACTGTCTTCGGAGGGAGTTTGCGAATTGAAATCACCGATATGGCCATTTATGATGGCACCCGCCTGTTCGATCAGGCCCCTAATAATCGCGCACTGCTCGTCGGCCATCATTTTCGCTTCATCGTCTTCCAAATTGTCTATTAACCTTAAGTTGGTCTGCAGATCCTCAATTTCTTCATCTAGCCGCGTCGTGATTGCCTCGAACGGCGTTTTATATTCCGTTGGGGAAAATTCGTAGGCCTCAATTGCAAGCTCCCGGTCAGCTATGCCGCTGTCACGAAAATGATTCCCATACGTGACGGGCGACCAATCGATCAAGTCTTCCAGCATGTCCGGCATATCAATCACCAGTTCAGCCAGCATCAAGGCTTCATTGAAATGATTGAGATAATCCGTCGCTAAAAGAGTGACGTCATTTACGTTTGTATTGCGGGCGCGGGCGCGATACGCCGCCAGGGCGCTGGTCTCAATACTCATGTTAAGCCGCGTTTCACCTTCTCCATCAACCATAGCATCGGGATTAAATGATGAATTTAGCAGCAATATAATTAAGGAAGTGTTTGCACAAGAAAAGCCGCAGTTTTCAGTGCTTCAGGCATGAATAGAGATATTAATCGAGGAGCGCAGTCTCCTCATCGGGAGCCGGCCCTTGATCTTCATGCGGAGTATCCTGGATAAACAGGGCGGCGGAAAGAAGCAGGGTCAGCATAAAGACAGCGGAAGAGAGCAAGAAATTTGAATAGCAGGTCTTGACGGAAAGTGCCTTGTTCATGTCCCTAAACAACATCCCCATATCTTCCCCCCTTTTCATCGCGTTCCGGATGAACACCCTGCCGATGGAGAAAGTATACGAAATTGCCACGCCCAGAACCATCCCTTTGGTTGCTATATACGGTTTTTATGCACTTTTAAGGATATATTTCTATAAGTGCATAACTACATATTAATTCGATCACAAGATATAGTCGATTCCGTGCTGAATGGACCTAACGTCTGTTAAACTTTCATAACGGCAAAATATAAATTCCATCAAGATAGACGAATCGTCAGTCATCTACGCGAAATAACTCAACGAAGAGTGCCGTGAGGAATGTTTCGACTAATGCTTTAAAATTTTCGGCTATAAGATGTCGTGAAACCTTTTCAGCAAGTCGATCAGACGCAGGTGGTCATCCGCCCCGAGACCGGCAATCACTTTTGCTTCGATCTCCCTCACGTTATCTTCGAGCTTGGCCAGTTCCTGCTCCCCCTTCTTCGTCAGGCGAACAGCATAGGCCCGTTTGTCCCCCTTAACGGGCGCGCGCAAGATCAGACCTTCGGTCTCGAATTTATTGAGAATGGGAACAAGGGACGATCGATCGAGCCCCGCAGCTTCCGCGATGGCGCTCTGCGTGCGGCCCGGGTTTTCGTTGATGATGGCCATAACGGAATATTGGCCGGTCATCAGCTTTTTCCCGGCCGCCGTTGCAAATGTGCCCTGCGCCCGCAAGGTTGCCTTGCGCATATGAAACCCGACAACGCCATCAAGTGTTGTCATTTTCATCTCGCTGGAGGCTTGCTTACCGCTTTTTACTTTATCGCCCGCCATTGTACTCAACCGGGTCCCTTTTCCCTGCCAGACCAAACAATTAATCTGTATGATTGCTTGTTATAGCCGTAGAAACCCGTACAGCACAAGAGAACGCGATGTTATTCCAATGTCTGATAGAAGTGATTGAGACCGGCTTCCGCGCATTCCATATCCTGCGCAGGTGTTCCCGAACTGAGGCCAATCCCACCGACGACTTCACCATTTACAACCACTGGCAAGCCGCCACCGACAGACGACAGACGCCCTCCGACTTCCGTATGAATACCGAACGCCAGATTGCCCGGCACATTTACCGCATTATAGTCATGTGTCGCCTTGCGGGCGGCAGCAGCCGTATAGGCTTTATCGGCGGAGATCGTAATACTTGTCACCTTTCCGCCATCCATGCGTTCAAACGCAATCAAATTGCCACTTTCATCCACAATGGAAATACACATCGGAACATGGATTTCGCTGGCTTTCTCGCGGGCGCCATGAATGAGGATAAGTGCATCCGCATGAGATAATCGGTTTACTGTGAGCATAAAGCCCTCCTGTTAAATTCGTTTCGTCAATTACAAGTTTTATGAAAAACTAGCTGGCCTTGGCCTCGATACGGCGTGCATGAAGGATTGGTTCGGTGTAGCCACTTGGCTGTTCCCGCCCCTTGAAAACAAGGTCGCAGGCCGCGTGAAAGGCGACTGATGTATCGAAATGTCCGGCCATTGGCTTGTAAAGCGGATCGCCCGCGTTTTGTTCATCGACAATCGCCGCCATCCGTTTCATGGTTTCTGTTACCTGATCTTCCGTACAAACCCCATGATGCAGCCAGTTCGCGATATGCTGACTGGAAATACGTAAAGTCGCGCGATCCTCCATAAGGCCGACATTGTTTATGTCCGGCACCTTGGAGCAACCGACGCCCTGATCGATCCAGCGCACCACATAACCGAGGATCCCTTGCGCGTTGTTGTCCAGTTCCGCCTGAATTTCCTTTTCAGACAAATTTTCGCCCTTTAACAACGGTGGCGTCAAAATACTATCAAGGCTCGCCCGGCCACGTGACGCTATCTCCTTCTGGCGATCTTTCACCGATACTTCATGATAATGCATCGCATGCAAGGTTGCCGCCGTTGGAGAGGGGACCCAGGCACAATTGGCACCCGCCATTGGATGGCCGATTTTTGCGGTCATCATCTTCGCCATTTCATCGGGCATCGCCCACATGCCCTTGCCAATCTGGGCATGACCGGGGAGACCTGTTTCCAGACCGATATCCACGTTCCAGTCCTCATAGGCGGCGATCCAGGGTTCGCCCTTCGCGGCGTCTTTCCTCATAAAGGGGCCGGCTTCCATACTGGTGTGGATTTCATCACCGGTGCGATCGAGGAAGCCTGTATTGATAAAGAAAATTCGCTCCGAAACGGCCCGGATGCATTCCTTCAGGTTGACCGTGGTCCGACGTTCCTCATCCATCACGCCGACTTTCAATGTATTCCGGGGAAGGTCGAAGCCATCCTCCACCGCGGAGAAAAGATCGTTCGTGAAAGCCACTTCCTCCGGTCCGTGCATCTTCGGCTTTACAATATAAAGGCTGCCCGCACGACTGTTTGAATAACGCCCTAGTCCTTTCAGGTCATGAAGTGCCCCTGCAGTGGTCATGACTGCGTCGAGTATGCCTTCCGGTATTTCATTCCCTTCCGCATCAAGCACCGCGTTTATCGTCATCAGATGACCGACATTACGGACCAGCAACAGACTGCGGCCGTGGAGGGAAATTTCCATTCCCGCCGGATTGAGATAAGCCCGGTCTGGGGTCAGGCACCGTGCCACTGTTTGTCCGCCTTTTTCAAAGCGATCCTCAAGATCGCCTTTCATCAGGCCAAGCCAGTTGCGATAAACAAGAGCCTTGTCCTCCGCATCAACCGCCGCGACAGAATCCTCGCAATCCTGAATGGTGGAAAGAGCCGATTCCATCAAAACATCCTTCACGCCCGCCGGATGATCTCTCCCTACAGGATGTGCAGGATCGATCTGGATATCGAGATACAGGCCGTTCTTTTTAAGCAGGATGGAAGTGGGCGTTGCATCATTCCCCAGATACCCGGCAAACTGTACGGGATTCTCAAGACCGGTGCGCGAACCGTCAGCAAGCTCGATTTCCAGTTGCTTGCGATCACCATCCTCTTTCAGAAGATAGGCACGCGCATCCTTGTGACTGCCGCTGGCGAGCGGCGCGGCGCGATCAAGAACACCAAAACCATACTCGATAACCTTCAGGCCGCGCGCCGGATTATAACCGCTACCTTTCTCGCAACCGTCTGTCTCAGGCAGAACGTCCGTCCCATAGAGTGCATCATACAGACTGCCCCAACGGGCATTTGCCGCATTAAGGGCATAGCGGGCATTCATGACCGGGACGACAAGCTGCGGCCCGGCGACGTCCGAAATTTCGGGGTCAACATTGGCCGTCGTGACCTGAAATGACGGCCCCTCCGGCACCAGATAACCTATGTCCTCTAGAAACGCTTTGTGAGTACGCGCATCATGTGGCTTTCCTTTCGCCGCGAGATGCCAGGCATCGATTTTCGTCTGCAACTCTTCACGCTTAGCAAGCAATTGCCTGTTTCGTGGGCCAAAATTTGCGACTAGGTCTGCAAGAAGGGTCCATACTGTCTCGGCCGTTATATCCAGCCCTGGCACAATCTCCCTTTCCACGAGATCCACAATTTCCGGCGCCACCTGAAGCCCTGCTTTTGTCACATGCTTTGTCATCTGCTTATTTTTACCCTCGCCCAAATGAGAAATAGACAGTGCGGGAGACCCCGACCGCCGGTGAATTACAGCATAACATTGACAGGACCGACAAAGGGAATAAACTAAAATGGAACTATTTTCGCATTATGGAATTAATTAGCATGACGATGGCAGACGCGGCCAAGACCACAGCTGTCCGGACAGGCCAGGTACAATCTCTGACGCGGGCGCTGTCTATTTTGAATGCGATTGCCGAAAATCCGCCGGGCCTGTCCCTAACGGCAATCGCCAAGTCCTTGACGCTTGCCCCGTCGACGACCCACCGGCTGTTGACCACCCTGCAGGAAGAGCGTTATGTGCAGTATGACCGCGACACGAGCCGGTGGCAGATTGCCATGCAGGCATTTGTGACTGGTAACGGCTTTCTGGTCTCCCGCGATCTTGCGACTGTCGCGCGGCCCTATATGCGGCGCCTGATGGAACTCAGCGGTGAGACGGTAAATCTGGCGATCGCAGACGGCGACAAGGTCATCTATCTGGCCCAGGTCGAAAGCCGGGAAATGATGAGGGTTTTCTCCAAACCCGGGAATAGCGTGCCCATGCATTGTTCGGGGGTCGGAAAAGCAATGCTGATGGCCATGAGCAGAGAAGACGTATCCCGGATAATTGAAGACCAGAGTCTTGCACGGCTGACGGATAAAACCATTACCGATCCAAATTTGCTATATGAAGAGCTTGCGGCAGCGCGCGCCCGTGGCTTCGCCGTAGATGATGAAGAGCATGCCGTCGGTCTTCGCTGCGCGGCGGCGCTTATTTATGAGGAACATGCGGAACCGCTCGCCGGACTTTCCATTTCAGGCCCTGCCGCCCGTATATCGAAAGAGCGGTTGATGGAACTTGGACAGATAACGGTGGAGATAGCGAGTGAGGTGACGGCTGCGCTTGGCGGGCGGAAACCCGGCTAAAAACCGTAGAATTGTTCCTCCCGCGTTTCGGTATTTCGGCTGTATACCAATTCCCCGGCGATATAGCTCGCCTTCGCAACCCGGTCATCCCCCAGTATCATCAGGGCGAAGAGTTGCTCTTCCAGACTGTCGGCATAGGCAATTCGATGAGCAATCAGAGGCGTTGCCTTCAAATCGAGAACTGTAATGTCAGCCTCATAGCCGGGTTCAATACTTCCAATGATGCCTTCCAGGTAAAGGGCCGCAGCGGCGCCACGAGTAGCCAGATAAAACGCCTTATGGGCATCCAGCGAAAAACCGCCCATTTGCGCAATCTTGTATGCTTCGTTCATGCTGACCAGCTGAGAGAAATTCGTGCCCCCGCCAAGATCTGTCGCAAGGCCCGTGCGCACAGGAAAGGAGCCTTGCATCGCCTGTTCGAGGCTGAACAGACCGCTTCCGAGAAAAAGATTTGACGTTGGACAGTGCGCAATGGCCGTGCCTGTTTCATGAAAGATGTGGAAATCCTTTTCCGTGAAATGAACGCCATGCCCATAGATCGCACGCGGTCCCAGCTGGCCATAATGTTGATAGACATCCACATACCCTTTCCGGTCAGGGAAAAGTGCCTGCACCCATTCAATTTCCTGTTTATTCTCTGAAATATGAGATTGCAGATAGGTGCCAGGATGCTCCCTCCAGACGGCGCCTGTCATCTCCATCTGCTCCTCTGAGCTTGTCGGCGCAAAACGCGGGGTTACGGCATAAAGCGCCCGCCCATTGCAATGCCATTTCTCTATCAGGCGCTTTGTCTCATCATATCCGCTTTGGGCCGTATCGGTGAGGGCGGCGGGCGCATGCCGGTCCATCAGCATCTTGCCCGCAATATTGCGCATATTGATTCTTTCTGATTGCTCAAAAAAGGCATCAACGGAGCCCGGATGGACAGTACAGAACACAGCGGCCGTGGTTGTTCCCGCCCGCAAGATTTCCTTCAAAAAAACTTCTGCCGCTGCCGATGCATATTCCTTATCGGCAAACTTCTGCTCGGCGATGAAGGTATAATTATTCAACCAGTCAATAAGCTGCCTGCCAAAGGCGCCAATTATCTCGGTTTGCGGATAATGAACATGGCAATCAATAAAACCGGGGCAGATCAGCGCGTCTTCATATCGGGTTACAGGCACAGCCTCATCAAGATCTGCGAGCAATTCATGGGCTGGGCCGAAGCCGGTAATCTTACCGTCCTCGATTACGATGAGGCCATCTCCCTCATAGCGGAGACAATCATCGATCGGCTTTGTGAAAGGATTGTCCCGATATGAAATGCAGCGCCCCCGAATAGCCTTTTTCATTTACCGCGCTTTCCCGGAGTTCCCGCCATTGAGAGGGTTACTTCATCCTTCACCACTTCCATCACCACATAGGTTTGGGTCTGCATAACATGGGGCAGTTGAGAAATGGCCTTTCCCAATAACTCCCGGTATGAGGCGATATCTCTGGTGCGTATCTTTAAAAGATAATCAAATCCGCCTGCCATCATCATGCATGACTGAATTTCCGGGACCTGTTGGACGGCCTCATTAAATTCCCTAAGCTCCGTCTCGGTCGTTCGGGAAAGCTGCACCTGCACCATGACGACATGACCGGCAGCGACTGTATCCGGCTCCAGTTCGGCGAAATACCCTTTAATCACTCCGGTATTCTCCAAGCGCTTCACCCGCTCGGCGCAGGGGGTTTTGGTGAGATTCACGCGGCGGGACAGCTCGACCATTGAAATACGGCCATTTGCCTGAATTTCCCGCAGAATACGATAATCTGTCCGGTCCAAGGGCGGTATCACCATACTTAATCCCTAACATCCTCTGTAAGCACAACTTCATACTGTATGCCAAGGAGCAGCTCCCCGCCTAGCATTTTTGCCATGCTGCCCAACGGACAGATATCGGGTGATCTCGAAAAGTTGTAGTGAATTGACGAGTATTTGGCGGACGCCTCAAATGCTTTTGGGTAGGATATGATGCATTACTGTGCTCATCTAGAATTATCGGAACCGGAAAATATGTCTCGCTACCCGTCAATAAGTTCTTCTGTTTGGCAAGGTCTTTGCCTCTTGATCACCTATGTCGCGCTTGCCTTTCCCTTTTCCGCCCAGGCGGAAACCAAGACAGAATATAAGAGCTGGGAAGAGGTAATGAGCGCCGCGAAGGGAGGCACGGTCAACTGGTTCATGTGGGGCGGCGCGGACAATATCAATCAATATGTTTCCGACTATATCGGTGGGGAGTTGACGGAACGCTATGGTATCACCTTAAAGCGCATCGGTATCAATGACACGGCGGAGGCTGTCAATATTGTCCTTGGCGAGAAACAGGCCGGCATCGACGATAAGGGTTCCGTCGACCTGATCTGGATTAACGGCGGAAATTTCCGGACGATGAAACAGGGAGGTTTACTCTTCTGCGGGTATCATTCTCTTCTTCCCAATAATAAACTCGTAAACTGGCAGAACCCGTCCATCGCGAATGATTTCGGCCTTGCCGTCGATGAATGCGAAGTGCCGTGGAACCGGGCGCAGTTCGCTTTTGCCTATGACAGTGCCCGCACGGAAAACCCGCCGAAAAGCATTGCGGAGCTCATTGACTGGGTGAAGGATAATCCGGGCGAGTTCACTTATCCGGCAGCAACGGATTTCAATGGCAGTGTCTTCATCCGCCATGTCTTTTATCACGCGGCGGGCGGACCGGACGCCCTTCTCGGGGATTTCGATTCCAAAAAATTTGACGCCATCGCACCGAAGGCCTGGGCTATCCTCAACGAGATGAAACCTTATCTCTGGCGGGAGGGGGAAACCTATCCAAATGCCATCGCCAATTTGGCTCAGCTTTTCGCGAACCGGGAAGTTGCTCTCTATTTCGATTATGATCCGGCAATTTTCGGGATCAATGTCGAAAATGGCATCTTTCCGGAAACGACCCGGTCCTATGGCCTGAAAGACGGCACCATTGGTAACACCAACTATGTCGCCATTCCCTATAACTCACCCAATAAGGCCGCCGCGATGGTGGCTGCCAATGTTATCCTGTCGGCGGATGCGCAGCGTGAAAAAGCAAAGGCCGATGTCTGGGGCGCTGCACCCGCGATTGACATTAATCGTCTCCCCGAGGAGGAAAAGCAGCGCTTTACCGACTTGCCGCGCCACCCGGCCGTTGTCGATCCGGCGACGCTCTCCAAGAAGGCTCTGCCGGAGCTGCATCCTGACTGGATCAGCGCGATTGAAAAGGGCTGGCAGGAAAATGTCGCCAAATGACGCAGCGGCACTTAAGGTAAGATTTGCCGACTTCCAAACCCTTCTTGAGGCCACGCTTGCTTGATCGCTGGAAAATTCCGTTATTGCTCTCCCCCGCGCTCCTCCTCATCGTGGGGCTGTTTCTGGGTGGGTTATTCCTCGGCCTGATCGGTAGTTTGGGCTATATGCCGCAGCTCGGACGAGAGGAGTTGAGCTTCGATGCCTATCGCAATATTCTGACATCGGAGAGTTTCTGTCTTTCCTTCCTGCTGACCTTTTATATCTCTTTCACCTCCACGGTGATCGCCTCTGCGCTGGCCATCATCGCGGCATTGATCCTTCGTCGGCATTTTATCGGACGCTCTGTTATCAATTTCCTTTTTCAAATTAATCTCACTGTCCCCCATCTTGTGGGTGCGGTCGGCATTCTGTATCTTTTCTCCCAGTCCGGCTTTTTTGCCCGTCTCGCCTATGAGTTTGAGCTGATTGCGAGACCTTCTGACTTTCCGGCGCTCATTTACGATCCGCTCGCCATCGGTATTATCCTTCAATATGTCTGGAAAGAGGTTCCCTTCATCGGGATGATCCTGCTAGCCAACATGCAAACCTTCGGGCAGGACTATGAAACCGCCGCCCGCTCCCTCGGTGCGAGTCGCTGGCAGAGCTTTCGCTACGTCCTGCTGCCGCTTCTTACCCCCGGCCTTCTTGCTGCCGCATTGATCGTGTTCGCCTTCACCTTCGGTGCCTATGAAATCCCGGCGTTGCTTGGACAGAACTACCCGGCGGCCCTTCCCGTTCTGGCATATCAGTCTTTCACCGATGTAGATCTTAACGCCCGGCCGGAGGCGCTTGCCATGGGCATGATTATCGCCGCCCTGAGCGCGGTCATGATAGTCGGCTACGCCCGCCTGGCGCGGAGATATGTCCGCACATGACTATGGTCGAGATACGAATACGGGCGGAAATTTCCCGCGACGGGCTATCAGGGCCGACGTGGTTTGCACTTGTTTTACTGATCAGCTGGCTGATCCTCCCGTTAATTCCGCTTGCCGTCTGGTCCATCAGCCGGAGTTGGTTCTTCCCGGATATCACTCCATCCGCCTACAGCCTTCGCGCCTGGCGCTATGTCTTCTCAAGCACATCGGAGGTTCTTCCCGCCCTTGGCGTGACAACATTGATTGCTCTTTGCGCAACACTTCTGTCCGCGATCATCGGTCTGCCTGCGGGCCGGGCACTTGGACTTTATCAATTCCGGGGAAAGTCGGCAGTCGAGCTTCTCATCCTCGCGCCCACGATCGTGCCGGGCATCGCCGTTGCGCTCGGGCTTCATGTGGTATTCCTCAATCTCGGGCTTGCCGGCTCCTTTCTGGGTGTTCTGATTGTACATCTCATCCCGACATTGCCCTATATGGTGCTGGTCATGGCGGGCGTCTTCGCAAACTACAACCCGGAGATTGAGGCACAGGCCCGTAGCCTTGGCGCCGACCCGTTTCAGACATTCTACTATGTCACTCTGCCCGCCATCCTGCCCGGTCTGCTGATTGGGTCATTATTCACCTTTCTGGTCTCCTGGAGCCAGTATATCCTCACCCTCCTGATTGGCGGCGGGCGGGTTGTGACATTGCCCCTTCTTCTGTTTAATTTTGCCAGTGCTGGACGAAATGACATTACCGGCGCCATCAGCATGATCTATATCCTGCCGGGCGTTGTTCTGCTCCTCCTCGGCGCGCGGCATCTTACCGGACGCAACACCGCTGCAGAAAGTCTGCGCCAGATATGACCAATGTCAGTCTCGAAAACCTCACCAAGTTCTATCCCGGCGAAACAATGCCCGCCGTGAAAAACGTTTCCTTGCAGGTAGAGAGCGGCTCCCTCACGGCGCTGCTTGGTCCGTCCGCTTGCGGAAAATCAACAATTCTCAAGATGATTGCCGGACTTCTGGCGCCTACATCGGGCAATATCCGCTTCGACGGTCAATCCATCTTGCGCCTGCCCCCCGACCGGCGCGATGCGGTTATGGTGTTTCAAAACCACCTCCTCTTCCCCTATATGACGGCGGGGGAGAATGTTGGGTTTGGCCTTAAAATGCGACATCGAACAAGGAAGGAAATAACCCAAGCTGTTAGCAGAATGCTGGAGCTTGTGCAGTTGGCCGGTATGGAGCAGCGTAAACCCTCCCAGCTTTCCGGTGGACAGCAACAGCGTGTTGCCCTTGCCCGCGCGCTCGTCCTTCGCCCACAGATACTGCTGCTGGACGAACCATTTTCAAATCTGGATGCAAATTTGCGTCTGGAAATGCAGCAGCTTCTTATATCCCTCCATCAGAAACTTGGAACGACCATGCTGTTCGTTACCCATGACCAGGAGGAAGCCGTGAGCCTTTCCAGCAGGATCGCCCTCGTCCTAGAAGGAACGCTTCGGCAATATGCGCCGGCCGCCACCCTCTATGATCAACCGGCCGATCGGGAAGTTGCAAAATTTTTTGGGGCGAAAAACTTTATTCCGGGCAACTGTACGGACGGTTACTTCGAGTGTGCCCTGGGTTGCCTTGCCCTTCCGGAGGAGGCTTCCATTGCGGGGAAAATTCTGACCTTTCGGCCGGAAAATGTCATCCTGGGGACCGCCCGGAACACAGAGAACAGCTTTCAGGCAACGCTCATGTCCAAGAAGTTTCTGGGAAGTCAGACACGCCTTGAGTTGCGTAAAGACGCGGTGACGTTTCAGGCCCTGCTGGCACCGCATATCGCAGAGCCTTTGATGGAAGGATCACCGGTATCCGTTCATCTGCCGCGCCGCTCCCTCTGGGTACTGGGCTAGCTCAATGACGCTAAATATTCAGAAATTCTCTCCGGCGCTTTATCCGGCCCGACTTCCGCACTCCGTATTAGTCCGTCAAAATGCGCCGTTAATGCGCGAATATGCTCGACGGAATTTACCAGAAGATACATATTCCCGATATAGATGGCGGCGCGCAACGGACCGAACAGGGTATAGGCTGCGGAGTAAATCTTCCGTGCATCGAACAAAAACAACCGAAAGGTGGGGTAGAGCTCCTCGGTCAGGCGGATCATATTTTTCATCTGATCTCGACGGATAGCAATCGGAACCTGACGCCATATCCCTTCCCCCTTTGCAAGCTGTTCAATTGCCTGAAGCGGCATGCAAACCTCCATATCCGTTTCGGGACGCCGGGAATAGCTCAATTGATCCTGCATTTGCCGTTCTTTCGCTTCCCGCTCCGTAGTCGTGAAGTCACCGAATTCATAGACGCCGATTTCCTCTGTCCGGAGGAGATCGGGCAATGTACTCGGTACATAACGGATTTTATATCCCATCGCCTCCCGATGCCATTTCGCGAGTTTAACACTGGCCGAGGCTTCCGTGACCCGCTCTATCTCGATCATGGGAACGGCCTCGCTGGCGATTTCATCATTCGCGATCAGGCCCATCAGCCAATCAACGGAGACACCATAAGTGCGGGAGATAGCACACAGGGTTTCAGCGCGCGGCAATCGCGTGGAGCCCGGCGCAAGGAACTGGCTGAGAGCTGATCTATCAATACCGACGCTGTTCGCAAACTGGCTAAGATTAAATCCCTTGCGTGCCAGCAGCAGCGCCATTCGGTCGCGAAAGATTTCGGCAACATCTCGCTTATCTGGATTTTCCTTCTCAAAACGCAGTGATTTCACACCAAATTCCTATTTAAGTAACAATATAGAACTTAAGTTTTATATTAACATAAAGATTAGCGAACTGTCACATTGTATATTCCCTGTCTAATAGCTCATAATTCTCTTCATCTAACAATAACTTATGGAGTAGGCGAACTGTGTTGTTGCGTGAACGACAAGAAATAAGAACCCTTGCATTGATTTTTCTGTGCTACGGAACTTGGGGGTTCGTCCTGTTTGGGCCGATTTCTTTACCCATATGGCTGGTCACGCTGCTGGTAATTCCGGTGATTACTTTTCACTCCTCACTCCAGCATGAATGCATACACGGCCATCCTCTTGTTGATCGTCGCCTGAACGACCTGATTGTCTATCTGCCCATCGGATTGTTCATGCCCTATCCCCGTTTCAAGGAGGTTCATCTCACCCATCATCAACGGGCTAGAATTACCGACCCGACCGAGGATCCGGAAAGCTGGTATGTCTCGCGGAATGACTGGGCGAAGTTCGGCAAAATTCAAAAGCTGATTTGGAATGCCAACAACATTCTTGTCGGTCGCATGCTGATTGGCCCCTTAATTGGGGTATCCAGCCTCGTTCGAGCGGATATCCAGAAAATTCGAAATGGCAACCGACGAATGCTTGGCGACTGGGCGTTTCATTTTATGCTTTGCGCCCTGCTTCTAATCTTCATTGGATATTTTTCCAACATTTCCATTCTTGGCTACTGTATTGCTGCCTATTCTGCCATGTCCCTTTTGATGATCCGCACATTTCTTGAGCACCAGGCGCATCCTGACCGGCGGGCGCGTTCCGTGCTAATTAATGATAAAGGACCGCTGCGATTTTTGTTTTTGAACAATAATCTTCATGCAGTTCATCATGCCTACCCCTCTGTCGCTTGGTACCGGCTGCCGGGTTTATTCCGACTCCACCAGGAGCGCTTCGTCGAAATGAACAAAGGTTATTTTTACAAAAGCTATACCGACGTCATTCGCGCTTATATTTTTAGACGAAAAGAACCGGTCGCCTTTCCCCTGGACCCGGTTTAATATTTGATAATGGTATCCTCGACAGCGTCCTCTGTGGCGCTTCTCCCCATGTATGACTGGCCTGAAATCCAGAGCACAACGGATGCCTTCTGGTCGGCCCTTCGCGAAAGCCTCGGCGCTGCCGGATTTCATCCACCAGAGCATCTCACCCGGGCAGGCGATCCGTTCGAATGTTGGAGAGACCCGGGCCTTCTACTCGGTCAAACCTGCGGGCTACCCTATGTGGAAAAGCTATCGGGCACTGTCTCCCTTGTCGGCACGCCCGCCTATGATATTAACTGCGGGGCTGGCAGTTACTTCAGTGTGATTGTCGTTCATAGAGACAGCGGCATAAAAAGCCTCTCGGATATAAATTCCGCACACTTCGGATATAACGATCCGCTGTCCCAGTCCGGTGTTGCAGCCTTCTTCTATCATCTCATGACGCAAGGAATTGCGTTTCAAAAAATCCGCAAATATAGCAGGCTTATGTCTCATCGAACCGTTATAAAGCACTTGGCGGAACGGCGGATTGATATTGCCTCAATCGATGCCGTGACATGGGAGCTTGCGAAACGGTTTGAGACGGCAACGGATAAACTGATAGTCATCGCGCGCACTCACCCAACGCCTGGCCTTCCTATGATAACGGCGCGACGGTCAAAAAGCGAAGTTGACCGCATACATCACGCGGTTGTTGAAGCGATGGCCTCCCTACCCTGTGTGACGCAGGATGCGCTTCTGTTAACGGGCTTTGCTGCAACAGAGGAGGCAGATTATCAACTCATCAAACGCAACTATGAAAAAATCCGCCCTGATCTGGAAAATCTCCTGTGAAAAACCGCAATAAAAAACCTCGGAAGCCAAAACTTCCGAGGTCTTTCTCTGACGTCAAATAGACTTATTTATAGTCGTATTTGCCATCTTTCCATTCGTACCAAACATAACCCGGCAAGGTTACATCGCCCTTGTCATCGAAAGACAAAGAGCCAAGAACCGTTTCAAACGTGCCCTCGTTCAGGGCATCCATAACTGGCTCCAGATCGACGGATTTCGCAGCTTTAGCTGCGTCCGCCCAGGCCTGAACGGCCGCGTAGGTGTAGAGAACATAACCTTCAGGCTCGATGCCCTTTTCACGGAACTTGGCAACCAGTTCAGTAACCCCCGGGTTTTTGCGAGGATCGGGAGAAAAGGTCATCAGCGTGCCTTCGCCGGCATCACCCGTGATTGACCAATATTCATCGGTCACGAGAGCATCACCGGAAACGAGCTGTGTGCTCATGCCCTGATCCCGCATCTGGCGAACAATCAGTCCGGCTTCGGTGTGATAACCGCCAACATAGGCGATATCAATGCCCTCCTGCTTCATTTTGGAAACAAGCGCCGTATAGTCTTTTTCGCCAGCGGTATAGGCTTCATACATGGTTGCTTTGCCACCATCAGCTTCCATAGAAGCTTTGGTCTCATCGGCGAGGCCTTTACCGTAAGCCGTCTTGTCATGCAAAATAGCAATTTTCTTACCTGCTTTTGATTCATCGGCAAGATAGGCACCGGCAACCTTGCCCTGCTGATCATCACGGCCGCAGACGCGGTAGACGTTCGGGCCGCCTTCATCGGTCAGCTTCGGGTTGGTGGAAGCGGGTGAAATCTGGATGATCCCTTCTTCTTCATACACGGCGGAAGCCGGAATGGAAGAACCGGAACAGAAATGGCCGGCCATAAAGACCACGCCTTTTGACACCATCTGGTTGGCGACAGCGACAGCCTGCTTCGGATCGCAGGCATCATCACCAATCTCCAGTGTCAGCATTTCGCCATTCACACCGCCAGCCGCATTGATATCAGCGACAGCCTGCTCCGCACCAGCCTTCATCTGCTGGCCAAAACTGGCATACTGTCCTGTCATCGGGCCCGCCGTTGCAATCGCAATGTCTGCCCAGGCAGCACCTGAACTGATCATCACGCCCATCGACATGGCCGACATGGCAAGTAACATTTTTTTCATCTTCGTACTCCCAGTTGGTAAAATGTAATTCTAATAGATACGCTACTTTTTCGCAATTATATCAAACTTTTATAGCAATTTGAAAGCGAATTCGAGTGACAGGCATCAGTCCTCCGCGCCTTTTTTCTCGCGCCAGGAAAAAGGCCCGTCCCGTCCATAAAGCCAGCGATATTGCGTCACCATTTGCCGCACACGGGTCAAACGATAGCCCAATAGAGAAATGCCAACCAATACCAGAGCATCAACGACATAATAATGGAGGGAGAGCAATGTCCCGTCGAATAAAGCAAAATGAAAAAACCTCACAACGAGCGCCAGCAACAGCATAAAGAAAATTAGATGCGAAATGGGGCGCCAATTTGATGCCAGCGCCCGCCCGGAGAGATATCCGGCGCCTCCCCCGATTATGACATTGACAAAGAGGAAGGTTACGAAGCTATTTTCCCACAGAATTCCCATCAGTGCGCCCCCCCTTCCAGATAAGCCGCACGCACCTCTTCGCTTGCCAGCAATTCCTTGCCGGTTCCGCTCAAGGTTATACTGCCATTGACCATGACATAACCACGATCCGCCAGTTTAAGTGCATGATATGCGTTCTGCTCTACCAGAAAAACGGTCAATCCGTCCTTTTCATTGAGTTCCTTGATTGCTTCGAAAATCTGCTTCACGACGAGCGGCGCCAATCCGAGGGACGGCTCGTCTAGCAGCAGGAGCCGGGGCCGCGCCATCAGCGCCCGGGCAATCGCCAGCATTTGTTGCTCTCCGCCCGAAAGCGTCCCGCCGCGCTGATCTTTCCGCTCTTTCAGTCTTGGGAACAGATAAAACGCGTGGGCCAGATCCTCCTCGAAGTAGGCGGGGTTCGAGGTAGTCGCTCCCATGATCAGATTTTCATAAACCGTCATGCGCGGAAAAATCCGCCGCCCCTCCGGCGATTGGGCGATATTCATACGCGTGATTTCGTGGGTCTGCAGTTTAGTGATGTCCTGCCCATCAAAAATGATCTGCCCGGCGGCGGCGCGCGGATCCCCGCAAACCGTCATCATCAGGGTGGATTTTCCGGCTCCGTTCGCGCCAATGAGGGTCACGATTTCGCCAGCGTTCACCTCCATGGTGACACCTTTGAGAGCCTGAATCTTTCCGTAAAAGGTTTGAACGTCTTTGACTGCAAGAAGGGGCTGATCGCTCATGAGGATGCTCCCTCCTCAATTTCATGTTCCACTTCTTCTACCTCATCGTCCGCCACACCGAGATAGGCAGCAATAACGCTTGCGTCATTGCGAATTTCCTCCGGCGTGCCATCGGCAATTTTCTTGCCATAGTCAAGCACGATAATATGGTCAGAAATCCCCATAACTACGTTCATGTCATGCTCGATCAGGAGCACGCCTGTGTCCCGCTCCTTACGGATAAACAGCAAGAGTTTGTTCAACTCGTCCGATTCACGCGGGTTCAGACCGGCCGCCGGCTCATCAAGGCATAGCAGCTTCGGCTTCGTGCACATGGCCCGGGCTATCTCAAGCTTGCGCTGTTCCCCGTACGGAAGGTCTCCCGCCGCGTCATCTGCGCGAGCAGTAAGACCCGTCTGCTCCATCCAGTATTTTGCAAGCTCCACCGCTACTTTTTCGGCCTTTTTATATCCGCTCAACCCGAATATCCCGCCGAATGTGTAGTTAGAGGCAAGCATCAGGGGGTTATGCTGCCCCACCATCAGGTTTTCGAGCACCGTCATCCCACCAAACAATCGGATATTCTGGAAAGTTCGCGCAACTTTTGCAACTTTCGGAATCTTGAAATCATCCATGCGTTCAAGCAAGAACTTCGCGCCACCCTCATGAAGCGCGGTGATGCGCCCCTCTGTCGGTTTGTAAAAGCCGGTAATGCAGTTGAATACGGTGGTCTTTCCCGCACCATTCGGCCCGATCAGCGCGGTAATATCGCTCCGGCCCACATCAAAGGAAAGGTCATCGACGGCGAGCAAGCCGCCAAAGCGCATGTTTAAATGCTCAACGGTCAGAACGGGATCATCAACATGATGCGTCATGTCAGTGCCCCTCCCCTTGCGCGACCATATCCGCCGACACCGCTTTTTTCTCTTTCAGGAAGATGGAAGGAATACGCGTCGAAATCAGACCACGCGGACGCCAGATCATGATGACCACCATGGCGAGGCCAAATATCAGCATCCGGAATTGCTCTGCCTCCCGGAAGATCTCAAACCCGCCGATCATGGCGATAGAGGCAATCACTACACCGACTTGCGATCCCATGCCGCCAAGAACCACGATTGCCAGAATCAGGGCGGATTCGATAAAGGTGAAACTTTCCGGTGAGATAAACCCCTGCCGCGTCGCAAAGAAGGAACCGGCGAAACCGGCGAACATACCGCCGATGGCGAAGGCCGTGAGTTTCACGGATGTTGTATTGAGCCCAAGCGACCGGCAGGCAATCTCATCCTCGCGCAAGGCCTCCCACGCGCGACCGATCGGCAGGCGGCGGAGGCGGTTGGTTACAAAATTGGTAAGAAGCGCCAATGCGAGGATCAGGAAGTACATAAAGACAATGCGATGGATCGATGAATAATCGAGACCAAAAAAGTCCGCGAAACCGCCTTCCCTGCGCGTAAATTCCAGACCGAAAAAGCTTGGGCGGGGAATACCGGAAAGCCCATCGGGGCCGCCCGTGAACTGATACCAGTTGAGCAGGACGATGCGAATAATCTCCCCGAATGCAAGTGTCACAATAGCAAGATAGTCACCGCGCAACCGCAAAACAGGAAACCCGAGAATAATCCCCCAGAATGCTGCCAATATCCCGGCGAGCGGAAGACACATCCAGAAAGAAAATCCGAAATACTGCGCGAGCAGAGCATAGGAATAGGCCCCAATCGCATAAAAGGCCACATAGCCAAGATCAAGCAACCCGGCCAGCCCGACCACAATATTCAAGCCCCAGCCAAGCATGACATAGGTCAGGATCAATATGCTCAGGTCGAGGAGATAACGATCGGTAAAGGGGAGAAAAGGAAAAACCAGCGCAAATATAAGCATCGTCGGCGCGAATCCCTTGCCCACCTTCGCGGAAATCTTCGCCACGCCCGACTTGATGCTTGTTGGCATTTCAACAGCCGACGTACCGGCGGGCTTGCTCCAGAAGAAAAGCCAGAGGAGCAATCGCCCAACAACCACAGCGGCGATCACATAAAAGGCAACATCATACCGGACCTCCAGCCGCAGGCCGCCTGCCGCAGACACAGTGCGAAACGCAATTGTCGAGCCAAAAATTGCCGTCGCAATCAGTGCTGTCACAATGAGGTCTTTGGTTACCTTGGGAATATCCAGATGCCTGCCGGGCTGCGGGCCGCTGTTTGCTGTGTCCGTCATTATACTTTTTCCACCTCTGGCTTACCAAGCAGGCCTTGCGGCAGAAAGATCAACACAATTGCCAGCATGGAGAAGGCGGCGACATCCTTATATTCGATTGAGAAATAGGCCGACCAGAAAGTCTCAATAAGACCAATAACCAATCCCCCGAGCATGGCCCCCGGGAGCGATCCGATACCGCCAAGCACGGCAGCAGTAAATGCCTTCACCCCGGCGACAAAGCCGATAAAGAAATCAATGACGCCATAGTAGAGCAAGAACATCAGGCCCGCGACAGCGGCCAGCGCCGCCCCCATAACGAATGTCATAGAGATTGTCCGGTCAACATTGATACCGAGGAGGGAGGCCATCTTGCGGTCCTGCTCGCAGGCGCGCTGTGCCCGGCCCAAGGATGTCTTGGCGATGATGAGGGAGAAAATCGTCATCAAAATGATGGTCACGGTGATGATCAAAATCTGCATATTGGACAGCTGAACAGTGAACCCATCGGCCCGTGTCATCAGAGTATAGCCATTTTCAATAAGCGGCTGCAGCGGTTTCACGCGGGCACCTTGCGTGATCTGGATGTAGTTCTGAAGGACAATGGAGATGCCGATGGCTGTAATCAGCGGCGCCAACCGGAATGAGCCGCGAAGGGGGCGATAGGCCAGCCGCTCGGTCGTCCAGCCGAAGACGGAGGCGATCACCATGGAGGTTACAAGAACGAGAATTAACGCCAGAATGGTCAAGCCGAGTCCCGTGGACACAGTCAACCCAAGCGCCGTGATGACAATGAGTGCGATAAACGAGCTCACCATGAAAATGTCACCATGAGCGAAGTTGATCATGCCGATGATTCCATAAACCATCGTGTAACCAATCGCGATAAGGCCATAGATCGACCCCAGCGTGATCCCATTGATCAATTGCTGTAAAAAATATTCCATCAAGCTCCCCCCGGAGACGAAAACCGCCGAAATGCAGGACAGTTCTTCCATACCCTAAATCGACAGTAATTACTGTCGTTGTGGATCCCGACCCTCTCCCTTCCAAAAAGCTGATCCAAGTACCCAGCAATATCACCGTATGACAGACATATGACAGACGCAAGAGGGATTAATTTTTATAAAATAGTATATTAGCAATACTTGGCTTCATCCGGATCGACGATACCCGGACATCATAATAGTCACGGCATGAGTATGAGCCGAATGAGAAACGCAACGCTGCCGACGGCCAGAACACCCAGCACCCATAGAGCGATAAACCAGAGATACTGCCGCCACCGAACGGACATCAGTGATATCCGCCTTCCTTATCCACTTTCCCCCGAAACACCCAATAGCTGTAGATGGTGTAAGCGAGAATTATCGGCACCAGAAAAATCGTCCCCACGATGAGAAAATGCAGGCTTTTTTCCGGGGCAGCCGCGGCCCAGATGGTCAGGTCCGGCGGCACCATACGCGGATAGAAACTAATCCCGATACCAATGTAGCAGAGCAGAAATATCCCGTGAGCCGCAAAAAACGGGCGAATGTCATGATGGCGCTTTAGCCCCAGAAACAGCACAGAGGCACAAATCGCCAACAGGAAAGGGACAATGA
Organism: Sneathiella sp.; assembly: GCF_029233945.1. GTDB lineage: Bacteria > Pseudomonadota > Alphaproteobacteria > Sneathiellales > Sneathiellaceae > Sneathiella. The sequence goes on along the minus strand of NZ_JARGOQ010000009.1, from coordinate 17,463 downwards.
TGCTGAAGACAAGATTTGCCCCTTCAAACCATCTATGGTGATATTGCGCATCAAGAAACGGGGTCGCGATACTGACAATGCCAATCAAAGCAAGAGTTCCGATGCCCGACACCATGGCAAATTTACGAGCGGTATTCTGCAGTTCCCCCTCGGTTTTCATGACCAGCCATGTCGCCCCCAGAAGCGTATATCCCACGACAAGGGATACACCGGTCAGCAATGAAAACGGCGTCAGCCAGTCAAGGCGGCCACCAGCATAGCTCCGATCCACAACCTCAATCCCCTGAATAAGCGCGCCCAGGCATATCCCTTGGGCCAAAGTGGCCACAATGGACCCAAAGGCGAAGGACCGATCCCACCAGATACGATTCTTCTCGGACGCGCGCCAGCGGAACTCGAAGGCGACCCCCCGGAAGATGAGACCCAGCAACATGGCAATAATCGGGATATAAAGGGCGGGCAGAACAACCGCATAGGCAAGCGGAAAGACAGCAAGCAATCCCCCTCCACCCAGGACGAGCCAGGTTTCATTCCCGTCCCAGATCGGCGCGACGGAATTCATCATCACATCGCGATGGCCCGTTTCTTCCGCAACCAGCGGAAAGAGGATGCCGACCCCGAGATCAAATCCATCAAGCGACACATAAGCCAGAATCGCGAAGGCAATAATCGCGGCCCAGATCAGTGGTAGGTCAAATTCCAACATGCTTTTTCCTTCCCCGCGTCAAGATTCGGAGCGATCAAGAGTTGAGGGTGCACCCGTCATGCCGGACGCCCGCTTCAGGCTGGTGGACGCAGTCTCCGAGACGGTTTCCGGGGTTTTCGCCATAAGCCGCAACATGTAGTAAACGCCCGCGCCAAACAGGACAAAATAGACAACGATAAACGCAATTAACGTTCCGCCAACTTCCACCGCATTTAACGGAGAGGCGCTGTCCGCCGTTCGCAATAAACCATAAACCGTCCAGGGCTGACGCCCCGCTTCCGTCGTGACCCAACCACAGAGTACGGCCACAAAGCCAATCGGCCCTGCGGCCACTGCGGCCCGGGCGAGCCAGCGATCCTCATAAAATCGGCCCTGATGGCGCCGAAGCAAGCTCCACATCCCGATGAAGAGCATAATCATGCCGATTCCAACCATGATCCGGAAGGCCCAGAAAATAAGAAATGTGTTCGGCCAGTCTTCTCTGGGGAAGGATTCAAGGCCCTGTAGCTCACCATCCCAGCTATGAGTGAGGATAAGAGACCCCAGCCTTGGCACCTCAATCGTATAGAGAGTCTTTGCCTCTTCATTATCCGGAATACCGAATAGAAGGAGCGGCGCTCCCTTTACATTCTTATAATGCCCTTCGATCGCCGCAATCTTGGCCGGCTGATGCTCCAGGGTGTTCAACCCATGCTGATCGCCCGCGATGATCTGGATTGGCGTCACAATCGCCGCCATCCACATTGCCATTGAAAACATTAGCCGGGCGTTCTTGCTGGCCTTGTCTTTCAGCAAATGAAAAGCACCGACAGCACCAACGACAAAGGCTGTCGTCAAATACGCCGCCAGCACCATATGGACGAGCCGGTAGGGGAAAGACGGATTGAAGATCACATTAAACCAGTCGTCCGGGACAAACTGGCCTGCTGCATTGATGATATGACCAGTGGGCGTCTGCATCCAGGAATTGACAGAGAGAATCCAGAAGGCAGAGAAGAGAGTGCCTGCCGCTACCATAAGCGTCGCAAAAAAATGGAGCCCGGACCCGACCCGCTTCTGGCCAAACAGCATGATGCCAAGGAAGCCTGCCTCAAGGAAAAAGGCAGACATAACCTCATAGCCCATGAGTGGCCCGATCACTGGCCCTGCTTTATCAGAAAAGACGGACCAGTTCGTGCCGAACTGATAGGCCATCACAATGCCGGACACTACCCCCATACCAAAACCAACAGCGAAAATTGTCTTCCAGTAATTGAAGACCTCTAGATATCGCTCTTCCTTTTTCCAGAGCCACATGCCTTCAAGCACAGCAAGGTAGCTGGCCAGTCCAATAGAAAATGCCGGGAAAATAATATGAAACGACACTGTAAAGGCGAATTGCATTCGCGCGAGATCGATTGCGTCAATGCCAAACATGCTGCCCTACTCCGCACACTCCAAGATGCGGACAGACTAGCATTTCTTCAGGCGTTGTCAGGTGTTTTTGCACGCGCTGCGACAAATTGCTGCAAACTGGTTGAAATATCAGTGCGAACGATATGGCGGTCGGTGAGAGATTCGAACTCTCGAAGGGCATTCACCCTTACCGGTTTTCGAGACCGGCGCATTCAACCACTCTGCCAACCGACCGCATTTGCATTTTTCGCATAGAGGCTTATTTTGTACCAAGTTTACGCTCAAAATCCGTGGAAAGCGGCTTGTAGCGCATGGGATTTGGTGGCGCAAGAGCAGAATGCATCAAAAACTTCAGATCCGCGCTTGAATCAGGTTGACTTCGCCCTCTCCATGGATATATTGCGCCCTTCAATTGCGGTGCGCTAGGAATTAGGTCTTGGCGGCCCATTCAACATGTTCGAAACGGATCAGCCATGTTTGCAGTGATCAAAACCGGCGGCAAGCAATATAAAGTCGCCAAAGACGATGTCATCAAGGTGGAACGCCTGGCAGGTGAAGCCGGTGACAGCGTTCAGCTCGATGAAGTTCTGGCCATTTCAGGTGATGACGGCGCGTTGACCATTGGTGCGCCGCTTCTCGACGGTGCCGTTGTTTCGGCAACCCTGCTGGAGCAGGCACGTGCCGACAAGATTGTTGTCTTCAAGAAGAAGCGTCGGCAGAACTACCGCCGCAAGGCCGGGCACCGCCAGGACCTGTCCGTTCTGAGAATCACGGATATCGCCGCCAAGGGCGCGAAGAAGGCAACTGCCAAGAAAGCAGCTCCGAAGAAGGAAGCTGAAGCAAAAGCTGCTGCTCCCGCAAAGGAAGAGAAGGCCGAAGCCGCACCGAAGAAAGCAGCTCCGAAAAAGGCCCCTGCCAAAAAGGCCGCCCCGAAGGCCGCGGCTGAAAAGAAAGCACCTGCAAAGAAAGCAGCGCCCAAAAAGGCAGCCGCAAAGAAAACCGAGGAGTAAGCTAGATGGCACATAAAAAAGCTGGCGGTTCATCCCGCAACGGTCGCGACTCAGCTGGTCGCCGCCTTGGCATCAAGAAATATGGTGGCGAAAAAGTTATTCCAGGCAACATCATTCTGCGCCAGCGCGGCACCAAATGGTACCCGGGCGACAATGTAGGCATGGGCAAGGACCACACCATCTTCGCTGTTATCGATGGTAATGTAAAATTTACCAAGAAAAGCGGCGGAAAGATCTATGTATCCGTGGAACAGCAGGCATAACGCCCGCTTCTAACGGTTAGAAGATTGAAGAAGGGGAATGGTTCGGCCATTCCCCTTTTTTGTTTTAAATGACGCGCGGATTATATCTGGCGTTGAGAGAAGGCAAGCGACAGCGTTATGAAATTTCTCGATCAAGCGAAAGTGTTTCTTCGCTCCGGCAACGGAGGGCCCGGCGCGCTCAGTTTCCGGCGCGAAAAATTTATCGAGTTCGGCGGCCCGAACGGCGGCGATGGTGGCCGGGGTGGCTCAGTCATTGTTGAATGCGTTGAAGGCCTCAATACGCTGATCGATTACCGCTATCAGCAGCATTTCAAGGCAAAGAGTGGCGGCCACGGTATGGGGCGCGACCGGACCGGTGCCGCAGCAGCCGATATGATTATGAAAGTTCCTGTCGGAACGCAGGTTTTTGAAGAAGACAATGAAACCCTGATTGCTGACCTGACGGAAGTCGGGCAGCGGATAGTTCTTTGCAAGGGCGGGGATGGTGGACGCGGGAATGCCGCTTTTAAAACCGCAACAAATCGCGCACCGCGTAAAATCGAACCCGGCTGGCCCGGTGAAGAACGCTGGATCTGGCTGCGCCTCAAACTGATTGCGGATGTCGGACTGGTGGGATTGCCCAACGCAGGCAAATCGACTTTTTTGAGTGTCACAAGCCGCGCCAAACCAAAGATTGCAGATTATCCCTTTACCACACTTGTTCCGCAGCTTGGCGTCGTTGCCGCCGGGGAGCGGGAATTTGTCCTTGCCGATATTCCGGGCCTGATCGAGGGCGCGTCGGAAGGCGTGGGACTCGGCCATCGCTTCCTTGGGCATGTGGAACGGTGCCGCGTTCTTCTGCATCTGATCGACGCAACTGAAGAGGATGTCGTCACCTCCTACAAGACGATCCGGGGAGAGCTTACGGCCTATGATGAGGGCCTTGCGGCGAAGCCCGAGATTATTGCGCTCAATAAGATGGATTCGGTGACCGAAGAAGAGCTGGAAGAAAAAATCAACGCGATCAAGGATATTTCAGGAAAGCCCGTTCATGTAATATCCGCCGTGATTGGCGAAAATGTCGAGCCCTTGCTTTTCGCGCTCTTAAAAATCGTGGATGAAAGCAAGGCGGAGGAAAAGGCTGAACAAGACGCTGAAGAAAAACTGCTGGCCGGAGAAGAACCGACAACATGGCGTCCCTGATCAACAGATTCACCCGTGCAAAACGCGTTGTCGTCAAGATTGGCTCTTCCCTTCTAGTCGACAGCGCTACGGGCCAGCTGCGCCGGGACTGGCTGACAGCACTCAGCCAGGATGTCGCTCGAATGCGGGAACGCGGGCAGGACGTGCTGATCGTTTCCAGTGGCTCCATCGCCATGGGTCGCCATGTGCTGGGTTTGAAAAATACCCCCCTCCGGCTGGAGGAAAGTCAGGCCGCGGCGGCAACCGGCCAGATTCAGCTCGCCCATGCCTATCAGGAAATACTCGGGCTTGAAAAAATTCAGGTCGCGCAAATCCTCCTCACGCCCGGAGATACGGAGGAGCGCCGCCGCTATCTCAACGCCCGGAGCACAATTACCACCCTCCTCTCACTCGGCGCCCTGCCCGTTGTGAACGAGAATGACTCTGTCGCGACGAGCGAAATCCGCTATGGCGATAACGACCGCCTTGCCGCCCGCGTGGCGCAGATGATATCCGCGGATTGCCTCGTTCTGCTGAGCGATGTCGACGGCCTTTACACCGCCGATCCAAAGGGAGATGCGGATGCAAAATTCATTCGGGAAGTCAAAGACCTCGACAGCCATATCCTTGCCATGGCCAGCAAGACAAAAACCGATGTCGGCCGTGGCGGCATGGAAACCAAACTGAAAGCGGCGCAGATCGCCATGGCGGCGGGCTGCAATATGTTTATTACAAGCGGTACGGTTATGCATCCGCTAAAAGCATTGGAGGACGGTGCGCTATCTACTTGCTTTATCGCCCATGAAACGCCCCGCAAGGCCCGCAAGAAATGGATCGCGGCCAGTCTTTCATCTCGCGGTCAGCTGGCAATCGACAAAGGTGCGGAAAAAGCACTCAAATCAGGGAAAAGCCTGCTCCCCGCGGGGGTGACCAAAGTGAATGGTCCGTTCGAGCGGGGCGATCTTGTGACCGTCGTGAATATGGACGGAGAGGAGCTCGGGCGCGGTCTGGTTGCCTATTCGTCTGATGATGCACAATATATCATTGGGCATAAAAGTAGTGAGATTGCCGAAATTCTCGGCTATTCTGGCCGCGACGAGATGATTCACCGGGATGAACTTGCGTTAAACTAATCCGATAAACGGGAAGCAAAAAATGACAGCACAGCCTCAGATCAGCAACAGCGGTGACATTGCCCGCATGATGGAAGAGTTGGGTCGCGGCGCACGAAAGGCCGCAAGTGAGCTGTCCCTTGCCCCAACGGATACAAAGAACAAGGCCCTCCGCAAAGCGGCCAATGCCCTGCGCGCGCGTAAAGATGAGATCATGGCCGCGAACACCAAGGACATGTCCACCGCCCGCAGTAAAGGAATCTCGGCCGCGCTTCTCGATCGGTTAGAGCTAAACGACACACGGATCGAGGCCATGGCGGAAGGTCTTGAGGCCATTGCAGAGCTAACAGACCCTGTTGGTGATGTCATCGCTGAATGGGATCGACCCAACGGGTTGCAGATTTCGCGGGTGCGCGTACCCTTGGGTGTCATCGGGATCATCTATGAATCCCGCCCCAACGTCACGGCGGATGCGGGGAGCCTCTGCCTCAAGTCCGGAAATGCCTGCATCCTGCGCGGCGGCTCGGAAAGCTATCATTCCAGCCGTGCCATCTGGTCCTGCCTGCAAGACGGGCTTGCCGCCGCCGGACTTCCCGTGGAAGCGATCCAGATGATCCCGACAACCGATCGGGCCGCCGTCGGCGAACTGCTGAGGATGTCCGATTATGTGGACGTAATCGTTCCCCGCGGTGGCCGCAACCTGATCGAACGGGTACAGAAGGAAAGCCGCATTCCCGTCTTTTCCCATCTTGAGGGGCTGGTTCATATATATATCGATGAAAAAGCTGACCCGGAAAAAGCGCATGACATTGTGCTCAATTCAAAAATGCGCCGGGTAAGTGTCTGTGGCGCTCTTGAAACCCTGCTTGTCAATCGCGCAGTGGCTAAGGAGCAACTGCCCGCTATTCTCGACGACCTGATTGCAACCGGATGCGATGTACGTGGCGATGAAGACGTTCAAACGTTGGACAGCCGTGTCACGCCCGCAACGGAGGAAGACTGGCGCACTGAATATCTGGAGCCGATCCTCTCCATTCGCATCGTCGATGATCTGGAGGCGGCGATCCACCATATCGAGACCTATGGCTCCCATCACACCGATTGTATCATCACCGAAGATAATCATGCAGCCGCTGAGTTTATGCGAAAGGTGGATAGCGCAATTGTTCTTCACAATGCCTCGACCCAGTTCGCGGACGGCGGAGAGTTCGGCATGGGCGCGGAAATCGGGATCTCCACCGGCAAGATGCATGCGCGCGGCCCCGTCGGTGTTGAGCAGCTCACCAGCTTTAAATATATCGTCAAGGGCACCGGCCAGACCCGGCCCTGACAGTTTCATGAGAACACAAAAAATCGGATTGCTGGGTGGATCGTTCAACCCCGCCCATGACGGGCACCGTCAGATCAGCCTGGCGGCGCTTCGTCTTCTCAATCTCGATCAGATTTGGTGGCTCGTTTCCCCGCAAAATCCGTTAAAGTCATCTGAAGGTATGGCGGAATTTGAAGACCGGATGATGGCGGCAGAAAAGATCGCCCATCATCCTAAAATCCATATTTCCGATTTTGAGGCGCGGATCGGGGAGCAAAGAACCGCGCGCACTATCGCTGCCCTTAAAGTGACTTATCCGCAACATAAATTTGTCTGGCTTATGGGGGCTGACAATATGATCCAGCTACCAGCATGGCAACAATGGCAACAGATCATGGAAATGGTCCCGATTGCGATTTTCAACCGGCCCGGATATACCTATAAGGCCTTGAACGGAAAGGTTGCCTCTATGTATCGAAAGAGCCGTGTTTTGAACACGCTTCACGGGGATTACCGCCGTCAACTTGCGGAATTGCCGCCACCGGCTTGGGCATTTCTGCCCGAAACGGCGTTTAACCTAAGCAGTACGCAAATAAGAAATTATCATGACAGCGTAGGAAATACTTGCTCTTGAGCCAAAAAATTCCCAAATTAGGTGTGTAAGGACGAAACATGATCATTACTTTTTGGAGAATAATTGATCCCTATTATGAAAGCTAACAAAGCTGTAGTTGCTAAACTCCGCGATCTCGTTGAAAAAACACTGAACGACGACAAAGCGGAAGATCTCATCTCTATCGACCTTGCCGGAAAAACCTCCTTCGCTGATTACATGGTTATTGCCAATGGCCGCTCCACCCGTCAGGTGGCGGCGATGGCTAGCCATTTGAAAGAGCGGATCAAGGAGGAAGGTTTCGGTTCGGTCCGGATGGAGGGGCAAACCGGCGGTGACTGGATACTGGTCGATGCCGGCGATGTCATCGTTCATCTTTTTAGACCGGAAGTTCGGAATTTTTATAACCTGGAGAAAATCTGGGCCCCGGATATTCCGATGGAAATGATCAGCTAACCCTTTTTAAGGGCTAGGTTTCTACGCTTGAAGGATAAGGGGATGCGCCTTGTTATTGCCAGCGTCGGCAGATTTCGGGGCGGTCCGCTGCAGGCGATGTATTCCGAATATGCGGGCCGCCTGCCCTGGCCGATTGACTTGAAGGAAGTCGAGGAAAAGAAGCCGCTCAAAGGGGAAAAGCGCAAAAGCCGCGAAGCGGAGCTTTTGATGAGTGCCGTCCCGGACGGCTCGATTCTTATTGCCCTTGATGAAAAGGGTAAAGGCATGACAAGCTCGGAATTTGCGAAAATGCTCGGACAATATGCCGATGACGGCGTGCAGTCGGTATCCTTCCTGATTGGCGGGGCGGATGGTCATAGCAAGGAAACCCTGGCAAAGGCCGACAGATTACTCTCCCTTGGCGCCATGACATGGCCGCATTTGATGGTCCGGGGCCTGCTGGCGGAGCAGCTTTACCGGGCCTCCTCGATTTTGGCGAATCATCCCTATCATCGCGCATGATTATAATGGAATCTTAATTTTAACGGGACTATAAAGACGGTTATGAAAAGCCATAGTGATCATTCTTATACTCCACGTCCCGTTATGCTCTGTATTCTTGACGGCTGGGGCCATAGCGAAACGAACGTCGATAACGCCATCACCGCCGGAAATACCCCGAATTGGGACCGTATGGTAGCGACGCAGCCGCATAGCCTGCTTGGGACGTCTGGCGCGGATGTCGGCCTCCCGGATGGACAGATGGGCAACTCCGAGGTCGGGCATATGACCATCGGCAGCGGTCGGATTATCCTTCAGGACCTACCCCGCATCAATCACGAGATTGAAACCGGCGCCCTGGCGCAAAACCCGGGACTATTGGATGTTATTGCCAAGCTGAAAACATCGGGTGGCCGCTGTCATATCGCGGGCTTGCTTTCCCCCGGCGGCGTACATTCCCATCAGGACCATATGATAGCACTCGCCAAAATCATGGATGATGCGGGCATTGACGTTTGCCTCCATGGCTTCATGGATGGTCGCGATACCCCGCCGACAAGTGGCGCTGACTACACGAGAGACATTGTGAAACAGCTCGGCACCCTCAATCACGCAGGCATTGCCACTCTTGTCGGGCGTTATTTTGCCATGGACCGCGACACCAATTGGGATCGTGTCGAGAAAGCCTACAATGCTATTTTTTCTGCTAAAGGCGAGAAATTCACCGACCCAATTGCAGCGCTGGAGCACGCGTATGAGTCAGGTGAAACCGATGAATTTTTCCAGCCGCATATCGCAGACGGATACGATGGCCTGCAGGACGGAGATGCCTTCATCATGGCAAATTTCCGTGCCGACCGCGCACGGGAGCTTCTTACCGCAATCACTGATGACGGATTTAGCGGTTTCAAGCGAGCAAAACGGCCGAATTTGGCGACTATCAAGGGAATGGTTGAATATTCGACAGAGCTTTCCAACTCTATTCCTGCCCTGTTCCCGCCGATCGAGGTAAGGCATACGCTGGGTGAAGTGGCCGCAACTGCCGGCAAGACACAGCTTCGGATTGCGGAAACCGAGAAATACGCCCATGTCACCTTTTTCCTGAATGGCGGGGAAGAACAGGTCTATAATGGGGAGGAACGCCTTCTGATTCCCAGCCCGAAGGTTGCAACCTATGACTTAAAGCCGGAAATGTCTGCGTTTGAAGTCCGGGACAGCCTTATAGAAGCCATTCAATCTGAAAAATTTGACCTGATCGTCGTTAATTTCGCCAATCCGGACATGGTTGGCCATACAGGCGTGATGGAGGCCGCAATCAAAGCGGTTGAAGTGATCGACGACTGTATCGGCAAGCTGGCCAAGGCAATCGAAGACGTTGGCGGGGCGATGATGATTACCGCCGATCACGGTAATATAGAGGTTATGCGCGACCCGAAAACACAGGCGCCCTACACGTCGCATACAACGAACCTTGTACCTTTCGTACTCGCCGTGGGGCCCGAAGGCGCATCCGTTAAAGATGGCACACTTGCCGATCTTGCACCAACGGTTCTAAATCTTATGGGCTTGGATATCCCCTCGGAAATGACCGGTACAAATCTTGTGCATGTGAGGGAGGGGCTGGAAAAAGACCGTGTTGCGTCCTGAGTTCAGTTTTTTTCGTTTGCGTCGGGTTTCGTGGCGTATCACCTGCGGGTTTCTCGGGTTGTCACTCCTGCTGCCTGTAGCCTCTTGGGCGGCGTCCCCGGACACCGATCTCGAGAAATTGCGACAAGCGCTGGCGGATGCGGAAACCCGGCAGGAAAGCTTCTCCAGCCAACTGGATAATCTCGGCGGTGAAATCAAGGTTCTCAAGCAAAGGCTTGTTACGGCTGGTCGCAACCTCACCCTGCTTGACCAAGATCTCGTTGACGTGGAAGAACGGCTTGATCAAATCCGGCAGGTAGAGGATGAAACGTTCCAGAATCTTTCCAAAAGGAATGCTGATCTCGCCGTCATGCTCTCTGCCCTTGTCAATCTCAGCCGCCAACCGGAAGGGACACTGATGGGGAACCCGAGCGGGCTGGTAGATAGCTTGCGCGCCTCTTCCTTGTTGCAATCCATATTGCCAAAACTGAAAAAAGAGGCGGATCAACTGTCTGCCCAGCTTGACACCCTGGCAAGCCTCCGTGCGCAATATGCCACCGAAAGGGAGGAATTCACCGCGCTACGCGAAAAACGTATCGCCGAGCAAGATAAGCTTGATCAATTGCTCGCCGAGAAACGCGCTGCACAGAAAGAAATTGCCGCGGCAAACAAAACCGAACAGCAACGGCTTCAAAAACTGGCGGCAAATGTCCGTGATACGGAAACTCTCATGCAGCGGTTGGAAGAAGACAAGGCGCGACAACGAGCCGCCGAACAGGCAAGGCTTCAACGGGAAATAGCCGAACGAGAAAAAGAGATGCAAGCCCGCGCCGCGCAAGAGGCAGAAAACGCGAAGAACTCAGCGAATGAAGTCGTCCTAAAAAGACCGGCCATATCGCCGAAGCTTGCCAATATTGGCCGCGCACGCCATTTCATAGAGGCGAAAGGCTTGCTCCCCTTACCTGTTGGTGGCCGGATCATAACGAAATATGATGAAAGTGATCAGGCGGGCCATGAAAAGGGAATTGTTATCGAAACCCGCGCGCAGGCGGCGGTCATCTCGCCTTTTGATGGTCAGATTGCCTTCGCCGGCCCTTTCCGGCACTATGGATTATTGCTGATCATTGACCATGGTGATGGATATCATACACTGCTGTCTGGAATGGGCTCTATTGACGGATCGGTCGGACAATTATTGCTGGCCGGTGAACCGGTGGGCCAGATGAAAAAGAGTAGTAAAGAAAACCCAAAGCTCTATATGGAGCTTAGAAACAACGGTGCGCCCATTGACCCTGTCCCCTGGTTAATGGCGGAGAATAGAAAGGTTAGCGGATAATGAGACAGTTTGTAACAGGAGTGTTGGCCGCGTCGGTACTCATATTGTCGGTCGCCATTATTGCGACACCGGATGACCGCGTGGAAGCCAGTTCCGAAACCTATCGCCAACTGAATTTGTTTGGCGATGTTTTTGCAAAAATCCGCGAGGATTATGTTGAAGAGGTCGATGACGAAAAGCTGATCGAAGCGGCGATTAACGGCATGCTCAGCTCTCTCGATCCGCATTCGAGCTATCTCAATCCGAAAAATTATGACGGCATGAAAGTACAGACCCGTGGTAAGTTCGGCGGACTTGGGATTGAGGTCACCATGGAAAATGGCCTGGTCAAAGTTGTTGCGCCGATCGACGATACGCCCGCGGCCAAGGCAGGCGTTCTTGCAGGCGACTATATTACCCATCTTGATGACGAGGCCGTGCTGGGCCTCACGCTTGCCGAAGCGGTTGAGAGAATGCGCGGACTGGTCGACACAGACCTCAAACTCACCATCCGCCGCGCAGGTGAGAAGGAACCGCTTGATATTACCTTGACCCGCGCCATCATAACCGTGCAGTCCGTTCGCGGTCGGCTTGAGGATGATGATATCCTCTATGTTCGGGTTTCCAGCTTTACCGAACAAACCGATGATGGCCTTCGCAAGACGATTAATCGATTGAAAGAAGAGGCCGACGGCAATTTCAAGGGCCTTATTCTTGATCTTCGTAACAATCCCGGCGGACTGCTCGATCAGGCAATCGCGGTCTCGGATGACTTCCTTGAAAAAGGCGAGATTGTCTCTACCCGGGGCCGCAAGGCAGACGATGCGCAGCGGTACAATGCGAAACCGGATGACATCGTCGATGGCAAGCCGATTGTCGTCCTGATCAACGGCGGTTCCGCTAGTGCGTCTGAAATTGTAGCCGGCGCCCTTCAGGACCATGGCCGCGCTGTTATCCTTGGCACAAAAAGCTTCGGTAAGGGCTCTGTGCAGACAATCGTTCCATTGCAGGGGAATGGGGCCATGCGGATGACAACGGCGCGCTACTACACGCCATCGGGAACGTCTATTCAAGCCAAGGGCATCGTCCCGGATATCGAAGTGGAACAGGCGAAGCTTGAAGTTCTGGAATCCACCGGAGGCCGGTCCGAGGCGGATTTGCGGAACCACCTTGAAAATGGGGATGAAGCGGAATCTTCTGCGGACGGCGCGGTAGAAGCGGCGATTGAAGAGGAAATTCTCGACTATCAACTGCTTCGCGCGAAAGATCTGTTAAAAGGTGTCTGGCTTTTTGCAAAAAAGGATGCGAAATAAGTAGCTATACATCTTAGTCCTTCCGGCGAGTTAGTCTGTATCCGGCAACATCGCTTGCGCCGGCAGGATTAAAAACACCGGCGGATTACTGTGGGAAAGCTGAAAACAGACGATACTTCAAAACCGACACCGAAGAACAAGGTGTCGGTTTTATTTATGCTCTCTCTGGCCGTTATTCTTGCCGTTATTGGCATTAGTAGCTGGAGCTTTTTTGGCAAGCATAACGACAAGCACGCTGCCCCCGTTATAACGGCCAGCACCGCGATTGACGCATCGGTTGAGGCAATACCGCAACTGCCGCCAGAGAGCGATATCACAGAGACGCCGACAGATATCTCTACGGAGGAAGCCTCCGCAAGCATTGCGCCTGAGCCGGTCGCGCCAGTGCCCGCATCCCCCCAGGTTACGACACCACCCCCAGATCCGGAAGAACTGGCTGACGTGATGGTTGACGCTCCAGAGAGCTTACCATCACCAACCGATATCGTTCCACTCCACTCTGCTACTGATGAAGAGACTGACACCGAGAGTATCAATCAACCTGAACTTCCTGCTCCGTCAACCGAGCCCGAAGTTACGGAGCATATTTTAACGCCCGTCGATAAGCCCGGCGAGAATGAAATAGAAACATCAGAAGAAACACTAAAAAACCTCCCGCCCCCAACACTGCCCATACCTCAGGACGAGGCAAGCGAATTGGAGCAAGAGACAACAAAAACGGCTGAAGAACCCGATGCAAAGTCGGAGGAAATCATATCTTCAGGGATAATCCCTCCCTGGCGGGCATATGCCGCGGCTTTCAACTATGCGGACGACCGCCCTCGTATCGCGATTGTGATCAGCGAGGCGGGTGTAAATCCCTCCCGCGCGCGCGAGGCTATTGAAAGTCTTCCTGCCGCTGTGACGCTGGGATTTAATCCATATGGCCAGAACCTGCAAGAACTGGTCGATCAGGCGCGCGATGCGGGACATGAAGTGCTTCTCCAGCTGCCGATGGAACCTGTGGGCTATCCACGAATTGATCCGGGACCGCAAGCCATGAGAACAGATCTGGACGAAGGCGAGAACCTCGCGCGCCTTGATTGGGCTCTTGACCGGTTCACGGGGTATGCCGGCGTCACCAACCAGATGGGGTCGAAGTTCACGGCAACGACCAACAGCATTCGGCCCGTTTTGACAGTTCTTAAGGAAAAAGCGGTTTTCTATCTGGATAGCCGGACGGCCAGCAATAGTGTAGCGGCAGAAATCGCCGATGACCTGGACATTCCTGTTGCCATCAACAACCGATTTCTGGATCATAAGGCCGATGCCGCCCTTATTGATGTGCGTCTCGCAGAACTGGAATCAATCGCCCAAAGGACAGGATCAGCCATCGGGATAGCCTATCCTCACAGCGAAACATTCCGGCATTTGTCGGACTGGGCCGGTACATTGGATCAGAAAGGGCTGGTTCTGGCACCCGTGTCAGCCCTTATCAAAAGGCAAGAATAGTCATGACTGAAACAGCTTCCAGAGAAGATCTTCCCTACCGGCCCTGTGCGGGCATGATGGTTCTGAACACAAAAAGGCAGGTGTTCGTCGGCCGGCGGATCGATATGGTCACGGAGCATTGGCAAATGCCTCAAGGCGGGATCGATCCGGGAGAAGACCCTTTTCAGGCCGCTGTTCGCGAGCTTGACGAAGAAATCGGCACCCGGAATGTCGAGCTTATTCACAGCCTGGATGAATGGCTGACGTATGATTTACCGAAAAACCTGATCGGCAAAGTCTGGAAGGGAAAATATCGCGGCCAAAAGCAAAAATGGTTCCTGTTTCGATATCTGGGGAAGGATCATGACATCAATATCGAAACACAGCATCCTGAATTCGCTGAGTGGAAATGGGCTGAATTTTCGGAACTACCAAGCCTGATCGTTCCATTTAAGCGTGATCTTTATGAGACAATTTTACAGAAATTTTCCCCATACATCTGATTTTCGACGTGAAAATGGCAACCGATTACCACAATCTGTGGGAAATAAACTAAATATGTGCCGATAAATCCCAATATATAGTATTTATCTTCTTGACAAAGAATTCGCATGTTATCTGGTTGTCTTTCCATTTAAGATACGATTATAATCTTAACCAATTGTTAACTGTATTTAAATGCGTATAGTTAATGACTATGGTTAATTTTTTGATCAGGTAGCTGACGTGCTGCTCGTTATTTACTTTTGTTGCTAATTTAGAATTTAGCTGGTTGCAAAACATGTGCACTACCAGTAGGTTATTTAAAAAATGTCCAGTAATCGTTTAGTGAGCGTAATATGAAACATTATGAAGAGCTTACCGGGGGCGAGGGTAGACGCGTTTTTTATCGCGCCGAACGATTTAACGCAAAGACCCTGATGAGCAGCATTTCGCCCGTCATCAAGGTCGACGATAAAGCCTTTGATTTATTCGATATCAGCATGAGCGGAATTAGCTTTGTTAGTCCGCAGAATTTTTCCTGGCTTGAAGAGATGAACAAGGACGTTCCCCTCAAGCTAAATCTGGGAACGACAGAGATCTTTGTCGGAAATGGCAAAATCCGCCGTATTGAACCGCACGAGAGCCAACATAAAGTCGCCATTGAGCTCACTAAGGGATTTCTCGACATACAGAAAATCCTGGATCAGCATGACGATCTCGCCCTCCAGCAGGCGGTTACCGTCGGACTGGCGGATCAATCGCATCTGGTGCCGGCAACTTACAAGGAAGCAATCGGCGATGCCGTCTATATGCTCCGCTCCATTCACAAGGTGCTGGATAAGGTCGAGAAAGACCTCAATCCGGAAGATTCCCGGCGCGACGAACGAATAAAGGACATTATCCTTGCCTGCGAGACGAAGGCCTTGGCCCGCTGGAAAGAGATTTCCCAAAAATGCCTGAAGATCACCAAAGAACTTGGCGATGACGAGGCGGTAATCGCGGCGACCAAGACATATACGGAATTGGTTCTGACGCCAGAATTACTACCGGGCGCGAGCTGGAACAGGGCATACATGAAGCCACTCGGGTACCCGGGTGATTATCAGGTCATGAACTATGCCTATAACCTCAGCTTGGAAGGGGATACAGCTTACGCTAAGTTTTGCCATCGGCTCGGCACCTCTACAGGTGAATTTATCACGACACGCATGACCATGACTAAGCAGGCCATCGCCAAGCTGAGCAACAGGGCGGCGGAAAGAGGCCAGAAAAGCTTCAGGGTTGCGAGCCTTGGTTGCGGACCGGCGCAGGAAGTCGCGAATTTCCTAAAATCGATGGCGCCACCATTAAATATGGAATTTACCCTGATCGATCAGGATCATGACGCCCTTTCATATGCCTATAACAGTACCTATCCGCAGGTTGCCCGTTTGGAAGGCAAAGCGTCCGTCAAGTGCCTGCATGCGACATTCCTCGAATTTTTGGCCACGGGCAAACTGTTCCGGAAGTTGGAAAAGCAGGACCTTATCTATGCTGTCGGTCTTGCCGATTACCTCGGCAAGAAAAGGGCGACAAGGATGGTCGACGACCTTTACGCCAATCTCGTCCCCGGCGGAACACTGATCATTGGCTGCATGAAAACTTCTGACACGAGCCTGGAATGGCAGGTCGAGTATGCCGTCGACTGGACTTTGGTGCATCGTACAGAAGAAGAAATGCGAGACCTTGCACATAATCTTGATAGTGAAGCTACTCGGGAAATTGCCGTTGATTCAACAGGTCACTGCCATCTGTTGATCGTCACCAAGCCGCTGTAATCTTCCCACGATTGAGAACAGAGGCTATGCTGCCTGCCGTCCACTCCTAGACCTGTACAAGCAACTTTTTGTTTTCATCGCCAGAAAGGTGATTGATCATTCTTTCTTTTGGGAATTCAACGATGGCAACAGTGCCTTCTCCCAGCTGGCTATCCAGCGTGATGGTCCCGCTATGCAGTTCCATAATATTCTTGGTAAGCGGCAAGCCGAGACCTGTTCCCTCGTAATTTCGTGCCATCGAGCCTTCAATCTGCACGAAGGGAGCGAAGACCTTTTCAATATTCTCCGGATCGATGCCAATGCCGGTATCCTTAATCCGGATGGCAAGGTTACCGGACGCCATTTCCTCGAAGCTGATCGCCACAGCCCCGCCTTTATGGGTAAATTTCACGGCGTTGGAAAAGAGGTTGAGAAACACCTGCGCCAACAGGCGCGGATCGCCAGTCATGTGATAGTCATGCGCCGGTATATCAAAGGCAAGGCGTACACCACGTTCTGCCGCATGATCGCGAATGATCCGCAAGGTGGAATTGACAATATCGACAACAGCTACATCCTCTTCTTGCAAGATCAGCTTGCCGGCCTCTGCTTTCGAAAGATCGAGAATGTCGTTGATGATACTCAGAAGATGCTGTCCGCTGACGTTAATATCCTTGGAGTATTCCTTGTATTGCTCCCTGCCGAGGGGGCCGAACATCTCTTTTTCCAGAATTTCGGAAAATCCAATAATCGCGTTGAGCGGTGTCCGTAATTCATGAGACATGATGGCGAGAAATTCAGATTTCGAATGGTTGGCCGCCTGCGCTTTTTCAGCGAGAACATCACTCTTCATCCGTTCGTCATCGAGCATCTGCATATTGATGAAGTCTTTCCGCCGCGCGAGTTCCTGGATATAACTTGCGAAAATGCTCATAGCGGCGGCGCAGACAAGGAA
>NZ_JARGOQ010000112.1 GCF_029233945.1 Sneathiella sp. | reverse complement strand
TCGCATGGGGCGTTTGTTCCTGAGGGCGGCATTGGAACATGCCGTGAGTGAAGAAGATGCCCCCGACTTTGAGATTGTTCATATTAACGAAATCAAAGGGGGCGCAGCGACTGCAGCACATCTGCTCGAGTTCGATAGCGTCCATGGTCATCTCGATATCCCTGTTAGCTGGGAAGAGCCGTATCTGAATGCCGGTAACTTCTCCATGACATTTTCCGAGCATACCAACCCGCAGGAAATACCTTGGGCTGAGCGGGATGTGGATATCGTTATTGAATGCACCGGCAAGTTCAAGAAGCGGGATGTGCTGCAACCTTATCTCTCTGAGAGCGTTAAAAAGGTAATCGTTGCGGCTCCGGTTAAGGACGCAGACCTCAATATCGTAATGGGTGTTAATGATCATCTGTATGATCCGACTGCGCATCATATTCTGACCAATGCGTCCTGCACCACAAACTGTCTGGCGCCGCTGATCAAGGTGATGCAGGAGAATATTGGTATTCGCCACGGCCTGATCACAACAATTCATGATGTCACGAATACGCAGGTCATTGTCGATGCTCCGCATAAGGATTTGCGCCGGGCTCGTTCCGCGTTGAACTCCTTGATTCCCACTTCAACCGGGTCGGCGACGGCAATTGCCATGATATATCCGGAACTGGCGGGAAAGCTGAACGGCGTCGCTGTCAGGGTGCCGCTGCTAAATGCGTCAATTACGGATTGTGTTCTGGAAATGTCGCGGCCAACGACCGTTGAGGAAGTAAACGGATTCTTCAAAGCCGCGAGCGAGGCAGAGCTTGACGGCATTCTCGGTTATGAGGCGCGGTCGCTTGTCTCCGCCGACTTCGTCAATGACCGCCGCTCTTCTATTGTTGACGCCCCATCAACCATGGTTGTTGATGAAACTCAGGTAAAAATCCTTGCCTGGTATGACAATGAAATCGGGTATGTCTGGCGGATGCGGGAATTAACCGCGAAGGTCGCGAAAGATATCCAATGAGTGCGATGCGCGATTATGCGGTTGTTACAAGCGCTTATTGGGGGCTGACACTGACTGACGGCGCGCTTCGGATGCTTGTCCTTCTTCATTTTCATAGTCTGGGTTACACGCCTATAGAGCTTGCTTCACTTTTCGTGTTGTATGAATTTTTCGGTGTCGTGACCAATCTCGTTGGAGGCTGGATCGCGGCGAGGCTGGGCTTGCGCTTTACATTATATGCAGGCCTCTGGTTGCAGATCGCGGCGCTTTTTATGCTCTCGCAGCTCGATCCGAGTTGGTCCAAGGAAATATCAGTCCTGTATGTTTTCCTGTCACAAGGACTCTCGGGAATCGCCAAGGATCTCACCAAGATGAGCGCTAAATCCTCGATCAAGATATTGTTGCCCGAGGGCGGAAACTCCCGCCTGTTTAAGTGGGTAGCGGCGCTGACCGGCTCAAAAAACGCCTTAAAGGGCGCAGGCTTCTTCCTCGGCGGCGCATTGCTGACGGCAATCGGGTTTGAAGGGGCGCTGATCGTCATGGCGGCCGGCCTTGCGGTCGTTTTAATCGCCTCCTTCCTTCTTCTCAGACAGCTAGCTGGACAGCCGACCTCAAAACCGCCCTTTTCGCGCATTCTTTCCAAGACACGCGACATAAACCTGATCGCGCTGGCCCGATTCTTTCTGTTTGGCGGGCGGGATGTCTGGTTCGTTGTCGGCGTGCCTTTGTATCTGGATGAAGTTCTGGGATGGAGCTTTGTCGAGATTGGAAGCTTTATGGCGGCCTGGGTCATAGCCTATGGGTTCGTTCAGGCCGTGGCGCCACGCTTTGTTCGAAAATCTCTGGATGGTTTGTCCGCTGAAATCACCGCAGCGAGCCATTGGGGCGGGGCGTTGGCCATTGTTCCCTTGCTACTTGCCGCCTTTATTTACCTCCTGACCGATCAGGTTGTTCTCGCGGATAATCTCGCTTGGCTCGGCGTTGTGACGGTGGGAGGGTTGACGCTGTTCGGTATTCTGTTCGCGATTAATTCATCGCTCCATTCCTATCTTATTCTCGCTATCTCGGATAAAGATCAGACCATCCTTAATGTTGGTTTTTACTATATGGCGAACGCGGGAGGGCGGCTGCTCGGTACGCTCATGTCCGGCGCATTGTATCAGATCGGCGGCGTGGAAGTATGCCTGATCGGTTCGGCTCTTTTGATCGGAGCGGCGGCTTTTTTTGTTCGAGGAATTGGCAGTCAAGAAACAGTAACGAATGTTTC
>NZ_JARGOQ010000075.1:8666-12765 GCF_029233945.1 Sneathiella sp. | reverse complement strand
AGTTGCATCCGGGACGGACCTATGGAATAAGGGGATATCGATGGTAAATACAGCTCTTAAGCTCGTTGAAGCAGGTGGCATGGATAAGAAAAAAGCGTTGGAAGCGGCCTTGAGCCAGATCGATCGGGCCTTTGGTAAAGGGTCGGTGATGCGGCTTGGCCAGCAGGAGACTCTGGACGTGGCGGCGATCCCGACCGGATCGCTCGGTCTGGATATCGGGCTGGGCATTGGGGGCTTGCCTAAGGGGCGGGTCGTTGAGATTTATGGCCCGGAAAGCTCGGGTAAAACGACGCTGGCCTTGCATGTAGTGGCCGAGGCGCAAAAGCAGGGGGGCACCTGTGCCTTTATCGATGTTGAACATGCGCTGGACCCGGTCTATGCCCGCAAGCTTGGCGTGGATGTCGATGAATTATTGATTTCCCAGCCGGATACAGGGGAGCAATCGCTTGAGATTACCGACACGCTGGTGCGCTCGGGCGCGATTGACGTGCTGGTGGTCGATAGTGTGGCCGCGCTGGTGCCCCAGGCTGAACTGGAAGGGGAGATGGGCGATACCCATGTCGGACTTCAGGCGCGATTGATGAGCCAGGCCTTGCGGAAATTGACCGGCTCCATTTCGCGCTCCAACTGCATGGTGATTTTCATCAACCAGATCCGCATGAAGATCGGCGTGATGTTCGGTAGTCCGGAAACCACGTCCGGCGGAAACGCGCTGAAATTCTACGCGTCGGTGCGGTTGGATATTCGCCGGATCGGCCAGATCAAGGCGAAGGACGAGGTTGTTGGAAACCAGACCCGCGTCAAGGTCGTCAAGAACAAGGTGGCCCCGCCGTTCAAGGTAATCGAGTTTGATATCATGTACGGAGAAGGAATTTCGAAGACCGGAGAAATTCTGGATCTCGGTGTGAAGGCGGAGATTGTCGAGAAATCCGGTTCCTGGTATTCCTATGACAGTCAGCGCATCGGGCAGGGGCGGGAGCAGGCGAAAAGCTTCCTGAAGGAAAACCCCGAGATGGCGAAAGAGATTGAGCGGAAAATTCTCGCCAATGCGGGGGTTATTTCCGAAATCATGCAGGGCGGACCAGAGAGTGCGGCCGAGCAGGATGCCATGGCGGCAGAAGATTAACGCCGGGAGATAAGCAGCGTAAAAAAAGCCGACCCGGTTGGGTCGGCTTTTTCTTTGGGATTGCGATATTGGCTCTGGATCAGGCCATTTCTTTTTGCAGGTTTGTATCCAGCGCATCCAGGAACTGGTTGGTGGTGAGCCAGGGTTGATCCGGGCCGACCAGAAGCGCAAGGTCCTTTGTCATCTCGCCGCCTTCAACGGTGGAAATGCACACCTTTTCAAGGGATTCGGCAAACTTCTTCAACTCTTCATTGCCATCGAGCTTAGCCCGATGCATCAGGCCGCGTGTCCAGGCAAAAATCGAGGCAATCGGGTTGGTCGAAGTTTCCTCGCCCCGCTGATGCATCCGGAAATGGCGGGTCACGGTGCCATGGGCGGCTTCGGCTTCAACCGTGTCGCCATCGGGCGTCATCAGGACCGAGGTCATCAGCCCGAGGGAGCCGAACCCTTGCGCCACTGTGTCGGACTGCACATCGCCGTCATAGTTCTTGCAAGCCCAGACATATTTACCGGACCATTTCATTGCGCAGGCGACCATGTCGTCGATCAGGCGATGTTCATAGGTCAGGCCCACCTTGTCAAACTTGGCCTTGAACTCATTGTTGAACACCTCTTCAAACAGGTCCTTGAAGCGTCCGTCATAGGCTTTCAGAATTGTGTTTTTGGTGGAAAGATATACCGGCCAGCCGCGGTTCAGGCCGTAGTTCATGCAGGCGCGCGCGAAACCACGAATGGAGTCGTCAAGGTTATACATGCTCATGGCGACACCGCCGGAGGGGAAATCAAACACTTCAAATTCCTGGGCTTCGCCCCCATCGGCCGGCTCGAACTTCATGGTGAGCTTGCCAGGGCCTTTTACAACCATATCCGTTGCACGGTACTGATCGCCAAAGGCATGACGGCCGATGACGATCGGGTCTGTCCAGCCCGGAACCAGCCGGGGCACGTTTGTGCAGATAATGGGTTCGCGGAAAACGGTACCGCCCAGAATGTTGCGGATCGTACCGTTAGGGGAGCGATACATGCGTTTCAGACCGAATTCCTCAACCCGCTCTTCATCCGGGGTGATGGTGGCGCATTTTACGCCAACGCCATATTTAATGATGGCGTTCGCCGCATCCACGGTGATCTGGTCGTCGGTTTCGTCCCGGGCTTCGATCCCGAGATCATAGTATTTCAGATCGATATCCAAATAGGGAAGAATGAGCTTATTTTTGATGAATTCCCAGATAATCCGGGTCATTTCGTCGCCATCCAGCTCCACGACCGGATTTTTGACTTGAATTTTTGGCATATCGACGTCCTTCTTAGCCTATGGGTTAGTTGTTCTGCGGCTGCAAAATATCATTGTCGGCGATCTGTGCAAGCCGATCCGGCAAAAAATAGCAAATTCCCTCTAAAATTTTGAGATATCGGGCTTTACTTCCGCATCCGGCGCCTTCGCAAGGGCGGGGATGATGTCCTTCAGCTCCTCCACCACGGTGAAATAGCCACGCGCCTGCTCCTCTACGAATCCCGCTTCTATCATATGGGCCATCAGATCAAGGAGCGGACGCCAGTAATTCTTGTAATTGACAAGGATAATGGGCTTGTCATGCAGGCGCAGCTGACGCCAGGTGACCATTTCGAATGTTTCATCCAACGTCCCGAGACCACCCGGAAGCACCGCGAAGGCATCCGATGTCTGAAACATCTTCTCTTTGCGGGCATGCATGCTGTCGACAATATGCAGTTCCGTCAATTTCTCGTGACTGACTTCAATATCATGTAGATGACCGGGAATAATCCCGGTAACCTGTCCACCAGAGTTAAGCGTGGCATCCGCAATGACGCCCATCAGGCCGACATGCCCGCCACCATAAACGAGCCGAATGCCGTTTTCCGCCAGAGCCTTGCCGAGGGATTTGGCGGCATCAATATGGGCCGGGTCCCGGGGTATCCGGGAGCCGCAGTAAACGCAAAGTGAAGAGATTTGGGTCATGGCACGAATTATACCGGAAGAAAGTGAGATATGAGAAGTATCTTTACCCTTGCTATGTGCGGTTTCCTGCTCTTATCGTCAAGCCCCCTTTTGGCGGGCGAGGCGGATGTCATTGATGTAAAAGTCGTCAAAGTCGATGCGGATGTGTATCGCTTCAGTGTGACCGTCCGCCATGACGATGAGGGATGGGACCATTACGCTGACCGTTGGGACATTCTGGATATGGATGGGAACAAACTCGGGAGTCGGGTCCTGATGCATCCGCATGAGGATGAGCAGCCTTTTACCCGATCAATGACCTTGTCCCTGCCGATGCATGTGAAAAAGGTTCGCATTCGTGCTCATGACAAGCTTCATGGAACGGGAGGCGCGGAAATGGTTGTTATTATCCCGCAATGAACTTAGGCTTTTGCATCTGTCTTAGGCGCAAGGCATATCGAATTGATCTTATACTTAACTAGCTTGGGAGTTAGAAAATGAAGAAGATGCTCATGAAACCGGTTATGGCGGTATTGATTGGCGGCGCTCTGTTTGCCGGTATAGCCAGCGCTCATTCTGAATCTACCGGCAACGCCGAGGCGGATTTCAGGATTGCGGAAATGAAGAAACTTGGCATGAACATGGGGGCCATTGCAAAGGTCGCCAAGGGAGAAATGTCCTATAGCGACTCCCTGAATGACAATGCGGCGGAAATTGCGGAGATTGCGTCAAACATGCCCAAGCTTTTCCCGGAAGGATCGGGCGTTGAGGCGTCCCGTGCGAAACCGGAAATTTGGACGGAAACAGCTGCTTTCCAGGAGGATATCGACAATTTCCAGGCAGCGGCCACGCAGCTGGTCGCGGCCGTAAAAACGGGTGATCAGGCAATGATCGGCGCGGCACTCAAGGAAACCGGCGGTACATGCGGCGGCTGTCACAAGCAGTTCCGTAAACCGAAGGAATAGCGCGACGCATGAATGCCCGCGCTATCAAGACACTCGCGAGAGGGCGGC
>NZ_JARGOQ010000075.1:0-8566 GCF_029233945.1 Sneathiella sp. | reverse complement strand
CTGGACGGACGGGGAATTCCTGAAGGCAGTAAAGCATGGTATTTCTCCCGCAGGACAGTATTATTTTCCGGCTTTTCCTTACACCAGCTATACCAAAATGACGGACAAAGATGCGCTCGCGATTAAAGCTCATCTGATGTCATTGACACCGGTTGCGAAAGAAAGCCGTCCGCATGATATTTCTGCGCCGTTTTCATGGCGATGGCTGCAATGGGGATGGCGGCTTCTTTTCTTTAAGGACGGACCCTATATTCCTCCCGCGAATGCCAGCGAGACGATTGCGCGTGGCGGCTATCTGGTGGCGGCGCTGACCCATTGCGGGGAATGCCATACACCGCGCAACTTTCTGGGCGGGACGGATGAGAGCCTTTATCTCGCCGGGACCGCAAATGGCGGGGAGGGGGAGAAAGTCTCCAATATCACGCCGGATGCCGCGACGGGGATTGGCGATTGGTCGGAGGGGGACCTCGTTAGCTTCATGAAGGACGGGATGATGCCGGACTTTGATAATGTCCAGGGCAGTATGGAGGAAGTGATCAGTCACAGCACATCCAAACTGACTGATGATGATCTCGCCGCGATTGCCGCTTACCTGAAAAGCATTCCACCGATTAACAACAAAATACAGTAATTTGCCCGCTATATCCCCGAATTTTACTAAAGATTGCGCGAATTGCCGCAGGGGTTCATAATAGCGACATATATGGTTAATCGAGTGAGGCTCTGGTGCGCGTATTTGGTATCCTGGCAATTCTGCTACTTTTAGTGGCTGGTCTGTTTCTCTATCACCGCAGTGACATGTTTTTCGGATCGGATCCGCAGGGCCCGGTCGAAACCGCCGACCCGTCGGGCGCGGATAGCTCGGCCACCGGGGCTGGGGACGGAGATACTGCAAAAGCTGTGGAACAGAGGACGGTTTCGGCAGCCAAAGTCATTGAGAAAAATCTCGACGATACCTCAGATGCGGAAGGCAAGCGTATCGCGCTCGCCCGGCCAAGTTTCGACATTATCCGCATTGACCAGAATTGCGATCTTGTAGCCGCCGGACGAGCGGAGCCCGAGGCGGTGGTTGCCATCTATATCGGCGCGGATAAAACCGGTGAGGTCACCGCATCCGTCAATGGGGAGTGGGTGTTCACATCAAGCAAACCCCTCCCGTCGGGATCGCAAACCGTGAATTTAAGCGCCCGCAATCCTGATGGAGAGGAGCTTGAGTCCGGCAGCCTTGTTATCATGAATGTGCCCGATTGCACGATTCCCGTGGAAGACCGGGTTCCCGCCATTGCCATGCTGGTTCCGAAAGACGATGTGAGCGGCGCGGTGGCTGGCTCCTCGGCGAAGCTTTTGCAGGTGCCCGATGCGAAGGGCGATGTGTCGGCGGCGAAGGATCTGTCGCTCGGGGCCATTAATTATGACGATAAGGGAACGCTTGAGCTTTCGGGCCGCGGGCAACCGGGCAATCGGATAACTGTCTATGTAAACAACAAGCCGGTTGGCACGGCGGAAGTCGATAGCGATGGCAACTGGTCGCTTGTCCCCGATGAGTCCATTCCGGCGGGTAATCACACGCTCCGGATTGATCAGCAGGGGGCGGATGGAAAAATTATTTCGCGCGTCGAGCTGCCATTTCAGAAAACACCGGCGAGCGATGTCGTCCTTGCACAGGCAAGCGGCGGTCTCAGCGCCATTGTCCAGCCCGGAAACAGCCTCTGGCGCATTGCCCGGCGCGTTTATGGCGAGGGGGTGGAATATACCGTGATCTATCAGGCCAATCAGGACCAGATCCGCGATCCCGACCTTATCTATCCTGGCCAGATTTTCACCCTGCCCAAACATGAATAGAGCCCTCTCTCTTATCCTGATGTAGTGACCATCACAAAAAGACGGTTGCAGGGAATTTACCGGCCTTAATTGCCGGGCTTTGCGCTATGTTACTGTATCTTGGGTCAATGCGGATAAATCATGAGCAATCAGACATTCGACAGTCACAGCCAATCCGACACACGGAGTCATTTCTCGACGCTGCGCACTCTTGGTAAGTATCTCTGGGTTGACGGTCGGCAGGATCTGAAAATCCGTGTCGTCATCGCGGTTATCCTTCTTGTGATGGCTGAGGTCGCGTCCGTCTACACCCCTTACATCCTGAAATATATCGTTGACGACATGACGGGGGACGTCAATCCGGTGATTGTCATGCCGGTCGGCCTGATCGTTGCGTTCGGCGTTGCGCGGGTCCTGACGCAGGCCTTCGCCGAGCTCCGCGATGCGGTGTTTGCAAAAGTAGGCCAGAACGCAATCCGTCAGGTTGCGTTGAATACATTCCAGCATCTGCACCGGCTTTCCCTGCGGTTTCATCTGGACCGGCAGACAGGTGGCCTTAGCCGAGTGATCGAGCGGGGCACCAAGGGAATTGAATTCCTGCTCCGCTTCATGCTGTTCAATATTGCGCCGACCTTGCTCAAAATCCTGTTTATCTGCGGGATTTTGCTGGTTCAGTATGGCTGGCTGATGTCAGTGATCACGCTGGTAACGCTGGTCAGCTATATCGTTTTTACCCTGATGGTGACGGAATGGCGGCTTCAATACCGCCGCACTATGAATGAAAAGGATAGCGAGGCCAATACCAAGGCGATTGATAGTCTCCTGAATTTCGAGACGGTGAAGTATTTTGGCAATGAGGGGCATGAGGCCCGCCGGTTCGATAAGGCGCTCGCATCCTATGAGACGGCCGCCGTCAAGAGCAATACGACACTTGCTTACTTGAATATCGGGCAGGGGGTTATTATCAGTATCGGGTTGATTGCCGTCCTGATCCTGTCTGCGCGCGGAGTTGTTGCTGGTGACTATACGGTCGGTGATTTTGTTGCGATCCATGCCTTTATGATGCTTCTCATCCAACCGCTTAATTTCCTCGGCTTCGTTTATCGCGAAATCAAGCAAAGCCTGGTCGATATGGAGAAGATGTTTGAGCTCCTGACGGTCTCGCGCGAGATTGATGACGCGCCGGGGGCGAAACCTCTTGCAGAGGGCGGCGGGGAGGTGGAGTTTCACCATGTCGATTTCGGCTATGAGGACAACCGGCAGATATTGCGCGATGTCTCCTTCACGGTGCCGTCGGGCAAGACAACGGCCATTGTCGGCCCGTCCGGCGCCGGGAAATCGACAATATCACGCATTCTGTTCCGCTTCTATGACGTTGATAAGGGCGATGTGACGATTGATGGGCAGAAAATTAAAGATGTGACGCAAGATTCTTTACGCGCTGCCATTGGCATCGTACCGCAGGATACTGTCCTTTTTAACGATACGATTCGTTATAATATTGCCTATGGGCGCCCCGGGGCGAGCGATGCGGAAATCGAGGAGGCGGCCCGTCTTGCCAGCATCGATAAACTCATCGAGAAATTGCCCGATGGCTATAAAACCATGGTCGGGGAGCGGGGCTTGAAGCTCTCGGGCGGGGAAAAGCAACGCGTTGCGATTGCACGGGCAATCCTGAAACAGCCGAGAATACTTCTCTTTGACGAAGCCACCTCCGCGCTTGATTCCCATACGGAGAAGGAAATACAGGCGAGCCTTGCCGAGGTTTCAAAAAATCGCACGACGCTGGTGATTGCCCATCGTCTTTCCACAGTGGTGGAAGTGGATGAAATCATCGTTCTTGAGAATGGCAGTATTCAGGAGCGCGGGCGTCATCAGGACCTCCTCGCGATGGATGGCAAATACGCCGCCATGTGGAAACGGCAGCAGGAAGCCGCGAGTTATCAGGAGAAACTTGAGCAGGTACTGGATTAAGCGATACTATGGCGTCGATGTTTCGGAACATCATCTTTTTGTTCTTTTTGACGATGACATGCGGTATGACCTAGTTTGAGTAACGGGTCGTATGCCGAAGGGAAGAAAACATGGACACGCTAAAATCAGTACTGGTGCCGATAAATCAGGAAGGTCATCGGTTTATCGCCATATTCGCCGCGATAACCGTTGCCCTTTTCCTGTTTACCTGGCCGCTGCTCGGCTGGATCGGTGTTATCCTGACGCTCTGGTGCGTCTATTTCTTCCGCGATCCTGACCGTCATGTACCAACCGCAGAAGGTTTGATCGTCAGCCCCGCCGATGGGGTTGTCCAGATGATCGAGCGGGCCGTCCCGCCGGAAGAACTCGGCATGGGATCAGATGCGCGCCTTCGCATCAGTGTTTTTCTCAATGTTTTCAACGTACATATCAATCGCGTTCCGCTCGGCGGCACCATCATTCGCCAGGTTTATCGCCCGGGCAAGTTTTTGAATGCGGCCCTCGATAAAGCATCGGAGGAGAATGAGCGCCATGCGG
Source organism: Sneathiella sp. (assembly GCF_029233945.1). Lineage (GTDB taxonomy): Bacteria > Pseudomonadota > Alphaproteobacteria > Sneathiellales > Sneathiellaceae > Sneathiella. Next base: position 4,234 of record NZ_JARGOQ010000075.1, on the reverse strand, counting down.
TTCACCTGCGCGACAAGGATGGCAATGACATCGTGTTCGTGCAGATTGCCGGCCTCGTTGCGCGGCGGATCGTCTGCTATCTCACTGACAATCAGGAAGTCCGGACCGGGGAGCGATTTGGTCTTATCCGCTTCGGCAGCCGCACGGATATCTATCTTCCGGAGGGGGTGGAGCCGCTTGTCGGTGTCGGCCAGTCAATGGTTGGCGGTGAGACGATTATCGCCGACCTGAAGGGCAAGAACGAGGCACCAATGGCGCTGGAGGTTCGCTGAATGCCTACCCAACAGCGCCGCCGCTTGCGGTTTATGCCGCTTAACTCCCTGATCCCGAATATGCTCACCATGCTGGCGCTCTGCGCTGGCCTCACGTCCGTGCGCTTCTCGCTGGATGAGAAATGGGAGATGGCGGTTATTGCGATTTTGGCGGCGGGTGTGCTTGACGGGCTGGATGGACGGATGGCGCGGCTGCTGAATAGCTCGTCGAGATTTGGCGCGGAACTTGATTCCCTGTCCGATTTTGTCAGCTTCGGTGTCGCGCCGGGCCTCGTCCTCTTTCTCTGGACGCTTGAAAGTGGCCTTGGCGGTGTCGGCTGGATTATTGCTCTTATTTTTACGGTGTCCTGCGCGCTTCGTCTCGCGCGGTTCAACTCCATGTTGGATGAGAAACAACCTGCTTGGGCCAGTCGTTATTTTACCGGCATTGCCGCGCCGGCGGGGGCGTCTATTTCGCTTCTGTTCATGGTGATGAATTTCTATACGGAGAGCGAACTCTTCCGCTCCGCCATCCTGAATGCCGCCTGGATGCTGTTCATGGCCTTTATGATGGCGAGCCGTATTCCGACTTTTTCAATCAAGCGCATTCGCATTGCCCGTCGCTTTATTATGCCGGTTCTGCTGCTGGTTGGCGGACTGGCGGCGGTGCTTGCGAGTTATCCGTGGCAGTTGCTCTCCTTGATCGCAATTGTCTATATGGCAACCATCCCCTTTTCCATCCTCAGCCATCGCCGATTGCAGGAGCAGGAAACCCGTAAAAATACCGATGCGGAAAATTCCGACGAAGATGACGATGATACAGGCGGGGAAGAAGAGGAAAAGGCTTGAGAGATCTCAAGCCTTTTCAATTTCACCTATAGAAATATCGCTGGGGAAGGGGCCAATGACGGCCTATTCCGCAGGTTCGGGATGAGCGTTTGTCAGGGCCTTCTTCGCAGCCTTTTTCTCACGGCGCCGTTCCAGAAAACTACTGACATTCGCCCCCAGCATCAACAATGACGGTGTCATGATCAGGGTGAGGAGCGTCGCAAAGGTAAGGCCGAACGCCACCGCCGTCGAAAGCTGTACCCACCACTGGGAAGAAGGTGCCCCCGTCACGACCTCGCGGGAGACGAAATCAATGTTGATCTGCAAGGTCATGGGCAGCAGGCCGAAGATCGTCGTGACGGTTGTCAGCATGACGGGACGCAGACGTTGCGCGCCGGTTCTCAGAACCGCCTCCATCGCCTCCATCCCCTGTTTGCGCAGATGCGCGTAAGTGTCGATCAGAACGATATTATTGTTCACCACGATCCCGGCAAGCGCAATGACCCCGACGCCCGTCATGACGATGCCGAACGGCTGACCGGTTATGATCAAGCCGACGAAGACGCCGATGGTCGACATGATGACCGCCGTCAGGATCAGGAAGGCGTGGTAGAAGCTGTTAAACTGCGTCACCAGAATGATCGCCATGATAAAGAGGGCGACGGCAAAAGCCTTGCCGAGGAACTCTCCGGCCTTTTTCTGCTCCTCATCCTGCCCCTTGAACACATAGGATACTTCAGGGTCGATATTTGCCTCATTCACTATCCAGGCCTGGATTTCCTGCACTTTATCATCGACCAAAACACCGGCAGCGACATTGGCCTTGACGGTCATGATCCGTTTGGAATCGGAGCGGCTGATCGTTCCGACTTTCTGACGGGCCTCGCGTTTGACGAAGTTCGAGATTGGCACCATGCCATTACTTGTCATCACCCGCAGATTATCAAGCTGATCAATGCTGCGTTTGTCATCGGGGAAGCGCAGGCGGATATCTATCTCGTCATCCGCATCGTTCGGACGGTATTCATCCGCCTTGATGCCATTGGTGACGAGCTGGATTGTCTTGCCCACGGTCTGTATGTCCGCCCCGAAGCGGCCGGCCTGTGACCGATCGACGGTGATCTGCCATTCAATGCCCGGAATAGGGCGGCTGTCTTCCAAGTCGATCAGGTCGCTGACATTGGTTTCAAGATGATTGCGAATTTTCGCCACCTCAATGGGGAGGAGATCCGGATTGCGCGACGAAAGCTGTATCTGTACATGCTTTCCGGTTGGCGGCCCGTTATCGGGTTTGCGAGCCTCTACAACGATCCCGGTGAGATGGGCCGTGCGTTCGCGAATGTCGGTGAAAACCTCCTCCACGGAACGGCGCTCTTGCCAGTCCTTGAACTCCATCTGGATCGTGCCTATCACATCTTCGGAAACATTTTGGCCTTGCGCTGGTCCGCCTGTCCGTGTGTACAGAGATGTAAAATCATCTATTTTCAGGATTTCTTTTTCGACTTGCCTGACAAGCAGGTCTTTTTCATCTGTGGACATATTGCCGCGCGCATGGACATAAACCAGCGCCATTTCCGGTTCGACATCCGGGAAGAATTCAACGCCGTTGCCATGGGTCGCATAATAGACCTGCACTCCGACAAGGGTTACAAGTCCAAGCACGACAATCTTTGCGGGATGCTTTATGCAGATGGCGAGGAAGCGTACATAGCGCCCCGTAAAACCACCAAGGCTTCGGATATCGCCGCTTTCCGCCGCCGCCAGCGCCGCTAGGCTCTTGGAATTGGTTGAGCCCGCCTTGCCGAATACCGACCCCAGTGTCGGCACGAAGACAAGCGCCATCAGCAACGATCCGGTCAGCGTTGTGATCAGGGTGAGGGGGAGGTATTTCATGAACTCCCCGACCACGCCCGGCCAGAACATCAGCGGCATGAAAACGGCAAGTGTCGTCGCGGTTGAGGCGATAATCGGCCAGGCCATGCGCTTGGCCGCCTGGGCATAGGCTTGCCTCCTGTGAATGCCCTCCGCCATTTTTCGATCGGCAAATTCCGTTACAACGATGGCGCCGTCCACCAGCATGCCAACCGCGAGGATGAGCCCAAAGAGAACTACGATATTGATGGTCAGCCCGATGAGATACATATACAGAATGCCGATCAGGAAAGACCCGGGGATAGAAAGCCCGACAAGGCCCGCTGTGCGGACACCCAGCGCGCTGATCACCACGATCATGACCAGAATGATGGCGCTGATGATATTGTTCTGCAGATCCAGCAGCATGTTCCGGATATCTTCGGACCGGTCCTGCGAATAGGTCACGACCACATTTTCCGGCCAGTAGCTCTGCTCTTCGGCGACGGCTATTTTGACGGCCTCGATCGTCTCGATAATATTTTCGCCGACGCGTTTCTTGATTTCCAGCGCCACGGCAGGTCGACCATTCAGCCGGGCATAGCTGTCGGCATCCTTGAAGGTGCGCCGGATTTCTGTCACATCGCGAAGCGTGACCACGCCTTCATTGTTGACCTTGACAGGAATGTCCAGAACGTCCGAGGCATTTTTGTAAAGACCCGGTACCTTGATGGCGAAACGTCCCTTGCCGGTGTCCATGGAACCGGCGGCAATCAGCTTGTTGTTGGAGACGACCGCATTGGCAAGCTCGGCATTCGAAATCTTGTAGCTCTCAAGCTTTACGGGATCGATGATGACTTCCAGCACTTCTTCCCGATCACCGCCGATATCGGCTTCCAGCACGCCCGGCAGGCCTTCCACCCGATCCTCAAGTTCTTTTGTGAGCTTGATCAGGGTTCTGAGCGGGACGTCCCCTGACAGGGTCACCACAATCACCGGGAAAAGCGCAAAGTTGACTTCATTAACCGTCGGATCATCCGTTTCCTGCGGCAGTTCGGTCTTGGCGAGGTCAACCTTTTCGCGTACATCCTGAAGCGCCTTGTCAACATCGAAACCGGCATCGAATTCGAGCGTGACGGAGGCGTGGCCTTCTGATGCACTCGCGGTCATCTCCTTGACGCCCTCGATTGAGCGGAGCTCCAGCTCCATTGGCCTGATCAGCAGGCGTTCCCCGTCCTCAGGAGAAATGCCCTCATGGGTCATGGACACATAAATGATCGGGATATTGATATCCGGATCGGATT